>NZ_JBUEDD010000001.1:0-672228 GCF_054955055.1 Paenibacillus sp. J5 | reverse complement strand
TTGCGTGCGTATCTGGAGGCGCGGCTGCCGGAGTACATGGTGCCGACAGGCATCGTGCAACTGGAGCAGCTCCCGGTGACGCCCAATGGCAAGACCGACCGGAGGAAGTTGATGGAGGAGCTGCTGCGCCCGGAGCAGTCTGGACATGCCGCGCCGCAGGGAGAGACGGAGAAGCGATTGGCGCAGCTATGGGAGCAGGTGCTGGGCGTGGAGCGGATCGGACGGACCGACCGATTCTTCGAGCATGGCGGACATTCGCTGAAGGCGATCCTGATGCTGTCGCGGGTGCACAAGGAGTTCGGCGTCACGGTGCCGTTGCAGGCGTTATTCGATACGCCGACGATTGAGGGTTTGGCGGCGTATCTGCTCGCGCATGGAATCACAGAGTCGCCGTCTCCTGGGCAGGAGGCGAGTGAAGCGGACGGCAAGGGGGCTGCGCGTGAGCCATCCTTTCAACGGATTCAGCCCGCCGCGGTCAGGCCGCATTATCCGGCCTCCACTGCCCAGAAGCGTCTGTACGTTCTGAATCACTTGGCGGACATTACGTATAATGTGCCGGATATTACGCTTGTTCGCGGCCCGCTGGATGTGGAGAGGCTTCAGCGAGCGGTGCAGGGGCTGATCAACAGACACGAGACGCTGCGTACCTCGTTCGGCTGGGTGGACGGTGAGCTCGTACAGCGGGTGCATCAAGGAGTCACGCTAACGATTCCATATTCTGAGGCTGCAGAGGAGGAGGTAGAGGAGCGGATCGAAGCCTTTGTCAGGCCGTTCGATCTCAAGATGGCTCCGCTGCTGCGGGTGGAGCTTCTCAAGCTGGGCGAGGACCGACATCTCATGCTCACAGATATGCACCATATCATTACAGATGGCGTGTCGATGGAGATTTTCGGCGATGAGCTGACGGCGCTCTATTCGGGCAAGACGCTGCCACCGATGGCCCTTCAATATAAGGACTATGCCCTCTGGCAGCTCTCCGCCTACGGTGAGCAGCGCAAGCAGGAGGCAGAAGCTTACTGGCTTCGTGTATTCGCAGATGCGAGCCCGCTGCTGGAGCTGCCGATCGATTATCCCCGTCCGTCGATCCAGAGCTTCAAGGGCGGTCGGGTAGATTTCAAGGTACAGGAGCACACCACAGAGGCGTTATTCCAGCTCGCACAGGATACAGGCGCTACACTCTACATGATTTTGCTGGCTGTCTATAATGTGCTGCTCTCCAAGTACAGCGGACAGGAGGATATTGTGGTCGGCACGACGATTGCCGGGCGCAACCATGCGGATACCGCTCACATGATTGGAGCCTTCATTAATACGCTGGCTATGCGTAATACGCCGCGGGGCGATCACACATTCATGGAGCTGGTGGAGCAGGTGAAGAGCAATACACTGGCGGCCTACGAGTATCAAGATTATGCCTTTGAAGAATTAGTCGATCGATTGAAGACACGGCGCGATGTCAGCCGCAACCCGCTCTTTGATACGATGTTTGTCCTGCATAATCATGGCACGGGAGAGCTGGTGAACAGCCTCGGACATGGCGTCAAGATGTTTCCTTACGGCGGCTTCCAGCATCGTGTTGCCAAGTTCGATCTGACGCTCGTCGTCACCTTGACGGAGGATCAGCAGCTGTTCTGGAGTCTGGAATACTGTGCTGATCTGTTCCGACATGAGACAATCCAGCGCATGGCGCAGCATTTCATGCAGCTGCTCAGGAGTGCGACCGAAGCACCCGGCCAGAAGGTGCATGAGATGGAGATGCTCTCGGAAGCGGAGCGACATGAAATTATGCAGGTGTTCAATGCCACGAAGCAGCCGCTCCATGAGCGAGATACAGTAGTTAGCCGTTTCGACGATCAGGCCTGGATGTCCGGAGACGAGGTGGCCGTGCTCGCCGCGGCTAGCGAATCCGATATGGATCAGCTTACCTATGCGGAGCTGCTTGGGCGGGCGGACAAGTTGTCCAACTGGCTGCGTGCCAATGGTATTCGCAAGGGTGATGTCGTGGGGCTAATGGTCGAGCGTTCGGTGGACATGCTGGCAGGACTGCTGGGTATCTTGAAGGCTGGCGGCGTCTACCTGCCGATCGATCCGGCGTTCCCCAAGAAGCGGATCGAATACATGCTGCTGGATAGCGGGTGCCGCTGCGTTGTGACGCAGGAGAGCCTCAGCATGAGCTTCGATCATGCGGTAAGCTCGCTGCTGCTGGAGCAGTTGGAGCATGCTGCGCCGCTGGCAGGAGAGCAGGATGAGCCGGTGACGCTAACGCCGGATGATGCCTGCTATCTGCTGTACACCTCAGGCACGAGCGGCAAGCCCAAGGGCGTGCGGATCGGGCATGGCTCGCTGCTTAATCGGCTGCAATGGATGCAGCGGGCCTATCCGATCGGTCAGGGGGATGTGCTGCTCCAGAAGACGCCGTTCACCTTCGATGTCTCGCTGTGGGAGCTATTATGGGGCGTTATGCAGGGTGCCCGTGTGGTGATGCTGGAGCCTGGGCGTGAGCGCGAGCCGAGGGCGATTATCGAGGCCGTGGAGCGTCATGGGGTGACGGTTATTCATTATGTACCGTCGATGCTGGGGGCTTTTATAAGCTATGTTGATGTTCATAATGCGGCCTCTCGTCTACAATCGCTTCGCTATGTATTCGCGAGCGGCGAGCCGCTCAAGCCGAGCCATGTGGAGAGCTTCTACTCGCTGCTCAATAGTCAGGCGACCAGACTCATTAATCTGTACGGTCCAACGGAGGCAACGATTGATGTGACGGTCTATGAATGCCCTGAGCAGATGAAGTCTGTGTCGGTGCCAATCGGCAAGCCGATCGATAACACAACTCTATGGGTGCTGGATGATGGCAAGCTGCAGCCGATCGGGGTGAAGGGCGAGCTATATATTGGGGGTGTCGGCCTGGCGCAGGGCTATGTCGGCAGCAAGGAGTTAAATGAAGAGCGATTCATCACTCATCCTTACGACCCGCAAGAGCGGCTGTACCGTACTGGAGATGTGGGGCGCTGGCTGCCTGATGGCAATCTGGAATACCTGGGACGGCTCGACGAGCAGATGAAGGTGAGAGGGTACCGGATCGAGCCTGCCGAGATCGAGGCTTGCCTGTGCGAGATTCAATTCGTAAGGGAAGCGGTCGTGCTGGCGAAGGAGGATCGGCTGATAGGGTTCGTCGTGGCAGACAGCGAGCCGGATGCGATGATGATTCGCATGCTGCTCTCGTTCTCGCTACCAGACTATATGATACCGGATCAGATCGTCTTCCTGGAGTCGCTGCCGCTGACAGCTAACGGGAAGACGGATAAGAGCAGACTCATTCAGCTCAGCCTCCCCGCAGAGGATCGGGAGAGCTATGTCGCGCCGGAGAGCGAGCTGGAGAGGACACTCGTCCTCATCTGGCAGCAGGTGCTCGGCGTATCACCGATTGGCGTGACGGATAACTTCTTCGAGCTGGGCGGGACATCGATTCAAGCAGTGCTGCTGGAGGTCGAGATGGAGCAGCATGATCTGGCTCCAGAGGATTTGATCGTATTCCGCTATCATACCATACGTGAGATGGCGCACTATCTGAGCCACAGAGAGAGCGCTCTCGGATAAACACTGTGGCGGGGGATGGTGCAATGCAAGGCGTACTCGCGCCTATCTTCCGCCACTATTTTGCATCATAGGGGGGCAAAGCTGCTTGAAAATAAACCACAAGCCGGGAGTGTACGGCACGCTGACCCGATTACTGCGTCTGTCGCGCTCCTACTGGCCCTGGTATCTGGGCATCGTCCTGCTGTCTGTCGTGTTGTCGTTGACTACCCCTGCCTATGCGGAATTGATGCGTCGGATCGTCAATGCCATCATGGAGCAGCAACTGTCGGCCATGACCATCGCCTGCCTGCTGCTGGGTGCGCTGGCGCTGGTGGAAGCGGGGGGCAGCTTCCTGAGCGGGTATGTTCATACCATGCTGCAGAACCGCTCTGCCTTGCATTATCAGGCGAGGCTGCTGAACAAGACGGTCAGGCTCCGCCAGAAGGAGCTGCACAGCTATCATAGCGGCGACCTGCTGTCCCGCATCCATGATGCTGCGCCAGAGGCGCAAGCGGCGATCAACAACAAGACGATGGATCTGTTTCGCAACAGTCTGCAGTTGGTCTTCCTGCTGGCTTATCTGTCCGTTGTTCATGTCGGTCTGGCGCTGGGCAGTCTGATCATCACGCTCGTCATCCCGCTGTTCGCCAATCCATTGGCTCGCAAGATGCGCGATACCTATACGAAGCGGCAGGAGGCCAGAGCGCAGCAGGATGCTTTTTTGATGGATAGCCTGCAAGGAATGGAGGTCATTAAGAGCTACTCGATTCAAGATAAAATGACCGCGCTGCTGAGCGATAAATGGGATCGCTACCTTGTTCATCATCTGAAGGCGCTGGCTCTGGAGGCTGTATTTTACCGGGTGAATATACTGGTGTATGTGCTCGGGTTAATGTACATTCTCGGGTATGGCGGCTACCTGATTGTGCAGGGCAGGCTGGATGTGGGCGCTCTGGCGGCTTTTCTCGTGGTATTCGAGCGGCTGTCCGGCCCGATCTCCAATCTGTCCTCGCTCTGGCCGCAATTGCAGGGGGCGATTGCCAGTGCAGCGAGAACCTTTGAGGTGATGGACCTGCCAAGTGAAGAGGAAGCGGCATCTGCAGGCGCGAAGCCGGGGGCAGGCATCAGGGGAGATATACGCTTCGACAACGTCATGTTCCGCTATGCCGAAGGCGCGGAGGCGGCGCTGCAGGGTGTCAGCTTCACGCTTGCCCGCGGGCAGGTGACTGCGATTGTCGGAGAGAGCGGATCAGGCAAGTCAACGATCGCGAGTCTGCTGCTCGGTGTTCATCGACCTGATGAGGGGCGGGTATGGGTAGGCGAGCACAATCTGGCGGACATGGAGCTGAGAGGCTGGCGCGAGTCGCTTGCCTACGTCTCCCAGGAACCGTATCTGTTCTCAGGGACGATCGGGGAAAATATCCGCTTGGGCAGACCTGCTGCGAGCCTGGAGGAGGTCAAGCATGCGGCACAGGCAGCTAACCTTCATGACTGGGTGGAGACGTTGCCCGCCGGATACGATACCGTTATTGGCGAGCGCGGGGCAACCCTGTCGGGGGGAGAGCGCCAGCGCATCTCCATCGCACGGGCGCTGATCAAGCACCCGTCACTGCTCGTGTTGGATGAGCCGACCTCGGCTCTGGATGGCGAGAATGAACGTATGATTCAGGAGTCGATCCAGCAGGCTGCTGCGGGCAAGACGGTGGTTATTATTGCTCATCGTCTGTCTACGATTAAGGGAGCAGATCATATCCTCTGTCTGCATCAAGGGCGTATCGTCAGTGAGGGCACACATGAGGAGCTGATGGAGAGGAGCAGCTACTATCGCATGCTCTATGAGAGAGGCAGCCATGAGGGGAAGGGGAGAGCGGTGTGAGTACAGGAGGACAATCGGAGCCACGGGCGGTCTCATTATTTGTCGCCATTATGAAGTATGCCAAGCCGTACAAAATCGCCTTTGTATTATCCGTGCTGCTGCTCGCAGCAGATATCGTGTATGATGTCGGCTACGCGTGGGTACAGCAATTGTTCATCGATGCTGCCGGGCGGCGGGATCTGGATACGCTGTTGCTGTTGACAGGGGCGTGTCTGGCTGCGGGCATCGGGATTATCCTGTTCTTCATGCTCCAATTCTATCTGCGCAACTCGGTACAGTCGCGGATGCAGCGGGATTTCTCTACGGATGTATTCCGGCAGATCGCCTCGCTTCCGTATACGTCACTGCTCCGGTTCCATTCGGGCGATCTGGTTTCCCGCACGACCCGCGATGTCCAGCAGGCCAATGGCATGGTCGCCAACATCGTGTATGAGCTGACCTACAATGTGGCGCTGTTCGCGGTTGCCTTTGCCTATCTGGCTACAATGAACTGGAAGCTGGCGCTGCTGGTCGTGCTGTCTGCTCCGGTTGTATTTGCAGTAGGCAGATGGTTTGACCGGAAGCTGCGGACGTATGGGAATCGGCTTCAGCAAAAGGATGCGGAGGTGCGCGGTTTCCTGCAGGAAATGCTGCAGGGGCTGCATATTGTGCGCATATTCCAGATGGAGTCTGCGGTGCTGTCCAAGTATGAGGAGAAGCGCAGGGAGCAGAACCGCCTGCAGGTGGCCAATATGCTGCAACGCACCTCGATGAACCAGTCTGTCTACCTCACCAATCAGCTTGTCATGATTGTGTGTGTCTATTTCACCGCCTATACAGCCATTCAGGGCGCGCTGACAGCCGGTCAGGTGCTGGCGTTTCTCGTGCTGATCAGCCGGGTGCAGAATCCGTTGCTTAGCGTCATTAATACATGGGGCAATCTGCAGCAGGGGCTAGGCGCCGCGGAGCGTATCTTCGCGCTGTTCAAGCCGATGGGGGAGAGCCGGCAAGAGGGGCAGGAGCATCCGGGTCTGCTGGGGCAGGAGGAGACGGGAGAAGATGGTGTGCGCTCGGTTCTGCCCGGGCACGAGGCTATCGGTCAGGTGCCATTGTCTAATAAGAGCGAAGAGCAGGCGCAGAAGGTCGGCTCAAGCGGGTCGGTATTGTACTCGGCATCAGGGGTAGAGCCTGCGGGCGGCCAGCCGGTCATTGCCCTTAAGGAGGCGACGGTGTCGCTTGAGCTAGATGAGGGCAAGCAGACCGTTCTCCTTGATCAGGTGAGTCTGACAGTGAATAGAGGGGAATTCGTTGCCGTGGTGGGCTCGAGCGGCGCAGGCAAGTCAACCCTGCTGCGGTTGTGCAGCGGCTTAATCTCTCCCACCGCTGGCGGAGCATGGACACTGGGCACGCAGTTGAGTGCTCACCCCGATGAAGCGGAGACACTTCGTCAGTTGAGCTATGTGCCGCAGACGCCTTATCTTTTTACCGGGACGTTAAGGGATAATATTAGGCTCGGGCTTGAGGGGGCGAGCGACGAAGAGGTCGTCTGGGCAGCTCAAGCCGCGGGTGCCCATTCCTTTATTGAGAAGCTGAATGGCGGTTATGATGCATGGGTGGGGGAGCGGGGAGAAACGTTGTCCGGCGGACAGCGGCAGCGGATTACGCTGGCGCGGGCGCTGATCAGGCGACCGAAGCTGCTGCTGCTGGACGAGGCAACGTCAGCGCTCGATACGCTCACAGAGGCGCAAGTATTGGAATCCATCCTGCAGGCTGTGCCTGGTATGGCGGTGATTGCGGTCACGCATAGAGCATCCGCAGTTCAATACGCGAGCAGAGTGATTGCTATGGAGCAGGGGCGGATTGTGGAGGACGGTACACATGAGGAGCTGCTGCAGCTTGGCGGAGTCTACACGGCTTTATTTGCGAGTGAGGAGGAAGGGGATGCGGGATATGAGCAGATTGCCGTGGCGCGGCAATGAGGAGGTATGGATTACTCCGTAGATGTTCAGGATGGTAGATTGGCCGGTCGGGAGGCTCAGAAGAATTATGGCATGACTTAGAAACTATAGTATAGAAAGTACAGAATGAGGTGAATCAGACATCCGCCCCCGCAGCAGCACGCGCCTGCTACTCTCAAGCCTGCATGCTGCCGCGGGGCTCTGACCGTGGGCTTGTTCGCCAAGCGCCCTCGCTGAGCGCAGCACTACCCCCGAATCTCCTTCACAATCTCATCCTCATGCCGCCGAAGATAATCCATATCTTCAACATATACATTCAGATGTCCTTCAGCGATATGATGCTGGAAATCCTCGTTGCCGTTGTCGGCTTCGTGCTGCATGAAGTCTGTCAGACTCGTCAGTCTAGCGATCAAGACGCGGACGAGGCTTTCCCGCTGAGCATCATCCAATCCGTACTCATCCAGAAATATCCTGGTTCTCCGAATATGCGCCTGTAAATCTCCATGTGAGCCGGGGCGAGCAGGGCTGGTGAATGGAACCCACCGATAGACCGCATAGGCTACATCCCATAGTCTCGGCCCTGGATGCAGAGTGTCGAAATCAATGATTCCCGCAGCCTCGCCATCGACGATCGTAACGTTATAAGGCGCAAAGTCGCCATGACACATCACTTCGGCGGGCTGCTGCGCGGTCAGCATCCATGATTCCTCATGGGTGAGCATACAGATATAATGCTGGCTGTGCTCGTGAAAGGTCTTCAATAAGCGGGCAGCCGAGATCAACATGCGATCCTCCAGCATCCACGCTGGCAATGGATCATTGTATACCTCGCCTGGCATATACGACAGCAGCTCCTGCTGTTGCTCTGTGATGGCGTATGGTTCGGGTACGAAGCGCGCGCCGCGCTGATGCATAAACCTCAGAAAGCGGTGAATATCTACTGTCCAACGCTGCGCTGGACGGACAACGCTCCCGCCCTCCTTCATAATTTTGCCGATGCGTCCCCCGGCCAATTCCTCGCGACGCTCCATCAATGAATCACCTTCCTTCATACTCTTTATACTGAAGATGCAAGTAAGAAGTCAAATGGTGCTTCTACACCCGCCATACTCGTTCCCCAAGCAACCTTTGTTCTGCGTGACAAAAATCACAGTATCGACAGACAAAACCAGGTAAGATATATCTAATATATACCCATACAGGTATATGTAAAAGGAGGAGCGAGACATGGCGAAGAAAATTTTGATAGTGGGCGGCGTAGCGGGTGGAGCATCGGCGGCGGCCCGATTGCGCAGGCTCGATGAGCAGGCGGAAATCATTATGTTCGAGCGGGGTGAATATATCTCCTATGCCAACTGCGGGTTGCCTTACCATATTGGCGGCTCGATTAAGGAGCGCTCCAAGCTGCTGGTGCAGACGCCGGCGGCGATGAAGGCTCGCTTTCGGATTGACGTTCGCACATCAAGTGAAGTGACGGCAGTAGACCCGTCTGCCAAGGTTGTTACGGTTCATAGCGCGGATCGCGGTGAGTATCAGGAAAGCTATGACGCGCTCATTCTGTCTCCCGGCGCACGCCCGGTTAAGCCGCCGATTCCCGGGATCAACAGGGAGTCTATCTATTCACTTCGTACTATCCCGGATATGGATCGCATCAAGGAGGTCGTTGAGCGCCACGATTCGAAACGGGCAGTCATCATCGGCGGCGGCTTCATCGGTGTCGAGATGGCGGAAAATCTGCGCGAGCGGGGGCTGGAGGTGGTGTTGGTTGAGGCGGGGACGCAGATTCTATCCGTCTTCGATGCGGAGATGGCGGCATATGGTGAGCAGGAGCTCATTACTAATGGTGTGGAGGTAGTGACGGGCGATGGGGTTCGTGCCTTTCATCAGCAGGGGCAAGGCATCGAGGTGGAGCTGGAGAGCGGGCGGACGGTGGCCTGTGATCTGGTTGTGCTGGCGATCGGTGTTCAGCCGGACACAGCATTCCTCCAGCCTTCTGGCATAGAGCTGGGGCCGCGGGGCCATATTATTGTTAATGAACATATGCAGACCAGCATGGCGGATATCTACGCTGTTGGAGATGCGGTGGAGACGACGAATCTGGCAGGCGAACGCGCCGCTGTACCTCTGGCTGGTCCTGCTAACAAGCAGGGACGAATCGCCGCCGATTATCTATGTGGACTGGACAGCGCCTACAAGGGGACGCAGGGCACGGCTGTGCTGCGCATCTTCGGCCAGACCGGAGCGGCGACCGGGCAGAATGAGCGTCTGCTGAAGAAGCTTGGGCTGCCCTATCACGCCATACACCTCCATCCTGCCTCTCATGCCGGATACTACCCGGGCGCATCGCCAATCTCGCTCAAATTGCTGTTCGATGAGTCAGGTAAAATTCTCGGTGCGCAAGCCTTTGGCTCTGATGGCGTAGACAAGCGAATCGATGTGATCGCGACCGTTCAGCGGCTCAGTGGGACAGTACATGATCTGGCCGAACTGGAGCTATGCTACGCGCCGCCGTATTCCTCGGCCAAAGATCCGGTCAACATGGCCGGTTATGTAGCGGGAAATGTGCTGAGCGGACGGATGAAGGTGAGTACAGATGGGGAATGGGCAGGGCGTGAGGATGCGGTGCTGCTGGACGTCAGAACGGACACCGAGTATGCTGCAGGGCATCTTGAGGGCGCCTTGCATATCCCGGTGGATGAGTTGCGCGATCGAATGGGAGAACTGGATGCAAGCAAGGAATTGTATGTGTATTGCGCGGTTGGCATCAGGGGCTATATCGCTTGCCGCATTCTGGCTCAACATGGCTTCACAGCCTACAATGTGACTGGCGGATACCGTACCAGTAAGATGAACGGCCGCTTCCATTCATAAATCGGTAGGGAGTAAAAGGCCGTGCAAGCTACCCTCGTCGCAGCAGACAGACATGGCAACTGGCTTAGCCCGGTCTGGATGCTTGATTGCCGAAGGATCGCTGTTGCATGCGCAAGCTCCGGCGATGGCGGCGTGGATTCCTCTCGCCAGATGTTGCCTCAGAAAAATATTGACGACCGCGCCATAATTGATTATAGTATTAACATACCTATACGGGTATATGGATGCGAAGTGGGGCATACGATTCATAACGTATTTGGTTAGAAGCAGTGCCCCTCTTTTTTTTATCTCCAACATACCCTATAGGGTATAAAGGCGGAGGGAAGAAGACATTATGGATTATGCGTGGATCATCACCTTGTTCGCCATCGGTTTTGTGGGCTCGCTTATCTCCGGTATGGTGGGCATCGGCGGTTCAATCATTAAATATCCGATGCTGCTGTACATCCCGCCGGCTTTGGGGTTTGTGGCGTTTAGCGCCCAGGAGGTATCGGCGATCAGCGCGGTGCAGGTGTTTTTCGCTACCTTGGCCGGGATGTTTGCGTTCCGCAAGGGAGGTTACATTAACAAGCAGTTGGTGCTGTCCATGGGGGTTGCGATTGTAATTGGCAGCTTCGCGGGCGGCTACGGCTCGAAGTTTATGAGCGATGACACGATTAACATCGTGTACGCCGTCCTTGCGCTTATCGCGGGAATTATGATGTTCCTGCCCAAGAAGGGGGATGAGGAAGGGGACTACACCAAGCTGACGTTCAACAGGCCATTAGCGGCTGCCTCGGCTGCGCTCATTGGTATATTGTCTGGAATCGTCGGCGCGGCGGGCGCCTTCATCACCGTTCCAGTGATGCTAGTGCTGCTCCGCATACCGACACGGGTAGCGATTGCGTCCTCCCTGGCGATTACGTTTATCTCCTCCATCGGGTCGACAGCGGGCAAGCTGATGGGAGGGCATATGCTGCTGATCCCGTCTGTGGTGATGGTTGTCGCCAGCACAGTGGCTGCTCCAATCGGGGCGATGATTAGCAAGAAGCTGAATGCGAAGGTGCTGCAATGGATGTTAGCGGCGCTTATCGTGGCGACAGTCATTAAGATATGGATTGATATTTTAGTCTAGGGCGTGCATACACGCTATCTAGGGAGGCGACAGGGTATGGCTGCAACGGTGAGGCTGCAACTGCCATTTGAAGTGAAGGACAGATTGCAACGAGGGGAACGATTCATACTGCTTGATGTGCGGGAACAGGAGGAGTGGGAATATGACGGTCATATTCCACAGGCTACCCATATCCCGCTGGGCGAATTGGAGACGCGGCATCATGAACTGGACAGCAAGGAGGAGATTGTCGTGGTCTGCCGTAGCGGGGGACGCAGCGGCAGAGCCTGTGAATATCTGGCTTCGCTCGGCTACAGAGTCATCAACATGCCGGGCGGGATGACGGCCTGGCAAGGGGCGATACAATACGGAGGCGGCAGCGAGGCTTGAACCATGCTCCAGAGCATCGGTGAGCACAGAACAAAATGAGGAGGATGCAGTGCTATGAGTTCAGTCAAGGTGAATCGCACACTGGAATGTGAGGGACTGGCATGTCCTTTGCCTGTAGTACGCACAAAGAAAGCGATGGAGGAGCTTCATACAGGGGAAGTACTGGAGGTACGGGCAACGGACAAAGGCTCCATCGCCGACCTGCAGAGCTGGGCCAAGCGCACCGGCCATCAGTATATTGGTCTGAAGGAGGAGGGGGATGTGCTGTGTCATTATATTCGTAAAGCCGACCCCTCGGAGGTAAAGGCGGAGATACGCTATCCACATACGATGACGATGGAGGAGCTGCTGAGCCGTCGCCAGGCTGGAGAGCCGATCCACATTATTGATGTGCGCGAGCCGGCGGAATATGCCTTCGGCCACTTGCCGGGAGCGGTTTCGATTCCGGCAGGGGAGCTGGAGCAGCGTCTTGAGGAGCTTAATCCGCTTCAAACCTATGCGGTCGTATGTCGAACGGGCAATCGCAGCGATGCGGCCTGCCAACTCCTGGCGGCTGGCGGTTTCACTCAAGTACGCAATGTATTGCCGGGGATGCTGGGCTGGACGGGGGAGCAGGAGGAGGCTTGAATCAGGTCGTGTCTGAACAAGTTCAAGGTCATCTCTCACAGCATTTTTGCTCCATGCTGCGTTGCCTTTTTCTTGACGTACCCCGGTACGCCTGCGATTAAGCGTCTTTCCTGGAACGAACATTCGGCCAGATCTGATCTGTTCCGTTCAGAGTGTTCAGACAGCATTAAGCAAGCTAGATCAATGACCAAGGGAAGCAGATGACCAATAATGGGAGGTATTGCGATGAAGACAGAACTTGTGCAAGCGATGAGTGCGCGGGAGGCAGCGGCCATAGTATTGCAGAAGCAGCCATTGTTCGTACTGGATGTACGAAATGAGGAGGGCTATAGCGACTGGAGAATTGAAGGAGATAGCGTCACTAGTGTCAACATCCCGTACTTTGATCTGCTGGATGATATTGCGCCGGCATTAGAGAGGCTGCCGGAGGCGGGCCGCGTGCTGGTCGTGTGTGCGAAGGAAGGCTCCTCCATTATGGTAGCAGAGCAACTGGCTGAGGCTGGTCGAGGCGATGTCTTCTATCTTGCCGGCGGCATGAGGGCATGGAGCGAGCATCTGGAGCCGGTCATGGTAGCGGAGCTGTCGGGTGGCGGAGAGCTGTACCAGTTCGTGCGGGTCGGCAAGGGCTGCCTGTCCTATGCCGTTATCGCCGATGGCGAGGCGGCCCTCATCGATGCTACGCGCATGGTCGACCAATATGAGCAATTTTTGGAGAGCAAGGGCGTCAAGCTGGTGCACACCATCGATACTCATCTGCATGCGGATCATATCTCTGGTGGCAGGCTGCTTGCTGAGCGGCACGGTGCGGTGTATCATCTGCCGCCGAAGGATGCAGGCGAAGTTACCTTTTCGTATGAGCCGTTGACTGAGGGCAAGGATATCTACGTCGGCAGCCAGACCATTGAGGTGCAGCCGATCTATTCGCCGGGGCATACGATTGGCTCGACCTCATTTATCGTGGATCAGCGCTATCTGCTCTCTGGAGATATTTTATTCGTAGCGTCAATTGGACGGCCCGATCTGGCAGGCTTGGCAGAGGACTGGGTCGGTGACCTGCGGCAGACGCTGTATCATCGCTATAGAGGGCTGTCAAAGGAGCTGATTGTGCTGCCGGCTCATTTTGGCCAATACACAGAGCTGGGCGAGGGAGGACTGGTTGCTGCACGTCTTGGCGATCTCTACCGTAACAATCCGGGTCTCAACATACAGGATGAACAGGAGTTCCGGCACATCGTAACCGGCCAGCTCCCGCCACAGCCGAATGCGTATCAGGACATTCGCCAGACCAATATGGGACGGCTTACGCCATCAGCAGACGAGCAGCGCGAGATGGAGATCGGCCCGAACCGCTGTGCGGTGCATGACAAATAAGCAGGACAAAATAAGCAGGAAAAAAGAAGCTGGAGGAATGAAGATAATGAAAAGTGATCTCGTATTGGATGCAACCGGGCTTGCATGCCCGATGCCGATTGTGAAAACCAAGAAAGCAATCGATACGCTGGCCTCGGGTCAAACGCTGGAAGTGAGGGCGACGGACAAGGGGGCGCAGAGCGATCTGACCGCTTGGGCGCGCAGCACAGGACATGAGCTAGTGCAGTCCACGGAGGATAATGGAATCTACACGTTCTGGATCAAGAAAAAGTAGACCGACAGGCGAAGGCTATGGCTCAGGCTAATGGATAAGGGGAAGGGCGCTTGCAGCCGTTCCCTTTCAACCTATACGCATCATCATAAATACGAGGAGGAAGCAAAATGGAAAGCTTGATCCCTATTGCTATTGCTGTGTTGTTCATAGCATTCATCTATACGAGACTGGCTCCGGTCAAAGGGCTGCGCACACTCGGGAGCGCAGAGTTCAAGAAGCAGTTGAACCAGCATCCCAAGAAGGCGCTGATTGATGTGTGCGAGCCAGGAGAATTCCGGGCAGGCAGCATTCGCGGGGCAGTCAACATTCCGTTGTCGCAGCTAGGAGCCCGCTGGTCAGAGATTCCGCGGGACCAGAGCGTCTACCTGTTCTGTCAGAGCGGTGTACGGAGTAAGCAGGCAGCCCGTGTACTGAGCAAGCAAGGGTTTGCTGACCTGACGCATCTGCAAGGCGGCTACATGAGTTGGGAGCGCTAGACGCAGCGTGGATAGGAAGCCATGATGAATGAACGATAAGGCTAGAAGGATGACAGGGGCGGCACTGGGAGCCCGTCAACGAGGCGCGATGAAAAACAAACAGTAGCTTCCAGTTCCCCCTGTGGGTGTCACTTGGGAACGTTGCTATGAGGCTCCCTTACATCACGAATTATATCAGATCATGCTCGCCCTCTTTATAGATGCTGATCAGTACCCGCGCCGTGCTGTCCCCGATATTGCGAACAAGATGGGGGGTACACGCATTCCAACTGAACGAATCTCCAGTCTCCAGCTCCACCGCATCCTCTCCCTGCTCCGCGAAGATTCGTCCCTCCAGCACCAGGTGCACCTCTTCTCCTTCATGAGCATGTGGTTCCAGCCCAGTACTGGCACCCGGCGGAATGTCCACCAGCACCATCGAGACATTCTTCGTCTTCCCCAGATGGGATACCTTGAGCTGATCAGAGCCACTGGTGGTATGCTGACGCTCGGCAACACGGACGATGCTCATCCGATCCTCTTTTTTAAGCAACAGATAAGCTAGCGGAACCTTCAAGGCCGCCGCGATATTTTCCAATGTAGCAATGGAAGGCGAGGTTTTATTATTTTCAACCTGGCTCATAAAGCCTTGTGACAATCCAGTCTCTTCACATATTTGAGCGATGGTAATATTTTTACGCTTACGAATCGTGCGAATGGTGGAACCTATATCCATAGCAAGCTCACCTCTA
Organism: Paenibacillus sp. J5; assembly: GCF_054955055.1. Taxonomy (NCBI): domain Bacteria; kingdom Bacillati; phylum Bacillota; class Bacilli; order Caryophanales; family Paenibacillaceae; genus Paenibacillus; species Paenibacillus sp. J5. Next base: position 657,006 of record NZ_JBUEDD010000001.1, on the reverse strand, counting down.
ACCCATTATATTGATAAAACAAAACTTAATTTGATATTAACAATATTTCTGTTGACGTGCTAGTACCTGAAGTGTATATTAGCAATATAAATATTATTTCTTTATAAATAATAATTCGGTGAATACACGAAGGGAGCGCTCGACATGAAGGAAGCCGCTTATCTATACAACGTCCAGTTGCCCGCCCGCATGCATCCCGGGCAGAAATATCCTGTTCTCTTCACTCTCCACGGCAAAGGCTCGAATGAGAGTAATATGTATGGACTTGTCCAGGAATTGCAGGAGCATTTCATCATCATCGGCATTCGCGGCAACCTGGTTCTAGGCAATGGCTATCAATATTATGATCTGAAGAGCCTGGGCAATCCGATTCGTGAGCAGTTCGACCAGGCTATGACCAAGCTGGAGCAATTCATCGAGCAGATCACACAGGAATATCCGATTGATGAAGGACGACGGTATGTGCTGGGCTTTAGCCAAGGGGCCATTCTTGCGATGTCCTTGGCGCTGGTGATGGGAGACAGGCTCAAGGGCATCGTCGCTCTGAACGGCTATGTCCCGGAATTCGTCAAGACAGAATACAGCCTGCGCAGTACAGAAGAGGTGTCAGTGTTCATCTCGCACGGACAGTACGATCCGATCTTCCCGGTCGCGATCGGACATCAGAATGCCGATTATTTCAACTCGCGGACGTCCAGAGTGACGTTTCACCTCTATCCAAGCGAGCATACGGTATCGCCGGACAATCAGCGCGATGTCATACAGTGGCTAAGCGCGGACGCTGGGCTGCTGCAGCAGCAGATTTAAAATCATGACAAGGAGTGATACGATTATGATGCCATCTTTCTTTTTTGCCCATGGAGCCCCTTCACTCGTAATTGAAGACCATGCCTATACTGATTATCTGAAGAATGTCGCGACGACATTTCCCAAGCCCAAAGCGATTGTCCTGTTCTCCGCGCATTGGGAGAGCCGTACACAGGCTGTGAGCCAGGTGGACACCTACTCCACCATCTATGATTTCTCCGGCTTCCCGGACGAGCTATACCGGATGACCTACCCTGCCAAGGGCGACGCGGCGATCGCCAAGCAGATCACGGATCTGTTCGCAGCCAGTGGAATCGATACGGTAGTGGATACACAGCGGGGGCTGGATCACGGCGCTTGGGCCGTGCTGAAGCTGATCTACCCGGATGCCGATATTCCGGTGGTGGCGCTGTCCGTCAACCGCTATCTGACCGCTGAGGAGCAATATAAAACCGGGCAGGCTCTTGCCAGCCTGCGTGAGCAGGATATTCTGATTATAGGCAGCGGCGGCGCCGTTCATAATCTGCGCAGGGTGAATTGGGCGGCGGACAGGGTGGATGAGTGGGCGATTGCCTTCGAGAGCTGGCTGCAGGATAAGCTGGAGCGCTGGGATACAGAGGCTCTGTTCCGTTATCAGGAGCTGGCTCCCTATGCCAGCGAGGCTGTCCCTACTGCGGAGCACTTCATTCCATTATTGATTGCGATGGGCAGCGGGGATCAGCACCGCTCCGCTGAGCTGCTGCACCGCAGCTACCAGTGGGGGAACCTGAGCCTGACGGTGTGGAAATTCAACTAACTGATATGCACGCTGTTAGATGCGCGGCGACATCCAGCATCTAGAAGTGATTTTTTGAAAAATACTGTTTACCTGGTGGGGGATTTTTGATAATATAACGGTGATAAGCAAATGCGATGACGAGACGAGTAGGTAGATGGATTCTTTCGCAGAGAGCTCCGGTAGCTGAAAAGGAGCAAAGAATAATCTATACGAAGAAAGACTCTGAGCAGCGCACCGGAATCCCGCTAGGGGAGGGTGGTTCGCCAGGAGCTCCTGTTACAGAGCTGGAGTATACGCATTGCCGCGGCAGTGCCGTACTTGAGGAGGCTTATATGGCGACATATAGGCAAATCTGGGGTGGTACCACGAGGATATGAATCTCGTCCCTGAGACAATTGTATTGTCTTGGGGGTGGGATTTTTTTGTTGCCGCCGGGCGGCGGATAGGAGCTTACTGGAGGCAGGTTTCATTATATATCGTATCGAGAATCATCAATATATTCTCTCTAAGAAAGGATGAATTGTCTTATGACACAAAGATTGAGAGCAGGTATCGTCGGAGGAACAGGCATGGTTGGCCAGCGGTTTATTGAGCTGCTGGATCAGCATCCATGGTTTCAGGTTACAGCGATCGCGGCTAGCGCGGGTTCGGCAGGCAAGACATATGAGGAGGCTGTTCAAGGAAGATGGAAGCTGAGCACGCCTATTCCAGAGGAGATCAAGCCGCTCATCGTGCAGGATGCCTCCCAGGTCGAAGCATTCGCCGCTGAGGTGGACTTCATCTTCTGCGCAGTCGACATGAAGAAGGATGAGGTAATGGCGCTGGAGGAGGCATATGCCAAGACCGGCACACCAGTTGTCTCCAACAACTCCGCGCATCGCTGGACAGCGGATGTGCCGATGGTCATTCCAGAGATTAACCCTGACCATCTGGAGGTCATCGCCGCGCAGCGTAAACGTCTGGGTACAGAGACCGGCTTCATCGCGGTCAAGCCGAATTGCTCGATTCAGAGCTATGTGCCGATGCTGAACGCACTGAGAGAATTCCAACCGAAGACCGTGGTGGCCTCCACCTATCAAGCCATATCTGGAGCAGGCAAAAACTTCACCGATTGGCCGGAGATGCTGGATAACGTCATTCCTTACATTGGCGGGGAGGAAGAGAAGAGCGAGCAGGAGCCGCTGCGCATCTGGGGTCATGTGGAACATGGCGAGATCGTCAAGGCGAGCGCGCCGCATATTACGACGCAGTGCATCCGCGTGCCTGTAACAGATGGCCATCTGGCGACGGTGTTCGTCTCGTTCGAGCAGAAGCCGACCCGGGAGCAGATTCTGGAGTGCTGGCAGCAGTACAAGGGCCGTCCGCAGGAGCTGGAGCTGCCGAGCGCGCCGAAGCAATTCATCACCTACTTCGAGGAGGAGAACCGCCCGCAGACGAAGCTGGATCGCGACATTGAACGTGGAATGGGCGTATCGGCTGGTCGACTGCGCGAGGATTCTCTCTATGATTACAAATTTGTGGGTCTCTCGCACAATACCGTTCGCGGAGCAGCAGGCGGCGCGGTGCTGATCGCGGAATTGCTGAAGGCTGAGGGCTACATTCAGCCGAAATAAACCAACTGTAAGGCGCAGTCGTCTGCCGGGGAATGATGTACATCATCATGCTGTCTCCCCGTGCAGGCGGCTGCGCTTCTGTGTTGATCTGGGGAGCGCATGCGATTTTGACTTGGCGGGGGAAGAAGTGATATGATCCTGCTAAGAGTGAGGGGCTTGGAGGTCACGCATCGGACATGCCGAATCCTGAGCAATCTATGCTGCGACTGGACGGAGCTGTCAATCGAGGTGACAGGCGAGATGACTGAATATAGGTCATTTGCCTAAGCTGGCATTCATTTTTGACCGTATGGTCAATAAGGTGGGCGTGCGCCCCGTGTAATCGTCTGATTCATAAAAATAGAAGGAGTGGAGTGTACATGACAACTGCAAAATCCGTTGAAGCCTTGTTTACGCCGTTCTCGGAGGGCACGCTGCAATTGGCCAACCGAATAGTGATGGCCCCGATGACCCGGCAATTCTCGCCAGGAGGGGTTCCCGGCTCTAATGTAGCGGACTATTACCGTCGGCGCGCGGAGAATCAGGTGGGGCTGATCGTGACCGAGGGTACCGTGGTTGACCACCCGGACGCTGCCAATCAGGACAATGTTCCGCATTTCTATGGTGAGGCTGCTCTGCGTGGCTGGGCTGATGTGGTGGCCGCAGTTCATGCCGCTGGCGGCCGCATCGTGCCGCAGATTTGGCATATGGGTGCCAAGGGACAGGTGAATGATTATACCGAGGCGGAGATTGCAGCCATTGTCGAGGCATTTGCCCACTCTGCTGCCGAGGCGAAGCGTCTGGGCTTTGACGGCATCGAGCTGCACGGTGCGCACGGTTATCTGATAGACCAGTTCTTCTGGGAGAAGACCAATTCGCGTACAGACCGCTATGGTGGCAGCATGCTCAAGCGGACTCGCTTCGCGGTGGAGGTCATCGAAGCTTGCCGTCGCGCGGTTGGGCCGGAGTTCCCGATTATATTGCGTATCTCGCAGTGGAAGGGGACGGACTATGCGGCGAAGCTGGCAACGACGCCTGCGGAGCTGGAGCAGTGGCTGGAGCCGCTGGTGGCTGCGGGCGTCGACCTGTTCCATTGCTCTACCCGCAGATTCTGGGAGCCTGAGTTTGAAGGGTCGGAGCTCAATCTCGCTGGCTGGGTAAAGAAGCTGTCCGGTAAGCCGGTCATTACGGTCGGTTCGGTCGGTCTGGACGAGGATTTCATGACCCTGTTCACGCAGGGCAAGGGAGCGAACCAGACGGGCATTGACGGTCTGATCGAGCGGCTAGAGCGTGGGGAATTCGACCTGGTCGCGGTCGGACGTGCGCTGCTGGCCGATCCGGAATGGGCGAGCAAGATTCGCACAGGCGGTCTCGACGATCTGCAGCCGATGAAGCCTGAGGCGCTACAAACGTTGTACTAGGCGTGATTCCCATCCGCCGCCCCGCTCGCACAAGCGGAGGCGGCGTTTTTTATTGCTTAATAACGATTGTTTTGCAATTTGAAATATGTTTTATTTTGAATAAGTAACAAAATTTTATAATTATATCTAGTCTTTTAGTACTATTATGAGAATTTAGCAGATAGAGGTATGTACATTTACAAGATTTAGGTGTTATACTGTCGTAAGCAATGAATCGCTTAAATTATTGAAATTTTGCTTGTATTATCCCTATTTAGGGGTTTTGATCAACCTGCCTGCAGTTTGCTACTCCAGATCGACAGCATGCAGGCGATGGCAGCCTAATCAGACCGTTGGCAAGGATCTAAACAGGCTGTGTACTTTTGTTGATACGCTGGCCAGCTATCATATATATATCCTTTATAACACGAGTTAACATGGGGTGTGCGTCTAGCGGCCCAATTGAAGTTCATTCTGTTCATCTAAGGAGGTTCATATGATTAGCCACACTAAGAAATTTATTGCTGCGGCTGCTCTTGGGGCAGTCATGATTACCGGCGCAGCACATGCTGCGACGGACCAATTCGCCGATACGAATTTGCCTGCACTGGGTTCATTTGCCGAGAGCTCTAACATTAATGGCAATCCAACAGGACATTATGGTGGATGGCTGAACACTCAGCGGGGCACGATGAAGATTGCCGCCAAGCGAGTCGTGAGTTTGTGGCCAGATACGACAATCTCTAACTTCAATACGAACACGACAAATGTCAGCTATGCACAGATTAATATGGACCCGGATACCGATTTGTATTATGTGCGTTTGACACCTGTGTCGAACGGCCCTAGCGGTTACGGTTTTATTCAGAACTATTAATTTCGTCATCATCGACCATGAAGACCGCCCAAAGCCCAGCAGGCTGCTGGGTGGTCTTCTTCACTAGGCATCAGATTAAGCACGTGGTAACGATGCCAACCCTATAAACCCTATAATGGTGATTTGAATGCGACAACTATATGCGATTGTAACTATGGAATTTACGCAGTATCGAAGAGGGCCGCTTGTATGGATTGCATTCATCTTTCTTAGCTTGTACCTGGCAACGGGCTATTATAATTATCTTCAGGAGCAGTTGCAGGCGGGACAGTTTTTGGTTTCCTCGGGCTATATTGTCATGGCCTCTGCATTATTTGGGCTGTTTTTTGGCATATTGTCCGCACGCCGCGAGAAGGACGCATCGTTTGCAGAGACGCTGGCGGCAGCTCCAGGCGATCGTCTAAGACCACTGGGCAAGCTGCTGGCCTGGTTTGCGGTCTGTACGCTTATTACAGCTATCGCCTATGCAGAGCTACTGTTGTTAATCGGGGTAAGCGGGAGCGATTACATCAGCTTTTTTATAGATATTGGGTTGTACATTGGCTGGTATTGGGGGGCAACACTGTTTGCCTGCGGAATGCTAGGATTTGCAATTGAAAATTATATGGGGGATTCCTGGTGGAAGCTGCCGATTGTGCTTGCAGTTTGGCTATGGATTAGCCCCTTTAACCATATATTGGCGAATTATTTACCTGTTGAATTATTAGCCTGGTTCAATCAAGGGGAACGGGATTTGGAGGCGGAATACAGCGCTGTGGAGGGCTTGTATATCGCCGGCCCGATGATGGCCAGGAAGCTGGGCTTTCTCGCTCTCTGCTTGGCTGCCGCTGCCGGTGCAGTAAGATTCAGATATGAGAGGGAGAAGTCCGCGGCAGAAAAGCGTTGGCTGCTAACCATAGTGGCATGTTGCCTGGTGATGTCTTTTACATGTGCTTGGGCGATCCGCAGTCCGCTCGATTCGTATCGTGCGCCGCTGAACCGTTACGCCGACTTGTACCTAAATCAGGATGCAGCCTACTATGCAGAAGCGGCGAATAGTGAGGTTAAGGAGAATGGACGGGACTTTGTAGCTGCCGGCTATGAGCTGGAGCTGGAGCATCTGGCCAATCAGATTGAGTATGCCGCTCGCATCAGGGTAGAGAAGATTGCGGCTGAGGAAGGGCGACTTGTATTTACTCTGTATCATGGGCTGAAGGTGCTTGAGGGTGCAATGGGCACAGGGGAGGCGCTATCCTGGGAACAGAGCGGGGACCATCTCTACATCGATTGGCCGCAGGACAAGAGCGAGGGAGAGCTGGCGCTTAGAATCCGAGGAGACGGGGGAGCTTTTAACCAGATTACGGAAACTTCACTATTTCTAAGCTCGTCGGTTCCTTGGTATCCGGTGCCTGGAAGCTACGCGATCGCCGGGAGCTATGAGCTGGTCTATGAGCCGCAATACAAACGGGTTCCACGTAGCGGCTCTGCCTATTTCAAACTGGCAGTTAAGGGGCGTCAGCCCGTCTATAGCAATCTGCCCCAGGTTGGCCCGGGATTATTCGCTGGTGAAGCGAGTGGAGCTATGCTGCTATCCGGGATGCTTAAGGAAAAACAGGGGGCGACATACCGCATCGTCGGGCCGCCTGATCAGTTGGAGCCGTTGGAGGCGGTGCTGGAGAGAATCGAGACAACAGCCGGGCAGCTATCTGAATTACTCGGCGTCCCTGCACCCGCGATGCCAAGGCAAGTCTTTACCATACCATCGTCATCTTATTCCACTGCGGAATATATGAGGCTGGACGGAGAGCAACTGCTTATTAACGAGCAATTGACGAGAAGCTCCTATAGTATTGAGATGCTGCCCCAAGCCGAAGGGGTGTTTCAGGCCTTCTTCTGGTCGAACAGCTATCGTACTGGAGATGAACAGAATTCGTATATTTTTCGGATGCTGCTTGGCTTCCTCTCCAGTCAGCATAAGGATTACACGGTGCTATCCTCTCAGATGCAGACACTGGATCGGCTGGGCTCACAGGCACCGGACATTTCATATCTCGCGCGTGATCTGCTGTCTTATTATGAACGGCGAGGAGATAGCGGCCTGATGGACGTTATTCGTCAAGCCTATCGTTTGTCCGAGCCTTCACAGCCGGTACTACGAATAGAGGACTGGCGGGAGTTGCTAGATTGATAGTGAGGTGGGAAGCGTGGACAACCGTCTTATTTTGGATAAGGTAAGCAAAAGCTTTGGCAATGCAGCAGTGCTGAAGTCCGTGTCTCTTAATATCCGTCCCGGTCTATTCGGCCTGCTCGGACCTAATGGAGCGGGCAAGACCACGCTGATGCGGGTACTGGCTACGCTGTTGAAGCCCGACAGTGGTTCGATTCGATGCCAATCATGGGAATGGTCCCAAACGCCAGAACAGATACGGTTCAAGCTGGGCTATTTGCCTCAGCATTTTAATGTGTTTCGCAATATAACCGGCTACGAGTGTTTGGATTACATTGCTGTGTTGAAGGGTGTGCATCAACCCAAGGAACGGCGAGCGATGGTGAGCGAATTGTTGGAGAAGGTCAATCTAGCGGCTGATGCCCATAAAAAAACCGCGGTCTATTCCGGTGGGATGAAACGCAGGCTCGGCATCGCCCAGGCATTGCTGGGCGATCCGGCTATTGTGATTGTTGATGAGCCAACCGCCGGACTGGACCCTCAGGAGCGTATCCGATTTCGCAACCTGCTCCGAGAATCAGCCGGTGAACGGATCATTCTGCTATCGACTCACATTGTGGAGGATATAGAGGCGCTGTGTTCCAGCGTGGCTGTTCTCAAGGATGGTCATGCTGTACAGTTTGAGTCACTGGATGACCTCGCTCAGTCGGCAGTCGGCAAGGTATGGAGCTGCCGTGTCCCGTCAAAGGATGCGATGAAGCTGCAAGCAAGCAACAGCTTCCAGATCATGCAGTCGGTGCTGATGGGGGACATGACGGAGCTGCGTATTTTGTCGGAGACAGCTCCGATCGACGGAGCTACACACTGCCAGCCTACTGTGGAGGAAGGGTACTTGGCATGGAGTCAAGAGTAAAGCTGCTGCCGTTGATGCTGGATATTCGCAGTATGGGCGGGCTATTTTATATCCCGATCCTCACCATGGGGTTGAGTGCGGTCTACTGCATGCTCCAATACTCGGGGCTGGATGATCGCTATCTGCTGCCTCAGCTCAGGCATGCGACGGGTGTCCTGTCGATCCCGATGATCTGTATCTGGATCATCGCCATGTTTCAGGATTATACAGCTACTGAGGGGAAGGAAACGATTCTGGCTCTGCCTTACCCTCCGGTACGGAGCGGAATGCTCAGAGTATGGCGCATGACAGGGCTCTATGCTCTGCTGTTTATGATACTCTATGTCGTTATGGCTGCTGGGCTGTCATCGGCACAGATTACCGTTATTCTTGAGGATCTATACGTTCCTGTCATTTCCATTTTCTTATTTGCCGGACTTTCCTTTTTGTTGATCGTGATCTTCAAAAACCCTATTAGCTGCTATATCTTAGCAGGAGGATACGCGCTGTTCCATTATATGACTCGGGGCGCATACTCATTGGGTATCTATCCTTTCCAATGGAGTCTCCCCCAACCCTACATGGACAGTATGCTCTGCAGCTATATGATGCTGGCAGCATCAGGGGTACTGTTCACAGTTGCCCAGTCTTTGTTCGCTAACCGAGAGTTTATGATGAGATAAGGCTTCCAGCCGCCCCGCTCGCACAAGCGGAGGCGGCTTTTTCGAATGATAGAAAGATATGTGCACGTATACAGCTATCTATTTCAATCCGACACGAAGCTTGTCCAGCCAACGATAGCGGCAGAATACAGGCAGACGAGCCAAGTCGTATGTCGGATCGAAATCGGATATAATTGTATATAATAATGGGAATACATCGATGATGGACAGAGGTTGCAGAGGAAGGCGGGGTAGCCATGAATACCGTGCTGATGGTTGCGCTGGGTGTGCTGCTGGCAGCTTTGGCTGCTGTAGCGGGACTGAGCGTTTATTTCTATAACAAAGCGGTTGCGCGTGCTGACAAGAGCTTTCTCCAGGGTGATCCAGGCTTGCGGCTCAACCCGAATATGAAGATTGATCTTCAGGCCAACCGGGACTGGTGGGCGCAGCAGACATGTTCCATCTGGAGCCTCACCTCCGATGACGGGCTGCAGCTCAAGGCTTACTATCTGCCTGCCCCTTCGCCAACGAAGGCGACGGTTATTCTGGCGCATGGCTATGGGGGAGAGGCCGGCATGATGTGCGGTCTCGCGCGGCTATACCATGAGAGGCTGGACATGAATGTGCTCTTGCCCGATGCCAGAGGCCATGGGAGAAGTGAAGGAAGCTACATCGGGTTCGGATGGAAGGAGCGGCTAGATTACACGGGCTGGATCGCTCAGCTTATCGAGCAGCTTGGAGAAGAAGCGACGATTGTGCTGCACGGTGTCTCGATGGGCGCTGCGACGGTGATGATGACAAGCGGTGAGATGCTGCCGCAGCAGGTGACCTGCATTGTTGAAGACTGCGGTTACACCTCGGTAGAGGATGAGCTGGCCTATCAGTTGAAGCGGATGTATCGTCTGCCGTCATTTCCGCTGATAGCAGCAACGAGTCTTCTCACTCGTCTGCGGGCAGGCTATTCCTTCCGCAAGGCGTCCGCGCTGGAGCAGCTTCATCACAATACACGGCCGATGCTCTTCATCCATGGCGAGCAGGATCAATTCGTGCCGACCTCGATGGTCTATCGGCTCTATGATGCCTGTAAGGCGCCGAAGCGGCTCGTTGTTGTCCCGAATGCCGGGCATGGCGAATCCTATCTGGTGGACCCGGACAAGTATACGCAAGAGCTGATCGCCTTCTTGTCGCAGTACGGCAGTAGAGACAGGCCAGGCAGGCTGGAGAGAGTGTGAGCGCACTATTGGATGAAGCATCGGCCCATCGGGCCGCCGCCGGCATAAGACTGGGAATGACCACAGGGCGGGTCAATAAGAGGAGGAAGCAGTGATGGAAGCAGTGGACACGGCAAAGAGGCTGGCTGCAGAGACAGCCGTACAGCGAGTAGAGGATGGGATGATCGTTGGTCTGGGGACAGGCTCGACGGCCTATTATGCCATTGCGCGCATCGCGCAGCGAGTGCAGCAAGGGCTGCGTATCCAGGCAGTAGCCAGCTCTGCAAGATCGGAGGCACTGGCGCTGGAGCTCGGCATCCCGCTGGTGCCGTTGTCTTCGATCAGCGGGATCGATCTGACTATCGACGGCGCGGATGAGGTTGATCCTGCCCTGCATCTCATCAAGGGAGGCGGGGGCGCGCTATTGCGGGAGAAAATATTGGCAATGAGCAGCAACCGCTTTATCGTCATCGCCGATGAGAGCAAAAGAGTCGCACAGCTTGGACGCTTCCCGCTGCCGGTGGAGATCGTCCCGTTTGCCGCTAATCTGACGATCGCGAAGCTCCGAGAGCTCGGCTGCAAGCCTTCCGTCCGAATGGTAGAGAGCCAGGAGTATAAGACGGATAACGGCAACTATATTGTTGATTGCGCCTTTGGCGGTATTGCTGATCCACAGCAGTTGGAGGCGCGTATTAATGCTATTGCCGGTGTTGTGGAGAACGGCCTGTTCACGCACATGGCGAGCACCGTCATCTTCGCCTCGCAGGATGGCGCCATCTCGGTACTGGAGCAGAGTCGCTGACTCGGGAGCATCCCTGTAATGTATGGAGCATTACATGAGCAGGGATGCGGTACGCGCTGAGTCAACGATGACCGGAGCGAGAGCCAGTGGCCGCCGGGCCAGGACGCTCCCTGCGGCCGGATTCATCAGGCTAGTCGCTCCGAAGGTGAACGGAGGATGAGCGCTCGGCTAATCGGGAAGCGGTCACGGAGACTATAGCAGCCCGGACAGGCGCACTTCCTCATAGAAACGGCGGAACTCGTCGAAGTTGAGCTGCTGCGCGGCGTCAGACAGGGCGGCAGCCGGGTTGGGGTGCACCTCAACCATGATGCCGTCGGCACCGGCTGCCAGAGCTGCCTTGGCGCACGGAGCCATTATATCCTTGCGGCCGGTGGAGTGAGTGACATCGACCAGAACGGGCAGATGGGTCTCCTGCTTGAGGATCGGCACGGCCGAGATGTCGAGCGTATTGCGGGTCGCCTTCTCGTAGGTGCGGATGCCGCGTTCGATCAGCATGACGTGCGGGTTGCCGCCAGAGACGATGTACTCGGCAGCATGCACGAATTCATCCAGTGTGGCCGACAGGCCGCGCTTGAGCAGCACAGGTGTCTGCACGTCGCCAGCCGCCCTGAGCAACTCGAAATTATGCATGTTGCGTGCACCGATCTGAATGACATCGATGTATGTGGCGGCAAGCTCAATATCGGCAGGATGGACAATTTCACTGATCGTTCGCAGGCCGAATTCCTCCGCGACCTCCTTGAGCATCCTTAGTCCATCTCGGCCAAGCCCCTGAAATTCATAGGGAGAGGTGCGCGGCTTGAATGCCCCGCCCCGCAGCAGCTTCACCCCCGCAGCCTGTAGCATCGCCGCCACCTGACGGAGCTGCTCATAGCTCTCGATCGAGCAAGGACCAGCAATCAGAGCTGGCTGGTCTGCCCCGATCGCGACATCGCCCAACTGTACGACCGTATTATGAAGCTGATGCTGGCGAGAGACGAGCAGCGACGGCTTCTCCTTGCTGCCTCCGCTTGATTGAGCTGCTCCCTCCATCCACTGCGTCAGCAGCCTGCGAGCCTGCGAATGCTTCAAATTAGCGTCGAGCCTGCTGTCCAACTGCTGCAGACATTCCCCGATCTGCGCAGGTGTCAGCTTCAGCTCCTGCATGAGCTGCTGATGCTCCTCCAACTGCTGTAGCAATTCCAGGCTGAGCGTCTGTAGTCTGTTATGTCCATCCAATGTAGTTGTCGTATTCGTCCGGGTCATCGAAATCTTCCTCTCTTGTTTGATGTGCGCTCTCGGGTCATCGATCAGGACATCCATCAGGACATCCATAGGTGTCCCTTCAGCACACGGTACTCACATCCACTATGGACATCGGTATACAGTGACTTGTCGTACTCTTCCGCAGCGATATGACATCGGCAGCCTCCATCGGCGCCTTATAAATTAACGCAAAAAGACCCCTCATCCGCAAGGGACGAGAGGCCGTGGTACCACCCTTATTAGAGCGTTCTCGCTGACAGTTGTATGCTTCGTCAAGCCTGCCACCGGGAGATGCTCTCACTTTGTCCCTTTAACGCAGGGAATACGGGTCACCCTACCTTCTGCCAGATGGCAGACATTCAGGCGCCGGCTCGGGAGTGAACTTCGGCAGGCCATTTACTCGGCAGCTCTCAATCGGTGGCTGGCCGTCCCTGTCAGCAATGGAACGCTGCGTACTCTCTCCTTCATCGCTTCTGTTGCTATGTGTATGCGATCAACGTTGATTAAGTGACATTTTAGGGCATGATAATGGATCGTGCAAGCCTGTCGATTAACGCGCCTTCCTATTACTGCATAGCTGCTGTGTTGCAACGAAGTATGCGAGCTTTTTGCATTTTTTCAACCTCTACCACATCTCAGGCACAGGTGGAATTAGCAGCTTGCTGTCACGTTATGGTTGAAGCGGGCGGCGCTCCATGAGCTGCTTTAGCTTAACCTCTGTAGGAGAATCGGGATCAGGCGTGTAGATGCTGCAGCGCAGATCATCTTGACCCTGCACCTGCAAGGAGGTCAAGTGAAAGAGCATCTTGCCCGCCCGGGCATGGCGAAACTCCAGCACGACCTCCGGTGCGGAGCTGACTCGGCTCTGCTCCCACATGCGATTGAAATCCGGGTGCAGTCTCCCCATCTCCTCCAGAAATTGCTCATACCACTTATCCTCTACATACTTTCCATAGTAGGCGCGAAATATCGACAAATACCCGCTCGCAAAATGCTCCCAATTGACAGCCAAGCGCTGAAATTCCTTGCGCGTAAAGAGTAGACGGATCATGTTGCGCTGCTCGGGCGGCAGTTGCTCGAAGTCAAGGAAGATATGTGCGGCTGCAGCATTCCAGCCGACAATTCGGCCGCGCCGGTCGGATATAATCGTCGGGCAGCTTCGCAGCTCCTGGAGGATGCGCCGCAGTGCTGGAGAGATGGCTAACTGCTGCTCCTCTAACGGATACGTGCTGGTTCCAGCGCTCTCGAGCGCCAGCGCATACAGATAGCTGCGTTCATCCGGTGTCAGCCGCAGCGCATTGGAGATGGCCTCCAGTACAGAGGGCGATACCTTGATCTCGCGGCCTTGCTCAAGCCATGTGTACCAGGTGGTGCTGACGCCCGCCAACTGGGCAACCTCCTCTCGCCGCAGGCCGGGGGTGCGGCGGCGAATACCAGAAGCAATGCCGACCTCCTGTGGCAGCAGCTTGGCTCGCTGTGCCTTGAGGAAGGTGGACAGCGCCTGCAAACGGGTGGGCTGATGCATGATAGAGATATCCTCCTGTCTGTGATCTGGGTATATAACCTGGTACTAATTATACTAGTATAATTGACAACTTGTAATAGGATGAAACCTGTGTCATGATACGGCCATAGAGCTCAGAGAAGCAATGAAGCAAAAGGAGGAGCATTCATATGGAACGGACAGTCATCACAGGAATGGGAGCCATTACACCGCTTGGCAATGATGTAGACAGCTTCTGGGAAGGTCTTGTCTCGGGCAGATCGGGGATTACACGGATTACATCCTTCGATGTGTCAGCGTACAAATCGCAGATCGCCGGCCAGATTCGCGATTTTGACCCCAAGGCACAGTTCGGAGCGAAGGAAGCGCGCAAGATGGATCGCTATTGCCAGTATGCGCTCGCAGCGGCACAGCAAGCAATAGGTGATGCCGGGCTGGAGCTGGAGCGAGTGGACAAGGAGCGACTCGGTGTGTATGTCGGCTCCGGGATTGGCGGCATCGAGACGATGCTGGAGCAGACAGCGGTGCTGCACTCTCGCGGCCCTGCCCGCGTCAGTCCACTGCTGGTGCCGATGATGATCTCCAATATGGCGGCGGCCACCATCAGCATCGCGCTTGGAGCGCATGGGCCAACGATGTCTCCGGTCACGGCCTGCTCGATCGGCAATACGGCGATCGGCGAAGCTGCTCGGCTCATTCAAGCTGGCGGTGCGGATGTCGTCGTGGCTGGCGGCTCCGAGGCCGCGATCTGCGAGCTGTCGCTGGCCAGCTTCGGCAATGCCACAGCGGTGTCCACTCGCAATGATCAGCCTGAGCAAGCTAGCCGTCCGTTCGATAGCGGACGGGACGGCTTCGTGATGGCGGAGGGAGCAGGCATCCTGATCATCGAATCGCTGAGCCATGCGCAGCGCAGAGGGGCACGCATCTATGCCGAGGTTATCGGCTATGGGGCCAGCTCGGACGCTTACCATATGGTGGCGACGCATCCTGAGGGCTATGGCGCCTATCTGGCGATGAAGGCTGCGCTGCGTGATGCAGACATCCGCCCTGATGAGGTGGATGTCATCAGTGCTCATGCGACGAGCACAGGGGTGGGCGACCTATCCGAGACTCTGGCGATCAAGCGGGCATTTGGCGACTATGCCCACAGGCTGCCGGTCACTGCGAACAAATCGATGCTCGGGCATATGCTGGGAGCAGCCGGCGGTGTAGAGGCGATCGCACTCGTGCAGAGCTTGCGCACCGGTTGGATTCCGCCGACGATTAATCTGGAGGAGCAAGACCCGCAATGCGACCTGGATATTGTAGGGAGTCAGGCGAGAGAGGCTAAGCTGTCGATCGGGATGTCCAACTCCTTTGGCTTCGGTGGTCACAATGCCGCGATTCTGTTGAAGAACTGGGTGGATGAGCCTCACACGCATCACAGATGTTAACGATCCACGCTAAAATGATGGACATCCTGCTGACCTGACCCAAATTCCAAAGCGAAAAACCTTCAGAACGATGGACACGGTTCTGAAGGTTTTTTCGCCTTAAATGTTCTTCTATATCTACGCAAAACGAAGCTTCGCCCGCCCAAGCTGGGCTACGCCGTTTACGCTCGTCATTCACGATGATCGGCTAATCAACACACCGCTTATTCTAGCACCTGCATATGGATGTCCCCATCCTGGCCGCCATAATGAATATGCAGATTTTTGTCCTCAAGATACCACAGATTCTCCTCTTCCATATAGAACAGGATACCGTCCGCCTCCTGCGAAAGCCCCGGCTTGACCGGTGTGGAGCGGGCGACACCTAGCGAGAATCCAGGCTGTACGCTGCCGCAGCCGCCTAGCTGCACATAGATGCGGACCGAGTCCCCCTTCTTCAATCCAAGCTCCTCCTTGTACCATGCCGCCGCCTGCTGATCGATCGTTAACTTCATTGGTTTCCCTCCTGTATCGCGCCATCTTGCTATTGCTGGAGCACGGCGCAGTCTATCCTTCTATTTTCCCCCATTGTACTATGTGCAGAACATAAAAGTATAGGAAAGTCATGTTTTTTTCTAGTTCCGACTCGAATGGCGTAAGGCGCGCAGCAGATACAGGTAATCGAAGCATACAAAATGACCATCTTGATGGCTACGAATTTGGCGGCTCGGGGACTACAATGTAAGCAAGAGATAAATGCGGCGCTACAAGCCGAATGGGTAAGAAAGGGGTTACAACAGATGGCAGACAACACGGTTAACGAGCAGCATCCGGCAACGGAGCAGTGGGGACAGTTCGAATTCAGATTGAACGGTCCTGCCGATGGCAATCCTTATGAAGACAACCGCTTCGGAGCACGGTTCAGCCTGCAGCATCGCATGATTGAGGTCGATGGCTTCTATGATGGAAACGGACAATATGTGGTGCGCTTCATGCCGGACACACTGGGCGAATGGAGCTTCACCACGATCAGCAGTGTCCCGGAGCTGGACGCACGGACGGGCTCATTTACGTGTATAGCTCCGACGCACGGCAACCACGGCCCAGTAAGGGTGAGCCGGACGTATCATTTTGCTTATGCCGATGGCCAGCCATTCTTCCCGGTCGGCACGACGGCTTATGTATGGAATCATCAGGGACGGGAGCTGGAGGAGCAGACGCTGGAGAGCCTCAAGCAGGCGCCGTTCAACAAGATACGGATGTGCGTCTTCCCCAAGCACTATGATTATAACCTGCATGAGCCAGAGCATTGTGCATTTGAAGGCAGCCTGGAGACGGGCTTTGACCTGACGCGCTTCAACCCGAGGTTTTGGCGCCATCTGGAGCAGCGTCTGACGGAGCTGCAGGATTTGGGTATCGAAGCGGATCTGATTCTGCTTCACCCGTATGACCGCTGGGGCTTCGCCAAGATGACCAGAGAGCAGGATCATCGTTACCTGCGCTATGCGATGGCGCGTCTGGCCTCCTTCCGCAACATCTGGTGGTCGCTGGCGAATGAATATGATCTGATGTTCGAGAAGACGATGGACGATTGGGACGCGATCTTCCACCTGATCCAGCAGCATGATCCGTACCAGCATCTGCGCTCCATTCACAACTGGCATCATCCAGAGATTCATTACCGCAACAATCAGCACTGGTACGACCATGGCAAGCCGTGGGTGACGCATGCGAGCATCCAGCACGCTGATCTGCACTTCGTCACCGAATGGAGACAGCAGTATCGCAAGCCGATTGTTGTCGACGAATGCCGCTATGAGGGCAATATCAACCATGGCTGGGGCAACATTACCGCGGAGAAGATGGTGGAGTGCTTCTGGAAGGGCATGGCGCAGGGCGGCTATGTCACTCATGGCGAGACGTATACGCATCCAGAGAATATCATCTGGTGGTCGCATGGGGGCACATTGCATGGACAGAGTGCTGAGCGTATTGCGTTCTTGCGGCGCATCATGGAGCAGGGCCCGCAGCTTGATACGAGCGATGTGCCGTTCCATTGGGATACAGAGGCAGGCGGGGCAGCCGGTGATTATTATCTGGTCTACTTCGGAGACAGCCGTCCATCCTTCCGAGAGCTGAAGCTTGATGAGAGCAACACCTTCACGATTGATCTGATCGATACGTGGAACATGACGGTAGAACGGCTGCCAGGCGAATATAGCGGAGCCTTCCGCATCCCGTTGCCAGGCAAGCCTTACTATGCGCTGCGGATCATCCGCAAGCCATCCTAATACGAATGCATAACTACACAGGGGGAACGACACGATGAAAAAGACGCTTACTTTACTGCTCGTTATGATGCTGACAGCAGCGCTGGCAGCCGCCTGCTCTTCGGGCAATACCGGCAAGAATACAACAGCCGAAGGCGACAAGGGGGCTTCACCTGCCAAGACGACCGTATCGCTATGGATATTGGATGATCATATCTGGATTGACGGCGCAGTCGAGGATTTCAAGAAGGACAACCCGGATATTAATGTGGAAGTGAGCAAATACGGCACCGATCCGCTGAAGGAGGCGCTCAAGGTGGCCGCCAACTCCAAGACGCTGCCGAATATGTGGTTCACCTGGGGCGGCTCGCTCGGTTCCTTCTATGCCGTTAACGGCTTGGCTCAGGATCTGACACAGGTAGCCAAGGATCATAACTGGTCGGATATATACAACCAGGCGGCTCTGGATATGTCCACTTACAACGGCAAGCTCTCCGGTATTCCCTATCATCTGAACGCTCTCAATATGTGGTACAACAAGCCGCTGTTCGAGAAGCAGTCCCTGAGCGCGCCGACCACGCTGGAGCAGTTCGAGTCGCTCCTGCAGACCATTAAGGATGACGGCTCTGTACCGCTCGCCTTGGCGGGCAAGAATGGCTGGCATATTATGCGTCTGACCGAGCAACTGCTGGAGCACTTCGCCGGAGCGGAGCTGCATGACAAGCTGAACAGTCTGGAGGCTTCATGGAATGATCCGGCTGTCGTGAAGACCTTCGAGAAGCTGAAGGAGTATACAGATAAGGGCTATTTCCCTAAAGGCCATGTAGCGATCGATCAGAGCGAGGCGATCAATGCCTTCTATCCTGGCCAAGCAGCGATGACACTGGAGGGAACCTGGCTGGATCGCAACATTACGGCCTCCGGCTTCAATGCGAATGATTTCTCCGTGTTCCAGTTCCCGACAGAGCGTTCCTCTGTATTCGTCGAGATGTTCCAGATTAATAGCGAGCTGGATCAAGCGACACTGGATGCAACGATCAAGCTCGGCGAGTATCTGACCAGCAAGGATGTCGTCAACAAATATATCGATACCTATGGGACACCAGCTACGCTCAATGTCACTTTCTCTGCCAATACGCCGAACGTGCAGCCGCTGCTTGATATGGCGTCCAAGGGAAGCTTCCTGATTACTGACCAGGCGCTGCCGCAAGAGATTGCCCAGAAGCTGTTCGAGGCACAGGATCGGGTTGTACTGAATGAGTGGACGCCGGAGCAAGCAGCCGAGCAACTGGACAAGGCGATTACAGAGTACAAGAGCAAGCAGTAATAACATGATGAAGCATG
Source organism: Paenibacillus sp. J5 (assembly GCF_054955055.1). NCBI lineage: Bacteria > Bacillati > Bacillota > Bacilli > Caryophanales > Paenibacillaceae > Paenibacillus > Paenibacillus sp. J5. The sequence goes on along the minus strand of NZ_JBUEDD010000001.1, from coordinate 638,064 downwards.
CGCTCGAAGGACGAGCGAGGCTGCGAAGATATTAACAGCGGACAATGTACGGGCGGGCACAATTGGAGAGCCCGCCCTGTCATTGGAGAGGAGGACCAGCGCGTGAGAAGCGGGACGATCAAGCCCTGGCTATTTATTATGCCTGCGCTGCTGATTTATTTAGTCATTATATTTTTCCCCTCGATGTACACCTTTTATTTGAGTTTTTTCAAGTGGAATGGAGTCGCCCCGGACAAAACATTCGTTGGGCTGGGGAATTACTTGGATCTGCTGTTCCGTGACACCGTCTTTCTGAAGGCGTTATGGAACAACGTGCTATGGACGATCGGCTCCCTGACGATCATATTGGGCTTCGGCTTGATGCTGGCGCTGCTATTGAACAAGAAGCTCAAGGGACGCATCGTGTTCCGCGGCATTTTCTATTTCCCGTATGTGCTGTCTGGCGTCATCGTAGCGACAATCTGGACATGGATGTACAATCCGTCGCAAGGATTCTTCAACAAGCTGTTGGAGCTGGTGGGGCTGGAGCATCTGACGAGCGCCTGGCTGGCCGATCCCAAGATCGCGCTGTATGCAGTGTTTGTCGCGGCGATATGGAATGGTGTCGGGCAACCGCTGGTGCTGTTTCTGGCCGGGCTGCAGACGATTCCGCAGGACCCTTACGAGGCAGCGATCATCGACGGCGCCAAGCCGTATCAGATGTTCTGGAATATAACGTTGCCGCTGCTGCGAGAGACCTTCATCATCGTCGTCGCCATTACGATGGTATCGTCGATGAAGGTGTACGACATCGTGTATGCGATGACGGGCGGCGGACCGGCGGAGAGCACGCATGTGCTGGCCTCCTGGATGTACTTCCAGACGTTCAAGTTCGCCAATATCGGCGCGGGCTCGGCGATCTCGATGTTTCTGGTCTTTATTACGATGATTGTCATTATTCCCTATGTCTATTACACGACAAAAAGGTCGCATGTGTAAGAAGGAAGGTTGGTGAAGGACTACAATGGAGGAGCTGCGCGTTCACCCGGCCATCGCTGTAACAAGGTTTTTATTTTTGGTGTTGTTATCTATCGCCTTTTTGTTGCCCATCGTGTTTATTGCGTTTACCGCTCTCAAATCCAATGCGGACTTGCTGAGAAATCCGTTCTATGCCTTGCCGGAGAAGTTCCAGTGGGGCAATTTCGCCAAGGCGTGGGAGCAAGGAAGGCTCGGCATGTATATGCAGAATACCGCGCTGATCTCCTTCGTGAAGGTGCCGCTGGGCATTCTGATCGAGTCGCTGGCGGCGTATGCGCTGACCCGGCTCGTCTTCAAATGGAGCAATATGATGTTCGCCTTCTTCCTGGTGGGCATGATGATCCCGATGCAGGCCACGCTCGTACCGCTCAATATTTTGCTGAACAAGCTGGGATTGGTGAATACGTATCCGGGCATATTTCTAGTATATCTCGGCTTCGGCATCCCGTTCGGCATCCTGATCTTGCGCGGCTTCTTCCGCACGATTCCGAAGGAGATTGACGAGGCGGCACTGATCGACGGCTGCGGAGATGTCGGCAAGTTCTTCCGCATCATATTGCCGTTGTCGATGCCGGCGATCGCCACGATCTTCATCTTCGACTTTATGGCAACCTGGAATGAGTTTTTGCTGGCGCAAATTTTCATTACCAAGGATACGATGCGCACGATTACGACAGGTCTGCTCTCCTTCCGCGGCGAGCACTCGGCAGACTATACGCTGCTTAGCGCTGGTGTGCTGATGTCGGTTATTCCGATCTTGGCCGTCTATCTGGCCTTTCAAAAATATTTTGTATCCGGGCTGGCCGGTTCGGTCAAAGGTTAATCGCATAGCAGGCAGCGAGCAGGAGCGACGGGCGATCCCGGCTGTTCCTGCTTGGCTGCGTTGCCGGACGTTTCCATTATCGGGGACGGCGGGAAGTGTGTTCCATTGACGGGCTGTGCGCGGCTTTGCTACGATAGGAGACACTCATTTTCGGAAGGGCAGTCTCCTTATACGCGGATATGTAATCGTTCACAACAGAAAGGCGGGCTGTGTGCTGATGGCCTTCAGATGGAATAGTCTCTCTTACCGAACCCGGTTGTTTTTAATCTTCCTGCTGATCAGCAGCATTCCCGCAGCATTGATCGGCACCGTGGCCTACAAGAAATCGGCAGATATGCTGCAGAGCCAGGTGACAGAGGATATGTATGTCATCATCCGTCAATTGAATACAGCGATTGAGCGGCAGATTAATGATTTTGACCGCTTCAGTATCCTGCCCTACTACATGCCGGACTCCTTCGAGTTTCTGCGCAAGCCGTATGTTCCGACCGAGCAATGGGGCAGCGACGAGCTGGCCGCTCAGAAAAATCTGCTCCGTCTGATGAGCGCCTATCCTTCAATCAATGCCTCCATTAAAGGCATGGTGCTGTATGGCATGAACGGAACGATAAGCGGCTACCGGGTCAGCGGCAGCTCGCAGATGAAGAGAGGCTCGACGGTAGAGGACGAGGACTGGTACAAGCAGGCGGTGGCGCGCAACGGAGGCTTCGTCGTCTCCGGCATCCGCTCCATCGATCAGTTTGATGATGCTCCGTTCACCGCGGTCACGGTAGCCCGCATGCTGGTGGATGAGAAGCTCAAGCCGCTTGCGGTGATGGCGCTGCATGTATCCCCTGAGTTCATTGCCAATATTCTGTATCGATCTCAATTGGAGGGAGAGGCGGTGGTGGTGCTGGATGCGGATAACAAGCCCATCTATGCCTCGGACAACGGACTCGCATCGGCACTGAGTCAGGTGGAGGCCGGCGATACGCCGTCTCCCTGGAGTGCGAGGGTGGCAAGTGAAGGTGGAGACATGACGTATAGCGGCGTATCGATGTACAGCAGCTATCTGGGATGGAAGGTATTTCTGGGCAAAAATCGCGAGGAGCTGCTGGCGGGCAGTCGATTGATACGGCTGTTCACCTATGCAATTGTAATCGTGATGGCTGTTGCGGCTGCGTTGGTGTCATGGCTGCTCGCCCGCAGCCTGTCTGACCCGGTGCTGCGGATGATCCGTTCGATGCGCGAGGTGGAGAAGGGGAGATTCGCGCCGCCACTGGCGCTTGAACGGTCGGATGAGCTGGGTCAACTGCATCTGAGCTATACCCGAATGGTGCAGCGGCTTGAGGAGATGGTTCGCTCGATTGAGGAGAAGGAGCGGCAGAAGCGTCATGCAGAGCTGACCGCATTGCGGACACGAGTGCAGCCGCATTTTTTGTACAATACGCTGAATTCGATTCGGATGATGGCGATCCTCCAGCGTGCGCCGCAGATCGCCGGACTGCTGCAATCGGTGACGAAGCTGTTCAAGGCGAACATGCGGCTGAACCACGAGCTGATCCCGCTGCAGGAGGAGATGGCGCTGCTGAAGGATTACGCCGAGCTGATGGATATGCGCTATACGAATACGTTTGCGCTGGAGTGGGAGGTGCCGGAGGAGCTGGCGGATGTCGGCGTCCCGCCGATGCTGCTGCAGCCGCTGCTGGAGAATGCGATCTTCCATGGCTCCAAGGGGCTGGAGCGGCTGCTCCACATTCGGATTGGCGCACGTCTTATCGATCACCAGACGGTGGTCATCGAGTTGGCTGACGATGGGATCGGCATCAGCGAGGAGGCGCTGGTCATGCTGGAGGGGCGCAGCAGCAGTGATGTTTCCGAGCATTTTGGCATTGCGAATGCGCGCGAGCGGATACAACTGCGCTTTGGCGAGGAATATGGGCTGGCCATCCGTTGTGTGGAAGGCGGGGGGACACAGATCGTTATCACGCTGCCTTGTCAATATGTCCAAGGGGGGACGTGAAGCATGTGGAATTTGATGGTGGTAGAGGATGAGGCGCTCGTGCGGGTCGGGCTGCGTTATATGGTGGACTGGGAAAGCCATGATGTGCACTGGAAGGCGGAGGCCTCCAATGGCGAAGAAGCGCTCCGGCTGATGGAGGAGCAGGACATCCATATCGTGATGACTGACATTCGGATGCCGGGCATGGACGGGCTGGCGCTGGCGGACCAGATTAAGGAGCGGTACAGCCATGTGCAGATCATTTTCTTGAGCAGCTATGACAATTTCCCGTATGTGAAGGAGGCGCTGCGGCTGGGGGCGATCGACTATCTGCACAAGCCGACGATGGCGGAGGAGGAGATTGCCGGGGCGCTAACTAAGGCCAAGCTGCTGCTGGAGAAGGACAGTTCCACTCGGAGCAAGCCGGGACTGTCCGAGCAGGAGAAGAACGATCTGCTGCTGTCGCTGCTCGATACGTATACGTTCCCGGACCGTTCGGCTCTGAAGGAGCTGCAGGGGGGCTGGCTGACCGGGCCGCTGTGGGTCTGCCTGTTCCGTGTGCGCGATGATGCGCACCAGGAGCTGACGGCTGCAGAGGCGCATCTGGAGTCAGGTCGTGCCAGCACGGGGGACAATGAAGGCGACCCTCTCAAATTTTTATCCGTGCGCTACGTCATTGATGAGTATGTATCCAGAGATTGGGGGGGCGATGTCTTTCACCGCAATCACCGGGAGATTATATGGCTGGCTCCAGCGACGGATAAGGCGGGACGGACGGGGGCGAAGGACAGGGGCAAGTACCTGGAACGGCTGCGGCAGAAGGTATTCGACATCTTGAATGAGGTGATCGTGTTCTCGGCAAGCGGCGATTACAAGTCGCTTGAGGACATCCCGGCAGCTTACATGGAGGCCCTGCTGCGCTTCCCGATCAACAAGCAGAGCGACAGTCATCATGTGCGGATGGTCAAGGAATATATTGATGCGCATCTGGTGGAGGAGCTGTCGCTGCAGAAGGCTTCGGAGATGACCGGAATTACCGCGGGCTATCTGAGCCGAATCTTCCAGCGCGAGATTGGGGAGAGCTTCAGCGAGTATATTATTCGTAACAAAATGACTCATGCCCAAAGGCTGCTGCGCGAGAGCAGCATGAAGGTGTATGAGGTGGCGGCAGCGGTCGGCTATGCGAATCCGCATTACTTCAGCAAGCTCTTCAAGGAGCGGACAGGGATGACGCCGTTGGAATACCGCAATCGCTAGCTCGGATGTGAGGGCTGGGCGGCTGCCCTTGCGGAGCGTTGTAGGGGCAGTATAGAAGCAAGGGGGCAGGTCTCGCCAAGGGCGGCCAAGAGCCTGTGATCAGCGTATGGATGCTGAGATCACAGGCTCTTGGCCGCTTGCGTATACTTAGGAAGAAATGGAGGATTTGCTGGAAGCATCCGATTTGAACAGCAACTGATCCACAGAGAGCAGGCGACTGCCAGTCAGTACGAACATCACCGACATGGCCAGCAACGCCAGATCGAGCTCATAGCCAGCCATCTCGCCATTGCCAGTGAATCCGACTGCCAGCTTGACCTTGAAGATCGCGACGACCATCGTAATTGCCAGCAGCGCTCCGATGGCGCGCGTACCCAGTCCAACTATGAGCAGCAGTCCGCCCACCAGCTCGACGATCGCGACAATATAGCTCATGAATTGCGGAATGCCCATGCTATCGAACCACATGCCGACATTGCCGATGCCACCTTGAAATTTGTCATAGCCATGAATAGCAAATGTAAGTCCGAGCACAATTCTTGCAATTAGCAATCCGATTTCTGCTGTTCGATTCATTAATTATTCTCCTTTACTAATGGTATTCTTGTACATGGTTTTACGTTTGGAGTGAATGGATTACTGAAGCCAAGCGAAGCTCAATCCCCGAGGGGTCATGTACCAGGCAATGCCCGGCTTCACCTGTGACGGTGATGCCAGCCTGCTTCAGTCGGCCGACGGTCTCCTGTAAGGCAGCGTGGTCAGGCAGCAGGATCGTGTAGTAGGCCAGGCCAGTTGCATCTGCTGGCGCGATCGGTACGCCCTCTCCGGCCCAGCTATTCAGGCCGATATGGTGATGGTATCCGCCGGTGGCGATGAATAGCGCCCTCATCTGCGCTCTGGCATCGGCTGCAATGTCGAACCCGAGCGTATCGACGTAGAAGGCTTTGGATTGCTCCAGGCTGCTGACATGGAGATGAATGTGGCCGAGCGTCGTGCCATTCGGAAGTCCGTGCCATTCATGCCCCTGTGCAAGCTCCAGCAAGCCATCCCAGTCGATCGGATCGGAGGCCATCTTGATGTTGCCCTGTGAGTCCAACTGCCACTCGTCGCGCGCACGATCGCGATACAATTCAATGCCATGATTGTCTGGATCATAGATGTACAACGCCTCGCTGACCAGATGATCGGCTTGACCGATTCGAATACCATGGTCAACAAGGTGGCGAAGCGTGATGCCCAGTGACAGACGGTCAGGGAGCAGTATCGCGAAATGGTACAGCCCTGCTGCGGCGCGGCGCGGGGTAATGCGGGCGCCCGGCAGCTCCTCCAGAACGATAGCCGTAGTGACACCATCATAGGTCAGGGAAGCTTGTGCGCCATCGGTGTGCAATACCCTGAATCCAACAATGTCCGTGTAGAAGTCCAGGGAGCGCTGCAAATTGGACACCTTCAGCTTGATCTCTCCGAGCGTAATATTGGGGTGCATGTGTCCCGACATCCTTCATTCAACTCCTCACATACTTACTTTTCGTAATGTAGTTTAATATATAAAATTAATTACGTCAAGGTAACTAAGTGAATATAATTAACTTTCTTACTTGTATAATGTTTGGTATAATGATGTTAATAAAGAGGTGATAAAATGGAGATTTCAGCGTTGTGTCCGCGACTCGAGAAGGGAATGCAACTGATCAGCAAGCGCTGGACCGCGCTAATAATCCATCAGTTGCTGCCAGGACCGCAGCGGTTCTGCGCGATAGAGGGTAATCTGCCGATCAGCGGCAAGCTATTATCCGAACGGCTGAAGGAACTGGAGCACGAAGGCATCGTGCACCGGGCTGTCTACCCCGAGACGCCTGTTCGGATTGAATATTCGCTTACGGAAAAGGGAAGAGCACTGGAGGATGTGGTGCGAGGAATCGAGAAGTGGTCCTACGAATGGATCACGCTTCCTTCAGAAGCGCAGAACTAGGGCTTGTCTGAACACTCTGAACCGATCTGATCTGGCCGAATGCTCGCTCGGCAAAACACAGACACGCGATGTACGAAAATGGTTCTGCTGCCATTTCGACATCGCGTTTCTGTGTTTGTCAGGGAGCGGATCGCTTATGCTCCCAGGTGACCATAGCGCATCTTGACCCATAGCGTCTGTAATGCGGCGGTTCGTTCCGTGATAGCCTGCATCTTCATAGTCATGATGATTCGGATTCCTTTTGGAGGAAAAATTGGGCTATAATAAGAATGGCTGACATATTCGCCGGCAGTCGGCGGCGACCGAGGTTAGTGTTTGGACAGGTATCATCACTTTATCTTTGGGAGGTACATATGGCACAGCATTTGAAGGATTGTACAGTGTTAAACAATGGGGTAAGCATGCCTTGGCTAGGCTTGGGCGTGTGGCAGGTCAAGGAGGGAGAAGAGGTAGAAGCCTCTGTCAGACATGCCATACAGACAGGCTATGTCAGCATTGATACGGCTGCCGCTTATGCCAATGAAGAAGGCGTTGGACGGGCGATCAGGGATTCAGGCGTGCCGCGTGACAGTCTATTCATCACGACGAAGGTGTGGAATGCCCATCAGGGCTATGATTCCACACTGCGGGCCTTTGAGGATAGCCGCCGCAAGCTGGGCCTGGACATCCTTGACCTCTACTTGATTCATTGGCCGGTGAAGGGCAAATATAAGGAAACATGGCGGGCGCTGGAGAAGCTCTATAAGGATGGGGCTGTACGAGCGATTGGGGTCAGCAATTTCCAGGTGCATCATCTGCAGGACCTGCTGGACGGATGCGAGGTAGCGCCGATGGTCAATCAGGTGGAATTCCACCCGCTGCTCACGCAGAAGCCGCTGCTCTCCTTCTGCCGTGAGCAGCGCATTCAGCTTGAGGCGTGGAGTCCGCTGATGCAGGGCAATCTGGAGCTTCCACTGCTGGCAGAGCTGAGCGCCAAGTATGGCAAGTCGGCAGCGCAGATCGTGCTCCGTTGGGACCTGCAGCATGGTGTTGTGACGATACCGAAGTCAGTTACTTCCCATCGCATTGAAGAAAATGCGAAGGTGTTCGATTTTGAGCTGTCCGGGGAGGATATGGCTCGTCTGGATGCATTGAATCAAGATAAGCGCTTTGGCCCTGATCCTGACAATTTTAATTTTTGATGGCGAAGACGGCGATCGTTACCGGCGCGAATGCCGGCATGGGGCTGGCGACATCCATCGGCTTGTTGAAGGAAGGCTGGCATATCATCATGGTATGTCGCAGTGAGGAACGGGGACGCGCGGCGGTCGAACAGGCGCTCAGAGCGAGCGGAGGACAAGGGACAGCAGAGCTGATGCTGTGCGATCTGGGTTCGCTCGCCAGCATTCGCCGGTTTGCCGCAGAGTTTCTCGCGACGGGCAAGCCGCTCGATGTGCTGATCAACAATGCGGGCGTCATCAGCCTGAAGCGTCAGGAGACGGCGGACGGGTTCGAGCTGATGCTCGGGGTCAACCATTTGGGACACTTCCTGCTGACTCTGCTGCTGCTGGGTAGGCTGAAGGAAGCGGAGCAAGGCCGCATCGTTATCGTATCCTCCGGCGCCTACAAGGTGGGGCGGCTCGACTTTGCAGATCTGAACCTGACACGCGGCTTTAATGTTATGCGAGGCTACGGGCAGTCCAAGCTGGCGAACATTCTATTCACGACGGAGCTGGCGCGCAGGCTGGAGGGCACGAGCGTGACCGTCAATTGTCTGCATCCAGGTGCTGTGGCCACCAGCCTTGGCGTCAACCGCAGCACCGGCTTCGGCAAAGGAATGTACGCGCTGATGCGCCCCTTCTTCCTGACCGCGGAGGAGGGCTCGCAGACGGCGCTCTATCTGGCTCGGCATCCTGAGGTTGCCAAGGTCAGCGGCGAATATTATTATAAGCAGCGCCCGCAGCGGCTCAGCTCTAAGGCGGCTGACCGCAAGGCAGCAGAGCAACTATGGGCGTGGAGTGTGCAGCAGACAGGAGCGCCGCCGCTCTGATGTGATGGGCTCAGGGCAAGAGCAGAGGGAAGATGCTGCTCTTGCTCAGGCGTTGCTGCGATACTGCGGTTCTGGCCCGTTGACTCTCTGGCAGGAGCATCGGGCCATGTCTTGTAGAGGAAACGACCAAGCTGTGGCGGCTCAGGGTTATGACTCAGTCGGAGCGGCGTCATCCAGGCGAATGTCTACATAATGCTCGACAATCGGGAACGGATCGTAGAAGTGATGCAATAGCGCCTTCCATTCCTCATATTGCGGCGACCCGCGAAAGCCGACCGTATGGGCTTTGATCGATTCCCAGCGCACCAGCAGGATATATTTGTCCTGTTCCTCCACACATTTCTGCAGTTCATGCCCCACATACCCCCGCATGCTGGAGATCAGCCGCGAAGCCTTGCGAAAGGCACTCTCGAATTCACTGCTTGTACCCGGCTTAATATGCAATATCGCTACTTCCAGTATCATGATTATGATTCCTCCTCAGTATGAGCTTCGTTCCTCCCGCTTGATGTCCGGTGCGTCTATATGGACTCCCAAGCGCCGATTCGTAAGCATGTTCCCAATATATTTGAGATGGCACCATTATACCAGTTCACGGAGAGCTTCATTCAAGATCAGTGAGCAATAAGCATAATTAGCGGTTATGTTTTCGGCTGAAGAGACGGTTGTTGCACGCAAAAACTGTGAATTTGGGCCTAAATTTGGATGCAAGAAGACTCATTTTTCAGATGGCATGCAGGCTTTTTGTCAATATATAAGAATGTATAAGTGCTGTTGGCCTTATATGTGCTTCTATATCTACGCGAAACAAGCTTAGTCCGTCAAGGACGGCGACAGCCGTTTACGCTTGGAAATCTGAGAAGTTATTAGCTTGCTACACAACCAAAATTGACAACCAGAATTGGCAACCAGAATTGGCGAACAGAACACATAGAAAGAAGACAGACAGGGAAGCTGGGAAGGGGCGGGAAGGATGAACGAGCTAGAAACAGAATACGATGAGGAGACGGTGTTGGAAGAGGTGGAGGAGGACTCCCGCTTCGGCTTTAACCGGGTATATATGATCGAATTGCTGTACAAGGAGCCTCCGCTCATTGATGATGAGCTTCTCTACCAGAAGATCATTGAACATACAGGAAGAACCGATCGTCCGCTTGAGGAGGAGATGGAGGAGCCCGAAGGACTGGCAGTCTGGCAGTCTAATCCGGGAGAGGCGGCAGCGCCTGGTATCCGCATGTTCTTTCATCATCACTATATGGTGGAATATGAGGAAGGAGAGCTGCCCGCGCAGACTTGTGTGCTGCCTTCAGACCAACAACCGGAGATGGAAGCCTTCGAGACGGCGATTCAGCAGAGCTGGCACTGGCCGGATGCCGGGCAGACCGTGTCGGAGTGTCGCTATTCGCTGCTGCTTAACGATTTTTGCGCATCGGGACTGCCTTATAAGGAACGGCTCCAACTGAACAACAGTGTGCTGCGTGCCTTGCTGGAGACAGCGCCCTGCGATGCGGTCTATTTCCGTGCGAGTGATAAGCTCGTCGAGCCTTCCGCCTATCTGGCTGCGTTGGAGGAGGGGCAACTGTTATACGGCGCGCTGAATGTGCGGTTCTATAATGTCAATCGGGAGGAGAGCGAACGCAGCGAGATGCTGGTGGATACGTTAGGTCTGGCGGCGCTCGGCATTCCCGATGTTCAGTGTCACTATTACGATCTGGAGCCGAACGAGATCGCTTCCTTCGTCGGAGACATCGGCTATTATCTGTTCCACAATGGCGATATCATCTCGGACGGGGAAACGGTTGGACCGACAGAGCATGAGAAATGGTTCTGCGAGCATCAGTATGCCCTGGCGGCTCCGCAGCGGGTGGTGCTCGATCTGAACCCCGGGCCAGAGCATTATGCCGGTCGACAGCATCATGAGGAGAAAGACGCCGCCGGGCAGTAACATAGACGATCAACCCGCCCGTGGCGGCGGGCGAACCATATCGGCAGCCTCCTGCTTGCTACACGCTCATCCCTTGGGGATGCTGCGGTAGCTGCTAGGGGAGCTGCCGATAATTTTTTTGAACAATCTGGAGAAGTAGTAGGGGTCGGATATGCCGACGGCAGCGGCAACCTCCTTCACGCTCAGACCGGTGAGATCGAGCAACTGCGAGGCGCGCTGCATCTTCAGGCGCAGAAAATATTCGATCGGCGGGAAGCCGGTCTCCTGATTGAACAGATAGGTGACATAAGGCTTGGACAGAACGAGATGACCTGCAAGTTCCGCGAGGGTCAGCGGCTCTGCCAGCCGCTCGGTCATGTAGCGGAGCGCCTCGCCCAGATACTGCTCCCGCTTTTGCACTTGGGGGGAGTGACCCGCACCGAGTCCAACCGTACTCAGAAGCGAGCGCATCGTCTGCGAGACATGGATATGGACGGGGAGCGAGTAGATACGGTTCTCCAGCAGCTCGCAGCATTGCTCGAACAGCTCAATGGTGCGCGTGTAGGCACCTAGAGTAAGCTGCACAGCGCCTTGATCCAGCTCATAGCAGCGAATAAGCTCCAGCGCGTCCTTGCCATGCAGATGGAACCAGTAGATGCTCCACGGATCGCTGTCCGAGGCTCCATAGCGATGTGTGCTGCCTGCCGGAATAATATACAACTGCCGGGGGAGCAGCCCGATTCGCCTGTGCCCCTCGCGCTCGATCCAGCCTGACCCCTGCGCGCACAAAATGACAATATGGGTATCGCAGCCCTCCGCGCGCTCCCGGTAATGATAACGGGCGTGCGGGAAAAATCCGATGTCCTGGATGTAGAGTGTGCTGGTGAGCGGGTGCTGCTCCAGTTCCTTGCGCATATAGTCTGGCAGCACGAGCAGGCGCTGCGCAGCGAAGCCATCGGGCTTTTGAATCTCGTCCATCCCAGGTTGCCTCCTTTTGAGTATCATTCCAATAAGAATATAATCCATCATCTGGCGTGTTTCGTCAATTGGCAGCCGCCGCTCGGCGCGGTAAAGTTAGAGCATCAAGCAAGGCGCCGAGCGCCGTAGGGAGGAACTGACGATGGAAGCAGGCAAGGCGGCTGTTCAACTGCGGGAGGAGGTTGTCTCCATCCCCACGTATGGGGTGGGGAAACCGGATAAAAACCCGATGTTTCTGGAGAAGCGCGTCTATCAGGGCAGCTCGGGCAGAGTATACCCGCATCCGGTTATCGACAAGATCGAGGATGAGAAGAGGCCGAAGGAATATCGGCTGGTGATTCTGGAAAATGAGTATGTGCGCATCGAGATCATGCCAGAGCTGGGCGGGCGTGTGTACCGTGCGCTGGATAAGACGAATCAGTATGATTTCGTCTATTATAACCGTGTCATCAAGCCCGCGCTAGTCGGGCTGGCCGGACCCTGGATCTCGGGCGGCATCGAGTTCAATTGGCCGCAGCATCACCGTCCGAATACGTTCGGCCCTGTCGAGTATGAGCTGCAGTCGCATGCTGATGGCAGCGCTACCGTATGGGTGAGCGAGATCGACCGCATGTACGGGACGAAGGTGACGGCTGGATTCACATTGCATCCGGGCAAGGCTTATCTGGAAATCCATGCACAGTTGTACAACCGCACGCCGCAGGCGCAAACGTTCCTGTGGTGGGCCAATCCGGCGGTAGCGGTCAATGACGATACGCAGTCCGTATTCCCGCCGGATGTGAACGCCGTCTTCGACCACGGCAAGCGCGATGTGTCCCGCTTCCCGATCGCGACAGGCACCTACTATAAGATGGATTATTCCGCTGGCGTCGATATATCTCGCTACAAGAACATTCCTGTCCCGACCTCCTACATGGCCTACAAGTCGGACTATAACTTTGTCGGCGGTTATGATCATGGCGTGCAGGCCGGACTGCTGCACGTAGCCAATCATCATATCTCCCCAGGCAAAAAGCAATGGACATGGGGCAATGGAGAGTTCGGTCAGGCTTGGGATCGCCAGCTAACAGATGAGGACGGGCCGTATATCGAGCTGATGACCGGAGTCTTCACGGATAACCAGCCGGACTTCACGTGGCTGCAGCCGTATGAGGAGAAGCAATTCACCCAATATTTCATGCCTTACAAAAATATTGGCGTCGTCAAAAATGCCTCCATTGATGCTGCGATCAACCTGGAGGTGGAGGCCGGGAGCGCTATCGTACAGGTGTACGCTACGGCTGTATTTGAAGAAGCGGTAGTGGAGCTGCGGGGGAGCGAGCGTACCTATCTGCGCGAGACGGTGCGGCTATCCCCAAGCTCCACCTACAGATCCGCCATTGGGCTGGATGCCAGTGAGCAGGAGCATCAGCTTCGGGTTACCGTGCATGCAGCGGATGGCCGGCTGCTGGTAGCCTATCAGCCGAAGCGACCGGAGATTGAGCAGGTGCCGGACGCTGCCAAGCCGCTGGAAGCGCCGGAGAAGCTGCAGACGAACGAGCAGCTATACTTGGCGGGGCTGCATCTGGAGCAGTATCGCCATGCGACCTTCGAGCCGGAGGCTTATTATCTGGAGGGATTGCGGCGTGATCCGGGCGATATTCGCATCAACGTCGCCTATGGTACGCTGCTTGCGCGCCGCGGGCTATGGGTGGAGAGCGAGCACCACTTCCGCGCAGCAATCCGTTCGCTGACCTGGCGCAACCCGAATCCATATGACAGCGAAGCGTATTACCAGCTTGGGCTGTCATTGAAGCTGCAGGGGCGGCTGGAGGAAGCTTATGCGGCGCTGTACAAGGCTGTCTGGTCTGCCGCCTGGCAGGATAGCGGCTACTTCACATTGGCGCAGATCGCGTGCGCCAAGGGCAGCTATGTGGAGGCGCTCGAGCTGGTGGAGCGATCGCTCGTGCGCAATGCGCATAATTACAAGGCGCGCCATCTGAAGGGCGCATTGCTGCGCAAGCTGGGTCGCCTTGCCGCGGCGCTGGAGTGGGCGGAGGAGACGCGGCGGCTGGACATCGCAGACTTCGGCGCTGCGAATGAGTATGCGCTGGCACTGGAGGCGCTGGAGCGGAGCGAAGAGGCTGCTGCGGCGCGGGAACGGCTTGAACGGCTGATGCGTCGAGATGCGCATAATGTGATGAGCCTTGCGGCGGACTATGCGGGCAGCGGCCTGACTGGTGAAGCCCGGCAGGTGCTGGAGCATTATATCGCCAGCGGCGTCTCCTATCCGATGCTGCACTATGCGCTGGCCTGGATGGAGGAGCAGGATGGCGACGCGGCTGCTGCGGCGGCTAGCCGCCAGGCCGGGCATGACGCTGCACCGGACTACTGCTTCCCGAACAGCCTGTTCGAGCTGCAGGTGCTGGAGTCGGCTGTAGCGGCTGCGCCAGAGGATGACCGCGCGCGTTACTATCTCGGCAACCTGCTGTATGACAAGAAGCGCACTGCGGAGGCCGTGGCGCAGTGGGAGGCTTCACGCAGCCTGAATAGCAGCTTTCCGACGGTGCACCGCAATCTGGCGCTTGCTTACTACAACAAGCAAGGTCAGCCGCAGGCTGCGCGGGAAGCGCTGGAGCAAGCCTTCGCATGTGCGCCAGACGATGCGCGGGTGCTGTTCGAGCTGGATCAGCTCTATAAGAAGCTCGGTCATCCTGTGCAGGAGCGCTTGGAGCGGCTGGAGCAGCATAAGGAATTGGTCGAGCAGCGCGACGATCTGTATATCGAGTACGTGACGCTGCTGAATACGCTGCAGCGCTACGAGGAGGCTGCTGCGGCCTTGTCTGCCCGCAATTTCCACCCGTGGGAGGGCGGTGAGGGCAAGTCCACCGGACAATATGTGCTCGCTCATGTAGAGCTGGGCAAGCGCAGTCTGGCTGCCGGCGATTACGACCGTGCGCAGGAGCTGCTTGCGGCAGCCACCGTCTACCCTCATTCGCTCGGCGAGGGCAAGCTGGCGGGCGCTCAGGAGAATAACATCTATTATTACCTGGGCTGCGTCCTTGCAGCTCAAGGGCGGCATGAGGAGGCGGAGCAAGCCTTCGCTCAGGCTGCGGTTGGCCTGGATGAGCCGGCGAGTGCGATGTACTATAATGATCAGCCGCCGGAGATGATCTATTATCAGGGGCTGGCCTGGCTCAAGCTGGGCAATGAGAAGGAGGCGAAGCGGCGGTTCAACAAGCTGATTGATTATGCGGAGAGGCATGTGTTCGATGAGGTGAGCATGGACTATTTTGCCGTCTCGCTGCCGGATTTCCTCGTCTTCGAGGAGGATCTGAATCGCAAGAACCGTATTCATTGCCGATTTATGCGGGGGCTGGGGCTGCTCGGACTACAGCGCAATGAGGAAGCCGCCGCGGAGCTGCGCGCTGTGCTTGAGCTAGAGCCAGGGCATCAAGGGGCACTCCTGCATTTGCCATAAGATGAAGCAGGAAGGACGAGGCCGGGGCCGGGGATAACCCGGCCTCTGCTTCTTTTTGAAGGGAGGAGTGGGAGAGGTTTTTATTTGGCTGGGTACATTTGGTATAATGGGAGGAGCGGCAGGCATAGGCTGGCAGCTATTATCCAGGCAAGGGAGAGAGCGAGAATGGAATTGAAGAACAAGACCGCCGTCATTACCGGCGCAGGCAAAGGAATCGGCAAGGCAACGGCAGAGGCACTGGCGCGGGAGGGCGTTCATCTCGGGCTGATCTCCCGTACAGGCAGCGATCTGGAGTCGCTGAGCGCAGAGTTGGCAGCTACATATGGGATTAAGGTGTACACGGCTGTTGTCGATGTATCGCGCAAGAGCGAGGTCGACGCAGCAGTGTCTCGCCTGGCGGAAGAGCTGGGCGCGATCGATATTTTATTGAATAATGCGGGAATCGGACAATTCGGGACGCTGCTCGATATGGAGCCGGAGGTATGGGAGGGCATCATCCAGACGAACCTGATGGGAACCTACTATGTAACCCGCGCAGCGCTTCCGACGATGCTGAAGCAGGACAGCGGGACGATCATCAACATCGCATCGACGGCCGGTGAGCGGGGATTTGCTACGGGCTCGGCGTATTGCGCATCCAAATTTGCCGTGATGGGGCTGACGGAAGCGTTGATGCAAGAGGTGCGTAAATCCAATATTCGCGTGACGGCGCTAACGCCAAGCACAGTGAATACGCCGCTCGCTGTCAGTGCCGGGCTGAAGATCGGGGATGAAGACCGGATGATGCAGGCAGAGGATGTGGCGGAGCTGATCCTGGCAACGGTGAAGCTGCCGCAGCGCGTGATGATCAAATCAGCAGGCATCTGGACGACCAATCCGCAATAGGTCATCGACACGAATTCACTTCGATTAACATTAGCAGAGCAAGCGATAACCAAGAGCAGTCTTCCTGGCTTCAGGAGGACTGCTCTTGGTGCTTGTTCTCAGAGAATGAATCGGATGAGACCAGATAAGCAAGATGTGTCAGCGCTAGCTGTGATTGGCGGTAAAAGGTCGTTCTGCTCATATGGAAGGCATCGGCCAGTTGATTTTTATTGCGCTGTTTATTGAGGTAGGTCTCTCGCAGGATGCGCTGCTGCAGCTCCGTGAGTGGAGAGGTGGCGGAAGTGGCGTGCAGCGCTTCGTTGATTCGGGCATGGATATGGATACCGCGCAGTTGAAGCGCTCTGACGGCTGGAAGAGCATGAAGCTGCTCAGGCCGATACAAGAGCTCCAGCACGCGCTTCATCTCCAGCCGCGAGATGCCCGGTGCGGGAGGTGCGTCTCCGTCTCCATATGGGCTCGGTGTGGCGGCTGCGGATGAGGCGGAGCCGGACGCGCTTGATGGGGCTGCGTTCGCTGCGGCCTGCACCTCAGAGGCGGCGGAGCCGGTCGGTGTCGTCTCAGCCGTCCTCGCTGCCGCCCTCGCCTCAGGCTTTGACGGTAATGCCGAGGCTCGGGGCAGCCCTGTCTGCCGAATGATCGTCTGAATCCATTCCGGGAAGGCGATCTGCCGGAAATCGATCTCCCAGCGTGTTAATTCGCCGTGGTCGGCCGAACAGGCTGGGAGGGTGCCCTGTGAATGCAGTCCAAGTATCGGAAACAGTGCATTGAGCTGAGGATCGCCCGTCACCATCATTCCCCGCACCCCTAAGGTCATCGAGATGAGCCAGTGCTGAAGCAGCAGCGCCCCCAGCTCTTCCGGGGCATACAAGGGCTGCTGGACATCGACCGCAGCTAACAGGATGAAGACGGAGTCCGCCGCTTCTGGCGGTGTCTCGCGCAGTTCAGGCAGCTCATTGTCAAGCACAGGGAGAAGCGCTGGCACATACTGCTGCAACAGCGGGAGCGTCTGCTGATGCAGCCACAATCCGGCACAGAAGGCAAGCGGGGCGCCATCTTCATCGCGGACGATGAAGATGCCTGTTGGACAATGGGAGGCAATATCGTCCAGTAACGCATAATAAGCATCCGGCTGGACGAGCTCAGATTGCCAGTTGGAGCCCTGGATGGATTCGGACAGCAATTGCTGGAGAACGGGCAGATCCTCAGGCCGATACGGCTGCTGCTCTCCAGACAGCAGCCGTGTAGAGAAGTCGGCATAAGCATGAGCAGTCGGGAGGAATTCTCTATACAGCTCCAGCACATGCGCGGCAATACGCATCTGCCAGCGCTTGTCCGCGCCATGGAATTCATCTATTAGCCATTCCAGGGCACGTTGGCGCAATGTTTGGAATTGCAGTGGATGCCGCTGTGCCCAGTCCTCGCGCAGCAGATGGGCCACGACATGATGCAGGGCGAGGCCGTGCGCAGTGGTGCGAACGAAGGATAGCTGGGCTAGCGCATGATACGCGGATAGCAGAACAGGCTGTTCCAGCATATAAGTCAGACTGCCTTGATCGGCAGCCGGAAGCAAAGACAGCATCGTCAAGGCCTGATATAGCTCTGGGGATGCCGCTTCCTGGAGAAAATCCGCACTCAGTATAGCAGGAATATTCAGATTCAGCGTCCGCTGCGAATGACCCGCCTGCTCCTGCAGCAGGTCGACCGTCAATGCGAGCAATAGTGGATGGCCCTCGGTCTGTCTGGCGATCCTCTGTTGTATGTCGGGTGACAGACCACATCCTTGCACATATCGGCTCACCTCGGCACGGTTGAATAGCCGCAAGGGACAAGAGACGATGCGGGGGCTCCAATACGGGTTAGTGAGCCACTTGGTCGGCAGACCTCCTCGCGAGGCGAAGACGAACAGCACGTTGGCAGAGGCAAGCTGCGGCAGAAAGGTGGCAAGCAGCCAGCCCTGAACGGCAGCCAAACTCTCGCAATGATCGATGAGCAGCACCGTCTTCTGCCTGGACAGCTCCGACACAATATAGGCGAGCTGAGAATCCTCCTCAGCTCGCAGGCGATTATATTCACTGGCCAGTCCCAGCTCCAGCGCAGATAGAAAAGCGCTCGAGCTAGACAGCTCGCTCTGTCCGTCCAGCCATAAGGTAAGCAGGGAAGCACGCTGAGCAGTGCCCGCCATCTCGGTGAGCAGAGTGGTTTTGCCAATGCCTCCGATTCCGTGAATCGACAGGATGAGCGTGGAGGCCGCCTGGTCATTCAGCCAGCCGTTAAAGTGCTCCATTTCTCGCGAATGTTCTATTATCGGTCGTGTTATCGGTTGTGGTTGCATGCTGTCCGCTACTTTCCTCTTAAATTTTGGGGATGAAGAATGAAACAAAGATGAAACATCCCGATGCTACCGTTACTTTATACTATAATTATAATCATTTTATAACCAGTAGGGTAAAGGAGCAGGTATGCATTTATTGAGACGTATTTTTCGGATCACCTTGTGTTGTCTGCTAGGGACGATGCTCGTACCGCAGGGCGGCTGGGTTGCGATGACGTATGCGGAGGAGGCCGCTGTGCCTGCCGAGCGGGATGGCTGGGTAATTGTAAGTACGGAGCAGCAGCTCGACTATATGAACATGCATCAGGAGCAGTACCTGGATGCCAACATTCGCTTGGTGAAGAACCTTGATCTGACAGGGCACCGCTGGCTTCCATTTGGAGGCAATGAATATGCAGCCTACAGCGGAATATTTGATGGTCGAGGCCATACCATTACAGGGATCGTCATCAGCGGCGAACGGGAGCACGCAGGCTTTTTCGGGAAGGTGTCTGGTGAAATTCGAAATGTAGGCGTAGTGGTGGACATTCAGGGCGGGAGGTATACGGGGGGCTTGGTCGCCTTGCTCGATGGCGGAACAATTGACCGCTCGTTCTCGCAAGGCAGAGTTCAAGGGGGAAATGGAGGCAATGTCTCCTGCACCGGAGGACTGGCAGGTGTGTCGAATCATTCCTCCATTACACGATCCTTTTCTACAGCAGAGGTTCAAAGCGGCACAGCCGACAACATCTATGCGGGGGGCTTGAGCGGTGCGCAGGGCGAGGGCTTCATTCGGCATTCGTATGCGACAGGGTATGTGCACAGCCCCGTTACCGACAATGGCTATGTATTTCTGGGCGGTCTGGTAGGGCATATGGTATACGGAACGCTCGAATTCAGCTATGCATCTGGAAAGGTGGGGCACACCCTGCTTACAACGGCCACGATGGGCGGGTTTTTGGGCGTGATGTTTTTTAGCGGGAGTGTAAATCATGCCTACTTTAATCTGGATGCGAATGAACGGCTGCTGGGGGTGGGGGGAGATGCCAGCGGCACGGATCAGAAAGCTCTCGGCTTGTCCGCAGCAGCGATGCGTGAGGCGCTGTCCTTTGAGGGTTGGGATTTCGATGAGCTCTGGACGATAGATGGGCAAGTGAATGACGGCTATCCTTATTTGCGTCCAGCCATCTTGACGGAGGAGCTGCCTCAGGGAAGAGTTGGCATGCGGTATGAGGCAAATGCAGACGGGGTTGACGGCGCATCAGGAGGATTGAGCTGGCAGGCGAGCGGGCTGCCGGGAGGGTTGGAGATGGATGGCATGGGGCGGATCACAGGCCTTCCAGAGGAAAGCGGAGCTTTCTCCGTGGTGCTGACGGCAACCGATCGGGCACTTCGCAGCACGAGCGCGACCTTGCAGCTTGTCGTCGTCGAGCCGGCTCCTCCCATCCATGGATTTGCGGTGCATCCGGGAGTAGCGTTAGGTTCGACATCGGTGTCGGCAGAGCCGCAGCAAGCAGGGACTCGTTTTGCCTATCGGCTCGATCGAACTGAGGCGGAACGGCCATTGCGGGGAGAAGCGCTGCCTGAAGGAACCGCTTGGTATACCCCGGGTGGCGGAGCGGAGGCTGATATTACCGATGTTCGTGCAGGGGAGTATCTCATTTTGTATGAGACGGACGGTGACGGCCTTATTCAGAGGTGGAGCAGCCTACTACTGGAAGCCACGCATATACGGCAAGCTGTGCCCGTCTTGGGGGTCCGAATTTCGGAGGAGAGCCTTGTGCTGAAGGAGCATGGGGAGGGACGACAGTTGACAGCCATTATAGAGCCCGCGGATGCGACGAACTCCAGTGTAGTTTGGCAATCGAGTCATCCCGATGTGGCGCAAATCGGTGAGACAGGATGGGTGACGCCAGGAGCGCCAGGTACGGCCTCGATTCAAGTGGCGACAGTGGATGGCGGCTATACGGCTACCGTGCTGGTGACGGTTCAGCCAGATACGGCGGAGCTGACGGCGTTAATTGCCCAGGCAGACGACAGTTTGTCATTAACCGAGGAAGGGAACAGCCCGGGGCAGTATCCGACGAGCGCGCGAGTGAAGCTGGGTGAGGCTATAGCTGCGGCCAAAGTGGTCGCCGGGTATGAGCGGGCGACGAAGGATGAAGTTGCGGAAGCGGTTCGCGAGCTGAACGCGGCGTTGACGTTATATCGTTCGTCTGAGGTGCCGGTGCCAGATGCCCCAGTCTGGACTGCTGGAGAACTGAGCGTCATGGAAGGAACGACGACATCGCTCAAGCTGGCATGGCCGTCGGCACAGGCGGCTGCGGGTATATCGGGGTACCGAATCTACAGGAATGACGAGACGGTGCCCGTTGCGGTCATCAGCAGCCAAGAGGAGCGCATCTATGTGCTGACGGAATTGTCTGCAGGCGCTCGTTATACCCTTACAGTAAAAGCCTTCAATGCCGCAGGCGAAGGGACGGGCTTGAGCATGGTGGCGAAAACGGCGGCGGATACGTCGGCGCTGCTCACTACCATTCAGCAGGCGCTGCTTCGTCTGGACAGTACGGTTGAAGGCGCAAGAGCGGGACAGTTCCCGCCGAGTGCGCGGAAGATGCTAAGACAGGCGATAGCCGCAGCGCAAGAGAAGACGGACGCTGCGGCAGTCCTTCAAGAAGAGGCAGCCGCAGCGACGGTCAAGCTGGAGCAGGCGATTGCCGCCTATAACGAGATGGAGATCAGTCTGGCGCCTCCTGCCCCCTACTATCCTTCGCTAACGGACGATATGGAGGGGGGCGGCCGCGGCCCTGATGATGGCAAGGAAGCGGCTGCCGAGCCTGAACCGGAATCAGAACCGGCGCAGCCGGGTGAGCATTCGAATCCGCTTGATGAGGAGCCGCATGTGCAGCAAGGATGGCAGGATGTCGCGGGACATTGGGCAGAAGATGCGGTTAAGAGGGCGCTGACGCTGCAACTGGTGAAGGGCTACCCTGACCAGACGTTTCGTCCGAACCGGCCGGTGACCCGGGCGGAATTCATCGTCATGCTGGCGCGCGCCATGCACCCGCAAGCTAAGGGAGTGGCGCTGTCCTTCTCGGACAAGGAGGCCATTGGAGCATGGGCGGAAGCTTCTATCGCGCAGGCTCTGGAGTTGGGCTGGATCGACGGATATGCTGATGGAAGCTTTCGTCCCGATCAGCCGATCAGCCGTGCGGAGATGGCTGTAGTGACCGCCAGGGCGCTAGGTATGCCCGCCAGCTCGCAGGAAGCTTCCACGGGCTTCAAGGATGATGCGCTCCTCCCTCCATGGGCGAAATCAGCGATCCGAACGCTGCATGAACATCATATTGTAAGCGGACGTAGTGCCGGGCGCTTCGAGGCGCAGGAAGAGGCGACACGAGCAGAGGCGATAACGGTGCTATTACGGCTATTGGAGCATGTAGCGAAGGACGAAACGGTGAAGTAACTCACTTTGGGCAAAGCGAAGGGGCTGTTCCACAAGTCAGGTATGACTTGCGGCATAGCCCCTTCGTGTCTATGCCATGAGGAGGCTCGCACAAGCTGCTGGGGGTCAAAATAAAGACACACAATTGACAAATTGTCAGAAAATTCTTATAATAGATACATAGATCACATTCGCAAGGGTGGATCGTGATAGGAATCACAGTATGGAATACATTCTGCGCCCGCTTGCCGGACGCTTCATGTGAGGAGAGGATCACAATGACAAGACAATCAAGCGAGAGATGGAATAACTGGAAGGCCCTGATGACCGGTATGGGGTTTGGTGTCTTCGGCATTGTGATGCTGCCCTACCTCATCTATAAGACGGTGAAGAATGTCAGCGATACCGGCCTGTTCTTCTAAGCCACATGTAGCTGTATTCTCTAGCTGCGAATGGCAACAATCATAGAGAAAGGCTCCGCCCGAACGGCCTTGCGGCTGACTCAGGCGGAGCCTTTTCTTAACGAGATATTACAGGGAGGCGCGGTAGATGGCCAGCACGTCCTCGCGCTGCAGCTTCTTGAAGTGGCCGAACGATCCGAACAGCATTGCCTTATCAGCCATCAGCTCCAGCTTGTCATCGCCGATCTCATAGTCTGCCAGCCGTGACGGGGCACCAATCGATGTCCAGAAGTCACGCAGTGCCTGAATGCCCTCAAGCGCGGTCTCGCGGTCGCTCTTGCCGGCAGGGTCGATGCCGAACACATTGACAGCGAACTGCTTGAAGCGTGCTACCCCTTCATCCAGCACATGCTCCATCCAGCTCGGGAACAGAATTGCCAGGCCGCCGCCATGCGGAATATCGTAGACGGCACTGACGGCATGCTCTATGTTATGGGTCGCCCAATCGCCGGTGATGCCCATCGACAGCGTGCCGTTCAAAGCCAGCGTGCCTGAATATAGAATGGTCTCGCGATGCTCATAGCTCTCCAGGTTGTCCAGCAGCTTCGGTGCGGTCGCAATAACGGTACGCAGGATCGCTTCACTGAAGCCGTCCTGTACGAGAGTATTGCCGGTATGGTTGAAATATTGCTCGAATACATGCGACATGATGTCGACCATGCCATAGATGGTCTGATCACGCGGCACAGAGAATGTAAAGGTCGGATCAAGAATGGAGAACTGCGGGAAGACGAGCGCGCTGCCCCAGCCGAGCTTCTCCTGTGTCTCCCAATTGGTAATGACCGAGTTCACATTCATCTCGGAGCCGGTAGCGGCCAGAGTCAGCACGGTGCCGAGCGGAAGAGCGGCTGTAGCGGACTGCTTGCCGGAGATAACATCCCATACTTCGCCCTCCATCTTGGCAGCGACTGCAATCGCTTTGACACAGTCGATGACACTGCCGCCGCCGACCGCGAGGATAAAGTCGATGTTCTGCTCTTTGCAGATCGCTGCTCCTTTATGTACGGTGGTCAGTCGCGGGTTGGGCTCGACGCCGCCAAACTCGGCGAGATGGCTGACATGAGGCCGCAGCAGGGAGACGACCTGATCATACAAGCCATTACGCTTGATGCTGCCGCCGCCATATACGAGCAGCACGCGGGCTTGTTGCGGGATTTGAGAGGTAAGCTGCGCAAGAGTGCCTTTGCCGAAAATAAGGCGGGTCGGGTTCTGATAAACAAATGCTTTCACTGCAATTCCTCCACTCATGGTTTGGTAATCAGGATGGCTCCATTGTCTTAAAGGCAGCAGACTGTCCTTATGTTCACACTGTAACCGATACAACTAAAAATCTCAACTTTTGCTTGGGTACCTGGGGCACGGATCGGCATGCAAGAGGCGCACACTCGAAAGACACAGGTTTACATTAGCGTAGAGATCAAGGTATAGTTTATGAAGGAGTGCTGCTTCGCCCATCCAGGCCAGCGGCAGTCATTTTTCTTGATTGGTAAAATTAAAGGAGGAAGCGCGAATTAACATTACATTAGATCGTCAATTGCTGCACACATTGAGTGATGAAAGACTGAGCTGGGTTTGTGCCGAGCCTGCTCTGCTGCAGATGAAAGCGCGGGATATGGAGACCAAAAGGGCCGTGTTGGACGGGCTAGAGCCGGAGCAGCGGGCCTTGTGCATGTTCTGGGTGTACTATGGTCATGCTGTGAAATCGAGGCTGGAGTTCTACTCATGGACGTCGTACTTGATGGAGGAGCCTGGCTACTGGGAAGGGGTATGCGGCAGCCTGAGCTTCTATGGTGATGAAGACATGCTCGCCATCCTGCAGCAAACGCGCCATCTGCTGGAGGATCGCCGCGAGCGAGCTTCTGATCCGGGCAGCGCCTGGCTGAGCAAGCTGGGGGATGATTCCGTTCCCGATGAAGCGGCAGAAGCACTGTACAAGCGATGGTTGGGGGTAGCCCCGCTTAGTCTGCGGCGAATTGCCGATCATATTCGTGCGAACTCCTCTATATATGCAGAGTTTGCCTAGAGTGTTTATTTAAACTCCGGCAGGGGCAAAAGACGCCCCATGCGGCTTGTAGTCTGAAGCTCGCATGGGGCTACGTATCGTTACTTATTCAAAGCGGAATTTGCCGATGCGATTCTGCAGCGCAGCAGTCATGTTGTGCAGCTCCTGGGAGGCGGCGGCAACCTCCTGCACCATGCCGTTCTGCTCCTGTACGGAAGAGGCGATGCTGCTGAGCTTGGCAGCGTTATCACCCGCAGCATCGGATACCTGCTCCGCACCGGCTAATATGGCCTTCATCTTGTCCGATTGCTCCTCGATCAGGGCAGCTACATTATCTACAGCTTCGACGGTGCGCTGCACGGAATCCGCGATCGCCTGCAACTGACCAATGCCAGTGCGCGTCTTCTCCGCTTCAAGCTCTGTCGTCTCGGCCTGCTGCTCCATACGGTGAACAGCAACAGAGAGATCCTTCTGAATCTCATCGATCAGGCTGCCAATGTTCTGTACCTCTGTCGTACTATGATTCGCCAGCTTGCGAATTTCGATCGCAACAACTTGAAAGCCCTGTCCATGCTCGCCCGCATGTGCGGCCTCGATCGAGGCGTTCAACGCGAGCAGATGCGTGCGGGCGGATATATCCTCGACTACATCGATGATTTCTCCGATCTTGTCCGCATGCTCCTCCAGCTTCTTCACAATTCGGGTCGTCTCAGCGCCTTCCTTGCTCAGCCGATCCATGGTTTCAGATACGGATTGTATCACTTCACTACTGCTGCTCATCGATTCCAGCATGACGCTGGCATCCGATTGGGCTGAGACTGTGCGAGTGCGGGCTTCAGCGGACAGGCTGGCAATCTCCTCTATCGTCTTGTACATCGACAGCGACAGCTCAGCCTGAATGTCTGTATTGCGCGAGATGGCGTCGACACGTTCTGTAATCTGGGTCAGCAGGCTGGCTGCTTGTTCTGCGGCATGACTCAGCATGCCGACCTCACCGGTAGCATGGGAGGAATGACTATTAATGTCCCGCACGATGCTGCGCAGGCTTGTCAGCATTTCATTGAAGGAGGACGATAACTGCATCAGCTCATCTCGTGATTGCGGGATGTCGACATCTGCTGTCAGATTGCCTTGCGCGGCGATCTCGGCGGCATGTCGAAGCGCATTCAAAGGTTTGACGAGCATTCTGGCAGTCAGCCAACCGAGCAGCCCGGTCCAGAACACGCCGGCGGCAAAGGTCAGCAGGGTGAATAGCCAAGAGTTCATGTCGGGCGCAATGTAGTCTTTGAGGAAATAAATAAAAAATGCGCTCGTTCCGTAGGTAATCGTGGCGACCAGTGCGATGCCTGCCACAATCTTTCTTACCAGACTAAAGGTCACGCTCATTGTTATAAGGCCCCCAAATCAGTTATTGGCTATCGGTTAGCCAGTGGTGTATGTGCCACTTCTACTATTGTACACAACAATAGGGATGAATGCCCATATTTATCTGTCAATTCTCCTAAATTATCTCAGGTATTTATATCACATGCGCTGTGGAAGCACTGTGAAAATAATCACATCAAATGTTGCAAAAACTATGGTAATATAAGTTCAACAGAAGATAGCGCTATGTGGTCTGGGTTGACCAGGCAGCATGAAATATAGGTTGGCGCCATCATCAGCAAGGAGCCGCATGCTCGAATTGCATAAGGGGTTGATTGTATGGAGACAGAACCATTGCGCCAAGTCGAGAAGCTAGCGCTGAAGAAGCTGAAGATTTTTAAGCAGAGCCGGCTCCGCTATCTGTCGCGGTCGATGCTGGCGAGCATGTTTATCGGTTTTGGCGTGATTGTTGCGTTCAAGACGGGGAACTATTTCTATATGGAGCACTCCCCCTTCACCTATCCGATGGCGGCGCTGACCTTCGGGGCAGCGATTATCCTCATATCGTATGGGGGCGGGGATTTATTTACAGGCAATACGTTCTACTACAGCTTTGCCGCGCTGCGCAAGAAGATGCGTTGGCCGGATGTGCTCAAGCTGTGGGCTACCAGCTATACGGGGAATATATTGGGCGCAGCCGTGTTTGCCCTGCTGATTCTGACGACGGGGCTGTTCAATGAAAGCTCGGTTAACGGATTTTTGCTCAGCGTGGTGGAGAAGAAGCTGCATGCGCCTACGATGGAGCTGTTCTTCCGCGCGATCCTCTGTAATTGGCTCGTCTGTCTCGCCTTCTTCATACCGATGTCCTTCAAGGAGGACGGGGCGAAGATGTTCGCGATGATGCTGTTTGTGTTCTGCTTCTTCATCTCCGGCTATGAACACAGCATCGCCAATATGTGTACCTTTGCCATAGCGCTAGTGCTGAACCATCCGGGTACGATTACATGGGGCGGAGTCATACATAATCTGGTTCCTGTAACGATAGGCAATATTATTGGCGGCAGTGTGCTGATGTCGGTTATGTATCATTATGTTAATAAACCATTCTATGAGGAGCAATAGGAGGATTTCCACGATGAAAAAATCGAGAATTGTTATTATAGGAGCCGGAGCTGTCGGCTCGACAACGGCCTTCACATTGCTGCTGCGCAACCGTGCAGATGAGCTGGTTCTGATCGACGCCGATTCGGACAAGGCTGCGGGCGATGCGCTCGACATGAACCACGGCCTGCCGTTTATCGGCGGCGGCAAAGTATGGGCGGGCACCTATTCGGATTGCCGTGATGCGGACATTATCGTCATTACGGCGGGAGCGGCTCAGCGCAAGGGAGAAACGCGGATCGAGCTGCTCAAGCGCAATGCGTCGATTCTGGAGAGCATCATCTCTCAGGTGCAGGTGCATGCGACCAATGCGATCCTGCTCCTCGCCTCCAATCCGGTGGATATTATGAGCTATCTGACGTTCAAGCGCATCGGCTGGCCAGTGAATCGGGTTATCGGCTCGGGCACGCTGCTGGACAGCGGCCGATTCCGCTATCTGATTGGCGAGAAGCTGAGAATCGACCCGCGCAGTGTGCATGCGCACATCGTCGGCGAGCACGGGGATTCGGAGCTGCCGCTGTGGAGTCTGGCGAATGTCGCTGGCACGGAGCTGAAGCTGAATGCGACGGAGAAGGAAGAAATCTACACCAACACTCGTGACGCGGCCTACCAGATCATTCAAGCGAAGGGCGCCACCTATTACGCCATCGCGCTGGCGCTTGATCGGATCTGTACGGCGATTCTGCGCGATGAGGGCGCTGTGCTGAATGTATCGACGCTGCTGACCGATTATCACGGCATCTCGGACGTGTACCTGGGCGTGCCATGCATCGTTGACCGTCAAGGCGTGCGCGAGGTGCTGGATCTGCCGATCTCCGAGGAGGAGAGAGAGCTGCTGCACAAATCGGCTAACAAGCTGAAGGAGCTGAACAGCTCACTGGGGCTGTAGGCGGCCAAGGTTAACTATATAAGAAGACGACTTGTCCATGCTAGGCTGGGCAAGTCGTTTTTTCGTATATGAGCATATTCACCCAATAAGCCGTTGGAGGCTAGATGGATTTGCGGTATTCCGCTGGCGATGTGCCCATCAGGTTGCGGAACAGTTTAATGAAGTAACTGGGGTTGTCGTAGCCCAACTGATCGGCAATCTCTATCACTGATAGGTTGGATTGATTCAGTAATTCGCAGGCTCGCTCCATCTTGCAGCGGGTGACATATTCGATAAAGGTTGAGCCCGTATCGAGCTTGAATACCCGGCTGAAGTGGGTGGGATTGAGCCCCACCTTTTTGGCGATAGCATCCATACTGATCTTCTCGCCGAGATGTGTCAGCACATAGCGCTGCGCCTCGGCTACCTCTTTCCTTATCGAGGGTCTCCACATGGTATGGACATTCTTGATCTTCTCAAGCAGAAACTTCTCCAGCCATGCCATTAGCTCCTCTAGCGTCTCCACACTTCGAAGCGTCTGCTGATTGAGCTCGCTGTCGAAGTTGGTTACGAATTGCTGCATGACCGTAAATTTCAGTTCCAGCTCCATGACCATCTTGAGCATCCAGCTCTTCAGACTCTCGACCGGATACCTGTGTGTCTGCAGCTCCTGGCTCAAGATCGACAGAAACGATGCGACGCGGTCGCAATCTTCCCGCTGGATGCTCTCCCGCAGCTCCTGGACGGTGCGAGCGTAGTGGAGGAAGAGATCCTCTGTAGTTGTCGGCAGGCTTACTGCCTTCTGGATCGATGCTTCTCCTCCATAGAAACGCAAGCTTTGATTGGACAACAAGGCCTGAATTTGTTTTTTGAGCGGCTTCAACTCCTGCTCAGCCTCTCCATAGAAGAAAGTCAGACTCACCTTCAGATGTCGGTATAGGTCAAGCTGCGCCTTCTGGAGCGCCGTTCGGAGCTCTTCATGACGATTGCGGACGAGTGTATAAGGAAAAGGAACCAGCAGGACATACCGCCGCTCCGACAAGGAAAACAAGAGGACGTCTTCTACCTTGAGCGCCTCCTGCAGGGCGTTATCCATGACAAACTGCATGTTGGACGAGCTGCCAAACCGTTGCTCCAGCTCACGGGCGCGATCTGGAAACGCAATGACCGGCATGTAGGGGGTGTCCCTGTGCAGCTTGATGCCCATGCTGTTGGCCTGCTCGATCCATTCTGCTCCATCCCATAGCGGCTGCTCCAGAAACATCTGCATCCATCGGCTTCGTATGGCCGCATGGTTGCTCTCCACCATTCGCTGCAGGTTGTGGATCGACTGTCGGCTTTGGCGGGCATTGTCCAGCCGTAGAACCGCTTCTGTCAACACCGCTGTCACCTGCTCCAGCTCCAGACTCTCCTTGAGAATGTAGTCCGAGACATTTAATTTGACCGCTTGTTGCGCATAATGAAACTCCTCGTGGCAGGAGAGGATGATCGCTTGCAGCTCCGGGTTGGCTTCCTTGGCTTTCTGGATCAGGGTAAGGCCGTCCATTGCGGGCATGCCTATATCTGTCAACAGGATGTCGGGTTGCTGCGCCTGACAGACCTCCCACGCTTCTTCGCCATCTGCGCAAGCGGCGATCAACTCAAGATTCAATTGCGTCCAGGGAATGCTGCACTCCAGATATTCCAGGACGGGCAATTGGTCATCCGCCATGACGACTTTATACATGTAAGCCTCCTCCTTCACCACCCGGATGCATCGGGAACACCAGTGTGATGGCGCTCCATTCCGGTTCTATATATTGAATGGACATCTGAAAATCGTCTCCATAGATCAGCTTCAGCCGCGTGGATACATTGTATAAGCCGATGCCGCTCCCCATGTTGTCGGTCTTGTCTGCACCGTATTCGTGAGGCTGACAAGCCAGCCGCTGCTCCAGCTCGGCAATCGTCTGACTGGATAGGGGAGCGCCGTTGTTTTTTACAGTCAGGATCAGCTTGTTATCCCTCGTCTTGATCTGGATGACGACGCAGCCTCCCTTTCGGGCGAACCCGTGCTTGTACGCATTCTCGATGATGGGTTGCAGAATCAGCCTGGGGACGGTCGCATCCAGCAGCTTCGGATCAACATCCATCTCGTAAGTAGTGGGGTGCCGCATGGCAAATCGCATCAATTCTATATATTGCTTGGCCGATTCGATCTCCTGACCAAGCGTGACGAACTCGCCGTGACGGGTGAAGCTGGAGCGCAAGAGAGCGGCTAGCGCGGCGAGCAGCTTCGCATTATCCTCATCCTTCTGGAGCAGCAGGCGCATTCGGATTGAAGTGAGCACATTGAAGAGGAAATGGGGATGAAGCTGCGCCTGCAGCATGGCAATCTCCGCTCTTCGTTTCAGCTCTTGCTCGGTTCTGAACTCCTGCATGGTCTGTTCGATACGGTCCAGCATATGGTCGAAGGAACGCCCGAGACTTCCGACTTCGTCATTGCCCCTGATGTTGGAGCGAATGGTCAGATTGCCAGCTTCGATCTGACGGGCAGCCTTGCCCAGTGTCTGGATCGGCCGGGTGAAGCGGCGAAGCAGATAAGTCAGCGCCATCAGGAAGACGATTGCAAACACACTCTGAATGAGCAGTCCTGACCGGGATAAGCCATTAAGTCGCCCGGTCAATTGCTCATAGGGCGCCAGACTTACCAAAGACCAATCGCCGAACGCTAGCGGCAAGGAGATAAATAACTGGTTCGCGTCGCCAACACGAAGAATAGCTGTGGAATGCAAATCTGCGATGGGCAGAATGGATTCAATTGACGAACCGATCTGCTGTGGATCACGGTTAGAGAGGATCGTGTGATCCGCTCCAAGCACGAATACGTCCTCCTCCAGCTCCTGAAAACGATCCCGAATCGCCGCTTCGGTTCTGCTTACGATCAAGTATGCGAAGGGTGGCTTGCTGTTGCTCTCCCGCAATGCCCG
Organism: Paenibacillus sp. J5; assembly: GCF_054955055.1. Lineage (NCBI taxonomy): Bacteria > Bacillati > Bacillota > Bacilli > Caryophanales > Paenibacillaceae > Paenibacillus > Paenibacillus sp. J5. The sequence goes on along the minus strand of NZ_JBUEDD010000001.1, from coordinate 607,156 downwards.
GGCGGCGATAAACACATACGGCAGATCAGCCCGCTCTGAGGCGAGATAGTTGGCCTCGCCACCCGCAAATAACGTATCGTAGCCTGACAATTGGTCAAGACGCGCGAACCAGTCGCGCGACTTGAACTCGACCGGGTCGAAGTCGTAGAACGAATAATCCGAGTATGCTCTGCCATCATTATCAAGCAGCGTAATCCGCAGATCGCGCGTCTCCCCGGCCACCTGCTCCAGTCGGGTTGTCAACTGGCGGCTTGCCACCGGATTTGTCTTGGCCTCCTCCAGCAGGTTTTTGATCTCGGGGTCAAAATGGACGAAGTTGGCTACGGACACCATCTCCGTCAATATCGCGTCAATCTGCGATTGCACCATAAGTAGAGATTGCTTGGCTTTGTCCAGTGTATGTTCACGAATAATCAGCTTCGAATAATGGTTGGTGCTCAAGATCATGCCGATTGTCGGCAGCACCAGGCAAGCGATCGAGGTGATGATTAGTTTTTGGCGGAAGGTTAGCCGCTTGAATGGCAGTTCGATACGCATGCCTTACTCCTCCCTCGTTTGTTTTTTATTATCGTAAGTCATTTTGAAGCAAGACTCATCCAATATTTTTTTCATTTGAGAAAAAATATTGTCATGTTTTCTTTTGAAGATAGAAAAAATCGTTTCATGTATATCGGAAAATTACTTTCTATAATGAAGATAACAATAAATAAAGAGGTGAGGGACATGGCGCACGCTTCCCCGCAGGCAGCGCAACAGCCGCTTGCAAAAAAACGGCGCAAGCAAGCTCTATATGACACCATAGCCGGCTATCTATTTATCGGGCCGATGTTGATCCTGACAACGATGCTCGTCATTATTCCGATTGTGTTGTCCGGGGTCATCAGCTTTTCCGACTGGAATTTCATCGCGGGGCTTGAGAGACTACGGTTCATCGGCTTCGACAACTATGCGAAGCTGTTTCAGGACGAATCCTTCCATCGTTCGCTGATGAACAACATCATCATGATTGTCACCGTGCCGGTGACGATGTTTCTCGCACTCGTGCTGGCGGTGCTGATTGACAAGGCGACCTATTTCAAAACATTGTTCAAGGTCATTTATTTCATGCCGTTCATCTCCAGCTTCGTCGCGATTGCCTTGCTATGGCGGGTGCTCTACCATCCGACGAACGGTCCGATCAATAACTTCCTGCGCGCGATCGGTATCGACAATCCGCCAATGTGGCTGGCAGACCCCAATTATGCGCTTCTGTCGGTCATGATTATTATGGTGTGGACGTCGCTCGGGTTTAGTCTAGTTATCTATATGGCTGGCTTGCAGGGAATTCCCAAAGATCTGTATGAAGCGGCCGATGTCGATGGGGCGTCGCTGATTCGACAATTTTTTAGCATTACAATTCCAATGCTGACGCCCACAACCTTTTTCTTGCTCATTACTGGTGTCGTTGGCTCGTTCAAGGTGTTCGATCTGATCATGGTGCTGACCGGTGGCGGACCGGCTGGCTCGACCTCCGTTATCGTCTTCTATCTGTACGAGGTTGCATTTATTAATCTGGAATCTGGCTACGCTTCGGCTATGGGCATCGTCCTGCTGCTTCTCATCTTGCTGTTGACGCTGATTCAGTGGGTCGGGCAGAAGAAGTGGGTCAATTATTAAGGGGGGAAGACATACATGTATGCAATCAGGCCTGGCCGTGTTTTGGTCACATTATTGATGGGAGCGGCGGGCATAGTGTTTATCTTGCCCTTCCTATGGATGATATCTGCATCATTCAAGCCCGAGCTGGATGTCATGTCCTATCCGATTCAGTGGATACCCAAGCGCTGGAATGCGGTGGAGAACTATACGCAGGTATGGGCGGGGGCGGTTCCATTTGCGCTCTACTATTGGAACAGCATCAAGGTGACGCTGATGTCCACGGCGCTCTCTCTCATCGTATCAGCGATGGCGGCTTACGGATTCTCCAAGATCGAGTTCAAGGGTCGGGATGCACTATTTCTACTGGTGCTCTCCACCTTTATGATTCCGACGCAAGCGATTCTCGTGCCGCAGTTTATCATGTATCGCTGGATGGGATTATTCGATAGCCATCTTGGACTTGTGCTGCTTGCAGCATCGAGTGTTCTTGGTACCTTTTTGCTTCGCCAGTTCTTCATGGGTGTGCATCAGGAGATCATCGAGTCGGCGCGGATCGACGGTGCAGGGCACGGGATGATCTTTGCACGAATCGCCTTGCCACTGGTGCAGCCGGCGCTGGCGACCTATATGATCCTACGTTTTATATGGACCTGGAACGATTACCAGAATCCGCTTATTTTCCTTCGTTCTGAATCGTTGTTCACCTTGCAGCTAGGCATTCGCAGGTTTGCAGATTTCAGCGGGGAATTTTACTCGCTCATGATGGCTGGCGCCGTATCTGCCATCTTGCCATTGTTGATCATCTTCATCATAGGCCAGAAGCAAGTTATCGAAGGCGTGGCCTCAGGAAGTGTCAAAGGATAACTCACTTAAAGGGGGAAGTTGCATGTTCAAAATGAATCGCAAAGGTTGGGTCGCATCAGTCATTGCAGCAGCTATGCTGGTGGGTGGCTGTGCTTCGGGCAACACAGAAAGTAAGCCGGGTACAAGCGAGCAAGGCTCATCCAACGAACAGGTTACGATTAAGCTGCACAACTGGTACGCGAAGAAGACGGACAACTGGGATGTCGTCATCGAGGCATTTGAGAAGAAGTACCCGAATATTAAAGTGGAGTTCAACTCCGCAGAGGATAACAATTCGAACGAGTACTATAAGAAGCTTGATCTGGCAGCAGCCAGCGGGGATGAGCTCGATGTCATCATGTTCAGTAATATGACGTTCCTGTCGCAGCGCGTCGATCTGGGCATGGTTGAGCCGCTCGATGACTATCTGGCGAAGGATAATATCAACCTCACTGAGGAGTACACTGCAGATACTCGCATTGACGGCAAGGCCTACGGACTGCCGGGCAAATCCTCTCAATCATTTGTCATCTTCAATGAGGAGCATCTGAAAGAGAGCGGTCTGGAGCTGCCGAAGGATTGGACGTGGGATGAATTCATGGATTATGCCAAGGCGCTCACCAAAACGGAAGGCGGCAAAACCCGCTATGGCACATATTTTCATAGCTGGCCTGCCTTCGCATACTTCATCCAGAACTTTGGCCGTGTAGAGAACGCGAACCTGACGACCGACGACGGTACAACCGCGAATATCGACAATCCCTATGTCCGCAAGACGCTTGAGCTGCGTCTGCGCGGCGAAGCCGAAGGGTCGGCAACGCCATACGCTGAAGTAGTTAGTCAGAAGCTCAATTACCGTCCACAGTACTTCAACCAGGATACAAGCATGCTGGCGATGGGATCGTTCCTCGTACCGGAGCTGGGCGGCACCGATACCGTGCCTGCTACATTCCGCACCGTGTTTGCTCCGCTGCCGAAGCTTAACGCAGGGGATGAGATCGCATCGAACGTCGGCAGCGATGTACTGTCCGTGTATAGCAAGTCGAAGCATAAAGACGAAGCGTATACGTTCATCCGTTGGTTCTCGACCGAAGGGATCGTCTTGCAGGGCAAAGCGTTCCCATCCTGGAAGAACGCCGATCTGAACCAAGTCGTTGATGCGATGGTCGCCGGCACCAAAACACCGGAAATGATCGACAAGGAATCGCTGCTATATGTTCTGAACCATACGAAGGCCAACAGTGCCAAGGTTGCAGTGCCTTACCATGCAGAGCTGGAAAAGATCTTCATGGAAGAGTTCGATCGGATGATGCTCTCCGGTCAAGCTCTGGATACGACCGTGCAGAACGCGCAGACCCGCATCCAAAAAGTAATTGATTCCAAATCCTAATCTACATCTCCTCGTCTTCTCACATCTGCCGCCCGGCGCGGCAGATGTTCCATTATATCTGAAGAGGTGAACTAATCATGTTGTATCCGATCCTAACAGAATCCCGCACGGTCATTGATCTGAACGGGGTGTGGAGCTTCAAGCTCGACTCCGGCGTAGGTCTGTCTAATGAATGGTATCGCGAGAAATTGACCGACACCCTGCCGATGGCTGTGCCGTCTTCCTTCAACGACGCTGGCGTCACATCGGACATCCGCAACCATGTGGGCTGGGTATGGTACGAGAAGGAATTCACGATGCCTGCACTGCTGCTGTCTGAGCGAGTCATGTTGCGCTTCGGCTCGGCCACACACCAGGCCAAGGTCTATGTTAACGGCGAACTGGCCGTCGAGCATACAGGCGGGTTTACGCCGTTCGAGGCGGAGATCAACGCGCTGCTGCGTCCGGGCAGCAACCGGGTGACAGTCGCAGTCAATAACATCCTGGATGAAACGACGCTTCCTGTCGGAAAGCTGGTCGAACGGGAAGTAGAGGGTCTGGGCAAGCTGACGCGCAATCCGCCGAACTTCGACTTCTTCAACTATGCCGGTCTGCATCGTCCGGTTAAAATCTATACGACTCCACGCACCTATGTGCAGGACATTACGCTCGTTCCGAGATTGGATGGTCAGGCGGCGCATGTTGCCTATAGCGTCGACTGTGTCGGCGAAGGCGATGTGACGATTGCCGTCATCGATGAGAGCGGTCGCACCGTCGCCGTAGCGAGCGGCAGCGAGGGTATGCTGACCATCCCTGATGCCCAGCGCTGGGAGCCTCTACAAGCGTACTTGTACACCTTCCGGGTGGAGCTTAGTGACGGGGCGACGCCAGTGGACGTCTATGAGCTGCCGCTGGGCATCCGTTCGGTCGAGGTTCGCGGCGGTCAGTTCCTTATTAACGGCAAGCCGTTTTATTTCAAGGGCTTCGGCAAGCATGAGGATACAGCGATTCACGGCCGGGGCCTGAATGAGCCTGCCAATGTCATGGATTTTCAACTGATGAAATGGATGAACGCCAACTCCTTCCGCACCTCGCATTACCCGTATTCAGAGGAGATCATGCGACTGGCGGATCGGGAGGGCTTCGTCGTCATCGATGAGGTTGCTGCCGTCGGCTTACATCTGAATTTTATTGCGACCCTTCACGGCAGAGCTACTCGGAAGACCTGGGAGGAGATCCAGACAGCGGACGCCCACCGGACGGCCATCCGTGAGCTGATCGCGCGCGACAAAAATCATGCCTGTGTCGTCATGTGGTCGATCGCTAACGAGCCAGCGGCCGATGAGGAGGGGGCAGACCGTTACTTCGAGCCGCTCGTCGAGCTCACCAAGTCGCTGGACCCGCAGCATCGCCCGGTCACGATCGTCACCATGGTAGGCAAAGGCCCATCGCATTGCAAGGTGGCCCCGCTTATCGATGTGCTGTGTCTTAACCGATACTACGGCTGGTACGTGGAGGCCGGGGAGTGGGAGGTAGCCTCGCTCAAGCTGACGGCAGAGCTGGAGGAATGGCAGCGTCTGTTCCCGGATAAGCCGATAGCGATGACGGAATACGGAGCGGATACGATTGCTGGCTTCCATGATGTGGACCCGGTCATGTTCACCGAGGAGTATCAGGTGCGTTACCTCGAAGCGAACCATCGGAGCTTCGACCGATGCCGCAACTTTGTCGGCGAGCATGTCTGGAACTTCGCGGACTTCAACACGAGCCAGGGTGTCATCCGGGTACAAGGTAATAAGAAGGGCATCTTCACCCGCGATCGCAAGCCCAAGGCGGCTGCACATGAGCTGCGGAAGCGGTGGGCTGACATTCCTGACTTTAACTACAAATCATAGCCCCTTAGAGCAACAGCCCCGCGAGCGTAACGTCTCGATGGGGCTGTTGCGCGTTCGTCTTGGTCATCCAGGCTCGGATCTGTTGCCCGATTATAACCCGGATCATATCGTTCTCCAGATTGGCGATCTATACCATGCTTCGAGTGTGCTGCGGCATGTCCCATCTATCAGCCGGGACCCTAGGGACATTTCACTATATTTCGCCTCCATTACTGCCAGCTTTCATCATAATTGTATGTCGAATGCTGCCGCGGCGCGTTATAATAGAACGAACGAATCATACGGCATCAGGCGGACAGCATCATCTATTAATGATATGAAGCGAGGGCGAGTGGTATTGAAAAGCTTACATTTGCGTATCATGATCGTGTTTTCCTTATTAATTGTACTATCCAGTTCTGTGATGGCTTACATCATCTATGCCTCCTCGATGAAGCTGATTACCCAGTCCATCGGAGAACAGGCGCGCAGCATCGCGCAATATGCTGCGGATCAGATTGACTTGGAGCAGTACCGCGACATCACTCCGAAGACGGGTGAAACGCCATATTATACGGAGCTCAGACAACGTTTCAATGAGCTGCGGGAAGCGAATCATCTGAAATATCTGTATACGATGGCCGCCAGGGACAACAACGGCCAGCGCGAATACTACTATATTGTTGATGGGATGCCTGTCGGTGCCAAGGGCGAGGATGTCTCGGAGCTGGGCAAGGTGGAGACAGAGGCGATCCCGCTGCTGGAGGAGGCCATTGCCGATCGGCAATCCAAGGTAGGGGAGCTGACCCGCGACGATACCTATGGAGCTACAGTGAGCGCATATGTACCGATTGTCGATGCAAACGGGCAGTTGTTAGGCGCGCTAGGCGCGGACTTTGACGCGACCAGCGTCTATGATCTGCTGGAGAAGAATCGCCGCACGATGCTGCTTGTTGCAGGTGCGATCCTCGTCGTGTCACTGGTTATTATCTATCTGCTATCCAAAATGATCGTCTCTCCGATCCTGCGGCTGACACGCAGTATGAACACGATCGAGCAGGGCGATCTGACGCCTGTCATCCACGTCAAGGGTAAGGACGAGATCAGCAGGCTCAGCTCGGCCTTCCGCTCGATGATTCAGGTGCTGCGCTCCATGATCCAATCGATTCATGGCAGCTCCCGGCAACTGCGGCAATCGGCAACCTCCATGTCTGCCAGTGCCGAGACGACGCATGAGGCGAGCGGTAAGATTACTCGGCTGCTGCAGGAGGCTGCGGTCAATGCCGAGGCTCAGGCGAAATATAGCAGCGAGACATCACGAGCCATCAGCGAGGTAGCGGGCGGAGTCGAACGGGTCAGCCACACTCTGTCCTTCGTCGCAGAAGCCTCTCAGGAGGCGGCAGAGGTCTCTCAAGCAGGCAATGGACTCGTGCAGCAGGCGATGGATAAAATGGGGGAAATCGGACGCTTCTCGCAGATGACGACACATGACATGAATCATCTGGCGGCTCGCTCGGAGGAGGTAGGCGAGATGGTTGCCGTCATCCGTGACATATCGTCGCAGACCAATCTGCTTGCACTGAACGCGTCGATCGAGGCGGCGCGGGCCGGCGAGCACGGCCGGGGGTTTACGGTGGTGGCGGAGCAGGTTCGCAAGCTGGCGGAGCAGGCCGATCAATCGGCGGAGCGTATCGGCAGCATGCTTGGATCGATGGTGGACGACATCCAGCGGGCAGTGAGCAGTGTTCAGGCGGGAAGCGGCCGGATCGGGGAGGGGCTATCGGCCGTTCAAGCTGCCGGGGAGTCGTTCGCCCGCATACGGCACGCCGTGGAGCGTGTTGCCGCGGAGATTCAGGATGTGTCAGCGGTCTCGGAGGAAATCTCCGCCAGCACAGAGGAGGTTGTTGCCTCTGCTGCGGAGATGGAGGGGCTGTCGCGGCATAATTCAGATCATTTCGGCGGGATCGCCGAGGCGGCCGAGCAGCAGCTTGGCACGGTGGAGCAGATGAAGGAGGCGGCGGTCAGACTGGAGGAGATGTCAGGCGAGCTTGAACGGCTGGCAGGCCGCTTTCGCATCTGACCCTGTATGCCTAATAAAGAACCGGGAGGGACAGAGCGGCGAAAGCCGACACTGCCCCTCCCGGTTCTGCTATGTAGAGGATGGTTCCATAATGGATAGAAAGGATGCGATGAGCTCGGGGTCGAAGGCTTTACCTCTCTGTTCGATCAAGTAGGCGAGTGCGTTCTCTCTAGGCCAGATTTCCTTATAGGCTCTGCGGGAGGTGAGAGCGTCATATACATCCACCACGCTTACGATTCGGGCTTCGAGCGGAATGCTGGTTCCTTTGAGGCCGTGCGGGTAGCCGCTGCCATTCCATTTTTCATGATGATGCAAAATAATGTTGCGGGTGACAGCCAATTCATTCTTGAAGAAGCTGTCATTCAGCTCGCTATGAATCTTCTCCAAAATATCGACACCGATTAGCGGGTGCATCTCAACAATCTGCCTCTCATAAGAGGTCAGAGGGCCAGGCTTGTATAAGATGCCTTCCGGGACGCCGGACTTGCCGATGTCATGCATGATGCTGGCATGAATGATGCTCTGCACATAATCATGGTCGAGCTCCAGGTTCAGGCGGTCGTTATGGGCGTGGACAAGCCGAGTGGTCAGTTGCTGTACCCGTGTCAGATGCTCCTCAATGGCCGGGTCGCGAATCTCGCAGGAGATCGCCAGCACCTTGAGCAGTACACCCTGAATGCTGCTGCGTCTCTCCTCCCCGACATATATTCCCTCCCGCAGATGCTCCAGCACGCGGAAGACGCCAATGTAGTACCATTGCCCCTCCGTATAGTAGGGGGTAATAGAGATGGAAGAATGCCATAGCTGGCCATTACTCTTCTTGTTAATAAATACACCTGACCAGCCTTGCTTCTGATGCAGTGCCTGGCGCATGCTGTCATAGGTGGCGGCTGATGTATACTGTGTCTTGACAATACTGGCTGGGGAGCCAATGATCTGCTCGCGTCTGAAGCCTGTGATCCGCTCGTAGATCGGATTGACATCCATGATGCGATGACTCTCATCGGTGATCATGACTGCATCTGTCAGTGCAAGAAAGCTCCGCAATGTTTCATTCATAAACCCTACTCCTGCTTGATTATGTAGTCTGAACTTGATTATAGGATAAGGGAGCGCAATCAGCAAGAAGATATGGAAACAAGTAGTCGGTGGTTTCATGCAGCGGCGGTCAGAGGAGAGGGACGATTACAGCACGGGCACACTTATGTTATGGTTATGATAGTCATGATGGAATGGAGAGATGCTTCATGTTTAACAGGGAGGCGTATGCCGGATCAAGAGAGGAAAATTACGAGCTGCTGCTGAAGCAGTTGGAATACTTGATGGAGCCGGAGCTGCCGGCTGTGGCGAATCTGGCGAATGCGGCGGCACTGCTGGCGCAATGCTTGGTAGAGACGAACTGGGTAGGCTTCTATCTGCTGGACAACGGCGAGCTGGTGCTGGGTCCCTTCCAGGGGCTGCCGGCCTGCACGCGTATTCCGGTGGGGCGGGGGGTATGCGGAGCAGCGGTGGAGCGGGAGGAGGCGGTGCTGGTGGCGGATGTCCATGAGTTTCCCGGTCATATCGCCTGTGATGGAGCGACGAATGCAGAGGTCGTCATTCCGCTACGCGCAAGAGGAGAGATCGTCGGCGTACTTGATATTGACAGCCCCGTGAAGGGAAGATTCGATGAGACAGATGTTCGGTATCTGATCCGGTTCAACGAGGTGCTGGGTCGCTATCTGTAAGCAACGATTCTCATCCTTGCCGTTAATTCGGTGTGGGAGCAGCTATAGTTGGAGTCCCATCGTAACCAGGTCACGCCGTATGCCGTCAAGCTCGGCCACGCCGGGGTAGTACCCCCACTGGGTAAAGCCGAACCTGCGCAGCAGCGCCAGACTGGGCTCGTTATGAGCGAAGACAAAGCCGAGCACATGATCAATGCCAAGGGAAGGGCATTGGTCCAGCGCATAGCGCAGCAGCCGGCGTCCAATACCGGCGCCGCGATGCGAGGCGGCTACATAGACGCTGAATTCGGCTGTACAGGCGTAGGCCGGGCGGCCATAGAAGGCGCTCAGGCTTGCCCAGCCTGCCAGGTCGTGCTCTCGTTCGATGACCCAGATCGGATGCTTGCTCGGCTTGTGTGCGTCGAACCAGTCTTGTCGGCTCTCCACGGTCACTGGCTCCAGGTCGGCGGTCACCTGCCTGGAGGCTATGGTGGAGTTGTAGATGGCTACAATGGCTGGCAGATCGGAGGGCTCGGCCAGTCGAATGCGCAATACCCCTTCCTGCTCTGCGGAAGCTTGGTTCATCGCTTTTCGCTCCTTTTCAGTATGATAATCGGGCAACAGCTACAGAATAACAACAGTATACCGAAGAAATGGGGAACGAGAAAGGATATGCCTTTACATACATAAGGGGGGTATGGTATTATATGAGCAACAGAGGTGATATTGATGGAAAAAGAAGCTTATCGTTCGCATACAAGCGATCAGCAGGAGCAGTTGCAGATTACGGGAATGACCTGTGCTGCCTGTGCAACACGAATTGAGAAGGGCTTGAACCGGCTGGAGGGGGTGCGGTCGGCAGCGGTCAATCTGACCATGGAGACCGCGCATGTGGATTATGACGGCGATGCGCTGAGCGTAGACGATCTGATCCGCAAGGTGGAGCAGCTCGGCTATCAGGCAGCAGTGAAGTCCGACAAGCGCGAGGAGGAGGCTGCACGCAAGCGTGAGGAGCTATCGCGCCACAAGCGGCGATTGCTCGTATCGGCTGTACTGTCATTCCCGCTGCTGTGGGCGATGGTTAGCCATTTCTCATTTACATCCTGGATCTGGATGCCGGATATTCTGATGAATCCATGGCTCCAGTTGGTGCTGGCTGCTCCGGTTCAATTCGTAATCGGCAGTACCTTCTATATCGGCGCCTACAAGGCGCTGCGTAACGGGAGTGCCAATATGGATGTGCTGGTCGCACTCGGCACTTCGGCGGCCTTCTTCTACAGCTTATACCAATCGATCCTCAGCATTGGCAATCCGCATCATCATGCGGAGCTGTATTATGAGACCAGCGCCGTGTTGATTACGCTCATCCTGCTCGGCAAGCTGTTCGAGGTGCTGGCGAAGGGTCGTTCCTCCGAAGCAATTCGCCAGTTGATGTCGCTGCAGGCGAAGACGGCGCTCGTTATTCGAGAGGGACAGGAGCAGCACATTCCCATCGAGGAGGTCATGACTGGGGATAGGCTGATCGTGCGTCCAGGCGAGAAGATTCCGGTTGACGGCAAGGTCATTGAGGGCAGCTCCACGGTGGATGAATCGATGCTGACCGGAGAGAGTCTGCCCGTGTCCAAGCAGCCGGGAGGGCAGGTTATCGGCGCTACGCTCAATAAGAATGGACGGCTCGTCATGGAGGCGACGCGCGTCGGCAAGGATACGGCACTTGCGCAGATCATCCGGGTGGTTGAGGAGGCGCAGGGCTCCAAGGCTCCGATTCAGCGGATTGCCGATGTCATCTCGGGCATTTTTGTCCCGATCGTGGTCGGGATCGCGGTTGTGGTCTTTGCCCTCTGGTTTTTCTGGGTGGAGCAGGGCAATGTCGCCGGGGCACTGGAGAAGGCGATAGCTGTGCTGGTCATCGCTTGTCCGTGTGCGCTTGGACTGGCGACGCCAACGTCTATCATGGCCGGCTCCGGGCGTGCGGCTGAAGCGGGTATTCTGTTCAAGGGAGGCGAGCACCTTGAGGCAGCGCACAAAATTACAGCGGTTATGCTCGACAAGACCGGTACAGTGACGAAGGGCAAGCCGGAGCTGACAGATGTATGGGCAGCAGCGATGGAGGAAAGCCGCATGCTTCGGCTAGTAGGCGCGGCCGAGCGTGGTTCGGAGCATCCGCTGGCTGAGGCGATCGTAGCGGGCATTCGCAATCGAGGGCTGGAGCTGCCAGATGCTGCGGAATTCGAGGCGCTCCCAGGCTATGGAGTCGTGGCTGTAGTAGAGGGCAGTCGTGTAGCTGTCGGTACCCGGCGTCTGATGGAGCAAGAAGGCATCGACATCCAGGGCGCGCTGGCAAGGATGGAGCTGCTGGAGGCAGAGGGGAAGACGGCGATGCTGGTGGCAGTGGATGGAAGCTATGTCGGCCTGCTGGCTGTGGCGGATACGGTCAAGCCGACCTCAGCAGAAGCGATTCGCAAGCTGCATGAGGCTGGCCTGGAGGTGTATATGCTGACAGGGGACAACGAACGAACAGCCAGGGCGATTGCCGCCCAGGTAGGGATTGAGAAGGTCATCGCAGAGGTGCTGCCGGCAAGCAAGGCCGAGGAGGTCAAGCGGCTGCAGGAAGCAGGGTATAAGGTGGCGATGGTTGGCGATGGCATCAATGACGCCCCGGCGCTTGCGACAGCGGATCTCGGGATTGCCATCGGCACCGGAACCGATGTCGCGATGGAGGCGGCAGATGTTGCGTTGATGCAAGGTGATCTGAACAGTATCGTTGATGCGCTTGCCTTGAGCAGACGGACGATGGTCAATATTAAGCAGAATCTGTTCTGGGCGCTGGCTTACAATGTCATTGGCATTCCAGTTGCCGCTGTCGGCCTGCTGGCTCCGTGGCTTGCAGGCGCGGCGATGGCGCTCAGCTCGGTGTCCGTCGTGCTAAATGCGCTGCGGCTGCAGCGCGTCAAGCTGCGATAGAGCATATATTCCATAATACAGAAGCCTCCGCATCCACTGAAAGTGAGACGGAGGCTTCTGTTCGGAATAGAGGCAATACGTCAGCTATCGCTCCAGTAGTTCTGCGATATAGGCTGCAGCCTCCGAGTCCTGCATGAGCGGCAAGGCGACGACGGTGAGGGCAGGCTCCTCCTGCGTGCCCAACTGCCTGTCCCGGACGGATAGAAAGCCTTGCTCTGCCAGCTTCATCAGAGCATCGGCCGGGCAGCGGAGAACAGACTTAGGCTGTCCGTTCTCCAGCCATGTGCGGAACCGTTCCTGGTTCTGATCCTGATTATTGACCAGATAATGAAGAGTCAGCATCGTGGCTGCATGACCGACCTGCACAGCCGCGACGTTAGGCGGCATATTGAGCGCTTCATTGAGTACATAATATTGCGTCCAGTTCATTGCATCGTGTGACGTCATATTCCAATCTCCTTTGGATTCCTCGGATTTGGTCTCCCGGCAGTGGAAGCGCCTCGCGCTATTGCTTCGACATCGATGAGCGGGCAGTGTTCGCCGGCTGTAGAGCAGCCCCGCTACGGTTGCTGGCTGCTGTGATGATCTCGGACTGCCTGTCAATGCCTACATTCATAAATATCGAATGGCAGCGGGATTTATGACTTCGAATTGAACGAATGCATGTCAGGTCGCATGTTGCTTCATATGCATATGCTTATGCTATCTTCAGCTTATATCTGCTTCCTGTATGTTTCTTAGCGTAAACACAGCAGCCAGAATACCAACAATGGCTAATCCTAAGGGAAACAGAAAGATCTGGTTTAACGAGAAGCCGTTCGTATTGCCATTCATCAGCCCGCCGATGATGATCGCTGCGACGATCGTTTCGACTGTGGAATACTTGCGCATGCCGAAGTAGAGTGGAATCATGACGATACAGGCCGCGCACAATGCATTCCATGCCAGCTTTGCCAGCAGTGTCCACACGATGTTCATGGTTAGCTGCTCCGGGATAAAGTGAAAGTACTGCTCGGCAATGAACAGCAGCGTGCCCATAATCAGGCCGGTCAGCAAAATCATATTGAAGGTCCACAGGAAGACCAGCAGCAGCTTGGCCGTCATCATGCGGTAGCGGCTGACCGGGTAGGTGAACATCAGCGTCATGCTCTTATTACGGAATTCGGCGATGACGATGCGAGAGAGCAGGGTGGCGCCGTAGATGGTAAACGTAATATTCGCAAATGTTAATATGATGGAAAAGGCCATGCTGTAGCCATCAAATTCCGGGAGAGGCTCCCCGGGGTTGTCGCCGAACAGTTGCCGATCAAAATAAAACAGGGAGAACAAGCCGATCAGCACGATCCAGGCAATCCATACCCCTCGCGAAATAAGGGGCAGCTTGTGCTTGCGCAGCTCCAACCGCATGAGATGTAGCATCGGTTATTCTCCTCCTTGAATCAACTGAACAAAATATTGCTCCAGCGATTGGTTTTTTCTATGGATGGCGTGGATCGGCACCTCATGCATGATCAGTTGCTTAGACAGCTCAGTCTGTGGAATCATGGTCTCATAGATGCGAATACAGTCAGCAGTCACCCGGAAATTGAACAGGTTCAGATTATGCTCCAGCACATAGGCTGCCTTGGCCGGATCAGGCGTATGCAGCTCGATATATTCGGTATGCGCGCCGCGAATCTCGTGCATCGGGACCTCCTTCACCAGCCGCCCCTTATTCATGACACAGATCGTGTCGGCAATCTGCTCGATTTCCCCGAGGATATGCGAGGAGACGATAAGCGTCATCCCGTATTCCTTGCATAATCGATACAGCAGCTCACGCAGCTCACGGATGCCCATCGGGTCCAGTCCGTTAATCGGTTCATCGAGAATGAGCAGCTCCGGGCGGGTTACGATGGCGCGGGCGATGCCCAGTCTCTGCTTCATGCCGAGCGAGAATTCCTTGACCAGCCGACCCTGAGTATCCTGCAGGCGGACAAGCTCCAACGCCTCGCTGATCGCATTTTTATTGTAGTAGCCCATATACTCGCAATGCAGCTCCAGATTGGCTGTTGCGGTCAGCTTCTCGTAGAATACCGGATATTCGATGATGCTGCCGATACGCTTAAGATATTCGACAGAGCCTGGCTGCAGCCGTTCTCCGAACAGCTCAATCTCGCCGGCTGTCGGCCTAACCAGTGAGGTAAGCATCCGCATCAGCGTCGTCTTGCCAGCGCCGTTAGGCCCCAGCAGGCCGTATATTTCTCCTTGCCGCACACGAATATTCATCTGCGATACGATCTCGCGCCCCTCTATGACCTTCGTGAGCGCGGAGGTTTTTAGTAGAATGCTCAATTATGCTTGCTCCTCTCTAATTGTCCTGATGCTTCTATCATAAGGGAAGGGCTTTGCTTTACTCTTACACAATTCTTAATTAATTCTTACGGTCCCTATCCCAAGTCAGGACGGAACACGCTTCAGCTTCACACGAAAGACGGTCTCCTCATAAGGAAGGCTGTGCAGCTCAATCTGCCCCTCCATCATCTCAACGAGTCGTTTGGTGATGGTCAGGCCCAGCCCGCTTCCCTGATAAGCCATATTGCGTGAATCCTCCAATGTATACATCCTCTCAAATACAAGCTCCTGGTGGGGCTTGGCGATGCCCTTGCCGCGGTCCTTGACCTCAATGAAGACATCGTTGCCCTCTACCCGCAATGCAAGGCCTATCATTTTCCCTTCATACCCATACCGGATGGCATTGGACAGAAGGTTATTCAATATGCGTTCCAGTGCTTCCTCATTGCCTAGCGCATAGACGGGCAGCTCCGGGAGCTCAATCTGCACGTCTAGCTGCTGTGCTGCAAGGGTTTCGTAGAAGGCGAGGATGCTCCGTTCGCACACGTCATTCATCATGATGCGCGAGAGGGGCAGCTCCTTGTCAGCCGACTCCAGCACAGCCAGGTCAAAAAATCGGTTCATCAGCGCCAGCACCTCCTGCGCCTTGGCCTGCACCTTGTCCAGCATATAGCGTTGCTCCTCAGGGGGCATCGCTATATGCTGGCGCAAGGTCTCCGTGTACCCGACAACCACCGTCAGCGGTGTCTTCAAATCATGTGAGATGTTCGACAGCATCCGCTTGATCGCCAACTGGGAACGGGCGTAGTCGGCACGAGTCTCCTCGCTGCGCGCAAGCAGGTGGTTGATGCTGCCCAGCAGCTTGCGCAGAGCCGGATCAGGCGTGAGCAGTTGCAGCTTCTCTGTGTGCTGTGGGGAGACGGCGAGCTTGTCGAGGCGGGTAGCCATGATGCGCAGCAAGGAGGCTTGCTTGCGCGCGGCGACGAATTGCATCGCATTGAGCGCAGCCAGCAGCAGGATGGCGGCGAGCAGCGCAGTGATCATGACTGGAATTCCCCCAGCTTGTAGCCGATTCCCCAGAGTGTGCGAATATATTGGGGATGAGAGGGGTCATCCTCGATCTTCTCCCGCAGGCGCCGCATGTGGACATTGATGACATTCTCATCTCCATAGTAGTCGTCTTCCCAGATGCTCTGATAGATCTGCGCTTTGGTGAAGACGCGTTTAGGGTGGCTGGCGAACAGCTTCAATAGCTGAAATTCCTTGGCTGTCAGCCTGATTTCCTGCCCATTCTTGGTCACAGTGAAATTCTCCGGATCAATGGCTAATTCATGAATGTGTATTGTTGCAGGAGCGTCAGCGATGGCCGCCTGGCTTGGCCTGGAGTAGCTGGTGGCTCGCCGCAGCGCTGCCTTGACACGTGCGGTCAGCTCGATCATCGAGAATGGCTTGGCGATATAGTCGTCAGCGCCAAAGCCGAGGCCGAGTGCCTTGTCCACCTCGCTGCCCTTGGCGGACAGGATCAGTACCGGCACGGTGCTGTGCTCGCGAATGCGCTGCAGCAGCTCCATTCCACCCAGACGGGGGAGCATGATATCGAGCAGCACCAGATCATAAGAGGCGGCGGCGAACAAGGCGGCTGCTTCAGCCCCGTCCAATGCCTGTGTAATGTGAAATCCTTCATTTGTCAGATAGCGTCTGACCATCTCGCTGATCTCCGCATCATCTTCAACGAGCAGCAGCCGGGGAGCAGTCTGTTCCATCAGTGCCTTCATCCTTCCGGTTTCGTATGATCTATGACTATTATGGGAGAGCGGGCCCTGTTTGTACATATCTAAGAAATGATAAGTCATGTTCGTGGAGCTTTGTTCGTCAAGGCGGGAGAACCATTAGGCGCTTGAATTGGAAGTAAAATTGAGCTAGAAGATAAAAAAACAAGAGAGTATACGGGGAATACCGAGTAAATGCACGAAAATGCGACAAAATCCTATGATATTAGAGCTATTCTAGTAAAATCAAACTACACATATAGGCCTATAGAGAGTATACTAAAAGTGTGTATCCAAATTTGGAAAAGGGAGGGAGAATGATTGCGTTTTGTATAAGCAAAAGGAGGAGAATTGATGGGATATGGAATTCGACTGCTCGTCTGGGGAAGCTATGCTTGCTTTGCCCGTCCAGACAAGCAGGATGAGAAAGAGAGCTATGAAGTGATGCCGCCTTGTGCTGCAAGGGGCGTCTTGGAATCGATTCATTGGAAGCCTGCAATCCGATGGATTGTGGATCGAATTGAAGTGATTAATGAAATTCGCCTGGAGCGTGCAGAGCGACTCGAGCTAGGGACAGCGGAGGCAGCTACCCAGTTGAAGGAGCCGATGAGCTGCAAGCGTCCATTGCTGGCGCCGGTACTGACCGAGGAACGTGAGAAGACGAGCCTCCTGCTGCGCGATGTGAAGTATGTGATCCACGCGCACTTCGAGATGACGGCTCGTGCGGGAGAGCATGATCATCCAGAGAAGCACTATAATATCTTTTTGCGTCGTGCCCGCAAGAAGCAATGCTTCTATCATCCGTATCTGGGAAGCAGGGAGTTCCCGGCTTCTTATGTGTTGCTGGAGGATGATGAGGAGGCTCCGATCTCGTACTATAAACGAAAGCCGGAGCAGCATCTGGGTTCCCTGCTATGGGATCTGGATTTCAAGCAGCAAATGAAGCCGATGTATTTCCAGGCGGTGCTGAGGAACGGAGCCATCAACATTCCTGATCTGTTACAGAGAACTAGCAAATAGAACCGGCGGCAACACAGCAGGGGCTTGTCCCTTGTCCCTCCGTGTCCCGCCGGGGTTTATCCGTCGCATAAGTCGCATAAGTCGCGTATAGTTATCGTCCATTAATCGTTGTCCTTCTTCAGCTTCTCGCCAATGAGAGCCAGCAGGCCGATCATCGGTATCGCCAGCACACTGCCTAATCCGAGCGAGGCGCTGATAATCCCGATGCCCATCCCGCGGAAGCCGCTGATAAACATGCTGACAACGAACATCATAATGCTCAGAGAAAGTCCGGCTCCAGCAGGCATAAACAGGCGATACAGCGGATAAGGGGCGAATTTATACATAAAATGGGCAATCGTAAGCCAGATGATGGCTGTAATTGCGGATATAATCCAGAAGAACAAGCTGTCCATTACATGACCCCCTGATAAGAAATGGTTGGCTGCACGATGTTGGAGTGCGAAGCTGCCTCCAGTATATCATACCTGTCAGGCGGAGTTTGAACTTGAGAGCTGAACCCGATAGAATAATAGATAGGAAAGACACCAGGAAGCCCCAGCTAACGATGAATCTATTAGCTGGGGCTTCCTGCATTGCGCAGGTCTTCGCCTGTAAGCCAGCGGGTGCTGCCAGCTCCTGAGTCTTGCAGGCTATACAGCTCGCAACGGGTAATGCCGAGCGCAGCAGGGCTAAGGCTATACAAGGAGAAACAGAAAGGCGAGCAGCGCCAGATCCAGTCCGATCGGCGGGCCATATCGGCCAGGGTAACCATATGGCGGATAGTTATAGCCCGGATAGCCTCCCAACGCCGTCGTGCTCGCCTTGGAGGATTTCTGCGGTGTCTTGCGGCCAGGCTTGCGGCGGCGGGAGCGCAGTCGCGCCCCGGACGTATGATGAGGCTCCCCATCCCCCGGTGTCTCGTCCTCGGGGCCGTTCAGCACCAGACGACCGCCGCTGCAGGAGTGGAGCACGCCGATATAGTGATGTCCCTCCTGTGTGATCGCGCAGACGACACGACCGCGCAGCGGCGCCAATGTTTCTTCATTAAGTGGATAGACTCGTTCCATTGATTCAGGCACCTCCCTGAGAATTCTATGAGCAGTCTATGCAGGGCAGGGCAGATGCGTATAGTTATATACCCAGACCGGAGGCAGTTTTTTTGCAAGCTTCGCCTATTGCTGCCTGTCGGCATCAGGGAGGCCTGTTATGAGCTGCGAGTACAGGGACGACGGGTAAAAGGAGGTCTGCAATGCGACGTTCATTGCTGGAGGATCAGAGGGCGCAGAGAAGGTCAGGCAGCAAGCTGCTGCTATCGCTGCTCGCTGTGCTGGCGGCGGGAGTGACGCTGGCGGGGGTGCAGGGAATGATGAGGCAGGGCGAGGCAGGCTCGCCTCTGCTGCATGATGTGAAGACGGTGTGGCAATGGGTGGTGCCAGAGGCGCAGGGTGGCTCGGGGGATGTGGCCTGGTCGTTTCGTTGGGATGCCAGGCAGCCAGTTACGGGCGAACAGGCGGAGCGGCTGGCGTTGCTGCTGGATGCGAAGGAGGCAGATGATGCGGAGGGTGGTTCCAACTTGCAGCGGGTGTGGCGGAGCGACATGCAGCGCGAGGAGGGTACCGGCGGCGGTCGTCTGGCGATCTGGCATCACCTGGATGCGCAGCCGCAGGAGACGGGCAGCCGGGTAGCCGAAGCGGAGGATGGCAACGGGGAGGAGGTCGTGAGGCAGGCAGCAGAGGATGCCATGCAGCACAGCGAGGAGCCGACAGGCGGACTGGTTGTCCTGCTGGAGAGCATGGAGGGGGCAGACTATGAGGAGGTTGCGCCTTGGCTTGCCCGAATCGAGCAGTCGCTTGACCATAGCGGATTGCTAGCTGCGCCCAGCTTCTCCTTTCGCGCGGCGACAGGCCCGGAGGCGGCAGAACGGCTGGCGGAGGCAGCAGGCGCGACGCTGCTGGAGCGCTATAGCGACCGGAATACAGTGAGCGATACCTACTACAGCAGCAAGCTAAGGCTGAGTGCGCAGAGCGGGCAGCATAAGGTGAACCTGCAGTTGGCACTGCTCCTGGGGTCAACGGAAGGCGAGTATCGGCTGACAGGAGGCGTCCCGCTCATTACGGGGGAATACTTGCGATGAGCGTGCGGAGATTATTCGTATATCTGCCGCTATCTGTCTGCCAACCTTACATGGGCGGATACGATTCCGATTAATAATTGTTGAGGGAATCATTAGTTTTTTTTATAGATCAATGAATAGCGATTCAAGGTCATATATGCTACACTACATAACATGTAACCTATAAACTGACATAGGAGAGTATGCTGTACATGACAGATCAACATAAATCGGAAGCGCAAGCTGCTGCGGGCGCTGTATATTATTTGTTCGGAGCGACTGGAGATCTGGCTCGCCGCAAGCTGTTCCCGGCTCTGTTCAGCCTCTATAAGGAAGGAAAGCTGGCGGAGGACTTCGCGGTTGTCGGGCTGGCTCGCCGCGTGCGGACGGACGAGCAGTTCCAGGCCGAGGTCTATGAGTCGATTAAGGAGTTTTGCCGCTACAAATCCGACGATGCCGAGCTATGGAATCGGTTCGCTCAGCATTTCGTCTATATGCCGCTTGATATTAACGATGTGGAGAGCTTCCGCGAGCTGAGCCGCCTGACGGAGCGTCTGGATGAGCGCTTCGGCATTCCGGGCAACCGGCTGTTCTATCTGGCGCTGGCGCCGGAGCTCTTCGGACCAGTCTCCTTCAATCTGCGCGAGGGCGGCCTTCTGGAGAGCAGCGGCTGGCACCGCGTCGTCATCGAGAAGCCGTTCGGTTATGATCTGCCATCGGCCCAGAAGCTGAACGAGCAGATTAACCAGGTATTCAAGGAGGAGGAAATCTTCCGTATTGACCACTATCTCGGCAAGGAGATGGTTCAGAATATCGAGGTGATCCGCTTCGCGAACGCCTTCTTCGAGCCGCTCTGGAACAACAAGCATATCGCGAACATTCAGATTACGCTGTCGGAGACCGTTGGTGTTGAGGATCGCGGCGGCTACTACGATAAGTCTGGCGCGCTGCGCGACATGGGTCAGAACCATATGCTGCAGATGCTGACGATGATCGCAATGGAGCCCCCTAGCCGTCTGCATGGCGAGGATATCCGTGATGAGAAGGTCAAGGTGCTTCGCTCGCTGCGTCAATATGCAACGCATGGCGATGTGCGGGAGAATGTGGTGCGCGGTCAGTATTCTGAAGGTGTGCACAGAGGCAAGTCCTTGCCTGGTTACCGTCAGGAGGAATCGGTGTCAAGCGATTCCGTGACAGAGACGTATTTTGCTGCCAAGGTGCTCGTCGACAATTTCCGCTGGGCGGGCGTGCCTTTCTACATCCGTACAGGCAAACGGCTGCCGGTCAAGACGACTGAGGTGGTCATTGAGTTCAAAAATATGCCCGACAATGTTCTGTTTGGCAGCCGTCATAACCTGTCTCCGAATCTGCTGGTCATTCGCGTTAATCCGATGGAGGGCATCTACATCAAGATCAATGCGAAGCAGCCCGGCTCGGACTCGCAGATTCAGCCGGTGGCGATGGAGTTCTGCCAGAGCTGTCAGATCGGCATTAATACGCCGGAGGCTTACGAGCGGCTGATCTATGATGCTGCCCGCGGCGACTCCACATACTTCACCCGTTGGGACGAGGTGTCCCAGGCATGGGCGTTCGTCGACCAGATTGCTTCGGCATGGCGCGAGGATGCATCGGATGTACGGCCATACCCTGCCGGCTCCTGGGGGCCGACTGAGGCGAATGAGCTGCTCGCTCGCGATGGCTTCCGCTGGTGGCCGGTGAACGGTCAGGAAGAGGATAACGTGATCTGGGTGAGCAATACCGGGAAATAACGGTGGCGTAGTAAGCCTGCCGAATTGAATACGATGGCTTGCAAGGGCTGGGGAATCTTCAATATTGATGAAGAATCCCCAGCCTTGCAGCTTCATTTTGCTGTATAATGGGCGTAAGCTTATAATCTATGCAATGAAGGGACGGCAAGGATGAGTACGAAGCTAAAGGATGAGTTAAAGCACGAGGTGGAGCGGAGAAGAACCTTTGCGATCATCTCCCACCCCGATGCGGGAAAAACGACGCTAACCGAGAAACTGCTGCTATTCGGAGGCGCGATCAGGCTGGCAGGTACGGTCAAGGCGCGCAAGGCGAGCAAGCATGCGACCTCGGACTGGATGGAGATCGAGAAGCAGCGCGGCATCTCGGTCACCTCAAGCGTCATGCAATTCGATTATATGGGTCATCGCGTCAACATTCTGGATACACCAGGTCACCAGGACTTCAGTGAGGATACCTACCGGACGTTGACGGCTGCGGATAGTGCGGTCATGCTGATCGACGTAGCCAAAGGGGTGGAGGCGCAGACGATCAAGCTGTTCCAGGTATGCCGCAAGCGGGGCATCCCGATCTTCACCTTCATCAACAAGCTGGACCGCGAGGGACGCAGTCCGTTCGAGTTGATGGAGGAGCTGGAGCAGGTGCTGGGTATTCGCTCGGTACCGATGAACTGGCCGATTGGAATGGGACGCGAGCTGTGCGGTGTGTATGACCGGATGAATAGCCAGGTGGAGCTGTTCCAGGGCAATGATCATTCCAAAATTGAGGTTCGCAAGGTGGAGGATTATAACGATCCGATCATACGCGAGATGGCGGGCGACTTTCTCCATGATCAGTTGGCGGGCGAGCTGGAGCTGCTGGATGTAGCAGGTGACCCGTTCGACTATGAGAAGGTGCAGCGCGGCGAGCTGACGCCGATCTTCTTCGGCAGTGCGGTTAACAACTTCGGCGTGCAGACCTTCCTGGAGAACTTCCTGAAGCTGGCTCCTTCGCCGACACCGCGCCGCAGCATGGAGCGGCTCGTTGAACCGACGGAGGAGAAGTTCTCGGGCTATGTGTTCAAGATTCAGGCGAACATGAATCCGGCACACCGCGACCGGATCGCCTTCCTGCGCATCTGCTCCGGCCGATTCGAGCGCGGAATGAGTGTCAAGCATGTGCGTGTCGGCAAGGAGATCAAGCTGGCGCAGCCGCAGCAATTTCTCGCGCAGGATCGGGACATCGTCGAGTCCGCTTATCCAGGCGACATCATCGGCTTGTTCGACCCCGGCATATTCCGTATCGGCGATTCGCTGTCGCAGGGCGGCGAGCTGGTCTTTGACGAGCTGCCGACATTCTCTCCAGAGATATTTGCCAAGGTGACGGTCAAGAACGCGCTCAAGCACAAGCAATATCAAAAGGGCATCGACCAGTTGACCGAGGAGGGCACGATTCAGGTCTTCCATTCAACCAGCGGCTTTGATGAGATCATTCTGGGTGTGGTGGGACAACTGCAATTTGAAGTGTTCGAGCATCGGATGAAGGCGGAGTATGGGGTGGACGTTCTGCTGCACCGGATGACATACCAGTTCGCTCGCTGGCTGGTGGACGACAAGATCGATCCGTCCAAATTCCGCATCAACTCGGTGCTGGTGAAGGACAAGAAGGACAACTACGTAGCATTGTTCGAGAATGAATATGCAATGCGCACGGCGATGGAGAAAAACCAGACGACGAAGTTTCTGGAGACGGCTCCGTAAGAGCTGTCTCTCCTCACAGGCGGCAACAGTATGCTGAAAGTGAGCAATCTCGGAGGCAGGTGAACGGGCGAAGAGGCCTTTGCGTATGGCGGGTGCTCTCGAAGCCCGGATGATAGCAGGAACATACAAGGCTCCTGATGAGCGGCAGCTTGCGCTGTCCCGTCAGGGGCCTTGTTATGCGAGGATTGTAACACGTCAGCCGCGGCTCCGCCCATGACGGACTTCACCGCGCTGCCAAGCGGTCTATTGCGGCCTGCAGGCTAATGAACAAAGAAAGTGGGCTGCTCCACATAAAAAAGCCGGGATTGATACTGTCTACGTCGCTCCTCATTGAAGGCACTCACCCATTGATGCACATAGAAGGCATCTCTGATCCACCAGAGAAGGCTGGCAGGCAGGCCGATCAAGCTCATGGAGAGCAGCAATTGCACACAGGCTGATCCGTAACGCTTCGTATAAAATCGGTGTCCGCCGAATAGGCCGAGAAAATACCAGATGATATAGGCGGCTGCTCGTGTCTTACCCGGCTCACCCGGCGGGTCCTCAAGGTCGTCCGCATCTCTTGAAGCTACGACGGCATACCAGGGGGTGGAAGGGTAGAGGGCCGACAGTAGCTGCTCCTTGCTCACAGGCGCCACTCCTTTTTGTGCGAAGGTTACCAAGATTATAGAGAAAAATAACAAAAACAACAAGTTCACCATTGACATGTAACGGCTTTCATGTCATAATGTACGCGCGTACATTAAAATTGGTTTCAGTGGCAATAAAGAAGAGTTGTGACGGATTTCGGCTGGAGCAGAGCAGGTCAGGTCAGGACAGGACAGGTGTCCCGCTTCGGGGAGCTGGCATGAACGGCGGCAGGCCGAGGAATCCACGGCTCAAGAGAAGCAGGCAGGAGGAATTGGTATCGGCAGAAAAGAAGTGGCGAAGCTGGCCGGGGTGTCGGAGGCAACCGTCTCGCGGGTGCTCAACGGCATTGGTCCGGTTCGCGAGGAGACTAGGCGCAAGGTGCTGGCAGCGGCAGAGCAGCTCAGCTATGTGCCCAATATGCTGGCACAGCAGCTAGCCCGCAGGCGCAGCGGCAATCTGGGTGTGGTGCTTCCGTATGTGCCGAAGGTGCATCTGTTCTCGACCTATTATTTTGCCGAGATTCTGAGCGGCATTGGAGAGAGCGCGCGGCGCAGAGGATATAATCTGCTCATTATTCCCCTGTCGCAGACTGAAGAGCACCGCTATACGAATCTATATCAGATGCAAAAGGTGGATGCCTGCATTATGCTCGGCTCGCAGGATATGGGGAACGAGCGTGCAGCGTTGTCGAGATTGGCTGAGCAGCAGCATCCGTTCTGCCTCATTAACCAGCGCTTCGAGTCGGAGCCGTTCGTAACGGTGGAGGCTGATCATGTCGAGGGCGGCAGGCTGGCTACCGCTCACCTGCTGGATCAAGGCTGCCGCAGGCTGGCTTTCCTGAATGGCCCGTTGACGTACTCCAACAGCCGTGATCGGCTAAGCGGGTATCTGCAGGCGTTGGCAGCTCGCGGAGTGGAGCAGGATGATGCCTGGCTGCTTGGGGGCAACTACAGTCGCAAGAGCGGCTACCAGTATGCAGAGCTGCTGGCGGCGGCGATCCGTGACGGACGCATCGACGGCATCGTGGCGGCCAACGACAGGATGGCGCTTGGACTGCTGCAGGGACTGCGGGATCAAGGAATCGAGCCGGGGCGCGATGTAGCGCTGATCGGCTATGACGACTCCGAGTCTGCCCGCTTCACCGAGCCGCAGCTATCGTCCGTCGCGGTCCCTTTCTATGAGATGGGGGAGCAGGCGGCAGAATTATTACTCGCAGGGTTGAGCGGAGAGAAGGCGCAGGCTGTGCCTTCTAAGCTGGCGGTGCAGCTCGTGGAACGAGCCTCTACACTGCGCTTCAAGGCTGAATAGGGAAATCTGCGATGCTAGCAGAGACGTTGCTGCAGGCTGCGCCATTCACACAATCTGGCATGCGAATTTCATTAACATACCAAGGAGAGGTGTATGATCATGACAAATGTTCGTGTCGGCATGGTTGGCTATAAATTTATGGGGAAGGCGCATAGCAATGCGTATCGCGCATTGCCGATGTTTCTGCCGGATGTCCCGCACCCGGAGCTGAAGGCGATCTGTGGCCGCGACCCTCAGGGCGTCGAGCAGGCGCGCGCCCAATTCGGCTGGGAGAGCGCCGTCACCGACTGGCGGGAGCTGGTCGCACGCGACGACATCGACTTGATCGACATCAATGCGCCCAGCGATGCGCATAAGGAGATTGCGCTGGCGGCAGCGGCTAATGGCAAGCATATCTTCTGCGAGAAGCCGCTGGCGCTGACGCTGGCAGACTCCAAGGAAATGCATGAAGCAGCGGTCAAGGCGGGTGTGAAGCATATGGTGGGCTTCAACTACCGGTTTGCTCCGGCGGTACAGCTTGCGAAGAAGCTGGTGAGCGAGGGGCGCATCGGCAAAATCTATCATTATCGCGCCTGGTTTCTGCAGGACTGGATTATTGAGGAGGACTTCCCGCTCGTCTGGCGTCTGCAGAAGGAGATTGCAGGCTCCGGCTCGCACGGCGACCTCGGCGCTCACTGTATCGACCTTGCCCGCTTCCTGGTAGGCGAATTCCAGGAGGTCATCGGCATGAGCGAGACGTTCATCAAGCAGCGGCCGCTGCCGTCGGAGATGACCGGGCTGAGCGCCAAGGGCAGCAAGGATGCGCCGCTGGGCGAGGTGACGGTTGATGATGCGACCTTGTTCATGACCCGCTTCGAGAATGGTGCGCTCGGCAGCTTCGAGGCGACGCGCTTCGCGGCAGGGCATCGCTGTACGAATGCGTTCGAGATTAATGGCAGCAAGGGCAGCATCAAGTTTGATTTTGAACGGCTCAATGAACTGCAGGTGTACTTCACCGAGGATGATGCCGATGTGCAGGGCTTCCGCCGCGTGCTGGTGACTGACCCGCCGCATGCATATATGGAGGCGTGGTGGCCGCCTGGTCACACGATCGGTTACGAGCACACCTTTACCCATGAGATGCATGAGATGATGAGTGCCATTGCGGAGGATCGCCAGCCGGTGCCGAACTTTGAGGACGGGGTGAAATGCCAGGAGGTGCTGGAGGCGGTCGACCGTTCGATCGAGGAACGCAGATGGGTGCAGCTCAAGGAATTGCAATAACTACTATATAACGGAGGGCGGGGACAGCCAGATGAGAAAAGCGTTGATTGTGTGGGGCGGCTGGCTTGGGCATGAGCCGCAGCAGGTGGCGGATATTTTCGCAGAGGTGCTGAAGCAGGAGAATTTCGAGGTGGAAATATCGGATACGCTGCAGGCTTTCGCTGATGCCGAGAAGCTGAAGGGGCTGGATCTGATCATCCCGCTCTGGACGATGGGCAAGATCGAGCAGGAGCTTGTGAACAATGTATCGGCGGCTGTGCAGAGCGGTGTTGGTCTGGCAGGCTGCCATGGCGGCATGTGCGATGCGTTCCGCGAAAATGTCGACTGGCAGTTCATGACCGGCGGCAATTGGGTGGCGCATCCGGGGAATGATGGGGTGGAGTACGTCGTCAATATCAAGCAAAGCTCCAGTCCGCTCGTGGATGGCTTGCAGGATTTTACAGTCAAGACTGAGCAATATTATCTGCATGTTGATCCGGCGGTTGAGGTGCTGGCTACGACTCGCTTCCCGCTGGTCGATGGGCCGCATGTACTGAACAAGGCTGTCGATATGCCGGTTGCCTGGACGAAGCGTTGGGGCGTGGGCCGTGTATACTACAATTCGCTCGGACATGTCGCCAATATTATCGCTATGTCGGAAGTGAAAGAAATGATGCGCAGAGGGTTTCTGTGGGCAGCGGAGGGCAAGGAGCTCGCGGCACGCGCAGGAGCGTCAGCAGAAGCAGCTTATACAGGGATGGCGGATAACCAGTTGTAAGAAGGGACGATAGTAATCATGAACAAGATGAAGGTAGGCATCATCGGTTGCGGCAACATAAGCAAGATTTATTTCACGAATCTGCAAAAGTATGAGGAAGTTGAAGTCTATGCCTGCGCTGATCTGGATGTCAGCCGCGCAGAGGCGCGCGCCGCTGAATTCGGTGTGGGCAAGGCCTACTCTGTAGATGAGCTGATCGCCGATCCCGCTGTCGAGATTGTGGTCAATCTCACGATTCCGCAGGCGCATGCGGAGGTCTCGATCCGGGCTCTGGAGGCCGGCAAGCATGTCTATGTCGAGAAGCCGCTGGCTGTGACGCGTGAGGAAGCGCAGGCGATGCTGGATACGGCGAGCCGCAAGGGACTCCGGTTGGCAAGTGCGCCGGAGACCTTCCTGGGCGGCGGCATTCAGACCTGCCGCAAGCTGGTGGATGATGGAGCGATCGGAACACCGATCTCCATCTCCGGCTTTATGATCTGCGGCGGACACGAGAGCTGGCATCCTGACCCGGCGTTCTATTACAAGCGCGGCGGCGGGCCGATGTTTGACATGGGGCCGTACTACTTGACCGCCTTCGTCAATCTGCTGGGCCCGATGCGTCGCGTGACGGGTTCGGCTGTCATCTCGTACCCGGAACGCACGATTATGAGCGAGCCCAAGCGCGGTGAGGTGGTTCAGGTGGAGACGCCGACGCATATAGCGGGCGTCATCGATTTTGTAAGCGGCGCGGTGGGCACACTCATTACAAGCTTTGATGCGAAGGCGGGCTCGTCGCTCCCGAGCATCGAGCTGCATGGCAGTGCAGGCACGCTGTTGATCCCGGACCCGAACCTCTTCGGCGGCGAGGTCAAGCTGCGCCGTGCCGGCAGTTGGGAATGGGAGAAGATCGAGCTGACGCATAGCTATATCGACAATGATCGCGGCGTCGGCGTTGCGGATATGGCGCGTGCCATCCAGGCAGGGGAGCCGCATCGCGCCAGCGGCGAGCTGGCCTACCATGTGCTGGAGGCGATGCATGGCTTCCATGATGCGTCCGCGGAAGGGCGGCATTATGAGCTGCAGAGCCGCTGTGAGCGACCGGAGCCTATGACTCCTTTGTCTATCTGATAACTCGGCAATATACAAGCGGTGTGATTTAATCTCCGCCGAATCGGCGGCAATAGCATAAAAAGGCGAACTATAAATAACAAAATTATTTATAACGTTCGCCTTTTGGCGTTGACAAGGCTTGTGAGGATTGATAAACTAGAAGAGGTTTAAAACGTTGAATCAGCTTTTACTTTCAAGCAGTGGAGCTTGCTTGGCAACATTGCAAGAGACAATGGGAATCATGCTATAATAGATGAAGGGGATGGGCTTTCGGTTGCAAGTCGGCCGGGAGTGCAGTTTTCTGTCCTCCGCTTGTCGAAATTTGAAGTGTCTCGTATAAATTTGGGGATACGGCCCGAAAGTTTCTACCCGAAGACCATAAATTTTCGGACTACGAGCATCGTATAAGGAATAGGTTGTCCCGCAAGGGGCAGCCTTCTGCTGTCTTTATGGAAAGATAAAACGGCAGCAAGCGGGCAGCCTGCCTGTGCCGCATTCCTTCACATTGCTTGCTGTCCCTCAGCCTGTGCACACGAACATAGCGCATCTGGCTGGGTTTTTGTTGTTTATAACCGAAGCGTGGTCGCAGTAAGGTATAGCCTGCGGAGCCGCGCTTCCAAACTTAGATCAGAAAGTGGGATGGATGCATGTCTGCGAAGGTGGGCGTCATCATGGGCAGCAAGTCGGATTGGGAGACTATGAAGCTTGCCTGTGACGTTCTGGACGAGTTGGAGATTCCTTATGAGAAGAAGGTCGTGTCGGCGCATCGAACGCCGGACTTGATGTTTGAATACGCAGAAACGGCTGTACAGCGCGGATTGAAGGTGATTATCGCGGGTGCGGGCGGGGCTGCACATCTGCCGGGGATGGTCGCCGCGAAGACGACTTTGCCGGTTATTGGTGTTCCTGTGAAATCCTCTAACCTTAGCGGCATGGATTCGCTGCTCTCGATCGTGCAGATGCCGGCAGGCATCCCCGTTGCGACGGTAGCGATCGGCAATGCGGGCGGCTCCAATGCCGGGCTGCTGGCCGCGCAGATGCTGGGCGCGTTCGACCCGGAGGTGCAGGCGCGCGTGGAGGCTCGCCGTGAGCGGACGAAGCAGGCGGTTCTGGAAAGCAGTGAGACGCTATGAGCAGTCTGGAAGCGAGCAAGACCCCGCGCGTCATTCGCCCGGGCGCGACGATCGGTATCCTGGGGGGCGGGCAGCTCGGTCGCATGATGGCGCTGTCCGGCAGCAACATGGGCTATCGCTTTGTGGCGCTTGATCCGGCGCAGGATGCGCCATGCGGACAAGTAGCCGGTCAGATCGTGGCGGCATATGATGACCGCGAGGCAGCCAGGGAGCTGGCGCGCCGCTCGGATGTCATTACGTATGAATTCGAGAATGTCGACTCCGGCGTAGCGGCGATGCTGATGGAGGAATCCTATGTGCCGCAGGGCAGCGAGCTGCTCTATACGACCCAGCATCGCCTGCGCGAGAAGCGCGCTATCGAGGCGGCAGGTGTGAAGGTTGCGCCTTATGCCGAGATTGGCAGCGAGCAGGAGCTGCGCGAGGCGGTCATAAGGCTGGGGCTGCCGAGTGTGCTCAAGACGGCAACCGGCGGCTATGACGGCAAGGGTCAGTGGGTGCTGCGCTCCGAGGCGGACATTGCTCCTGCCTACGCCGAGCTGAGCCGTGCGGGCGTGGAGCTGGTGCTGGAGCAGTTCATCCGCTTCGACAAGGAGCTGTCGGTCATCGCGGCTCGCAGCCCGCTGGGCGAGATTCGCACCTTCCCGGTTGCCGAGAATATTCATGTCGACAATATATTGCATCTGTCGATCGTCCCGGCTCGCATCTCGCAGCAGGTGGAGGAGCAGGCTCGTGAGCTGGCGGTGAAGATAGCCAACGGATTGAATGCGGTCGGCCTGATCGCAGTCGAGATGTTCCTCACCGCAGACGGCGAGCTGTATGTGAATGAATTGGCGCCGCGTCCGCATAATAGCGGTCACTATACGATGGAGGCATGTCGCACGTCGCAATTCGAGCAGCATGTTCGCGCGGTGTGCAGTCTGCCGCTCGGCGATACGTCGCTGATGACGCCAGTGGTTATGGTGAATGTGCTGGGCGAGCATGTTGCGCCTGTGCTGGAGCGGTTCGCTGTGGCGGACGAGGCGGCGTCGCGGCTGGGTGTCGTGCCGAAGCTTCATCTGTATGGCAAGAGCGAGGCGAAGGTCAAGCGCAAGATGGGACATATCAATGTGCTGGCAGATGATGTGGACGCTGCGCTGGCCTGGATCGATGAAACGAATATATGGGGGGCTTGATATAGGATGTTGGAACGGTACAGCAGACCAGAGATGAGAGCAATCTGGACAGAGGAGAACAAATTCAAGGCATGGCTTGAGGTGGAGCTGTGCGCTTGTGAGGCTTGGGTGGAGCTGGGCGTCATTCCGAAGGAGGATGTGGAGGCGCTGCGCGCCAAAGCAAGCTTCGACATCGACCGGATCTATGAGATCGAGCAGGAGACGCGCCATGATGTGATTGCCTTCACGCGGGCGGTGTCCGAGACGGTCGGCGCAGAGCGCAAATGGGTGCATTACGGCCTGACCTCCACCGACGTCGTCGACACGGCGACAGGCTACCTGCTGCGGCAGGCAAATGAGATACTGCTGCGCGACATCGAGCAGTTCATCGAAATCCTGCGTGTGCAGGCGATTGCCTACAAGGATACGCCGATGATGGGACGCACGCATGGCGTTCATGCCGAGCCGACGACGTTCGGCCTGAAGGTCGCGCTGTGGTATGAGGAAATGAAGCGCAACCTGGAGCGCTTCCAGCATGCAGCCGACGGCGTGCAGTATGGCAAAATCTCCGGAGCGGTTGGCACCTATGCGAATATTGATCCATTCGTGGAGGAGTTCGTATGCCGCAAGCTGGGCACTAAGCCGGCGCCGATCTCGACACAGACGCTGCAGCGTGACCGCCATGCCGAATATATGGCGACACTGGCGCTGATCGCGACCTCCCTGGACAAGTTCGCGACCGAGATTCGCGCGCTGCAAAAGAGCGAGTTCCGCGAGGTGGAGGAGCCGTTCGCCAAGGGACAGAAGGGCTCGTCGGCGATGCCGCACAAGCGCAACCCGATCGGCTGCGAGAACATCTCCGGCCTGGCGCGCGTCATTCGCGGGCATATGATCTCCGCCTACGAGAATGTGCCGCTGTGGCATGAGCGCGACATCAGCCATTCCTCGGTAGAGCGTGTTATTTTGCCAGATGCGACGATGCTGCTCAACTATATGCTGAACCGTCTGGGCAACATTATCAAGAATCTGACGGTCTTCCCTGAGAATATGAAACGGAACATGCAGCGCACCTATGGGGTGCCGTTCTCCGGCCGTGTCATGACGAAGCTGATCGACAAGGGCTTCAGCCGCGAGCAGGCCTATGACACCGTGCAGCCGCGTGCTATGCAGGCGTGGGAGGAGCAGCGCCAATTCCGCGACATTATCGAATCGACGCCGGACATTACCGGTGTGCTGTCGGCGGAGGAGATCGATGATTGCTTCAACCCGGCCTGGCATCTGAAGCATGTCGATACGATCTTTGCCCGGCTTGGCCTGAACTAAGAGAACCAAGAGAGGAGCGTCATCCAACTATGGCAACTAGTGCGATGAATAGCGAAGCGATCTCCACGGCGGAGCCTTATGTCAAGGCCCCGCTCCTGTACAAGGGCAAGGTGCGCGAGCTGTACGATCTGGGAGAGCATTATCTGATTGTGGTCACCGACCGCATCTCGGCGTTTGACTATGTGCTCGACCCGGCTGTGCCGAATAAGGGCAATGTGCTGAATCGGCTGAGCGCTTACTGGTTCGAGCAGACGGCAGCCATCCAGCCGAACCATGTCGTTCATACGGATGTGGACAAGCTGGGTGAGCTGATTACGCAGCCTGACCTGCTGCGTGACCGGATCATGGTGACGCGCAAGGCGGAGCGGATCGACATCGAATGCGTCGTGCGCGGCTATATCACAGGCGGTGGCTGGAGACAATATGTGCAGACATCTGCGATCAACGGCATTGAGCTGCCACAGGGTCTGCGCAAGAACGAGCGGTTCCCTGAGCCGATCTTCACGCCTGCTGCGAAGAATGATGTCGGTCATGACGAGGACATCTCCTTCTCCCGCATGCAGGAGCTGGTGGGAGCGGAGCTGGCAGAGGAGCTGCGTGATCGGAGCATCAAGCTGTACACGTTCGCGCATGAGCGCTGCGCGCAGCAGGGCATTATTCTGGCGGACTGCAAGTTTGAATTCGGCCTGATCGACGGCAAGGTCATCTTGATTGACGAAATCTTCACACCGGATTCCTCGCGCTTCTGGGCGCAGGACAAGTATGAGCTGGATACGGAGATTGACAGCATGGACAAGGAGCCTGTGCGCACCTACCTGCTGCAATCTGACTGGGATCGCGACAGCAAGCCGGCCCCGCTGCCGGAGCATGTCGTGGCAGAGACCAGCAGCCGTTATCTGGACATCTACAGCAGGCTGACCGGGAAGTAGTCATCCGATCAGCATGCCTGCTTCAGCAGGCAGGGCGCTGCTGTGAGCAGACAGGCGAGAGCCTCATCCGTATTGTATATAGCACGATCCTATAATCTCTCACGCGGCGGGGCAGACACGCAATTAGCGGCTGTCCGGCCGCAGGGCGGGGATGGTAGCAGAGCTGGCAAGGCATGAGCAAGCACATCATATCGAAGATGAACGTTCATCTCTCATTTCTAGGAGGAGTAACAAGCGATGAAAGCAACCGTATATGTCACAATCAAGCAAAACGTATTGGACCCACAAGGCAGCGCTGTTCAGGGAGCATTGCATACGATGGGCTTTGCCGAGGTAGGCAAGGTGAGAATCGGCAAGTATTTGGAACTGGAGCTGGACACGACAGACCGTTCCGAAGCGGAAGCGCGGATTACCTCGATGTGCGAAAAGCTGCTTGCAAATACGGTAATTGAAGATTACCGCTTTGAATTGGAGGGTTAAGCAATGAAGTTTGCGGTAATCGTATTTCCGGGCTCGAACTGTGACATCGACTGCTACAAGGCGGTAGAGGAAACAATCGGCCAGAAGGTGGATTACGTATGGCATACAGCTACGGATCTGTCCGGCTATGATTGCATTCTCGTGCCAGGCGGTTTCTCCTATGGAGACTATCTGCGCTGCGGAGCGATCGCGCGTTTTGCTCCGGTAATGAATGAGGTGAAGAAGGCGGCAGAGGCGGGCAAATATGTGCTGGGCATCTGCAATGGCTTCCAGATTCTGACCGAGGCGGGCTTGCTGCCAGGTGCGCTGCTGCGCAACAACGGCATGAAGTTCCGTTGCCACTCCGCACTGCTGGAGGTAGTGAACAGCGATACGGCGTTCACGAACCAGTATGAAGCGGGAGAGATCATCGATATTCCAATTGCACACGGTGAAGGGAACTATTACTGTGACGAGGCGACACTGGCGGAGCTGAAGGCGAACAACCAGATCGTATTCCGTTACAAGGCGGGCGCCAATCCGAATGGTTCTGTAGAAGATATAGCAGGCGTTAGCAACAAGCAGGGTAATGTAGTGGGCATGATGCCGCATCCAGAGCGCGCAGTGAACAAGCTGCTGGGCTCCGAGGACGGCAAACGGATGTTTACATCGATTTTGAATGCATGGAGGGAACAGCATGGCGCAGCAATTAACAGCTAAGGAACCGACGCCGCAGCAGATTGCCGAGCAGCAAATCTACAAGCAAATGGGCGTTACGGACAAAGAATATGAACTGATCTGCGGCTTCCTTGGCCGTCAGCCAAACTATACGGAGATTGGCGTATTCAGCGTCATGTGGTCGGAGCACTGCTCCTACAAAAACTCCAAGAACGTGCTGAGACGGTTCCCGACGACTGGCGAGAAGGTGCTGATGGGGCCGGGCGAAGGCGCGGGCATCGTCGACATCGGCGACAATCAGGCGGTTGTATTCAAGATCGAATCCCATAACCACCCGTCCGCAATCGAGCCTTACCAAGGCGCTGCGACGGGTGTGGGCGGCATTATTCGCGATATTTTCTCGATGGGCGCGCGTCCTGTAGCACTGTTGAACAGCTTGCGCTTTGGTCGTCTGCAAAATGAGCGCGTGCGCTATCTGTTCGAGCATGTCGTCAGCGGCATCGCTGGCTATGGCAACTGTATTGGTATTCCGACGGTCGCGGGCGAGGTGATGTTCGACGAGAGCTATGAGGGCAACCCGCTCGTCAATGCGATGTGTGTCGGTCTGATCGACCATGACAAGATTCAACGCGGTGTCGCCAAGGGCGTAGGCAACCCGGTCTTCTATGTCGGGCCGGCTACGGGCCGCGATGGCATCCATGGCGCGACCTTCGCGTCAGAGGAGCTGACAGAGGAATCTGAAGCGAAGCGTCCGGCGGTTCAGGTAGGCGATCCGTTCATGGAGAAGCTCGTTATGGAGGCTTGTCTGGAGCTGATCGATACCGGCATCGTGCTTGGTATTCAGGATATGGGCGCAGCGGGTCTGACTTGCTCGAGCGCTGAGATGGCGTCGAAGGCAGGCAACGGCCTGGAGCTGTATCTCGATGAGGTGCCGCAGCGCGAGCCGGGCATGACCCCTTATGAGATGATGCTGTCCGAGTCACAGGAGCGGATGCTGTTCGTGGTTGAGCCTAAGGATGAGGCGCAAGCATGCGAAATCTTCGAGCGTTGGGGTATCATCTGCGCCAAGGTCGGCAAGGTAACGGACGATGGCCGTCTGCGTCTGTTCCACAAGGGCGAGCAAGTGGCAGATATGCCGGTAACTGCGCTCGTTGA
The DNA here is from genome assembly GCF_054955055.1 of Paenibacillus sp. J5. NCBI lineage: Bacteria > Bacillati > Bacillota > Bacilli > Caryophanales > Paenibacillaceae > Paenibacillus > Paenibacillus sp. J5. The sequence goes on along the minus strand of NZ_JBUEDD010000001.1, from coordinate 572,083 downwards.
CGAGTGTCCGGTATACAACAAGCCGAGCCAGGAGCCTGCTTATTATGGTGAGAACGCCACGATCGACACGACGGCTTATGCAGAGGTTGCGGATCTGACCGATGCGCTGAAGCAGGTACTGGCGTCGCCAACGGTAGCAAGCAAGGAATGGGTCTATAATCAATATGACTATATGGTCCGCACCAGCACGGCGGTACAGCCGGGCTCGGATGCAGCAGTAGTTACGGTGCCAGGCACTCGCAAGGCGCTGGCGATGACGACGGATTGCAACGGCCGCTATGTATACCTTGATCCTGAGGTGGGCGGACGGATCGCGGTTGCTGAGGCAGCGCGCAATATCGTCTGCTCCGGTGCAGAGCCACTCGCAATTACGGACAACCTGAACTTCGGCAACCCGGAGAAGCCAGAGGTGTTCTGGCAGATCGAGAAGGCGGTTGACGGTATGGCTGAGGCTTGCCGCGAGCTGAACACGCCGGTTATCGGCGGAAATGTCAGCTTGTACAATGAGAATGCCAAAGGCGCGATCTACCCGACGCCGGTCGTCGGTATGGTCGGTCTGGTGCATGATGTCGATCATATTATGACGCAAAGCTTCAAGTCTGAGGGCGACCGCATCGTACTGCTGGGTACGACCAAGGCTGAGCTGGGCGGAAGCGAGCTGCAATATGTCGTACATGGCGTAACTGAGGGACGTCCGCCTGTGCTGGACCTGGCTGAGGAGAAGAAGCTGCTTAGCGCTGTACTGGGCGCGATTCAAAAGGGCTATGTCGCCTCGGCGCATGACCTGTCCGAGGGCGGTCTGGCGGCTGCATTGGCCGAATCCTGCATCAGCGGCAAGCTGGGAGCGCAAGTTAATATCGTAAGCGAGCTGCGCCCTGATCTGGCGCTGTTCAGTGAGAGCCAGTCGCGTATTCTGCTGACGGTGAAGCCCGAGCAGGCAGAGGTGCTGAACAACTGGTTGAATGAGCAAGGCGTGGTTCATGCCGAGATCGGCGTTGTCGAAGGAAGCGAGCTGAACATTCAAGTGAACGGCCAACCGGCTATCCAAGCGCCGGTTGAACAACTGGAGAAGGTCTGGAAGGATGCGATTCCATGTCTGATGAAGTAATACAGCTTCCAAAGCTGTGGACAGGCGACCATTACAATCAAGGCATCGGCCGGGATGATATATTTGACAAGCTTCGCGAGGAATGCGGTGTGTTCGGGGTATATGGATACCCCGACGCCTCCGCCTTGGCCTATTACGGACTGCACGCATTGCAGCACCGCGGCGAGGAGAGCTGCGGTATTGCAACCGTCGATTCCAAGAACAAGGGCTTCCATTACCACCGCGGCATGGGGCTGGTTAAGGAAGTATTCACTCAGACGCAACTGGACGAGCTGCGCGGAGACCGCGCGATCGGTCATGTTCGGTACTCGACCTCGGGATCGAGCCAACTGGCTAACGCCCAGCCGCTAATATTTAAGTATCGGGACGGCGATCTGGCCGTAGCGACCAATGGCAATATCGTCAATGCGCCTGAGATTCGCCGCGAGCTGGAGCTGCAGGGCTCGATCTTCCAGACGACGAGCGACACAGAGGTTATCGCGCATTTGATCGCCCGCTCGTCGAAGGATTTCGTCACGGCTGCCAAGGAGGCGCTCCAACGCCTCATCGGAGGCTTTGCGTTCTTGCTCATGACCAATGACAAGCTGATCGTTGCCTCCGACCCGAACGGGCTGCGTCCGCTCACTATGGGACGGCTCGGAGAAGGCTATGTATTCGCTTCGGAGACATGCGCGCTGGAGACGGTTGGCGCGGTCTATGAGCGCGATGTGCAGCCGGGCGAGATGCTGGTGCTGGATCGCTATGGACTGACTGTGGATCGCTATGCGGCGCTGGAGCGGCGGGCGATCTGCTCGATGGAATATATTTATTTTGCTCGACCAGACTCGGATATTAACGGCATGAACCTGCATTCTGCGCGCAAGCGGATGGGCTACCAGATGGCGAAGGAATCGTTCGTTGACGCTGATGTGGTCACCGGCGTGCCGGACTCCAGCATCTCGGCAGCTATCGGCTATGCGGAGCAGACAGGCATTCCATACGAGCTGGGTCTGATCAAAAATAAATATACCGGACGCACGTTCATCCAGCCCTCGCAGGAGCTGCGGGAGAAGGGCGTCAAGATGAAGCTGAGTGCGGTGCGCAAGGTTGTCGAGGGCAAGCGTGTCGTCATGATCGACGACTCGATCGTGCGTGGCACAACCTCGCGTCGTATCGTCAATCTGCTGCGGGAAGCAGGAGCGACCGAGGTGCATGTGCGCATCACATCGCCGCCGTTTGCTAACCCGTGCTACTATGGCATCGATACGCCTGACCGCAAGGAGCTGATCGCTTCCGAGAAGACGGTAGAGGAGATCTGCGAGCTGATCAATGCCGATTCGCTTGCCTTTATTACGCACAGTGGTTTTATTGAGGCTGTGGGCGGCAATGACGGAGAGTATAACCGCGGCATGTGCCTGGCTTGCTTCGACAATGATTATCCTACGATCATCAATGCGGAATCGGAGAAGAGCTGTAGCTGTTAGGGGAGTGGAAGCAAGAGGCAACATGGCTCGGACGGTCGTAAGCCATGTTGCCTGATGTGCTCCTGATGTGTACTGTGGATTAATGATGTGAATGATTGAATCGATAAGGAGTGAATCGTGTGGCTGAAGCTTACAAGCAGGCCGGGGTCGATATTGCCGCTGGCAATGAAGCGGTCGAACGGATGAAGAAACACGTGAAGACGACGTTCCGTCCAGAGGTGCTGACCGATCTGGGCGGCTTCGGCGGCCTGTTCGGATTGAACAAGGACAAGTATGAGGAGCCGGTGCTGGTCTCGGGAACGGACGGGGTAGGCACGAAGCTGAAGCTGGCGTTCGCCCTGGACAAGCATGATACCATCGGTATCGATGCGGTCGCGATGTGCGTGAACGATATTGTGGTGCAGGGCGCTGAGCCGCTGTTCTTCCTCGATTATCTTGCTTGCGGCAAGGTTGTGCCGGAGAAGATCGAAGCGATCGTCAAGGGCATCGCGGACGGCTGCGTGCAATCCGGCTGTGCGCTGATCGGTGGCGAGACAGCGGAGATGCCAGGCATGTATAGCGAGGAAGAGTACGATATTGCTGGCTTTACGGTCGGCGTTGTCGACAAGAAGAAGATCATCGACGGCAAATCGATTGCTCCTGGCGATGCGATCATCGGCCTGGCATCGAGCGGCATCCATAGCAATGGCTATTCGCTGGTACGCAAGCTGCTGCTGGAGCAGAGCGGCTATGCATTAACAGATGAGCTGGCGGAGCTGGATGGCAAGCGTCTGGGGGATGTGCTGATCGAGCCGACCAAGCTGTATGTCAAGTCAGTGCTGGCGCTGATCGAGCAAGTGAAGGTCAAAGGGATGGCTCATATTACTGGCGGCGGCTTCATCGAGAATATTCCGCGTGTACTGCCTGAGGGCGTGAATGCGAGCATCGAATACGGCTCCTGGCCGATTCAGCCGATCTTCAAGCTGATGCAGGAAAAGGGCGGTATCTCCAACCGTGATATGTTCACCACCTTCAATATGGGCGTGGGCATGGTCGTCGTCGTTCCTGCCGAGCAAGCAGAGGAAGCGCTGCGCATCGCAGGCGAGCTGGGCGAGCAGGCGTATCGGATCGGTACGATTACCGAGGGCAGCCGTATCGTGACGTTCACAGGAGCGGATGTATAATGGCCGGGTTGAAAATAGCGGTCTTCGCATCAGGGCAAGGAAGCAACTTCCAGGCCCTGGCGGATGCCGTGCAGGCAGGACGGCTCGATGTCACCATCGAGCTTCTTGTTTGTGATAAGCCGCAGGCGCCTGTTGTCGGTCGTGCGGAGCGTGCAGGGATCGATACCTGGGTATTCAAGCCCAAGGATTACCCATCGCGCGAGGCGTATGAGTCGGAGATTCTGGCGGAGCTGGAGCGCCGGGGCATCGAGCTGATCGTGCTGGCAGGCTACATGCGAATTATAACGTCGGTGCTGGTGGAGCCGTATTATGGGCGCATGATCAATATTCATCCGGCACTGCTGCCTTCCTTCCCTGGCGTGAATGGCATCGGTCAGGCGCTTGATTATGGGGTGAAGGTGACGGGCGTTACGGTGCATTACGTCGATGGCGGCATGGATAGCGGCCCCATCATCGCGCAGCGTGTGGTGGAGGTTGCGGATAGCGATACAGAAGAAACGCTTGCCCCGCGAATTCACGCGGCGGAGCAAGCGCTCCTTCCTGGAGTGGTGCAACAGATTGCACAGGGCAAGGTGAAGCTGGACGGACGCAAAGTAATCATTACAGGCTAGCATTTATATTAAGGAGGGCGACAAGCGTTGGCGATCAAAAGAGCATTAATCAGCGTATCGGATAAGACGGGCATCGTGGAATTTTCCCGCGAGCTGTCGAAGCTTGGAGTGGAAATCGTATCGACAGGCGGCACGGCAACGTTGCTGGAGAAGGAAGGCATCCCGGTCATCGGCATCTCGGATGTGACAGGCTTCCCGGAAATTATGGATGGACGGGTGAAGACGCTGCACCCGGCAGTGCATGGCGGCTTGCTGGCTGTACGGGACAATGAGGAGCACCAAAAGGCGATGCAGGAGCTGGGGCTGCAATATATCGATCTGGTCATCGTCAATCTGTACCCGTTCCAAGAGACGATCGCGAAGCCGGATGTCACCTATGAAGACGCGATCGAAAATATCGACATCGGCGGGCCAACCATGCTGCGCTCGGCGGCGAAGAACCATGCGTTCGTCACCGTTGTCGTCGATGCGGCTGATTATGCTGGCGTGCTGGATGAGGTACGCGCAGAGGGCGACACAACGCTCGATACGCGCAAGCGTCTGGCGGCCAAAGTATTCCGCCACACCGGAGCCTATGATGCACTGATCTCCGACTATCTGTCCAAGCAGACCGGAGAGCCGCTCCCAGAGCGCTACACAGTCACGTATGAGAAGGTACAGGATCTGCGCTATGGAGAGAACCCGCATCAGAAGGCGGCCTTCTATCGCAAGCCGCTCGCGGCGCCTGGCAACATTACGACAGCGGAGCAGCTACACGGCAAGGAGCTGTCCTATAACAATATCAATGACGCCAATGCGGCGCTGGCGATCGTGAAGGAGTTCACGGAGCCTGCGGTGGTAGCGGTCAAGCATATGAACCCTTGCGGCGTCGGTATCGGCAAGGATATTCACGAAGCGTACCAAAAGGCGTATGCGGCTGACCCGACCTCGATCTTTGGCGGTATCGTGGCTGCGAACCGCACCATTGACGAGCCGACAGCGCTGCTGTTGAAGGAGATTTTTCTGGAAATTATCATTGCGCCTGATTTCACGCCGCAAGCGCTGGAGATTCTGAGCGCGAAGAAAAATATTCGCTTGCTCAAGCTCGGCGAGCTGACCAGCTCCGCCGATCGCAAGCCGGAATGGCTCGTGACAAGCGTCGATGGCGGCATGCTCGTACAGGAGAGTGACGTTCACAGCATTAGCGAGGCGGATCTGAAGGTGGTAACGAATCGTCAGCCGACCGAAGAGGAAATGAAGCAGCTTCTGTTCGGCTGGAAGATCGTCAAGCATGTGAAGTCTAATGCGATCCTGCTCGCTGCAGACAATATGACCGTCGGTGTCGGCGCAGGGCAGATGAACCGTGTTGGCGCAGCACGTATCGCGATCGAGCAGGCAGCAGAGAAGGCGCAGGGCGCCATCCTGGCTTCCGATGCTTTCTTCCCGATGGGGGATACGCTGGAGCTGGCGGCGAAGGCTGGTATTACGGCTGTCATCCAGCCAGGCGGGTCGATTCGCGATGAGGAATCGATCGCTGTGGCGAATGCACATAATATTGCGATGGTCGTTACTGGCGTGCGTCATTTCAAGCATTGATCAGGGCCATTCGGGTACAGGGCAGTTTGCATATATGTCATGAACGATATAGGTCATAAATAATAAATGGCCTGAACCATTGATGGAACGAACCATCATGGAATGAAGCATCATGGAACGAACGATCATGGAACGAACGATCATGGAACGAAGCATGATGGAACGAAGCATGAACGAACCATGATGACGTCAGTCATGTTAGAATGAATAATGTACGGCATACATGAACACGACGGTTAACTACCGTCTGGCAACAATTGATCCGGCGTCTGTCTCTTGAGCTTGCCAAGGCTTGAGGGTCGGAGCCGGATGCTTGCATATTAAAACGGCTGCGCGGCGCTGGCTAGCGCGGGTGCGTCATTTATACGATTAGGGGGGCATTATACGTGCGGATATTAGTCATTGGCGGCGGCGGCCGCGAGCATGCGATTGTCTGGGCATTGAAGAAGAGTGAGAAGGTATCGGAATTATATTGCGCGCCGGGCAATGCGGGCATCGCGCAGTTGGCAGAATGCGTGCCCATTCAGGTTGGACAATTCGAGGAGCTGATTCAGTTCTCCGTCGATCATGCAATTGATCTGGTCGTCGTGGGGCCGGATGATCCACTTGCTGATGGTATCGTTGACGCGTTCGAGGCGAAGCAGATTCCGATCTTCGGGCCGCGCAAAAATGCAGCAGAGATCGAGGGCAGCAAAATCTTCATGAAGGATCTGCTCAAGAAATACGCGATTCCAACTGCCACATACGAGACATTCACCGATTACGAAGCGGCCAAGTCGTATCTATCCGCACAGCAGACGCCGATCGTCATCAAGGCGGACGGGCTTGCTGCAGGCAAAGGGGTTACCGTCGCGTATTCGATGGAGGAGGCGCAGCAGGCTCTTGCCGATATGATGGTGAGCAAGGTGTTCGGCCAGTCTGGTGACCAGGTCGTGATCGAGGAGTTTCTGGAGGGGCAGGAGATGTCCATCCTGGCCTTCGTCGATGGTGAGACGGTACGTCCGATGGTGCCTGCACAGGATCACAAGCCGGTATTCGACGGCGACAAAGGGCCAAACACGGGTGGTATGGGCACCTATACGCCGCTGCCGCATATCCCGCAGGCGATTATTGACGATGCCATCGAGAATATCATTAAACCGACGGCTAAGGCGATGGTGAGCGAGGGACGTCCGTTCCGCGGTGTGCTGTTCGCTGGTCTGATGATTACGAAGGATGGGGCCAAGACGATTGAATTCAATGCGCGCATGGGCGATCCAGAGACGCAGGTTGTGCTGCCGCGCTTGAAGACGGATCTGGTGGACATCATCCTCGCTGCGCTCAATGGTCGTCTGGATCAGCTTGACATTGAGTGGAGCGATGAGGCAGCAACCTGTGTTATTCTTGCCTCTGAGGGCTACCCTGCCAGTTATCCGAAGGGTCGCGCCATCAGCGGCTTGGAGGAGGCAGCGGCGCTGGAGGGCGTGCTGATCTTCCATGCAGGCACTGCGGAGGCTAACGGTCAGATCGTGACTAATGGCGGTCGCGTTCTCGGCGTGGTGGGCGTAGGCAAGGATACGGAGGCCTCGCGCGAGCGCGCTTATGAAGCGGCGAAGAAGATCCATTTTGACGGCGTACACTACCGCTCGGATATTGCGCTGAAGGCACTGCAAGGTCTGGCGCAGTCCTAGTCTGTCACGCGAAGCCAGGTAAAGGATGATAGAACGAAAGAGGTGAACATGTCGGCGGAAGCTTGATGGTTCACCTTTTTTGCATTCGTATCTGGAAGGGGCGGGGAACGTCAATTTCTGTAGAAAAGCTGTTCGCGCTTGCGGTATACGAAGATCGAGGCGATCAGTATGCCCGCGATAAGCAGAACGGCCAGCCAATGAGCCGCGACCCAATCGAGCCATGCTGTCATCTGCCGTCACCTCCTTAAATGAATCGTGCCAGGTTGTAAGATAATGGTTCATCGAAGCTATTAGTAAGGAAAGGGAGCAGGCAGAGCAAGGCAGCCGTTACCCGTACTTTAGATAGTATGGCTTATGCAGCGATGGAACATGTCCCAAGACAAACAGGTGGTTCCTATGGTTTAATAAGGAAATAGCATGCTTTGCATCATACATAGCGTACATATTCTAAAAGATAAGGACGGGGTGCCAACTATGGGGAAGATTCAGGGTTACCGGAGTGTGCGGATGCTGTTGCTCCTGACAGGATTGCTGCTGCTCTCAGCGTGTGCAGGGGTAGGCAAGCCACAGATGGCTCCTGTGGATAATGGGGACAAGGGAGTAATCACTCAGCCTGTCGAACCAGCTCCAGTACCGGAGCCGCCTGCCATTACAGCACCGCTGACTGGTATAGCGCTGCCAGCTACAGCACAAGGCGCAGACAGTGAGGCGATGATGCCGGAGCAACTGTCGAAGCAGCGCCCGATCGCTGTCATGATCAATAATTATAAGGCGGCGCGCCCGCAATCTGGGCTGACGCATGCGGATATTGTATGGGAGGTGCTCGCTGAGGGCGGGATTACGCGGCTTGTTGCGATCTTCCAAAGCGACAATACATCAGAGACGATCGGCCCGATCCGCAGTATTCGTCCCTACTTGATCGAGATGGGCGAGATGTACAATGCCGTATTGGTTCATGCCGGGGCAAGCAATGACGGCTATGCCATCCTGCAGCAGCAGCGTAAGCAGCATCTGGATGAGATCTCCAATGCTGGCCCGTTCTTCTGGCGGGAAAGCTTCCGCAAGGCGCCGCATAATCTGTATTCCAATCTGGAGAAGATGCGCGCTGGAGCCGAGCAGAAGAACTATCCGCAGGACGTTGCGATACCCGCGATGAAATTTATATCGCTTCCAGGTGCAGCGGTGGCGGTATCAGATTCAGGTACAAATACAGGCCCGGTATCAGGTACAGGCTCGGGCTCAGGTACAAATACAGGCTCGGTATCAGGTACAGGCTCAGGTTCAGGTGAGGCTCTTCCGTCGGCATCCGGGAGCGCTGCTCAGCAAGATATTGCAGGCGATGGTGCGGATCGTGGCACTGTGGCGCAATCTGGCGAAGGTACACCGTCTACTGGAAGCCCGACTGCCGAGGGTCATGCCGGAGCAGGCGACCAAGGGGCCAGCCGAGCAGCCAGCTCTGGCGATACGGGTGAAGAAGGCTCCACAAAAAGCACAGATGTGGCGCCAACCGCCAGCGTAGTGCTTCCGGGGGGCGAGACGGCCAAGCAGCTTGAGATTTATTTTTCTCTGAAAAATTACCGGGTATCCTATACCTATGACGACCAAAAGCAGTTGTATTACCGGTTCGTCAACAAGGAAGAGCATATCGATCTCAACAACGAGGAGCAGCTAAGCGCTACGAATCTGGTTGTGCTCGGTACGAAGCATCGGACACTCGATGATGTGGGGCGACTGTCGGTAGATCTGGATAGCGGCGGGCCTGCGATGCTGTTCCAGCAAGGGCGGATGGTGGAGTGCGAATGGGCAAGGGCAAGTGATGATATTATTCGGCTGTATAAGGATGGTCAGGAGCTGCCATTTATACCTGGGAAGACGTATTACCATATCGTTCCTCTCACCCCATCGTTTGAGGATCATGTTACTTATGGATAGGGACAGAGAGATTGGCACACAATGAAGGTGCAGCATGCTGCGCCTTTTTGTTATTCTGGAGCAGCTTGTAGCGCTGCCTTCTGCTGATGGACAGGGCATTGATTTGTTCGTTTGGTGTAAAAACAAGGAAATAATATTGTAAATCTCTGTTTTAGGTGTTAATAAAAAGTTTACACTGCGTTGACACTTGTCGGGAAAACTCGAAATTCACAGAAAATTTTTAGCTGGCGTTGACACTGGCTTAACAAATATAGTTTAAAGTATGTTAAGATAAGTTTCGGCTGGTTAGCTTGGCAACAGGAAAGATCTGCCGATATTTTATGCTGAAAATTTATTCTATGCTCACTGCAAAGGGGATTTCTGAAGGTGAAGAAGAAAAAAAATATATTTTTCAAGACGCTTGAGGACATGGCGGATACGATTGTCGAAGCTGTCGAACATTTTTCGGCAAATGTAGCGAATCTGAAAGATGTGACGGTATTCGCCAAGGAAATGAAGGAGTTCGAATCCAAGTGTGACCGGTATGTACATACGGTACTGATCGAGCTGAACAAAACGTTCATCACCCCGATCGAGCGTGAGGACATTATGGCGCTGACGACACTGCTGGATGATGTGCTGGATGGCATCGAGGCGTGCGCGTCCCGATTCGAGATGTATCAGATTCAGGAGCCGGATGAGTATGTCATTCTATTCGCAGATAATCTGGTGCGCAGCGCTCATCAGATCAAGAAGGCGATCTATCTGCTGAGCGAGAAGAAGCTGCTGGCGATCCGTGAACCGGCGATTGCGATCAACGAGCTGGAGAATCAGGCGGATGATCTGCTGCGCGTCTGTGTGAAAAGCCTGTTCGCTACGGAGAAGGACCCGATTGAGCTGATCAAGCGTAAGGAAATCTACGAGCGGCTGGAGCAGACAACGGACTGTTGTGAAGATGTCGCTAATATGCTGGAATCAATTGTTATGAGAAACAGCTAAAAGCGAGGGGCAACCATTTATGGATTCAGTTTTTATCATTATGTGTATTGTTGTATTCCTGGCTCTGGCGTTTGATTTTATTAACGGATTTCATGACACGGCCAATGCGATTGCTACGTCTGTATCCACCAGAGCGCTATCTCCAAGGGTTGCGATTCTGCTGGCATCCAGCATGAACTTCGTCGGAGCGCTGACCTTCACTGGCGTTGCGAAGACGATCGGAGGCAGTGTAGCTGATCCGACTACACTAGTGCACGGCGAGCAGATCGTTATTGCGGCGCTGGTGGCAGCGATTATATGGAACCTGCTGACATGGTGGTTCGGTATCCCGTCGTCGTCATCTCATGCGCTGATTGGCGCGCTCGCTGGTGCAGTTATCGGAGCTGCGGGAATCGCGGGCATTAATGGCGGAGGGTTCACCAGCATTATTCAAGGCTTGATTCTGTCACCGCTGATTGCCTTCTCGCTCGGCTTTACAGTGATGTGGTTACTGAAGAAAATCTTCGCCAACAGCAGCCCACATCTGGTCAACAAGGGCTTCCGTACAGGCCAGATTTTCACGGCGGCCTTCCAATCGTTCACGCACGGCACCAATGACGCGCAAAAGGCAATGGGGATTATCACCTTTGCCCTCGTCGCGGCCAAGGTGCAGGATAATCTGGATGTTCCGCTATGGGTCAAGCTGTCTGCGGCTACGGCGATGGCGCTAGGTACCTCGGTGGGCGGCTGGAAGATCATCAAGACGATGGGAACGAAAATCTTCAAGATTGAGCCGATTAACGGCTTCGCGGCGGATGCTGCGTCTGCGGCGGTTATTTTGACAGCGACGTTAACGCACTTCCCTGTCAGTACGACGCACACCATTACGTCCTCGATTCTCGGGGTAGGCAGCGCCAAGCGCTTCTCCAGTGTGAAATGGTCGGTCGCTGGTCGCATCGTCATTGCGTGGGTCATTACGATCCCGATCTCGATGGTGCTGGGCGGGGTGCTGTTCAAGCTGATTGAGTGGATCTGGCTGTAAGGTCGGGCGATCTCTAGGCAGCATGGCTTGTGAATTGTCGTGTATGAGCTGTGTACGTGTAATGCTGTGTTGTGCTAGATGGCGCTAGTGCTAGCGCATCATGTGGATGAGTTCGCAGTTGGCTGTATCATAGTTCGGCTGGCAGGTGCGATACGTTAGCCTCAGATCAGAAGCTCTCCCGAACGCCTTGTGGGTGTTCGGGAGAGCTTCTTTTGGGTGTATGATGTGGCACAAGGAAACGCGCCATCATGATGCAAATGTAGAGGGGACTCTGTTGCTAGCGGCTGGAGGTTCGACGTCTCCTGTTGCCGCTGCGGCCTGCATTGCGTCGTCTTGTGCCGGATGGACGGCGAGCTGTGCCGGTGCCTCTGGGACGACGTCTGCGGCGTGTTCTCCGTATCGGCTCGACCCATTCTTCATCGTCTGATGCGGTCGTTGTAGCTCCTTTGCCGAAGGTGCCCATAATGAGCTTGAACATCGGAGCCATCTGCTGAAAGCTGGAGACCATCTTTTGCACCTTGCCCATCGTGCTGACGATGCCGTCAATACCGCCCATGCGATCGATAAAGCCCTTGATGTCATTTAGCTTGTCGAGGGAGAAGGGACCCTTGCTCTCGCTGGGAATGAGCGAGGTGCTGCCAGATGCTGCCCCAAAGCCAACGTCTCCGCCTTCAGGGGACAGAGGGCCGCCAGAGGGGCCGGAGAGACCGGGAAAGGCGGATGTCTGCCCCATCTGATCCCGGCCATTATAAGTACGGTGAGCGTGCGGGTAACGATACTTCACTTCAGATCACGACCTTTGTGCAAAATTTTAAATACGGAATGAAGTCGTAGTGACAGACAGGTGTGACGCGGCGACGATCCATCCGTATCCGAGTGCTGTGAAAAAATCCGGTTATGCCCTGCTGCATGGCAGTGGCATAGCCACCCTGATACTAATCTATGTGGTAGGCTAACATAAGGTTTGGACGGATGCCCGGTTTGCGGTTTTGATTTCCTTTTTCTCTGTAAAGCGTGAATACGGTAATGGTTGAAAAATATAGGTATTGCTTATACAATGTAAAGAAGGAAATCTGAAGGTGAGCCTTGGGAGAGGAACCGTTGGCTAACGAAGCCGGATACGGGGGACCCTGGGCTGGATGCGGAGCGCAGCAGGCGGCAGCAACAAGTCGCGTAAGCTGTGTTCACGCTTATATAGGGGTGAATTAGCGGATGCAATTGAAGAAGCTGAACGATAAGGCGATCGACCAGTTGTTTGAGGCGGTGCTAACGCTGAAGACAGTGGAGGAGTGTTATATATTTTTTGATGATTTGTGTACGGTCAATGAGATTCAGTCGCTGTCCCAGCGTCTGGAGGTAGCGCGTATGTTAGGCAAGGGCTCCACCTACAGCCAGATTGAGGCAGAGACGGGCGCGAGCACGGCAACGATCTCTCGGGTCAAGCGCTGCCTGAACTACGGCAACGACGGTTACAAGCTGGCTCTGGAACGACTGGAGTCCTGACGTGGTGAAGGCGGGTGTGCTGGTCATAAGCCATGGCTCCAGGGAGAACGAATGGGTGAGGCGAATTGATGAGGCGGTAGCCAGCCTGCAATTGACGCAGCCGCTGCCCGTCGTATCGGCATTTCTGGAGATTGTGGAGGGGCGGCTTATTCAGGATGGCGTAGATGAGCTAGAGGCTGCGGGCGTGACCGACTTGTATGTACTGCCGCTCTTCGTCTCTTCGGGCAGCACGCATGTCGATGACATCGGCCAAGGATTCGGAGAACCAAGGGTGTCTGAGATTAGAGAAGGAGAGCTGGGTACCTTCACTGTCCGCCGCGCCAAGGTAGAGTATGGGATGCCCATCGACAATGACCCCTACATTGCGCAAATCCTGTATGAGAACATCCGTGAGCTGTCTGTGGAGCCCCAGCAGGAGCAACTGCTGCTGATCGGTCACGGCAGCAAGGAGCCGGTGTTCCATAAGCGATGGCGGCATGGGCTTAGCCAATTGGCGGAGCAGGTGCGTGAGCTGGGCGGCTTTGCCGCGGCGCAGACGGCGATGCTGCTGCCTGATCAGGCAGCCTGTGTGCTGAGGGCGATGCAGCGCAAGCATCCAGGGCAAGCGGTGCTGGTAGCGCCGCTGTTTCTCAGCAGCGGTTATTTTACCAATCATGTCATTCCCAAGCGGCTGGGCGGTCTGGATTATCGCTATAATGGCGAATCGCTGCTGCCGCACCCGTATGTTACCCGTTGGATGGAGCAGCAGATCGAGAGCTGGCTTCAGCGTGTATATGCCCAGGATGAGCATTTAGCTTGAAGGTAGAGATCAGCGGTAGGTGTAACGCATCGGAATATAGGGATGGGCAATGAGGAGTGTGCGATCATGGAATATAAGCGGGCGCGATTAATATATAATCCGACCTCAGGGCGCGAGGAGATGAAGCGGCGGCTGCCGGACATCCTGCAGCGTCTGGAGATGGGCGGCATCGAGACGAGCTGCCACGCGACAACTGGCGAGGGGGATGCTACGCGGGCGGCCACGGAGGCGATCGAACGCGGGTTCGATATGATCATTGCCGCGGGCGGCGACGGCACATTATATGAGGTCATTAACGGAATGGCGGAGCAGGAGAGGCGTCCGCCGCTCGGTATTTTGCCATTGGGCACGACCAATGACTTCGCCAGGGCGCTAGGGATTCCGAAGCATTGGGAATATGCCTGCGATCTCATCATTCAGCAGTATACCCGGCTATTGGATGTGGGTAAGGTGAATAACGGTTACTTCATTAATATTGCGGGTGGCGGGTCGCTGACGGAATTGACCTATGAGGTGCCAAGCAAGCTGAAGACGATGATTGGACAGCTCGCGTACTACATGAAGGGTCTGGAGAAGATGACCCGCCTGCGTCCGACGGAGCTGATCATTCAAGGCAATGGCTTTGAGACGATCCATGAGGAGATTATGCTGTTCCTGATCTGCAACAGCAACTCTGTGGGCGGCTTCGAGAAGCTGGCGCCAGAGGCGAAGCTGGATGACGGGCTGTTCGATGTCATCGTGCTGCGCAAGTGCAATCTGGCTGAATTTATTCGAATTGCCACGTTAGCGCTGCGCGGCGAGCATCTGAACGATCCGCATGTCATTCATTTCCGCACGGATGAGATGACGGTAACAACACCGGATTATGTTCAGATTAACCTGGATGGGGAGTACGGAGGCAATCTGCCAGGGGTATTCAAGGTGCTTCCATCGCATCTGCCGATCATTGTCGATGAATCGGGCGATTCCTCTTACCGCTGATGGGAGCTTGCTTCCTTGCAGGGGGCGAAGGGGCCGTCATATTCGGCAAGAGGCTGGGGATGATACACTATAGAGCAATATCGTGCGGTTTAACTTGGCAATAGAACGGAGCAGTAGGATGAGCATACCTGTACAAAAAAATGATGTCGTCATCACCGATATTATCGGCTTGACGCATGAGGGCGAAGGGGTAGGCCGTGTGGACGGCTTTACCCTTTTTATACAAGGGGCGTTGCCGGGCGAGCAGGTGCAGGCGAAGGTGCTGAAGGTCAAAAAGCAGTACGGCTACGCCAAGCTGCTCACGACGCTGCAGGAGAGCCCGGACCGCGTAGCTGCTCCATGTGCGATCTATGCGCAATGTGGCGGCTGCCAGCTACAGCATATGAGCTATGAGGCGCAGTTGCGCTGGAAGCGGCAGCATGTCATCGACAGCCTGCAGCGGATCGGCAAGCTGCCGGTAGAGACGATGACGATCCATGACACGATCGGCATGGAGGAGCCATGGCGTTACCGCAACAAGGCGCAGGTGCCGATCGGTATGACAGGGACAGGCGCTAGTGCTGTGTCGATGGGCGGTGTCGATGGCGGTCAGCAGGACGGGCGGAGGCGCGAGGCGGGTGAGGCGCGAGGAAGACGTGGCCGTGCGGCAGCTAAGCCGCGTCCGTATGAGCGAATGGGGGGCGGCCAAGGGATAGGCGCGGGCGAAGAGCAGCAGGAAGTGCGGCTCATCGGCGGATTCTATGCGCGCGGCAGTCATCGCATCATCGATATGGATGAATGTCTGATCCAGCATGAGCGCAATGATGAGGCGGTTCGTCAGGTGAAGGAGCTCGGGCGCCGTCTTGGCATTAGTGCGTATGATGAGGAGAGCGGCCGCGGACTGTTGCGCCATGTGATGGTGCGCAGCGGATTCGTAAGTGGCGAGACGATGATTGTGCTGGTCACGAACAGCCCTCGCATTCCACGGCTGGAGGAATGGATACAGGGCATTCGGTCGGCGCTGCCTGAGGTGACGAGCATCGTGCAAAATATCAACACGCGCAAAACGAATGTCATCTTCGGCGATGAGACGAGGGTGCTATGGGGCAGCGAGGTCATCTATGACGAGTTGGATGGCATTCGCTTCGCGATCTCGGCACGCTCCTTCTATCAGGTTAACCCGTTGCAGACGGTGGCCCTGTATCGCAAGGCGGTGGAGTATGCGGGCTTGAGCGGCTCGGAGACGGTTATTGATGCGTATTGCGGCATCGGAACGATCTCGCTGTTCCTCGCACGGCAGGCGGGCAGGGTATACGGAGTGGAGATTGTGCCGGAGGCGATCGAGGATGCCAAGCGCAACGCTGCGCTGAATGGCATAGCCAATGCGGAATTCGAGGCGGGGGCGGCAGAGGTGGTCATCCCGCGCTGGCGGGAGGAAGGGATCGCCGCCGACGTCATCGTCGTCGACCCGCCGCGCAAGGGCTGCGACCAGGAGCTGCTGGATACGATCCTGACCATGCGCCCAGAGCGGGTCGTCTATGTGAGCTGCAACCCATCAACCCTGGCCCGCGACCTGCGGGCGCTGGAGGATGGGGGGTACCGGACTGTGGAGGTACAGCCGGTGGATATGTTTCCGTGGACGAGTCATGTGGAAAATGTCGCTTTGCTTGTTCGTAATGGAACAGATGGCTGAGATGTCTTGATATATAAGGTTTTATGGGCTATATGACAGCCTGTGAAATCGGAGTGATACAGCAGGGTTTGGGGGCTGTTGATGTTAATTTATTCGACGCAAATAAAAGGAAGAAGATGCTGGAACCGGTGATATGCTCCCATCATAGTAGACAGTAGAAAAAACAAAAATTCTACTTTAACCATGATGGGAGTTTTTGTGATGTCGAAAAGAAGTCCAATATCATTATTCCATTATGGTTCCTGCCGGAAGGTGGCACAATCTAACCCATACCGGAAATAGCCCCCTTAGAGTATATGTCATTTACGCTCCGCCGGAGCATCCGTTCGGCACCGTTCATGCAACGAAAGCTGACGCTATGACATCTCATGAATCACGTTAAAGAGAACCATTCAAATCTGCACAGAATGATTACATGGTAGTAGACCTATCCAATAGAAGAAGTTTAAGTGGTGGAATATGATTCAGCAAGAATCGTGCTCCACTACTTTTTGTGCATTGAGATGAAAGGCAGAGGAAATGACTTCTCACTGCAACATGTGAGAGGCAACGATACATTTCATCCCGTACATTGCTCGAAAGGGAATTTTTTTAAAGTGTTGACACTGCGATAACATTTTGCGTATATGATCAAGAAAGAAATAAGTAAATAATTATATGACTATTTACAAGCGCCGAAGGAGTGTGGGAAAATGAAACGTGAAGTCAAACGGATTTATTTCCTTTGTGGGCAAAATCGTTGCCGAAGTCAAATGGCAGAGGCTTTTGCCAAGATCTATGGTGGAAGCATGTTGTGGTCGAAAGCGCGGGGAAAGGGATGGACATTCCCGTGACTTAAAGGAGTGAGGCATATGAGCAAGCTGGAAGAAGTAGCGGATATCTTGAAGCTGTTGGGGGACCGAAACAGACTAACCATCGTCGCCTTGCTGCAAGTAAAGGAGCTCTGCGTGTGTGAAATCGTAGACATTTTGAAAACAAGCCAGCCGAATATCAGTCAACATATGCGCAAGCTAAGGGACGGAGGACTTGTCAAAGAGTCTCGCAGGGGACAATGGGTTTATTACTCGCTCTGTCTGGAAGACAAGCCTTATATTTTGGAGCTTCTAAAGGAAATTCCCTCGCAAGCGTCGCTGATTGATTCAACCGTTTGTGAAGCCAATGATTGCTGTACGTAATTTGGGAGGATGCATATGTTTTATTTGGCGATACTCATTTTTCTATTGACCTTACTTTTTGTTATTTGGCAGCCGAAGGGATTAAACATCGGCTGGAGCGCTTCAGGCGGAGCTGTTCTTGCCCTGCTGCTAGGCGTTGTAAGCTTTGGAGATGTAAGAGATGTAACCCTTATTGTTTGGAATGCGACACTGGCATTCGTGGCGATCATTCTAATCTCCCTTATTCTTGATGAGATCGGATTTTTTGAATGGGCTGCACTGCATATGGCACGGATTGCCCGCGGGAATGGAACAATGATGTTTATTCTCGTGATTCTGCTTGGCGCGGCGGTTGCGGCTTTTTTTGCAAATGATGGTGCAGCTCTGATTCTAACTCCAATTGTCTTAGCCATGGTTAGAGCTTTGAAGTTCGATGATCGTATGATCCTTCCTTTTATTATGGCCAGTGGCTTTATTGCAGACACGACTTCGTTGCCGCTCGTCGTTAGCAATTTGGTCAATATTGTATCTGCTGATTTTTTCGGAATTGGATTTGTAGAATATGCGAGCCGGATGATCGTGCCTAACGTTTTTGCGCTCTGTGCGAGCATTGCCGTTCTGTACCTCTTTTTCCGAAAGAGCATCCCTAGGCATTATGATACGGCCAGCTTGAAGCAGCCAAAGGAAGCCATTAAAGATCAACGAATGTTCCGCGCTTCATGGATCATTTTAGCGATTCTACTGGCTGCCTATATGCTCAGTGAGTTTATTCATCTGCCGGTTTCCGTCATCGCAGGTATAGCAGCTATTGCTTTCATTGGCATTGCCCGACAAAGCCCAGCAGTTGAAACAAAGCGATTAATTAAAGAAGCCCCTTGGGCAGTTGTTGTCTTTTCCATCGGCATGTATGTCGTAGTATACGGCTTGCGTAATTTAGGGCTAACGGATCGCTTAAGTGAGGTCATCCAGTCGGTGGCCGATCAAGGACTGTATGTGGCAACGCTCGGCATGGGGTTGATCGCCGCATTATTGTCATCGGTGATGAACAATATGCCGACGGTGATGATTAATGCATTGGCTATCCAGGAAACGCAAACCGAGGGGATTTTGCGTGAGGCGCTCATTTATGCGAACGTGATTGGATCGGACCTGGGGCCCAAAATTACACCCATCGGTTCACTTGCCACGCTGCTCTGGCTGCATGTGCTGGCGCGCAAAGGCGTGAAAATTTCGTGGGGCTATTATTTTAAGATTGGAATCGCGTTGACAATTCCGACTTTGATTATTACATTAACCGGGCTATCTGTATGGCTCTGGTTAATATCCTAATCCATAACTAAAAGAGGAGCCTTTATGAACAAACCACTCATTTATTTTTTGTGTACCGGAAATTCGTGCAGAAGTCAAATCGCGGACGGCTTTTTGCGGTCGTTAGGCGGGGAGAAGTATGAAGTGAAAAGCGCTGGGCTGGAGGCTCACGGCTTGAATCCAAGAGCTGTTCAGGTCATGGAGGAAGCAGGCGTGGACATTAGCGGCCATTCCTCCGATGTCATTGACCCGGAGGTGCTGAATCGTGCTCATTACGTAATCACCCTGTGTGGTCATGCTGACGAGCATTGTCCTGTGATTTCCAACAAAAACGTCATCAAATGGCACTGGGGCTTCGATGACCCTGCCAAAGCAACGGGAACGGATGAAGAAATTTTGAATCAGTTCCGCAGTGTCCGTGACGCCATTAGAAGACGTGTTGAACAGTTTGTTAAAGAAGGAAAATAAGGGGATAACAGGCTCAAATGAATGCATATCGCATTAGAGGATAGTGTTTTGAATAAACTAAGATTCTGAATTCGAGTACAACCATGTCTTCAGAAAAAAACTACCATGCATTGATTCCTGATAAAATTTTTATGGGTGCAGCAACTGATGTAGAATCCATGGTGAAAAATGAAGGTATTGAAGTGATTGTGGATTTGAGAGGCGAAGCGACGGAGTGTGCGTATCCAGCGGCTAATTCGAAATGGATTCAAATTCCGTTAGCAGATAATGCTAGCGGACCACAAGAAGAAGCCTTTGAGCAAGCAATCCAGGCCGTCACCGAAGCTTTCCGCCAAAATAAGAAAGTGGCTTTTCATTGTGGCGGAGGGAAAGGGAGAACGGGTACAGTAGCTGTAGGCACTTTACTTACGCTAGGCTTGAGTAGAACGATTGACGAAGCGGTGGCCGAAGCAAAGAGCATTCGCCAAGTTATAGATATTAAGCCATCGCAAAGAGAATCTCTGCAAACATTATATCCTGATAAATAAGCAAGAAAGACGACCACTCATTGGAGTGGTTTTTATTCATAATGCTTGCATTTTGCAATTAATTGATGTATAAATTAACTATGAGGTGAGGCCAGAGTGGAAAATACTCGTGAACTTTTTCAAATCATGACACGCCGTTTTGGATTTCTGAATAAAAACTGTTGCTCCGCTGGCGGGCATGATATTTCATTAGTGCAAAGCCATATACTTTACGAGATCGATCGTCAACATCAACCGTCGATTCAACAGGTTGCTGAGGCGTTGGGAACGGATATTACAACCTTTAGCCGACAAATCCAATCGTTAATTAAAATGAATTTGGTAAAGAAATCGCCCGATCCAAATGACCGTAGGGTTTATTTGCTTTCGCTTACCATGGAAGGTAAGTTCGTGGCTACTATTATTGACCAACAAATGAATGCTTATTTAAATGAAGTGTTCTCCAACTTGAACGATTTTGAAAAAGAAACCGTTATTCGTTCCATTAAGCTTTTAAATGAAGCCATGTCGAAATCAAGCTCATGCTGTTCCACACCCATAGGGTGATTTTTTTTGAATAATACTTGCAAAATGCAATTAATATGGAGGCGCTTAATGTGAATGCAGAACTTGATACGATTGTCATTGGAGGGGGGCAAGCGGGGCTTGCTTCCGGTTATCATCTACAGAAGAAAGGACTTCGATTCCTGATTATGGAGGCGAGTGATGAGGTCGGCGGTTCGTGGCCGCTTTATTATGATAGCCTCAAACTATTCTCACCAGCACGCTTCTCATCCTTGCCGCATTTGAAATTTCCGGGTGATCCGAACGGTTATCCAAGGCGAGATGAAGTTATTCAGTACTTAAAATATTACCAGGAAAAATTCCAATTGCCGGTTAGAATCAATCAACGCGTGACATTGGTCGAAAAGGATGGAGACGGGTTTATGGTCCGAACGATGGCAGGGGATACGTTTCGGTCAAAGACCATTATTAATGCGACTGGCTCATTTCACACTCCCTATACGCCAGCGATACCCGGGCAGGAGTCGTTTCAAGGCCGTATCCTTCATTCCGCTGAATATCGAAATTCAGAGCCATTTATCAATCAGCGTGTGCTGGTTGTAGGTCGTGGGAATTCTGCCGTTCAGATTGGCGTCGAACTGGCCGAAGTCAGCCATACATCTTTAGCCGTATTGCGACCAGTTCAATTTATGAAATCGATGCTGTTAGGGCAGGACTTGCATTTTTGGGTGAAAACGATTGGATTTGACTCGTTTCCATTTTGGCGATTCGGGAAAACTGCACCAAGTTCAGGTTCAGTAATTGATTCGGGCGGGTACAAAGAGAAGGTATTGGCAGGGAAACCGGATCAACAACCGATGTTTACATCCTTTTATGATGAGGGGGTCTTTTGGGCGAACGGGACAAAGGAAGCGGTGGATACGGTAATCTTTGCAACAGGGTACCGGCCTTGCCTTCCCTATCTTCAAGCGATTGGCGCTCTGAACACGGAAGGAAGGCCGGTACATCAAGCAGGTATAAGCCTTGTTCCGGGACTATATTATGTTGGGCTGGAAGGACAGCGGTCCTTTGCTTCTGCCACATTAAGGGGGGTGGGGACGGACGCGCAGTTTGTCGTAAAAAAGCTTCTACACCATCTTAAAATAGGGAGTGTTCATTCATGAATCAAGTTAATCATGATCAAATTACACTGATCATAGCGCAGATCTTTCGGAATTTGTAGATAATCAAGTAAGGCATTTCTGTACAGCAATATTTAATCATTCCCGTTATATATCTGATACTAACGTGGAACGATTGAGGAGACTTTGGTGATGGATGAAAAAGTGATTGGTGTGCTTATTAAAGCATGGGAGACATATCAAAATTTATCGAAGGGCTTCGGGGAAAATGCTTGGAAAATAAGAACGATGGGAATTGGTTTTTGGGCCGCAATCGTAGCCTATGGCTATAAACAAAATGAAGTAACAATGTACTATCTGGCCGCATTAGTTGCTGTATTGTTCTTTATGTTGGAAGCAGGCACCAGAATTCTTCAACAAAAATACATCCAAAAATCTATTGAAATAGAGAAATCCATTAATGATTTCCTAACCGGTGATTTAGTGAAAATTCCTGGCGACGGTATATCCACAAATTTTTCTAACCCATCTTTAAAGGACTTTATCAGCCTACTAAAATTAAGAAGATGGATGTTTTGGTTGCCATATATAGTATTAATTGCAACCCCATTCTTTCTTTAGTGATCACTCATTCCGACAGTCAAGTCATGTGGAGTGCTGTGTGTCTATCATACGAAGCTCAGGCACTGTTGGCGCTTGAGCTTTAATTTTTGGATTCTACAGCAATTACTTGGGACGATTGTGTAGCACGAGGTTAGGATGTCTCTATTTTAGTTCCAAGTCGCTCTTGTTCGACTATTCAAAAAGTTAAGTAAGAATCCGACTATTAATGAGTTTACAGAAGAATGTCTTGTTCCTTATTTGTAGGCTGTTTCATAATAAGCTCCAAAATGGTGACAACTTTATATTTGGCGAACTTGCTCATGAAAAAATGAATCCCAAATGAAACGGCTTAGAGGGACAAAGCTCCTCGCCTTACATTGAAAATTGAATATAAGTTCGCCCCGTACATTCCCCGTGTAGCCCCAAAAAGGAGAGCCACCTGTAAAAGGTATGATCCAATTGTACGATCTATCCTTTTTTATCTTAAGCTACTCAATCTAATACTAGTTTGATATAATTTACAATATTCGACAAAGTGGGGCGATCTTTGACTACACGACAACAAGGGTTACATATTGTTGGTCGGACTGTCCTTGAAAATAAAACTGAAGGGGCTCTGTTATGTCCGCTGAATTGAAGAGTGTGTTGCAATATTTTATCAGGTATGAAGACTACTCCAGGTTCCTGAATGCGTCTCTGAGCTCCGTAGATGGAGACCATCTGCCAGAGTCAGCTCTGGGCAATCTAAAAGCTATCACAAACATGTTGAACAAAAAACAAAAGCGTGCTCTTGTTCAGAAGTTAGAGTGCTATCCTGATATCAAGAAAGCTTCCCATGAGCTGCGCGGCAAATGGGAACCGTGGATTGACAGGCTGCTGTCTCGGGATATGGGCGTTGAGGAATTTATTGCTCAGTTGCCGTTCCGGTATCCGGACAATCGTGACAATGGAAAGGAATATATCGAACAACTGCTTTCCCAAGAAGAATTTACGATTTGCTATCCATTGCTTATAAAGGATCTACATAATGCCAAGAAGCAACGTATCGTCAGGCCGGTGATTACATTTACCTGCACTTTAACCGACGATGCGTTGCAAGTCGTTTCTTTTGTTATGAACCGGGCAAGCCTGGAGATTCTGCTCGCACAAGCATACCAATGTCCGGTTGAGGATGTGCGAATGATTGCTTCGGAAACTTACCAGCAGTTATGCACTAAAATCGATAGTATTACGTCTCCCCAACTACCACACATTATCGAACTAATCGACCAATGCCTACGCGAGGGAGTGCAGGACTGGAAGCATGCAAGTCTGCTGGATGTGAAAGAATATCGTGGTTGGTTAATGGCGAGGTGGTTATTCGTAACCAAAGAAATGTGGGATGAAGTGAAGGAGTCTATATTCCGCATGGAAATTGAGCGTCTCATGGCAAGACATTCGGCTTCTCCGTCTACGCTCCTGAATCAGTATGTATTCGGCAATAAAAACGCGGTTGACTATTCGTCAGAACCAACAAAGACAGAGTATCATCTTGGAAGCTATACTGCCGACTACCCGATAAATTTCAAACAGTGGAGAATTATGCAGTCTGCCCCTCATGCAGCTATACTTGCAGTGAATGGCCCCCCTGGTACCGGCAAGACGACGTTGATTAAGGAAATCATCGCGGATTCCATGGTCAAGAAAGCTCGTTTGTTGACACAGGTGTGGGATGAGCCTTGGCAGCTTAAGGAGAAGGGTCAGATCCGGGCCTACTATCAATCTCCGCTCGCGGGGGAAAATCCCTACTCCATGGTGATTACGAGCACCAACAATAAAGCAGTGGACAATATTGGGATTGAATTAATGCAAGAGGTCCCCTTCTTAAATAAGGTCTTGGCTCTCGCTGACATTCATGGTAATAAGGTTGAGACTGAGGAAGACGAGGGTGAAGGATACGCATTTGCGAATGCTCTTGAAGAAGACAGTTCGATGACAACAGAGCATGAGGATAGAGGCCATCCAGCATCGGCGATGGATTCAAAGAAGGAAGGCGCCTTTTGCGCACGATTGGGAAATATGGCGAATATGACGGCGTTTATAGCGCAGAAGTTAGAGGGAACTATAAAAGGTTTACAGCATGCTGAGGTTGCGGCTCTGCAAAATTTGGATCTTCGCAATGAGTTTGTTGCTTCGTTGTCCCTTCTGGAGGAGATTCATCAAAGGATTAACGTGTTCCAGGAGCAGCTTCAAATGTGCTTGGAGAGAGGAGACCTGGGGGATCAGACAGAGATTCTTGCTGCCCTAGCGGAATGCAAGAATGAGATGGAACGAACGGGTGACAACTTGAACCATCTAGTAATTAACCAGGAAAAGTATGCTCTAAATAAGCAAGAAAAAGAGGTGGAAATCACCAAGCTTCAGGAACTCATCCGTCAGCTAAAGCTGGAGCTGGAGCGAGGGGAAGAAAAGCGGCGGCAGGCATATGGAGATAAGGAGCTGTTTACGAGATGGACTGCATTCCCTTACAGACTATTATTTTTTCTTCCTGCACGCAGACGTTTCTTCAAGGATAATCCGACATTGGCTTACATTCAAGAAGCTCGCATAGAGGCGCTTAACCAGGAGCTACAGAGCTTACAAGGTCGATTACAACAGTCGGAAGATATGCTGCTCGATTGCGATGCCGAGTTATCCACCATTATTAGCCATCTTTATACGATCGATCATGAGCTGCAGAATCTGATAGCGATCCGGACCGGGCTTGAGCAACGGTTGCACAACTTAATGCTTCTGCAAGAACGAGAGTCAGACCTGAAGAGTACGTTGTGCAGGGAAGAGCCGTTGACGTCAAGCTCTTATTATGATTTGGCGAACGCGCCTGTTATTGTTCGGTTGAGAAGAAAACTATTCGAGCAGGCGCTCGCTGTGAACGAACAGTATGTCATCAAGTATCGGGCGGAGATCGTGCACAATCTGAATAAAGTGGGGGAGTCGCAGCGGTGGTTCAAATCTTTTTACAGCGAGAATGGCAAAAGGTTAGATCAGTATGAGAGCGGCATACGCGCGATCTGGGAATCTTTCTTCCTTTGCTTTCCTGTTGCGACAACAACGCTGCACTCGTTCTCGGAGAAGCTATTGCAGCCCCTCCGTGGCTTGATTGACACATTGTTCGTGGATGAAGCAGGGCAAATCATGCCTCATTACCTCTGTGCTCCCTTGTACCGATCACGCAAGGCGGTTATCGTCGGCGACCCCGAGCAGCTTGAACCGGTGCGTCCGTTTACTCAAAACTTGATTGAAGAGAGCGATGTTCAGAAAGAGCTTCATGATCGCATTTGTGTGCTCAAGAATAGCGTTCAGGAGTATGCGGATCGCGGCAGTGAATTCTATGAGTTCATGGGCACAAAGAAGAAGGGGATCATTCTTACCGAGCATCGTCGTTGCGAGGCTAGCATCATGCGTTTTTCCAATTTTCACGTCTATCATAACATGCTGGTACTGAAGCAAGAGGACAATTCGAACAAGCTTTTCGGGGCTAATATGGTGGCGTTGGACATTCGCGGTGTAAAGGAGATGAGCTCTCATCACAATAATTCGGAGATTGCTGCCTGCAAAAAGGTGGTGGATCTACTCGTTGGGAGATATGGAAATAACGCGGTTCAGGATATCGGAATTATTACTCCGTTTTCATCCCAGGCGGAGCAACTCAAGAGAAGCATTGCAGGTGTTGATGTAGGAACGGTTCATACGTTTCAGGGGAAAGAGAAGCGGTTTATTCTCTTTAGCTCGGTCATTGATGGAGTGCACCTGAAGAGCAAAGGTCTTTCCTACGTCATTGGCAGTAAACCGAATTTACTCAATGTCGCCTTCTCCAGAGCAAAGGAACAATTCATCTGGGTAGGCAACATCGAGGCGGGTCTCGAGAGTGGGAATTATGTAGAAAAAGCCATCCATATGATTCAAACCCATGGAGCCATATATAGTCTGTATAATGAGGACTATGAGAACCCCAAGTATGCAGATCATCGTCAAGAGGCGTATACGGTGTACGAGGATAAGCACGAGCTGAGCGGGGTGGACGACAGATTCATCGAGTCAATGAACGAGCTTCTCCATGCGAATGTGCTCCTGAATCCTAGAAAACACCATGCGTTGATGCTGAAAGCGATGGAATGGTGCCGAAGCTCGCTCGGCATTGTCTCGCCATGGGTGAACAGCAATGTCATGGACGAGACGTTCTTCTCATTGCTACGTATAGCGATGGAACGGGAAGTCGATGTCAAAGTACGTTTCGGTTACACGAATTCCAAGCTGACTCTTCAAGAGATCGACAAGATCGTCGATAGAGATAATTACAGCTTTAAGAATAAGGAAGCCATTAAAGTCGCTCTGCAAAGGTTGTATGATGAGTTAGACACCAACCTGGTCTACATGCCGCCTCTTCATACCAAAGTGCTCTTGGTGGACGATAGCCTTCTATTCATTGGTTCGCACAACTGGCTATCTAATCCAGGCAGGCTCTTGAGAGAAGAAATCAGCTATTTGATTACCAACAAGCAAACCATCGCGTATGTAAAAAAGAGGTTTGCGTTGTGATACGCAGCGTCATCTGGACAGGAACTGCTATCGCGCTTTTGAAGAAAATAATGCGCACCTTGGCGCTAAGCTGGGCGGATTATTTTCGTATAATCTATTCTAGCTTCGCTCCCCCAACAACTCTCCCACAGAAATCTCCAATGCTCGCGCGATGACGAGCACTTCATAATCCTGCACGAGCCGATGCTGGCCCTCGAGACGGGACAGACTGGTGGGACTGATATCCAGTCCCAGTGTCTGAAGCCGGGCGAGGAATTCTTTTTGCTTCATGCCCTTGGCTTTGCGGATGGTGGTCACTCGGTTACCAATGATGTTTTTGTCTCCAGGTGGTTCTGTGCGATGCTTCATTACTGCACACCTCTCATTTCATCCAAATTGTACGAAATGTAGGGGTTGTTTTAATGCGATAATCGCATTAAAATTAAATAAACCGATTCTCGCATTAAACGTCCGGTATCATTCATTCTGGTCAAGATCATCGGCGACTACACCCTAACCAAAGGAGTGGATTCATGCATCGAATACGAAGAATAGTGGAGTGGGAGAGAAGTAAGCTGAATGAGCTGGGGATGCATTCGCTCACGCGGGGTGTGCCGTTATCTCAAAATTCAGAAGTGCAGGCGCAGAGTTGCCAGGTGGACGCGTGGACGACGCTGTATGGCCGTTTGAAGCGGTATCATGCATATCGGGACGTGATCGATAAGGGGGAGAATATTATAAAGATTACTGTGTGGTTCCGACAGGCGATCCAGCGGCGGCTGGTGGACATAGTTGCCCAAGCGGAGGTAGACCCCGTGCTGAGCGAGCTGCGGGGAGAGGAAGAGGAGGCGTTCGAGTCACTATATTCCACACTATCGGACATGGGGGCTGGCACTGAATATGCTGTCTGGGAGGAGAGACACTACCGCTATGAGGCGGCTGCTCAGGAGCTGCTCTACCTGAAGGGACTCCAAGACGGCATGGAATTGGCGGCTGGGATGCTTCGTTCGGGTGCTCAGACGGACGAAGATGATGAGTCTGTGGATAGCTCTTCAATGTCCTGTTAGCGCCGTTTGCAGAGGAAGCATCTCAACAAAATCAGTACAGCTCCCTCTCGACCGGGCAAAGTAGTAACATATTTTTTAGCTTGATGCCCCGTCGCTGATCTGGCGAAGTGCGTGACTGGAGCTTAGAAGATGCGAGGTTGTATTAATGACTGCTCAAGATACTGCCGCTGCAAATCAAGTCTACGGAAGATAAAATAGCTGGCTTGGAGAAGGACGTAGCCTTGTTCAAGGAAGCTACTCAGAAATATGGGGATAAATCATCCTTCCTTGGTATGATTATTAAGGGAAATACCTAAGAGCAGCAGCAAATGCGGCATTGCTGGAGGTATGCGAGAAGATGACATCGCCAGATCCGCAGGATATTGGCGATTATTTAGGCTTCAGCTCATTTGCGAGAGGATCGTACCGGAATTACGCTGGTGGATGACATTGAAATTCACATTATGGAGTTGACCAAGCTGAGCGAGCATTCGGCAGAGCTTGAAGAAGGCGGACTGGTGAACTGGCTGTTGTTCTTAAAGGAGTAGATAAATCAAATTTGGGAGGTGCTAACGATGAAGGAGCCAATGCTGAAAAAAGCGATGGATACGCTAGAGTTTTTGAGTCAGGATACGGCGGCGCGTTTGGCTTATGATGCTCGAATGAAGGCACTGAGCGATGAGCATTCCCGGATCGAGGGGGTCAAGACTGAAACCAGTAAAGAAATTGCGATTCGACTTTTGGACAGAGGTGTGGATCTGCAAACCATTTCGGAGGCAACGGGCTTATCTGTTGAAGAAATTAAGGGATTGAGACAGTAAGCCTAAAGACACTTTTCACCTGTGAATTTTTTTATGGTGTAATTGACGAGCCTGTCCAATAAGTCCCCAAAATAAAAAAGGCCGAACGAGAAAACGTAAAGTTTTCCGTCCAGCCTTTTTGTGTGTCTGTTTTGCAAACATGCAGCGAAGCGGATGCCTGCTACTTTCAGGAGGTTGTGGGCTAAAGCCACCATCCCGAACTCGACGTGAACCTTCTCCAAGCCCCTTAGGGAAAACTGGCGGAACGACCTGTTGCCCTTGATGTGACCAAACACGCTTTCTACCTCCACTTTACGTTTGCGCTGCAATCTTCGCATTCATAGATCTTAAAGCTTTGCTCCAAACCGGAGCGACTCTATTTCGTCTGGTACTTCTTACATCGCGTACCACTCGACCATTCGGGCAAATGAAACGGTCATCTAAGGATTCGTAGGTCCAGTTAGCCAACTCTTGTAGAATGGAAGTTGCCACATATCCACTACAGAAAGGGCGATTTTTTTGCGTAATCTGACGCTTACGACTATAGATTCTTTCGAAACAGCTAACGTTGCGTGACGTTCACCGTCGGAGGCGTGGATGCGGGGCTCGAGCGACGAATGTCTTCATCGAATTCCAGCACTGCGACGATCCGTTCCTGAGGCCGAATTCCAAATGGCGTACATTTTTCGCGACTGTAAGTCCATTCCGGGATGGTTCGGTAAACGTGCCAGAGGTTGGCCTTGGCCAACAATTGAAAGTTCTGAATCAGACTGCATACGGCTGCGTAATCCTCTTCCTGCTTGTGGAGATCGCTTTCTTCCTTGGCCACGATAAGCAGGAATGAAGTGGACGAGCTCCCCTGTAAACTGCGAAGCTTGGCAGCCGCGTCTCCTCCTGATGCATAGACAAAACGCCACGGTTCCCGCATCCCGTCATTTGGCGCATAGACAGCTTCATTCAGCATTCCCAGAATGGATTGCGGTGAATACGGCAAAATGTCCGCATTCGTGTGAGGATGCGGGTGGTCATCCCCGCCGATCATCGTCCATTTCTGTTCCGCCGGCGTTCTCTTCCGGGCTCTGGGCACTTTCTCATAGTATCCTATACTCAGAAGCCCGGCAAAACGCTCCCCGTTCTGCAACCCGATTTCCTTAAAGAAGGTCTCGCTCATGATTAGCGGGTCCGTATACCACAGCATGCCCAGTCCTTGCTCCCAACCTAGCAACTGGAAATTCTGCATGATGCTGCAGACCGCAGCATAATTCTCGTCGCTTTGCCGCCGCGTGTTGGCGGATTCCGTAATGAAAGCCAAGTGAGCGGGAATCTCTATGGCTTGTTTGCTATAAAAGTCGGTCATTTTGTCGGGGATGAACTTGCCGAAACGACTTTCCTTGAGCTTGGCGAGCATGCTTCCGGCTAGCCTTTGACGCGATTCCAGGGAATCGTAATAGATGCAGCGCCAGCTTGGAGTGCCATCGGTTTCATACAAACTAGCGGCTTTATTCAACAAGGCAATAATCTGCTCTTGCGCGACCGGCGTGGACTTGAATTTGCGAATCGTTCTGCGTTCTCTTATCGTTGCGGAAGCATTCACAAGAATTCCCTCCTCGGCTCATATTGTTAACCAGTAAACAATTATTTTGTTAATGAGTAAACTATATACTTGCATGTGGGGTGCTGTCAATCGGAAGTTTGGGTGAATGATACGGTTTGATTGTTTTGGAGGAGTATGTTATGTTGATTTACATATAAACAAAAAGGGGAGACCGAATGTATGAACTCGTCGGAGGGACTTAAAAGGTTGCTTTACAGCCAAGTTCTTCATTTTGCGCATTTGACCGAGCAAATCTTCGCGACGGAGAGCGAAAAATTTGCGGATTTTGCCCGGCTGGAAGGGCTGAGTTCGTTCCCGACCAATCTAACCAACGTCCATACCATCGACTGCATCGGCCATAATGAGCCTATCAATAATACTTCCATTGCGGAGAAAATGAATTTATCCAAGGCGAGCATTACCAAGATCAGCAACAAGCTGCAGGAGGAAGGCTTCATCAAACGCAGCCAGATGAACGACAACAAGAAAGAAGTCTATTTCAGCCTGACGCCCAAAGGCCGACAGATCTTCGAGGTTCATGCCATGATGCATGTCATCCTCGAGAACCGGTTTATCGATTCAATGAACGTCTTTTCGGAATCGGAGCTTCAGGCCGTCCTGAAGTTCTTTCAATTGATGATTCAACATAACGACAATAGCGCAAAAGGGGAAGAATGAGGGTTGTTTGACGCTCCCGTTAAGCTCTTTTTTGCCAAGAAGCTGGGAAATGCCTCTTCCAATGCCCGGGTCGGTTGATCGATTGGATCCTCGCAGCGCCAACACACTAAGCCGTCATTCAATATGGAAAAAGCCTGGGTTGCTCCGGCCGTGACGATGAACCTGCGGGCTTAACCTCCAGTAAAACTAGAGAAAATAACCTGCTCCCAGTGGCGAAACTTGGGCAGGTTATTTTCTAGCATGAGGTTCACCTCGCTCTGGAGGCGATACTACCCCACCCAAGTCATGGTGTACAGTCCGATTGTGAATTTCTAATCCTTACAGGAACAAACCAGCAAGCGTCGCCGAGAGCACGCTGACCAATGTAGCTCCGTACAGCAGGCGGAGGCCGAAGCGGGCAACCGTATTCCCTTGCTTCTCGTGCAGCCCCTTTACAGCTCCTGAAATAATGCCTATCGACGAAAAGTTTGCAAACGAGACCAAGAAGACGGATACGATGCCAATCGTTCGAGCAGACATTGCGCCCTCCTTTACCATCGTCGACAGATCAAGCATCGCTACAAATTCATTCGCCACCATTTTTGTTGCCATGATGTTGCCGGCTTCAACGGTTTCATTCCATGGTACACCCATAAGAAAGGCGAGCGGCGCAAAAATATAGCCCAAAATTTGCTGGAACGTAATTCCGAACAAGCTTCCGAATAGGCCATTAATTAACGCAATCAAAGCGACAAAGCCAATTAGCATCGCGGCAACTGTCATCGCCACCTTGAACCCGTCCATAATATATTCGCCCAGCATCTCGAAGAAAGATTGTTTATGCTCGTCGTGAACCTCAAGAATGTCCTGTTCCTTGGACACCGTATACGGATGCAGAATCGATGCGATAATAAAACCGCCGAACAGATTCAGAACAAGCGCCGTGACGACATATTTCGGCTCGATCATCGTCATGTACGCCCCGACGATAGACATGGAGACCGTCGACATGGCAGAAGCGCACAGTGTATATAGACGATGCTCCGGCAACCTCCCTAACTGCTTCTTCACAGAAATAAATACCTCGGATTGCCCCAACACCGCGGAAGCAACCGCATTATACGATTCCAGCTTTCCCATGCCATTCACCTTGCTGAGCGCAAGACCGATAGATTTGATAATAAAGGGTAATATCTTCGTATATTGCAAAATGCCTATCAGCGCAGAAATAAACACAATCGGCAACAGAACCATCAGAAAAAATTGTGTAGTCGCGCCCTCATTCACGATCCCGCCGAAAACAAAATTAACTCCTACCGCCGCGTAGTCCAGCAGCGCCTCAAACACCGTGGTAAATCCCCGGATCAGCGTCTCGCCTATCGTCGTATTCAATAATACAAACGCCAGCACGATCTGCAGAACAATCATTTGCGCCAGCGGCCGATAGCGAATACGGCCGCGGTCATTGCTGGCCAAGTAGGTCAGTCCGAATACGACCAGCAAACCGACTATGGCAATCAGATATTTCATCT
This sequence comes from Paenibacillus sp. J5, assembly GCF_054955055.1. NCBI lineage: Bacteria > Bacillati > Bacillota > Bacilli > Caryophanales > Paenibacillaceae > Paenibacillus > Paenibacillus sp. J5. The sequence continues at coordinate 539,736 of NZ_JBUEDD010000001.1, read as the reverse complement.
CAAATTCCCTCCTTATGCTTCGAATAAAAGGAATCTACCTATTCTATTGTAGAATATGAAGAAGTATTCGCTTATAATGGGTTTCCTGTCACATCGCCCCCTAACCCGGCTTCGCCCCCCGACGTTCTGGTTCGCTGGCGCACGACAATTCCTAGTGATGCAGGGCATCGCGTTGGCCTGATCCAGAGAATGTTTTCTATCGGGACTGAATGTAGAAAGTGTAGATGCCTATAAATTGAGATTTTCAATAGCTTTGTGCTGTTAGGGGTTGTCAAATGCCATCGTAAGATGTGGTAATGGTATGCCTAACTTTTTTGCTTCTCGCACAACTTCAGATATCGCAAAACCTGCTTTGCTATTGTTGTATTCGATGAAAAGTCGTGGTAAGCTGCCCTTAGCAAAGATAACCTTGTTAAAAAGCGTGCCGAGAAGTACCGGGGGAATCTTAGTCAGCAGTAGCAAAATCATATCTCTCTTTGCGCCTCGTGCTTTCAGTACAGGGGTCATTTCCCTCATATGCTTACCAACATTTGCGAATGAGTCGCGATGATTCATGAGTGCTGGAAAGCTTCCCCGTCTTAACACCTCGGTCTCTATAGCCGCATTCATGGCAAAATGATTCCATAACCAGCTTTGCATATCCCTTATCCAACTAATTTTAAAATGGGCACTCTCAAATAGCTTTTTGACCTGGTTGTTAATATATTCGGTGCCTGCCCGTGGTTTTTCCAGAAATATCATTTTTAAGAAGCCGCCTCTAAGCCTGTTGTCCGCGATGCCGCCTCCTGCTCCGGGGAAGCCAAAGACAACATGGTTCATACACAATGGTGCGATCGATGATTTCAAATCTTGCCAAATGTTATTGAATAGGAGGATAGGGGTATTTCCTGCAGCAGTTGATAGGAGTTGTACAGCTTCTGGAAGCTGTTCCGTGTTGACACTCACAATAATGAGATCATAATTTGAGCTTAACTCCTCATGCAGCTTGACGTTCCAGCTTTCTTTTATGAGCTGCTTCCCTTTTCGTGCGTCCCACATTTCAAGCTCTATATGGCTTCCGTAGGTTTCTTTTCTCCCTTTTCTAACGTAAAACTCAACGGTATGCCCTGCCTGTTCAAAAGCCCAAGCATATTGGGTGGATATGACACCTCGACCGAAAAATAAAATTCTCATCTTCGCCTCCTGTATTCCATATTATTCCTTGCTGACCATCCGACAACGTGTTGTATAATGTCATTGTATATATTTACCAGATGGTCATCAACCATCAGATTTTTAAGATCTGTCGTGTAATCGCTGGAACAGAACATGGAGGCCAATCATGAAGAAGCAGCCTGAAATGACGGACAAAACAAGGCAAACCTTTATCAATGTATTCTGTGATTTATATAGCCGAAAACCAATTGAAAAAATATCCGTTCAAGAAATTGCTAAGCAATCAGGATATAATCGCAGTACATTTTATCAGTATTTTTCGGATATCTATGAGTTGTTGGACTGCGTTGAAGAACGTGTTTTGAAATCCATTAACGAGGAAATGGCAAGCAGGGAGTTCTCTACGCATGCTTTCCAAGATGCACTACAATGCTTGGAAAATGCAGAGGATATTTCAGTTCTCAAAGCCCTCTTGGGCGACTATGGCTCTGTTCATTTTGTTGAACGTCTGAAAAGAGAAATTCCCTTTGAAAGATTGATTGTGGACTTTCCCACAGATGATGTCTTAGCGCCATATATCATTGAGTTTTACCTATCAACCTTAATCTCAGTGTTTCGCCTATGGATACGCAACGGCAAAGATCTATCGTCGGAAGAATTGGTCAGATTGATCGATAGCCTATTTGCAAACGGGATAACACCGTACCCTATCTTTGGCAAGGTCAATCCGCGGCGCCCTGATTCGAGTGTGTCCTTGAGAATGTCATTTGTGCGGCCTTCTAATTGATGTGGAATTGATGTTAAAATTAATGTTAAACTCCACATTCCGCATCACAGCATGTATGTTGCCGGGGATATACAGTATAGGAGGTCATATTCAATGGTTTTCAATCCGATTGACTTGGATAACTGGAGCAGAAAGCCCTATTTCGAACATTACTTAAACAATGTCAGGTGCACTTATAGCATGACGGCGAATATTGATATTACCCATCTGCTGTCAGAAGTGAAGCATAAGGGGATGAAGCTGTACCCGGTACTCATTCATATGATTACAACAGTGGTAAACCGGCATGTTGAATTTCGCACCTGTTATGATGCAGATGGCCGATTAGGTTACTGGGACAGTATGTCCCCCAGCTATACCATCTTCCATGAGGATGATAAGACGTTCTCAAGCCTTTGGACGTTGTATGGAGATGATCTTCATGACTTCTACTGCCGTTATCTTGATGATATGAGGATGTACGGAAGTGTTAAACAATTTGCCGCTAAAGCCAACGAACCCGCTAACACTTTCCCGATTTCCAGCATTCCATGGGTCAGCTTCACGGGCTTTAACCTGAACGTATATAACGAAGGAACCTATTTACTGCCGATCTTCACAATGGGAAAGTACATTCAGAACGATGGCAAGATTCTGTTGCCCTTGTCAGGACAATTCCACCATGCTGTTTGCGACGGCTACCATGCGGGCGTGCTGTTTAATGAATTGCAACGACTTGCAGATACATGCACGGAGTGGATGCCAATTAAAATCCAGGATCGTTAATTAATTAATAGCCAGCCCGGCAAAAGGCGAAGCTGCATCAAATTTATTGACAGTTGGAAGATTTGTAATTTATACTAAATATAGTAGACGCTAGGTGTTGTAAATCGACTAGTGTACACTTCTCTTGAAGCAAAACGTTAACGTAATATGGTTTAGTTATGTAGAGCATTTTCAGCAGCGCTTCATCGCTTGGAAAATGCTCTTTTCTTTAATTCCTGTGCAATGTGGACGATGGCAACTCTCGAGCATTGCCGTCGTTGTACTCTTCGCGTCATGCTTTTCATGTTACTGAATATTACCATGTATGCCATCCTCTCTAACCAGCCTTTCCAAAGCTTATCTAACGGGGGAAACATAATGTCTAGATCCATTGAATCTATCCTGAGAGATGAAATTTTTGCTGAGCTTGAAATCGAGTATCCAGATGATTACGATACCAATTTGTTGGATCAAGGGATCGATTCGGTTAGCTTTATCAAGCTTATTGTTGCCATGGAAGCGAAGTTTAACATCGCGATTCCTGATGAGGAGCTATTGTTTGAAAATTTCTCCACGACTAGATTAATCCTTCATTATCTGACCGAGAAAGCGGTAACATAGAGTGCGACAGAGCGAGAATTGGAGGAGATTATGACTATCATTCAGCGCTTATTTATGGAAGCATGTGATCGCAAAGAGCATATTATCCTTCAAGATTTGAAGCAGCACTGGACTTACGCAGAGGTGATGACAGAAGCATATTCGATTGCTTTATATATAAAGAAAAATTTCGATCTTGAGCCTGGAAGTCATGTTGCATTATACACAAATAATGAGCCCATGTTCATTATCGCGGCGCTTGCCATTCAGTTCTGCGGCTATGTACTCGTACCGGTTCCTTACTCGGCATCCAAAACTGAAATTGAAAATATCTTACATGCCAGCGACGCCAAGCTGGTTATCAGCAAATATGCACAGCCTGCGCATTTAAATTGCGACATTCCTTGGGTGACCGCTCAGGATGTATCACAAGAACCGATGCCTTCGTTTGAATCGATCTCGTTAACGAATCAGCCCGATCCCAATCAATGTGCGATTCTCCTTCCTACATCCGGCACAACCGGAAAGTCTAAGATCGTGATGTTATCCCATTGGAATGTATTGACGAATGCGTTGGCACATGGCGCAAAGGTGGGTTATACGGATCAAGATTCGTTTCTTGTAACGATGCCCGTTCATTTCAGTTCTACGATTGTCACGCAATTGATTTCTTGCATGCTCTATGGAACCCGAATTCAGCTTATCAGCTTGCCCTTGCTGTCACGCACAGCGTTCAGACTGTTTCAGAATAAGGCGGTCACGGCATTCTCAGCGGTGCCTACGCAATTGATGCACTTTGTTTCTGATTTTCATCAGACAACAAGCTGGAGTGCCTTTGATTCCATTGAATATATTGTTATTAGCGGTGCGGCGATTCCCGCGAAATTAGTAGACAAGCTTCGGACTGTATTTCCCAAAGCAGACATTATTCAAACCTATGGATTAACAGAAGCTTCTCCGCGGGTGAGCATGATGGAACGGGGAGATAGCTGCTTATCCTGTGGGTCACCCATCAGTGACGTTTCTATTCGACTAGTTGACGAAGAAGGGAAGGAGGTTGAAGGAGCAGCTATCGGAGAAATTTGGGTCAAGGGCCCAAATGTGATGCTCGGTTATTACAAAAACCCGGAGTTAACGAACGATACCATTGTTGATGGCTGGTTAAAGACAGGAGATTTGGGATATTGGAATGAATCAAGGTGTCTCATCATTACAGGCAGAAAGAAGAATATCATTATATCCGGCGGGATCAATATCTATCCGGAAGAAATCGAAGAGTTTTTATATGGCTTGAAGGAAGTTGAGGAAGTCCTAGTTGTTGGTGTGCACGATGATCTATTAGGCGAAGTACCCATCGCATTTCTGAAGGTTTTTGAAGACGGTCTGGTTGATATGAATGCGCTGACAAAACATTGCCGCTTGCATCTGTCGTCGTATAAAGTGCCTAGGCAATGGAGGATTATCGATGAAATTCCAAAAACAACAACAGGAAAACTGGACAGGGCAAGTACGAAGCGCTTATTGCTAGGGGTGAATGAAAAAATTGAAGAATACAACTCAAGCCTTGGGTAAGGAAGTATTGCCAATAAGCTATCCGATGATTACAACCTATACGCAGCATGCTCATCTCTTGTCCATACTTACCCATTACGAGTGCGCACACCCATGGATATTTAGTAATTATATTCAATTATTTATTAACAAAGATTATAAACATAATTGGGGAGATTTTTATTTCCCTCTGGCCTATGAGCTGCGGCCTTCAGATGCATGCAAATGGATTACGACTCAAAAGATACATAGAGATACGGTCACAGCTAAATGGGACTCTGTTATTCATTTTATTATAGAAAACATTAATTCAAATCAGTATGTCCACACAATGGTGAATTATTTCTACGTGCCACTAAGCGACCGCTATAACAAACTCCAGTTGCATCATGACATATTTGTTTATGGTTATGATCTAAATAGAGAGATATTGTATGTTTCCGATTTTTTCAAGAACGGAGTGTATAGTCAAGCTGAAATATCATTTGCAGATTTCGATCTTGCTTTCAACACGAATCATTTAACAACAAATCATGATTATCTAAGAGGAATGGTTTATCTGTATACATTCAATGATCAATATCAGGATCAATTCAGTTTCAGTGCAGATAGCCAAGTACATTCTATAAGAAACTATTTCACTAAGAAACCGCCGGAATATTGGGAGATGTTCAACTATGAGGGCGACAGGGATCGGCTTGATTTCGGCATGGGAATATACACGACTCTATTCAATTATGTGAAGGAGATATCGGACAACAAGTCCCAGCTTGATATAAGGCCCTTTCATTTACTGTATGATCATAAGAAGATCATGACGTTAAGACTCAAGTATTTGTACGATAATCGGCATCTGCTTCATTTAAATCAAGAGCATATCGACGAATTCATATCAATTGAAGTTAAGGCGAGAATCCTTGTGAATGCAGCGTTTAAATATAATTTGACAAGGGATAGGAGTATTTTAGATAGCTTACATACACAGATAACGAATATAGAAAATGAAGAATCCATATTCCTTGAACGATGGCTGAAGCAGGTAGGCATTCAGTAAGTCGAGGGAATAGATGATGTCAGCCTGATACTATAATTTTTATGGTAATATATATGAATTTATTGGGTGCTGAACGAAAGTCTTTTACTGTAATATATGGTTAAGAATTTAAAGAAATGAATAGTGGTTTCACAAACCTTATGCAATGGGGATGATCATCATATTCATTGTCCTAACAGGAGTCGCAGGCTTCATCGGTTCCAACCTTGCCGAGAGGCTGCTGCGGGAAGGCCATACCGTTATCGGTGTCGATAATTTTCTGACCGGGTCCACCATCAACATAGACAATCTCTTACGGTCGCCCAATTTCAAGTTTATCGAGCATGACGTCATTGATCCGCTCGCAATTGAAGGCCCTGTCGATTGGGTGATGCATTTCGCAAGTCCTGCCAGCCCGCCCAAATATTTGTCCTATCCGATCGAAACGATGAGGGTCAACAGCGAAGGAACGATGCATCTGCTGCATCTGGCCAAAGAAAAGCAGGCGGCTTTCTTCTTGGCTTCAACAAGCGAGATCTACGGTAATCCAGCCGTTCACCCTCAGCCGGAGAGCTACTATGGCAACGTGAATTCGGTTGGAGCAAGAAGCTGCTACAACGAAGCGAAGCGGTATGCAGAGGCGATCACCTACTGGATGAACAGGAAATACGGCATACCGGTAAGAGTCATTCGGATCTTCAATACATTTGGCCCGAAGATGGATTTAAATGATGGACGCGTCATTACCAATTTCATTAATCAAATTATGTCCAAGCAAAACCTTACGATTTATGGCGACGGCAGACAGACGAGAAGCTTTCAGTATATCGACGATTTGCTGGAAGGGATTGTGAGACTGATGAGCACCACGTATGAACAGCCAGTCAATTTGGGGAACCCGGAGGAGGTCACCATACTTGAGGTGGCTCAAATCGTGAAGGAGCTCATGAAGTCCGACGCGCAGATCGAGTTTCTCCCGCTGCCGGAAGACGATCCTAGGAGAAGGAATCCCGATATTACCATATCAAAGACGATTATGGACTGGGAACCGGCGATCAGTTTGCATGATGCACTCGCTAGAACGATCCATTATTACCAGGGTCACTATATCCATTAAACGGGAGGTACCTATGAAAGAACAGATCATAGCGATGATAAGCGAAATCAAGGACGACGCCCAACTGGCAACCAGCTTGAACGAGCATTCCAACATTATGGAAGACGGGGGCTTGGACTCTTTACAGCTCATTACTTTCGTATTGAAGGTGGAAGAGCGCTTCGGTATTGAAATCGATTTTGAAGAATTCGACTTCAATCTTATGGAGTCGGTCACGACCTTCTGCGATTATATCTCGGAGCTGCAGAAGACGGCACCTGTATGAACGCTAGACGCCAGTTCGCGCTCATTATGGGGACGTTTGACGCGGAACGCTTCTGGCGCGACCCTAGTCTAGCCAAATTGCCGTCATTTCCCGATCCTGAGATGGAGAATGTCGTGATGGCTATGGATGAGCTGCTCTTCCCATTTTGCGAGGCGCAGGATAGGCTCATTACTCGCTATCGAATGAACGTTTGCCATAAAGAGTATTTGCATGAGATCGGATTTAGATTTCTGTCCAATTCAACTGATCTCGAGAGTCCTGATGGAGGAAGCGCAGGCAGAACCGCCAATATATTCGACCTGCTCACATCAGCCGATCGAATGAGTGACATCGATCTGCACGGGCTGGACGGCGCCCGGCTGTCGCCCTTTGCCGTCATTCCGGGGGTGGATCGTATTGCAGCGCGTTACGGGCTGGAGCAGGATTTTCCAACTGTCGAAACGGTTCAGGCTGTCAATTCGAAGCTGTATTCAACCGAATTGAACCGTCGCCTTGGTCTTCCGTGTGACAGCCAGACGGTCTATTCTCATGAAGAGCTGCTGGCAAGCGGGTTGACATTGCTGAATCAAGGCCCCTTCCTGATCAAGGATGAGTTCGGGGTATCCGGGAAGGGGAATTTGCTGATCGAGTCGGAAGCGATATTGCAGCGAGTCACATCCTATCTCGCCGATCAGTGCCGCAAGGGAAGAGCCGTTCGGTTTATTATTGAGCCGTTCCTCCGCAAGGAGCTGGACTTTTCTTGCCAATTCCACATCGATTCGGACGGTACTTACCGACATATCTCAGTGCAGCAATTGGTCAATCGCGATTTCGCTTACCAAGGCTCCTATACAGCCGACGATAGGCTGCTTCATCTGCTGCAGCAAGCGGAGTATTTTGATGTCATGAAACGGGCGGCTCGCGAGCTTTATCAGTCGGGTTATCACGGCGACGTATGCGTCGACTCTATGCTGTTGACCGACGGCCGCATCGTTCCGATCGTTGAGGTGAATGCAAGAAGATCGATGAGTCTGATCAAGCATTATGTTGACCGATACCTGGAGAAGCACGATACAGCCGGGAGCATGACGCATGCGACCTTACAGTTTGCATGCGATGTACGATTCGATCAATTGCTGGAATCGCTGGACCGCGAGGGTGTTCTATATAAGCCTGATCGAGGGTTCGGCATTTTACCGTTAAGCGCGAATACGCTCCTCATTAACAAAGTCATCAGCGAGTGCAAGGGGAGCCAGAATAAGCGGGTGAAGGGCAGATTGTATTATTCGTTGATCGAGGGGGAATGGGGTAACGAACGAGTGTCGGCCAAGGTAAGGGAGGTACTGTCGTCGTTATCCTTCAAGATCGCCCGCTGATGCAGTCCGAAGCGCTTGAGACCATGAATGGAGGAAGAAGGTTTATGGGTAAGCGGAAAGTAACGATTCTATGCTCGGGTTTCGGTCTGGGCTTCTATATTCCTGGTCTGTTAATTGCAAGCGATTTCAGGAAAAGGGATATCGCAACGGAAGTGCTCGTGTTCGAAAGCTATCTGGAGCAAGACAAGATGGATCATATTGCAGACAGCAGGAAGGCTTACCACAATAACTTCGCACTTGCCAACTTATCGGCTCGAATGCCGATGGATATCCGCAGCAGCATAGACTATGCCCAGGTTGAGCGATTGCTGGAGGCGTGGAAAGCGGAAGAGCGGCACGAATTCATATCGCTATCTGGACACTGGGTCTATATTCTGGATTTGTATAGGGAGAAGATGCTGCCCAGTCCAATTCATGTAGACCTGCTCTACGTCGATTCAGATCTGGCCCCGTCTTGGAAGAGCCTGAAGAAGTTTCATCCTCGCTATGACGAGCATTATTACAATGCTTGTCTCTATGACACCGACAAGATGGAGATTCGATGCGAAATCCCGGTTCTTCCTGGTACGCCACTGCCCTTCGACTCCAGGAAGCGGCGGCTCGTTGTTCATGGCGGCGGCTGGGGGATGGGCACGTATCAGAGTAAAGTTCCAGAGCTTGTCGGTCATAACTATGGGCTTGATATCGTAGCTTACGATTGGAAGGAAGCGAAGCCTGATCCCGATCACCGATATTGGATGAACGATCCGTCGTGGTGCGCATGGGTGAAGAGCGCGAACGGCCTGCACGAGTTTCCGCCATACATTGAAATAACGGGAGAAGCTACGAATTCATACGCCGCTCAGGTTGATCATCATTGGTTGTTCGACGTTGCTTCGGAGGCGATGGCTATCGTGGCCAAGCCGGGAGCGGGCACATTGATCGACTCGCTTGCATCCGAAACCCCTCTTATTCTGCTGGAGCCATTCGGAAGTCATGAGCTTAGCAATTTGAAATTATGGGAATCGCTTGGGTTCGGAATACGCTACGAGAAGTGGCGGGAGATGGACTTTTCTGTCAAGGTCCTTCAGGAGATGCATCAAGCGATCATGAACAGACCCGGAGAACGGACAAATTACGTGGATCATTATTGTGCGAGAGTCGCGTTAACGAAGGGGTAAGCTATCAATGGCATAAGGGGGTTATGCGATGAGTGTAAACAAATTGAGTGTCGCCCAAGATACGACAAGCTACCCGAGATGGATCGTCTTGCAACTGTTGGAGCAGTGCAATCTACGATGCAAGATGTGCTACGAGTGGGGACTCGAAGGACCCTATAAAAGCAAAAAAACGTTAGCGCAGTTGGACCCGGAGCTGATCAAAAAGATCATCGTCCAGTGCAGCCCCGGCAAGCCGTATTACGATTTCTTCGGTGGCGAGCCGCTGATGTACCCTTGGTTGAGCGACATTCTCGCCATGATCAATCATTATGGAAGCATAGCAGACTTCCCCACGAACGGAACATTGCTCGAGAAGCATGCCGAGATGCTTGTCGAGACGCCTCCCAATAAGATCTGGATGTCGCTCGACGGGCCTGAGGAGATCAACGACAGGCAGCGGGGCAAGGGCGTATTCAAGAAAGTAATCAAGGGGATTGAGAAGCTCTATGAGCTTCGGGAGAGCAAAGGCAAGCAATTTCCGAAGATGGGTGTATCCTTTATTATTACGCCCTTGAATTATATGTATGTCGAGGAATTTTTCTTTAAGCATATCGATCTGTCGATGCTGGACCATATCAGCATGGAAGTGCAGCTCTATGCAACGGAAGAGCAGTATGCCCAATATGTGGAGGTTCTTAGTGAAAGATTCGACGTGCATCAGGCTCCTTATGCCAAGGGGATGGTGTGGGGGGACATCAGTTCGTTCAGCCAGATCGATATTCCGGAATTGACGAGACAGCTCAATAATGTGAAAGAGTATTGCTTGAAAAACAGCATTCATGTGATCACCTATCCGAAGACGATAGATGAACAAAATTTGCACAACTATTTCTCGGGGCAATTCCATCAGATGGCTGATAAACGAAATCGCTGCTCCCTTCCATGGGTTTATGCGGAGATTACAGCAAGGGGCGACGTTTCGCCCTGCCATGCCTTCTATGATTTGACCTTCGGCAACGTGAACGAAGAGAATTTGCTGGATATCTGGAGTAGTGACAAGTACAAAGATTATCGCGCGTATATGAAAAAAAATATGCTTCCGATTTGTACGGCTTGTTCAAGGTATTATATCTACTGATCCATGTGAATGACCTACTACGTTTAAGAAGGGTGTGTTATATGAATCCGAAATCAGAGATTAAGCATTCCCCAAAGGATTTGCAAATATTGAAGCGTACCATCAAGAATACGGTGGAAACAAAGCGGAACATGGCGAAAATAGCGGGATACGCAACACCGTTGCCAGAGTCGGTCGGAATTAAACTGACGAACCAATGCAACTTGCGCTGCAAGCATTGCTATCAATGGAACGACACTGGCTACCACCACTTCATGACACCGGAGCAGCAGCGGGAACAGCTCGACTACGGGCTGCTGGAGAAGCTGATCCTCGAGACGGAGCCAGCCAAGTCGAGACTCTATATCTGGGGCGGCGAGCCGCTCGTATACAGCCATTTCGACCGTCTGGCCGATCTGCTTGAAGCTCATCCTCGCGAGACGACGATCTGCACGAATGCGATGCTGATCGAGCGAAAGCTGGACGCCTTGCAGAGAATCTCCGACAACCTGGAGCTGCTCATTGCGCTTGATGGATTCGAGCAAGAGAATGATGCGCTTCGGGGCAAAGGGGTATTCAACAAGGCGATAGATGCGATCCGAATGCTAGTCGAGCTGCGCAAGGAAAACCGATTCAGGGGCAAAATTTCGATCCACACCGTCGTTAACGATGCGATGAGCGACAAGCTTTACGAGCTGCTGGACTTTCTGGAGGGCGTCGGCGTAGATCTGGTCATCGTCTGCTTTCCGTGGTACATCTCGGACGAATGCTCGCAGGGTATGGACGATTACTTCGACCAGAAGTTCGACTTCCTCCCGGCGAGCGAGCACAAGGGCGAACGAAGCTGGCACGCCTTTAACTACAAGCTCGATCCAGAGCGTATTCCCGCTTTGATGAGCGAGTTGGACCGGGTTAATCATCGGGTCTGGAAGATGCGTCTGCGCTACCAGCCGAATCTGGATCATGACCAGATCGAGGATTTCGTGCTCGGCAAAGAGGTGGAGGGCAAAGGCACGATGAACAAGAAGTGCCTGGCTCTCTCGAACCGGATGGACATTACGCCCGATGGAACGATTATCGCGTGCAAATTTTTCAAGGAGTTCGAGATCGGCAAATTAAATGAAGCGTCCGTACAGGAGTTATGGCATAACATGACCTACAGACGAATAAGGGAAATGATGGACGAACGACTGACACCGGCATGCTCCAAGTGCAGTGTCCTGCATTTGCACGGTGTCTAACTATTCTAAATGAACATAAATGGGGTGCATCAGTGAGCATTATCCAAGTGGAACGCTTATCCAAAAGCTTCAATTACTACGAAAAAGAATTGGGGTTCAAAAAATCGCTGAAAAATTTAGTGAGGCGCAAATCACTGATCAAAGAGGCGGTTAGCGAAATATCACTTGTAATCGAGCAAGGCGAGATGGTCGGATTCCTAGGCCCGAACGGTTCCGGCAAAACGACTACGCTCAAGATGCTGTCCGGCATCTTGTATCCGACAAGCGGGCATGCGAATGTATTAGGCTATGTTCCTTGGGAACGAAAGAAAGAATTCAAGATGCAGTTCTCGATCGTGATGGGGCAGAAATCGCAGATGTGGTGGGATTTACCGGCGAACGAATCGTTGTACCTGAACAAATGCATCTATGAGATCGAGGATAAGCCCTACAACCTTGTCCTGGGTGAGCTTACGGAGATGCTTGACGTAAAAGACCTGCTCAACATTCAGGTGCGGAGGCTTTCGCTCGGGGAACGGATGAAGATGGAGCTCATTGCGTCGCTCATCCACAGGCCCAAGGTGATTTTCCTGGATGAGCCTACAATCGGACTCGATCTGGTTTCGCAGAAGCGCATTCGGGAGTTCCTGAAGGTTTATAACCAGCAGACGAAAGCAACGGTCATTCTGACAAGCCACTACATGGCGGATATTGAGGATCTATGCAAACGAACCATCATCATCAATCAAGGGAAGATCGTATACGACGGCGATCTTCGGCGTGTGAACGAGCTGTTTCATGCAAAAAAGATCATCAAGCTGCAATTTACGGACGAGGTGCCGAGGCAAGCGTTAAGCGACTATGGCGATATTACTCACCATGACGGCATGAATGCCGTCATGGAGATCGATAAGCATGATCTACAGCGGCTTTCCAAGATGATGCTGGACCGATTCCCGATCCTCGATTTCACAGTTGAAGATATACCTGTCGAGCGAGGCATCGAAAGCTTGTATCAGAAAGATGGTGTCACACATGAAAGCCTTGCAGAAGTATAAAAGGACGTACATCCTTGCGCTTCAGAGTGCGATGGAGTATCGGACCGATTTCCTGATGAGTATCATCAGCGGCGGCTTCATCATTCTCGTCCAATGCTTCCTCTGGACGGCTGTGTTTCGCAGTTCGCCGCATGAGATCATTAACGGCTATACTTATTCGCAGATCATCATTTATTCCGTGTTGTCCGGCGTCGTCTCCAAGCTGGTTTCTGCCGGCTTCGAAGGGGAAATCGCGAATGATATCAAGACGGGTGGACTGAGCAAATTTATCGCTCAGCCCATTCATTATTTCAGCTATCGGTTATGCAATTTTTTCGGTGGAAAAACGGTTCAGACCGGGGTTGTCCTTATCCTATTCGTCATCCTGATGATCATTTTTACTCGGATTTGGGAGTTTCAGCTTACAGGGATGCAGATCGTTATGTTCTTGGTCAGCATTCTGTTCGGACTGCTCATCAACTTCCTGCTTTTTTATTCGATTAGTGCTCTGGCGTTCATCATTACTGAGGTTTGGGGCGTTTATATCGCATTCAACCAAGGCGTCTATCTGCTCAGTGGCGCCATCTTTCCGCTTAATATTTTCGGAGATACGTTTGCTAGAATCTCCAGCTATTTACCGTTTCAATATGTCGTATTCTTCCCGGTTAACATCATCAATGGGAGCATGACGATGCACGAAATCGTGCGCGGGCTCCTCTTACAGGCGGTTTGGGTCATTGTGCTTATGATCATTTCCAAGCTGTCTTGGGATTCCGGGATGAGGAAATATGTAGCCGTTGGAGGTTAAATCTGTGAGTATCAGCTTGACGGAGATTCGGAAGCATGTACGTATGTTCTTCATTTTTGCAAAGAACAGCCTGGTCGGTTACATGGAATACAAAGCGAATTTCTACTCCGGTTTGATCATGGAGACCGTATTTCTGTTTTCCAAGCTGATCTATATCATCTTCGTGTACCAGCTCGGGATCGAGATCAATGGAATTTCTCCTGACCAGATGATGATCTTCACCGGGACCTATACAATTATGATCGCAATCTATACAGGACTGTTTATGGATAACTTCTATAGATTCGCCGGCCATATCCGCAACGGGACGCTGGACTTGTATATGACGAAGCCGCTATCGCTACAGTTCATGATTTCATTCCGGCACGTTAACTTCGCGTTTCCGATCCCGAACCTGATCGCCGGAATCACGATGATCGTACTGGCCTGGCGGCGTCTTGACATCGATCCAAGCTTGCTCAACGTGGCCGGATATATCGGTGTGATCTTGAGTAGCACGATCGTGACCTATTCGGTGCTGCTGCTTCCGCAGATACTTGCCTTCTGGACGATCAAGTCTGGTTCGATCTTCGACATTCTCGACAAATGCTGGGATTTAAACAATATGCCGATGTACATATACCCTAAATGGCTACAGAGAATAGGGCTGTATGTCGTGCCGATCCTGTTTATCACCAACATGCCGTCGGTTTATCTAATCGAGCGATTGGACTTGTTCCTTGGGATATGGATTTTTGTGGCCCCTGTTCTATCGCTTCTAGTGGTCAGGCTGTTCTGGAAGCTGGCCATCAGGCGCTATGAGAGCGCCAGCAGTTAGAGCAATGCCCAATACAAATTGTGGAGAAGGTGAATCGAATGAGCAGGACAGAGCATGAGCCCCATCCGTCGCAGACAGAGGCCGTCGCAAAGAAACGGCTGCCCAACGGGATCGAAATCTATCAAAACAACGAAGGCGAGACCGAGTTCCTCTACAACGAGATTTTCCACAAGGAGATGTACTTCAAGCATGGGATTACACTCCCGGATAATGGCACGGTCATGGATGTCGGGGCGAATATCGGCATGTTCACCCTATATGTCAGCAGCAAGAGCAATTGCAGGGTATATGCCTTTGAGCCATTGCCTCCGACGTATAAACTTTTGAAGATGAATACGAGCTCACTGCCTCGCGTAACGACGGTTAACGTCGGGCTGTCCAATGAGATCAAGGAAGCGGAGTTTGCCTATTTTCCTACGATGTCCACGGATTCTGTTCAGATCAAATACCGGGAGAACCACGATCAAGATCTCCGATACGGGTTAATCAATCATTACGAGGATGATTTCGCCGATCCGCGAATGCTGAACCGATTTGTCGATCATCTGATGTCGCCGAAGCTGCTGAATGAACAGATCTATCCATGCAAGCTAACGACGATCTCCGACATGATCCGCTATTACGATCTGGACCAGATTGACCTGCTCAAAATCGACGTGGAAAAAAGCGAGTTCGAGGTGCTGGAAGGCATCGACCGGAAGGATTGGGGCAAAATCAGGCAAATTGTAATGGAGGTTCACGGACTGGACGGGGAGCAGATCAGCAGGCTTGAGAACATCTTCCAAACCAACGGCTTCGATGCCATGATCGATTACTACGAAGATTTGAATATCCCCAATTACTATAATGTGTACGCGTTCAATAAAATGGATACGTCGGCTGGGTGATCGCTATGTTACAGCATCTGCATGCAAGGTTGGTATGCTCCACCTGCAAGGGCGAGCTGACCCGGTCGGGAGCACTGCTGCAATGTCGCGGCTGCGATGCGGCATATACGATCGATCATCGTTATGTATCGATGCTCGACCGGCGTGAGCAGCTTGTCCACCCTTCCGATTGGAAACGTAAAGAGGACGAAATTCGAGATTATAGCGAGATTTCGAACTCCCTTGCGCTTACCGGCATAGGCCGATTCGCAACCTTCTTAAACTATGGCTACGTCTCGCAGGGGAATGAGCAACATGCGGTGATTGAGCCCGACGATGTATGGAATAGAAATTCAGTCAAGCTGCTGCTCGAGGCCGTGGGCAGGACGGCGATTCGGGAGCGGCAGGTTATCGACATCGGATGCGGCAGGGGAGGGAATATAGCAGCATTGTATAAATATTTCAAGCCTCTGTCGATTGTCGGTCTCGATATCTGCCCGGCGAATATTGCGTATTGCAGTGCCAAATCCCGAATGGTTGAAGCCTTCTATCTCGTCGGCGATGCGGAGAATATACCGTTTGCAGACGAGAGCTTCGATGTGGTATTGAATATGGAATCCGCGCATGCCTATCCGAATCGATCACGCTTCTATGAAGAGGTGTACCGGATCATGAGAGTTGGCGGCGTATTTCTGTATACGGAGCTGATGCTGGCAGATCAGGTAACGCAGAACGTGAGGCTATTAGAGGAAGCAGGCCTCTCTGTAACCCGCAATCAGGATGTGACCTTGAATGTCCTTCTATCGTGCGATGAGAATGCAAAGCAACGTACTGGAACACAGGGGATTGCGAACAACGCCAACGCGAGCACGAATATTGGAGATATCAATGATTTCATTGCATTGCCCGGCTCGAAGAAATATGAAGAGATGAAGGCGGGAACGCGGCAATACCGTATGATGAACCTTGTTAAGAGGTAACATAGCTCGGATATCGACAATAAATTTAGTTTAGGAGAACTATTTTATGGAGAAAATTGTTTCTCTGGATACCTTTCAACCATTCGACGGAATGATAAAAATGTTTCCTCATCATAACTTTCCTTATTTCAATTGCGACTACAATTTGCTATTAACACTTGCAAATTATTTCAAAAAAGATGAGCTGCCGATTTTGAATAATGTCATAAGTATATATAGATTTGATAAACAAAAAATAAATACAAGAGGCTATTTCAAGTTAGAGGTGTTGGATCTTGAGGATGGAGATAAGATACTGGAGGAAATGGGGATCTCGATTCGTAGAAAAGCTCCTGCATTAGATACGTTACAAGACGAGATACTCAACTCTATTTCGAGTGGTCATCCGATCTCGATTTTTATTGATTTATTTTATCAACGGGGGAGAGACTTTTACTATAACAAAAAACATGGACTGCATCCTGTTTTTGTCTATGGCTTTAATCTGACTACCGAGGAAATATATACGGTGGATGATATTAAAGAATATCGACAATATTCTGTACCATTTTCAGAATTTAAATTGTCATGCTTGAGCTCGGAGCACGTGAAAATGCCAGACTACTTTTGGGAATATGCGCTCGTGTCTCCCTCTGATCAGGATATCTTGAACCATGAGGAGCTAGCACAAACAAACATCAATAAATTTGTAGAGAATATGTTCAGGTATCAAAATGAAATAACGGAAAGCTTGAATAATATATTGTTGCTGGCAGAACATTTCGAGCTCCTTATAACAAATGAAACGATTATAGAAACACTAAGCAGTACGATTTATAGAAAATGCTCTGAGAAATACAGGTTAACTATTCTCTATCAGTACAACATTGATCATATCCATGCAAAACATACGATGGACTCGTTATTGGATCAAATTATTAATGACTGGAAGACCGTAAGAATCTATTCGAATAAAGCCATCATGTCCAACACGTTCACTGGGGAAATCATAGACAAGTGCATTCGTTTAATAACAAAAATATATAGGAATGAAGTGGATTTTCATCATCAATTTTATTCCATGTTACAGGCTGCCAGATTGTAAAGCTGAACCAGCAATAGGAGTCAGGTAATCACATGTAATAGTGCTAGAAATGAGCCGCATCAACAGGCATACTGTTCATGCGGCTTTTTATTGTATAAAAACCGCCGCGGAACAGAGAAGTCGCCCCCGATTCGCCCGATTTTGACGCCAATCCGTGGGCTTCTTTTAAGAGAGCGAATATTGAACAAGAGAGTATAATGACTGCAACAAAGTACCGTAGTACTGATAATTGCTCTGTTCTATGATTAGAGAAAGATAATTAGAGATGAGGGAGCAAGGATGGAATTTCATAAGCTTTTAAGAAATTGGCCGCTACACTTGATGCTGATTCCGGGAATTATTTTGGTGTTTTTCTTTAGTTATGTTCCGCTTGCGGGAGTCGTAATGGCGTTTCAGAAATTCATGCCCAATAAAGGCTGGTTCGGTTCGGAATGGATCGGATGGCAGAATTTTAGATATATGTTGGAGTTGCCGGACATAGGTAGAATCGTGCGTAACACGCTCTATATTTCAAGCATGAAAATCGTAATCGGACAAATTATTCCGATCGTTATTGCCATTTTATTAAATGAGATTAAAAACGCCCTTGTGAAGAAGGGTGTGCAGACACTGATTTATTTGCCTCACTTTTTGTCCTGGGTACTGCTTGGCGGAATTCTGATTGATATATTGTCAACAGACGGTGGTTTGGTTAATCAATTCCTCGGAATATTTGGCATTGATCCAATCTTTTTTTTGGGAAGCAACGATTGGTTTCCTTTTGTCCTGGTTTTTTCTGACGTGTGGAAGGAATTCGGATTCTCTACCATTATCTATTTGGCAGCCATAACGTCTATCGATCCCGCTTTGTATGAAGCGGCATATGTCGATGGTGCAGGGAAGTTTAAGCAAGCGATTCATGTGACACTCACCGGCATGGCTCCAATTATTATCCTGGTTGCGACATTATCGCTTGGAAATGTTCTAAATGCCGGTTTTGAACAGGTGTTCAATTTATATAGTCCTCAAGTTTATGAATCGGGAGATATCATTGATACACGAGTATATCGAATTGGCTTGGTCGATGTGCAATATGGCCTTGCTACAGCCGTTGGCTTGTTTAAATCATTCGTAAGCCTGATCTTGGTGGGAATATCCTATTGGTCAGCCTATCGATTTGCAAATTATCGTATATTCTAAACTGAGGAGGCAAACAAGGTATGGAATATCCTTCGTTTTCTAGGAAACTGTTTATCGCTTGTAATTATACTTTTCTAATCGCCCTTGCGATTATATGTATATTGCCCATCATTCATATTTTGGCATTATCACTTAGTTCTCCATCAGTAGCGGCAGCTGGCAGCGTTAGTTTAGTGCCGGTAGATTTCAATTTCAAAGCCTATAGCTATATCCTGAATAAAGCAGAGTTTATAAATGCATTTGGTATATCCGTAAAACGTTTGATATTGGGAACTGTACTATCCATGGCTTTAACGATTTTGACGGCTTATCCGCTATCTAAAGAATCAAATCGGTTTAAAAGCAGAAGTCTATATGCCTGGTTCTTTGTATTAACTATCTTTATTAGTGGGGGATTAATACCTTGGTATATGACCATTCGCTTCTACGGAATGCTGGATACGATTTGGGCATTAGTGCTTCCGGGAGCCGTCACTGTATTCAATGTCATCCTGCTTTTGAATTTCTTTCGGAATTTACCTAAGGAGCTGGAGGAGTCGGCATTTCTTGACGGCGCCGGACACCTGGTTATTATGATCCGTATCTTCATCCCCATCTCAATGCCAGCTATCGCTACTGTCTGTTTATTTACAATGGTTAATCATTGGAATTCATGGTTTGATGGGCTCATACTGATGAATAGGACTGAGAATTATCCTTTGCAAACCTATTTGCAAACTGTAGTGATGCAACAGGACTTTAGTGTAATGGCACAATCTGCTCTGACAGGAATGCAAGAAATATCGAATAGAACTGTTAAATCGGCACAAATCTTTTTGGGGTCTTTACCCATTCTGATCGTATATCCATTCTTACAGCGATACTTTGTTAAAGGGATTGTACTAGGTAGCGTAAAAGGCTAATAAGGAGTGCATAGTCATGGAAGATTTGTTTGAACAAAAAAAGCGAGTTAAGGATTTTGTATTAAAAGCAGGAAAAGACATGCTTCATGAGCCAACCGCCTATATAAAGCATCCATTTATTGTACCGGGATCGGTTTATGCTCACCATTTGTGGGATTGGGACTGTTTCTTTGCTGTAATGGCACTGCTTCAAGTGATTGAGGTGAAGCAACGTGAAGGTACACTGGAAATGGGCGAACGGGAATTGTACCTGAAGCATGCTCAAGGAAATGTTCTTAATTTTATAGATGCACAATTGGAGGATGGCTATATTCCAATTATGTTGTTCGCAGATTCGGATGCTGATAGCAGAGTTTTATATCGAAATGGCTGTCCCGTCAATATGCATAAACCCTGCTTGGCGCTCAATGCGGTGATGATCAGCAGATTTATGCAGGATTTTAACTGGTTAGAGTCTAAATACGAGAATTTCAAACGATACTATGAGTGTTATAAATCGGTGTATCGCTCTGAATCTGGTTTGTTCGTGTGGGCAGATGATGTTATGATTGGTGTTGATAATGATCCTTCTACCTTCGGCAGACCGCCCTACAGCTCAGCGAATCTCTATCTAAATTCATTTATGGTGAGAGAATTAAGGTCATTGGCTATTCTTTCGACTGAATTTGGTTATAATGAGGATGCTGCGTACTACGAAGCAGAAGCTGCTGCGCTATCCGACCTGATTCAAGAGGAATGTTGGGATACAAGAGAAGAGATTTATTATTCCGTGGATGTGAATTGTAAAACTCATCGAGCAAACCCCAGGGTCTCAGGTTATCATATGGGACTTGGCGTATTCTGGAGGACCGTTCCGATAAAAGTTCAATCTTGGTCCAGCTTCTTGCCTATGTGGGCAGGTATCCCTAATGAAAAGCAAGTGAAGTCGCTAGTAGAGAGACATATTCGAAATGAAGAAACCTTCTGGAGTGCAAACGGCGTTCGGAGCCTGTCCAAGCATGAAAAAATGTACACACTCGTAGCGACAGGAAATCCCTCCAATTGGTTAGGGCCAATCTGGCTCGTTACCCAATATGTTATTTTTGAGTCTTTAATACGTTACGGTTATCGTAATGAAGCCAATGAATTGATGGAGAAGGCCGTTAATCTACTATCAAACGATATAAAAACCAACCAGGACTTGCATGAATATTATAATCCAGAAACCGGGGCAGGCATTATAAATAAGGGGTTCTTTAATTGGAATTTGCTGGCCCTTAATATGATGAATGAAATAGATGGCTATCCTTCTCCTGCAGCTTTATTACCGTAGTCACCTATAAATTTGTGAATTAGACGCCGATTTCCGGTGTCTTTTTGCCTATCTCAGCCAATTATAGATGGGGGACAAAATATGCGGGTATTTCATTTTAAAAGTATTTATACAAAGGTATTGCTTTCACTATGCATTGTTATTATTCCTATTTTCATATTAAGCATCATTATAAATGATGTAGCAGCAAAACTCGTTAAAACACAAATATCGGATACCATGCAACAGAAAACCGATTATATGTTAAATTCTCTTGAATCGGAAATCGAGAGAATTCATCAGCTTCAAAAATATTTTATTAATGATATTGATTTGCTTGCATTAAACTTTAGAAATGAATATTTTACAAGCTACGAATGGACAAGCACAGTCAACCGACTGAATACTAAAGTTCAGTTGATCAATTCATCAAGCAAGTATGTGAAATCGACCTCTGTAATGATGACCACCATTAATCAGACCTTTTCCTCAAAGGATGGGATTATTCCGCTTGAACAGTCAGAGTACAGTAAAATTGTAGCGGCAATGAATCAAGGCATGTTTGTTGTGCCCGATGGGAATCGCGTATGGCTTCCCCTTGCTTATCCCACAATTAAAAAGCCCTATATTGTAATGGCTATTGAATTTGATCTGGATCAATTTCATAAAGACATGAGCTTGCTCGATAATAACACAGTGAGCACAACCTGGTTAATGGATGATAGCGGGAATTTACTGATCAATACGAATGACGCTGTATCTGTAAACGAGGAATGGAGGCAGCAGATTCAAGTCACAAATAGCAGTGAGCTTCATTTCGGTAACTATATCATCCATAAGCAGCACTCCTCCTTGTTAGGGTGGAGCATCATCACCATTTTTAATGAAAGATCCATCTGGACTCCGGTGGAGCTTCTGAATAGATGGTATTGGATCTTAGGCGCAGTCGCTGTCCTCTCCATTGTCATGTTTTCCTACTTTATCTATCGGCTAGTGCATCGGCCGATGAAACGCTTGCTACGGTTATTTAGAAAAGTAGAGGATGGTAATTTTCAATTAATGATTAATCATGACGAGAGTGACGAGTTTTCTTATATGTATTTTCAGTTCGATCATATGTTGGGCCAGATTGATCAGTTAATTAAGCAAAATTATGAAAAAAAAATTCACAATCAAAGAATGGAACTAAAGCATTTGCAATCGCAAATCAATCCTCATTTTCTATATAACAGCTTGTATGTGCTTTATCGCATGTCGCAGGAGGAAAATTACGAGGGCGTCACGGAAATGTCGAAGCACCTCGGCGATTACTTTAAATTTTTGACGCGAACCTCAGGAGATTTAATTTCCTTAAAGCAAGAAATTGAACACGCAAAAACTTATGCGGCTATACAACAAATCAGATTCGGAGAACGAATTCGATGTCGGTTTCATGTTGAAGGTGAGATTGAAGATTGGCAAGTGCCAAGGCTTATTATTCAGCCCTTGATTGAAAATGCCTATCAGCATGGGCACCGAAATACTTATGAAGATGGTACGATCGAGGTTGAAGTGACCGCAAGTAAAAAGGAAGTTCATATTTCAATTAGTGATAACGGTATTGGATTGAAGCAGGAGGAGCTTGATCAATGGGATTTAAGAAAAATGGCCAACATAGATGAAGGGAACGGAGACGGAATCTGGAATGTACATCGCAGAATTCAATTGATACTTGGTGATCAAAATGGATTAATGCTTCAAAACAATGAAGGCGGCGGGCTTTGTGTGAATATTACGTTACAGAGAAAGGATTAGTTAAATGCTGCATATACTGGTTGTCGATGACGAGCCGTTTATTGCGAATGGTGTTTCTCAACTGCTGAGTGAAAGAAGCGGGTTGGAAGCAAGGGTATGGAAGGCGTTATCCGCTAAACAAGCCATGGAGATTTTTGAACAAAATCGTATCGATCTTTTGATTACGGATATTCAAATGCCCGGTATGACGGGGATTGAGTTGGTTAACCGTGTCAAGCAACAGTGGAAACGTTGTAAAGTAATCTTTTTAACCGGATATTCTGATTATGAATATATGCATTTTGCGTTGCAGCAGCAAGTAGCGGAATATATGCTGAAACCAATTGAGGATGAGCAATTATTGGAGAAGGTTTTAACTGTTGTTAAGCAAATTCGGGATGAGTCAAATACTGTGGAATTGGCGCGAAGGGCAGAGCTTCAGCTCCAGCAAGCGAAGCCGCTGCTCATTCATGATTTGGTGGAGCAAATCCTCAGGAAGGAGCCTTATGCTTTAGCGCGACTAGATGAACAGTTCTCAAGTCTTCGATTGCAAATGACTGCGAAGGAGCCTGTACTGCTACTGCTTGGGAGAGTAGACTATTGGCCGGATGGATACATCGTTAGGGATCGATTGTTGATGGAATTCGCTATTAATAATATGATTGAGGAATTTTTAACATCAGATATTAAAATGTTGACTTGCACCCATGAAAGGTATCTCATTTGGATTTTTCAATCTGTCTCAAGCGAGTTTGTCGATCAGAAATTGTTTATTCAAATTAGCGAAATCATCGATGTTTTGCAGCAAGCGATACATGACTTGCTTCGCCTGAAAATTTCATTTATTATTTCACCCCATGTAATAGGCTGGGACGAGTTGTCTAACAGCTACGAACATATGGCAGCTGTATTGAAAAAAGGAATTGGGATGGAGCAAGAGATTATCATCGCGCATTCTGAACATGCCATGGACAAATCACAGACGCAGCTGACAGCGGCGGATCTGAATCAATCCATTCGAAAAATACTGACTAGTCTGGAAGCTATAGACGGAGAAGCACTGCAAAGTGAAGTTGCCCAATTTTTTGGAAATTATGCGAGATCGGTATTTGTAGATTATGGGCTGCAGATGGAGGCATTCTGTACATTATCATTAGCCATTATCCGCTATATGAATGAGAAAAATATTCGTTCGGAGGTCACAGAAAAACTGAACCTGGATTTACTCGTTAATTATAATCAGGTTGAGAATTTAGAAGCTTGGGAAAAATATTGTCAAGAATTATTTCGAGCCATCATAGAGATTGTCAAGCAAAAGGGAGAGGATCAGAAGTTTGAGATATCCGAGAAGGTGGATGCTTATATTGAATCACATCTCCATGGCGATCTCTCGTTGACGAATTTGGCCAAGCAGGTTCATTTGAGCTCCTCCTATTTATCCAGAATGTACTTTTCCGAGAGAGGATACCACTTATCTGATAAGATAACGGAACTAAAGGTTGTGAAAGCCAAGCAACTTTTAGAGGAAGGGACGTTAAAAATATATGAAATTGCATTATCGTTGGGGTTTGATAATATTCCCTACTTCTCTAGGTTCTTCAAAAAAAGAGTGGGAATAACCCCTCAGGAGTACAAAGAAAACAACAGAATATAACATTGACAATACTTTCGCGTAGTTGGGCATTAACTTGAAAGTTATGATATAGACAAGAGTAAATGCTCTTTTAAAATGCTTATCTTGAAAGGGGAAGTTAAGTTGATTAAAAGAAAGATAGCAGTTCCAAGTGTTCTCTTGGCAACAGTATTGTCTGTCACATTGTTAAGCGCTTGCACTGGAACAAACAATGGCTCAGACAACAACAGTCCAGCACAGACGAGTACAGCCGCAGCCAATGAAACTAAAAGCAATAAGGAGAATGGTCCGCTCACCAAATATAGTGAGCCGATCGAACTGACAACAGGAAGAATTATTTATGACTCCAGTTGGAAGTTTGATCAAGGGAAATCGATTGATAACAACTTCTGGTATGATATCTATCGTGATGAACTTAATATTAATGTGAAAAATACCTGGGTTGTTAATGGCGGAGATAGCGGCGCAGCCAAAATTAACACCTCAATTGCAAGCGGTGATATTCCGGATCTATTGCGTGTGGATGCTTCCCAGCTTAAAACCCTGGTAGAGGCGGATATGCTTGAGGATCTAACAACAGTGTACGACCAATTTGCAAGCGAATACACAAAAAAACAACTATCCAGCGATGGTGGGGATTCACTGAGTTCCGCTACATTTGGCGGTAAGCTGTATGGAATTCCGGAGACAGGAAGCCCGTATGACGGCGTTCCTCTGTTATGGATCAGAACAGACTGGTTAGAGAAGTTGTCGCTTAAAGAGCCGACGAATATTGAAGAACTGCTGGCGGTGGCGAAAGCTTTCGTGGAACAGGACCCAGATGGCAATAACACCAAAGACACATACGGTATCGCAGCGTTTAAGGATATTGTTGCAATCGGCAATCCTGCCAGTCTTGAAGGCTTCTTTAATGGCTACCACGCTTACCCGCAACATTGGATTGAAAATGAACAAGGCGAAATTGTATACGGAAGCACGCAGCCTGAGATGAAGAACGCATTGGCAAAGCTTGCTCAACTTTATAAAGAAGGTATTCTGGATAAAGAATTTGGAGTCAATGATCTTGGCAAGGTGGCAGAATCGATAGCCGCGGGCAAAATCGGTATTATGTACGGACCGCAATGGACATCAAACTGGCCGCTTCAGGATTTGAAAAATAATCAGCCTGATGCAGATTGGAAACAGCTTGCTGTGCTTTCTGCAGATGCGACGCCTGCCAGCGCACAAGTCGGATTCTCAACAGGTTCTTACTATGTGGTGAAGAAGGGCTATAAACACCCGGAGGCTGCCATTAAACTGCTGAATATCATTCTCGAGAAGAAATATGAAGCCAATTCTGATCCGGAGCTATTCAATAGAGATATTGATGGAAGTCCGGTCGAGGTTTGGAAATATGCTGCCGTCTTCCCAGGCGGAGATCCTATGAAGAATATTGTTGCTTACCATAATGTATCTGCCGCGGTGGAAACTAATGATCCTTCATCTCTCAATTCGGAGGAGCGCATTTATTACGACAATATCGTTAAATACAAAAACGGCGACAATACTGGCTTTGGATTGGCAAAAATATTTGGCGAAAATGGCTCCTTTGCTGTAATCGAAAATGCATACATTAAACAAAAACGTGAGAAAACAACCAAATTCTTTGGAGCACCGACGGCAACAATGGTCGATAAGCAAGCGACACTGAAGCAATTGGAGCAAGAAGTATTTACAAAAATTATTCTTGGTAATGAACCTGTAGATGCTTTTGACTCCTTCGTTGAACAATGGAATAAAATTGGCGGAGAGCAAATTACAAAAGAAGTAAACGAGTGGGCCAAACAATAAGTGTTAAATAAAGGAAGGAGAAATCCTTCCTTTTTTATGACTGGTGTTGAGGAGAGTGTGAGCGATGTCTCGTGCAAATGTTGGAGACGCACAATGGATTTGGATACATGATAAACAATTATTAAAAGAAAATCGGCAGCATGAACACATCTATTTTCGCAAAAGCTTTGTGCTGGACCATACAGAAGATCTGGTATTGCACATTAAGGTTTCTGCAGATAGCAGATATCGGTTATATGTGAATGGCTACAAGGTATCGCAAGGCCCCAGCAAGGGGGACAATCATACCCATTATTACGAAGAAGTAGATTGCACCCCGTATCTGTGCAAAGGTCGAAATGTTATAGCTGCCAAAGTCATTCATTATGATGCTTTGAATCCATTTGTTGTGGGTAAGGGAGGGCCGGTATCTGTCTGGAGGGCGAGCAGCGGAGGATTTCTGCTATCAGGCGAAGTTCTGGACAGCGAAAGCAATTCAATCATAAAGCTGCATACAGATGACAGCTGGTTATGTCTTCAAGAAACGGCGATCACCTACGAAGTATCCTATATGGAGACAGGGTATCTAGGCGGACTGGAACGAGTGGATGGTCAAAAGCTCGCATATGGCTGGAATACAATCGAATATGATGATTCGGATTGGGAGCGGGGCGTAAAGGTTAGCGATAATGAAGATGTCAACTATGGACAGTTAATGCCGTGGAATCTAACACCGCGCAATATCCCGCAGCTCTATGAAAAGGATTGTACGTATAAACAGGCGACCAAAATAAATGGGCGAATCGTTAATGCGCCGGAAGGTTCGACCTATATTGAAAAGCCATTTACCATTGGGCCGAACCAAATCTTTAAAATTGAATTTGATGCCGGCGAATTGACAACCGGTTATCCAGTGCTGGTGTTGATCCATGGAAAAAAGGCGAAGGTGAAGCTGCTCTACGCCGAATGCTACGAAAAAAGAGACCCGGTTACCGGAGTTCGCGTGAAGGAACTAAGAAATGATGCGACAGGTGAGTTGTTTGGGGAATATGATCTGTACGAAACCGGCGGATTTGGCTCAGCTGATTATCCTGAAATTTACGAACCGTTCTTGTTTAGAACCTTTCGTTATCTTTTATTGGAAATCGAAACGGCTGAGGAGGAGCTGACCGTCCAATCCATTTCTTACAAAGAAACCGGTTATCCATTAGAAATAAGGTCTAGTTTCTCTAGCTCCGATGACAGCTTGCAGCCATTGTGGAACATTAGCATTAACACTCTAAAGCGTTGCATGCATGAAACCTATGAGGATTGTCCTTATTATGAGCAACTGCAGTATGCCATGGACACCAGGCTTCAGGCCTTATTCACCTACCAATTAAGCGGCGATGACCGATTGGCGCGAAAAGCGATTTTTGACTTTCATAGCTCTAGGCTGCCTAACGGCATGCTGCAGAGCAGATATCCGTCAGTATTACCTCAAGTAATTCCGGGTTTTTCATTACATTGGATCATGATGGTGCACGATCATTATCAGTACTTCGGGGATTTGTCTCTCGTTAGAACGTATTTGCCAACCATCGATGGCGTTCTGGAATGGTTCAATCAGAGGCTGGAAACGAATGGCCTTCTGGGCGAAATGCCGTCACAATATTGGTCGTTCGTCGATTGGGTTGACGAATGGAGGGAGGAGCGGGGGGTTCCAACGGCTTCGAAGTATGGCAGTATAACCATTTACAATTTGATGTATGCCGCAGTTTTGAAGCTGGCATCCGAATTGCAAGACGCATCAGGTCGAAGAGATACCGGAGATGAATACAGAGTGCGTGCTGAGGCATTGCTTCAAGCAGTCAATAGGACAAGTTACTCCGAAAACTCGGGGCTGTATCGCGATGGTCCGCAGGTAGAGCTGTATAGTCAGCATGCGCAGATCTGGGCGGTTCTGGCAGGAGCTGTTCAGGGAGAAGCTGCCGCACAATTAATGGAGCGCGTGCTATCGGATCATTCACTAGCCAAGGTATCTTACGCGATGTCCTTCTTCTTGTTCCGGGCATTGGAGGAGACCGGTGCCTATGACCGATCCTTCTCGCTGTGGGATACGTGGAGAGATTTGGCTGCACTTGGGCTGACGTCATGGGTTGAGGATCCGGTAAGTCAACGAAGCGATTGTCATGCTTGGGGCGCTGTGCCGATCTATGAATTTACTGCGAATATATTGGGCGTGAAGCCTGCATCTCCAGGCTCAACCCGTATTAGAATAGCTCCGCAGCCCGGTCATCTTAAGCGCGCGGCGGGAGAAGTAGCTGTTCGAAATGGAATTGTACGTATATCCTGGGAAATCAATGAACAGAATCAATTTGCATTAACCGTTTCATCACGAATTGATGCTCAGTTCGAAATAACCCTTCCGGATCACACCCTGCATATCGTTCGAGCGGGAAAAAACCTTCATTTTCTATGTCCCTTGACATAGCTTGAGCAGCATCGACTTGAGAACGATTACTTTATACACTGGAGGAGAAAAAATGAAACGTTTCTTATCGGGGTGGCTTTGCTTGAGTCTATTCATTTCATTGATTACCGTCTTTCCACCAATGGTCAAGGCAAATGAATTGCAAGTCACATCCGGCTCAGACGTATTCGAGCCGGTGGAGACAGCAACGGTTGAGAGTGTAGATGGGATTCCGACCCTGCATGTGAATGGAGAACCCCGTCCGTTAATTGGATGGTTTCAGTGGGGCTGGTATCCGAGGTCGACGGAGTCCGCTGCTAACGCCGGCATTCACATTTATCAGCCCCGCCATTCAACAGGCTATCCAACGCTTGAGGTATGGCTGCCGGAAATGGAGAGGATCGTACAAGAAGATCCTGACGCCTATTTCCTTCCGATTCTATGGATCGGATCGGATACGCCTTATGGTTTCTCACGCGCCAACAGCAAGGAGGTTAACGTAGATACCGGGGCTTCTTGGGGAGCAAATTCCTATGGATCGGATGAGTGGAAGAATCGCGCAGAGCTGTTTTTAAGAGAACAAATTCGTCGTTACGAGGCAAGTCCTGTAGGGGACCGTATTCTCGGTTATACGCTGAGTGCCGGAAGCACAGGGGAATGGTTCAATGTAGATACATGGAGCAATCGAGACTTTGATCGCAGTCTGGGGAATCTGTCTAATTTCCGGCATTGGTTGAAAGCGGCTTATTCCTCCGATATAAGCAAGCTTAGAGAAGCCTGGGGAGATGAGAAGGCGACCTTCGAAACCGTTGAAATTCCAGCCAAGGTTACTGGCACGCCTTTTCTGAATCCATCCGAGCATCGCGCCGCTGTTGACTATGTGGAATATCAGAACGGCCAAATATCCCGATTTGCCACAGCTCTGTCCAGTGTTGTCAAAGATGAAGTTAACGGCAATAAGCTGGTCGCCATTTATAGCGGCTATACGCTCGCCTTCGGTCAATACGGTCCGTTATCAGGTGAACTCGATATTAATACATTGTTAAATAGCCCGGATATTGATCTCATATACTCACCGATGGACTATACGAATCGCGATCTGGAGCAAGGATTCTCAAGCGTCCATGGAGCAATGGATTCAGCCAAGCTGCACGGCAAGCTCTATGTGGCTGAAGACGATTATGCGACGCATATGGGAACCGATACGCATGGAGCGCCCCCTTTGACCAATAGTGTAGAGGGATCGTTGGCTTTGCTCTGGAGAAACTTCGGTTTGTCGCTTACCAAATCATACGGTCAGCATTGGTATGATGATGCCGGCTACGGCGGATTCAACAATGCTCGGATGATGAATGAGATTCACAAGATGAATCAGTTGGCAGAAGCATCCATTCAGCTTCCGCGTCAATCCGGAGCGGAAATTGCGCTGGTGGTGGATGAATTCTCTCAGATGATCCAATCCTCGTCCGGCTCACACGTGAACGAAAGATTGCGACTTGTTCGAAATGAGCTTTCGCAGACGGGAGCCCCTTACGACATTATTCTTCTGTCTGACGTACTGGAAGGGAGAGCGGATGATTACAAGCTTTATATTTTCGCGAATGCGTATGCATTGGATGATAACCAAAGAACCCAATTAACACAATGGGATCCAACAAACAAGACGTTGGTGTGGTTATACGCAGCAGGTTATTGGAAAAGAGATCAAAACGGAACAGATTCCCGTCAAGCGTCACATATGGAAGAAGTAACAGGTCTTTCATTAACGGAAGCCGGCTCTCAAGCCTTTACAATAGGAGCTGTTGATGCAGCGTCCGAGCCGTTGCTGCATGGTATAGCTCCGGGTACGAGTCTGGGCGGATCTGCATCGGCGATACCGCTATTTGTGGCAGATGAGTCGGAAGGGGTCACGGTATTGGGCCGTTCGGGCCTGTATGTTACTGCCGCATATAAAGAACATTCGGGTGGGAGCAACGTTTGGCTGGGTTCGCCTTCGATTTCGTCTGTTCAGTTTTATCGCAATTTAGCTGAACAAGCAGATGTGCATGTATACTCTCATAGCGGCAAACAGGTGAATGCGAATGAATCATTTACCGTGGTCACTTTCCCTAATGCGGTTACAGATCGCATATATTTCCGAGATGCGCAACCAAAATACGATATAACGAATAATCGCGTCGTTGTTCCGAATGCGGATGGCAGTTTGGAAGTGTCATCGACAGGGCCGCAGACTTTTGTTTTCTATAATGGGAATGCTGATGATTTGCAGCTGGGCGGCGGCAACAAGGATACAATATTGGATCATCTGGTGATTCGTTTATCAGGCGAGACGCTGCAACATCAGAAGCTGGAATCTGATGAGAATAGACAACTGGAGCTGATAACCGGGGGTCATATCACATTGGATGTGACGGGGATTACACCCGAAGGTTTTTACTTCTATAAAGACGAGATGGATTCGATTCCACAGTGGTCAAGTAGCGACGAAAGCGTCGCTGTTATAGACGGGAATGGTCAATTGTCCACCCTCGCTCCAGGTCAAACGGTTATTACGGCCACTGTAGGGGCTATTAGTGCCACGATGGAAATTACTGTGAAGCAGCCGTATGTACAGTCGTTGCTGACTTTGTTGGATACTGCAACATGGAGTACATGGTCGAATAGGAATGGTTGGCATCCGTTTGAGCTTGGGACAGGGAATGAATATGGGACTGCCAACCTCATGGCAGAGGTTGAATCTGAGGATGGAGAGACGTATCACGGGGTGTATCGCTATGAACCGCTTCAATCCAGTGAACAAGTGGGGAGTGCAGTTGGTTCTGTTCTGGTTCCGAATAAAGCGGGAGTTAAAGTCATTGCTACCTTGAAATATCCTGCCGGAACGCCGGAAGGAACGTACAACTCCGTTATATTGGAATCTTATAGAGCGGGCACGGCTAACAATTTATTTGTAGTACAGAAGGATTTGGCAGTCAACGGAAACGGAACTTCCATTGAAGCAGACCTTTCACCATATGTGGGACAGTATATTCGCCTAGATGTTAACGTAAGACATAAATCCGCAACAGACGTTGAATCCGCCAAAGTAGATCTGGTTGAATTTAAGTTCGTCTATGATGATGAAGAGGCAGAAAAACGAACAAACGGATTAACTTTTGCATCGGCCAACACATTTGTGAAACTTGGAGCCACAGAAAAGCTGTCTGTATTGCAAACTTACAGCGATGGCAGTCGTGAAGACTGGACACCAGGTGCGGGCGCCTATTTTTACACAGATCGTCCTGATTTAGTTGCTATTGATGAACAGGGACAAATTGAAGCTTTGGGTTATGGAACGGCAACGATCACCTTGGCAACAAATGAGGCCGTGGCCCGTGCTTATGTGCATGTAATCGATGACGATTATGACTACCAAGATTTGCTTTCCACTTATGCAGAGGAGGGGGAATGGTCAATTGAACCTACTTATGAAAGTTTTGAATTCGGAACCCCTACAGCCTACGGATCAGCGATCCAACCTGAATCAGTAATAATGGAGGATGGACATTCCTATAATAGACCGATTATATTTAGCGGCAGCGCGGATGGAACAGGGATAAATGGACGCCTTAACTTGAAAATCCCCGATGCTTCACAGGTGCATTTGATCGGTAAAGTTGGATTTACAAAAGATGAAGTGAATGAGCAGAAGAACGCTGTTTTCTATATGCGTACCTGGCACAAAACGTCGAATGGTCAGAGTCCATTCTATAATTCCTACTCTATTGACTATGATGGAGAGCTTACGACCTTTGAAATCGACGTTTCTGCTTTTCGCGGACAAACGTTGCCAACTACCGATATTTATGTTCAAAAAGCAGACGGGAGTGTGCTTGAGGTTGGTTTGGTCGAGCTGCAATTCCGTGTAAGTAATCCAGTTGCCATTAAACCTGCGGCAATTGTTGCAGATCAAGCGTATTCGGTCCTGAAAATCGATGAAGAAAGCACATTGTCGGTGAGGGAGTTGACAGACAGCGGCTTTTATCGGTCTCCATCCCTGCCGGTGACATGGAGCACCGAGCAATCTGAAGTCATTTCGGTAAATGCATCTGGAGGAATACGAGGAATGAAGCCGGGAGTGGCAATCGTCACGGCGGATATGGGACCGCACAGGTCGCAGATGATTGTCGAGGTTCGTCCGCAAGGGATGAACACCGGTCAGGCTGCGGACCCTTATCGTTGGACGAGTCTTAAGAGACTGCCTCAATTCTCCATTAAGGAAGCGGACATTCCTTATTTCTACGTGGGTTTGCATCTGAGAGAGCCGGTTATGTCGGCGCCAGTGGTTACGACTCCCGTCGAACCTGTATCGACTCAAGCCTCGACGTATAACATATCGGGCAATGCTGCTCCCGGTGCGCGCGTTCAGTTGTGGAACGATCGCAATGGCAATGGATGGTTAGACGATTCGGATACGTTAGTGGCTGAAGGGAAACGATCAGAAAGTGAAACCGAATTTCGAATTCCAGTATCATTCGCTACGGCAGGCAAATATCAATTCCTTGTCACTGGAGCCAACGACCTCGGAGAGCGGAGCTCCGAAACAGTTGTACCGGTGATTCAGTTCAAACCTTCACCTCCTTATAATGGGGGAACGGTTATTGTGCCGGAAACAAGCGTCAGCAGTGAAGAGACTGGATCTGAGACAGGATCGTATGCTTCTGAAGAGCTGAGGAATGTGGATAATAAGCCGACATTGCAGGTGAGGCTCCATGCCAATCAGATATTGCGTCAATTTGCGCAGAAGGAGCATTCGATTGTTAATGTCAGGCTGGCTAATGAAAACAGAACAATCATTGAAGGATTAACAGCATCTGACTTGAAGCAGATGGACGAAAGCTCGGGCCTCCTGAATATTCAGACAACCGATTATATTGTTCCAATAAAAGCGGGAAGCTTTGATCTGGAGAAGATAGCAGCCTTGTTGAATGGAGCAGCCATGTCTGATGTAAAGATGCAGATCAAGCTGGAGCAATGGACTCCTGAGAACATGGATAAAGTGAAAAAATCTCTATCGAACAAGGGATATGTCTGGAGAGCAAATACATTCACTGTAAAGGTGAGCTTTAGCTTCAACGATCAATCCATCGACGCGATCTTCAAATCAGGCAACCATCTTGATATTCTGTTGGGCTTAACAGATGACGAGAGGATGGCTGCAACAGGAGTGGCTGTTTATCCGAGCGGAGATGTGTATCCGATTCCAACATCTATTGAAGAGGTTGATGGCAAGGTTTACGCTCTACTTCATAATTTCGCACCGCATGACGGGTACGGAGTAATCTCATATGCCAAGCAGTTCAACGATATGAACGGGCATTGGGGAAAAGGAGAAGTGGAGGAGCTTGCCTCGAGACTTGTTGTCTTGGGTGTAAGCGATACAAACTTTGAGCCCAAGCGTGAAATTAAAAGAAAAGAGTATACGGCGTTAATGATCCGTGGACTTGGATTAATGCAGTCGGGAGTAAAAGCGAGTTCATTCAACGATGTGGAAGCTGGGTCCTGGGAGAGTATGCCGATTGAGCTGGCATACGAAGCCGGCATCGTTTCAGGCTTTCATAACGGTTCGTTCAAAGGTGACCAAGGATTAACTCGTGAGCAAGGAATCGTTATGGCTGCGAATGCAATCCGTTTCGTGCTTGGAGATCAGCAGACAGAATGGACGCAACAGGAGGAGGACGTTCTTCTATCTACATTCAAGGATGAGGATCAGATTGCTGATTGGGCAAGAGGTGCATTTGTTTTACTTATTAAGGAGGGCATCCTGAAAGGCAACGGTGACGGCGAGCTACTGCCAGACAAGCTAATGAATCGCGCCGAAGCATCAGCCCTTGTATTGCGTATTATCAAGCATTTCGCCTAAACTCCAAGATTGAAATCGTATATCGATAAAACTGCTCAAGGGAGCTGCTCTGGCGTCTAATGTCAGCAAGCGCTCTACAGTGAGGAGAAATCGGAAGGGAGAGTTTTAAATGGGAAAAAGATTGTATAAGCAACTATTGACATCCTTACTTGCAGTGCCGTTTCTGACTACAGTACCTTTGGCCGTATCAGCAAATTCAACACCGACCAATTCCCCAGCATGGACAAAAGATTTAATTATTTATGAATTAAGAATGAAAACATTCACGCCGCAAGGCACCTTCAACGCCGCGAAAGCCAAGCTGGTTGATTTAAAGGATCTTGGGATAACTGCAATTTGGTTGAATCCTATATCTTCGTATACCTCTGATTATGATGTCACGTATAGCGTAAAGGAGCCGGATCAGGTAAGCAGCGCTTTTGGTACTGTGAGTGATTTCGAGGCTTTTGTGACAGAGGCACACGCACAGGGAATAAAAGTTATTCTTGATATTGTCCCTCATGGGGTCACGTTTGATAGTAGTCTTGTAGCTAATCATCCCGATTGGTTTAAGAAGGATGCGCAAGGCAACATTATAGGTACATGGGACATGGCAGATTTTGATTGGACCAATCAAGGGTTTATTGACTGGTGGGTAAACATGTGCAAAACATGGGTGAAAGTCCACGGTGTAGATGGTTTCAGGGGTGATCTTGAACCTGAAATCTCAGGGTATAGCGTATTTGACCGGATAAGGACTGAACTCAATAATGAGGGATATCCCATAGTGATGATTTCTGAATTCAAGAATACAAGAAATCATGTCTATGATTTTGCTCAAGTTGATGTGGGAAGCACCCATGTTACACAAGGATCGAAGGATTTTCTCTATGAGAACGATATCGTCGATGTCGTGAAAAACGGCATCAGCCTAACCAATGGCGGAGCCGAAAAGTGGTATACCTACGCTTTGAGCACCCATGATTCCTATGCATATGGAGCGCGATTAAGCAGGCTGAGAATGGGGTATGAATTGTTGTTCTCTCCATTTATACCCATATTCATGGCAGGCGAGGAGTTTAATAATCCTATCGATCTGTCACCATCTAATTACGTGTTATACTTCAATACGATAGATTGGTCGCAAAAAACCGGTGCAAATCTCATTTTCTATAATGACGTGAAGAAAATGATTGCTGTAAGAAAAGCGAATCCTACCCTGTTCACAACATTCCCAGACGATCACAGGCAGAGTAATATCGTCAAGGTAAATAACAGCGGGTCGTATCAGACTACACCCGCATATGCAAGGTATAATAACAGTGGAACGGCAGCAGTTATAGTGGGAAATAATGGGGAAGCAGGTAATTGGACCAGTAATTCAGGGTCGTGGACAGTCGAGCATGGAGAATTGTCACAAAGAGAAGATACACAGTTTGGACACAACAATGTAATAACCGGCAGGACCTGGAACAATATGACCATAGACCTGGATATAAGGAACGCAGGCGATCCGGATCAAAGTGACCAAAACTGGGCCGGGGTACAGTTTAGAAAGACGAATGCTGCAGATGGTTATGATCAGAGTGGTTATAGCGTACTCTGGAGGTCAAGCGGTAGTTTAATACTCTACAAAGGATCGGCAGGCGGCGGTACAGTACTCGTGGAAGCAACACCAAACCCTGGGGTATCTCCACGGCAGTTCCGTCATCTGAAAATTGTAGCATCAGATTCAAACATCAAGGTTTATGTAGAAGGCAATGCAACACCAGTAATGGATTACAATGACAGCACCTTTTCAAATGGTTATGTCGGACTCGTAACCGGCGGAATGCATGCGCATTTTGACAATATCTCAATAACAGGCGCAACGAACTTTTCTGATGATTTCACAGGAGCCAATAAGAATGTGGTTCTTAACATTCCGTTGCAGGATATGAATATGGACCGATACCCCACTTATAAAGTTACAGACCTGATGACGGATGAGGTTACAACCGATGTAGCTGAAAGTAGCCTGCATAATTATACGGTTTCTGTTGCCGGCAACGATATGAGAGCGTTAAAGATCGAAGGTCTAGGGACTAGAGCAACAAACTTAGCTGCCGGGGCTGTAGCGACCACATCAACCAGCATACAGAGCTATGGGTTCTTCACCAATCAATTAAATGATGGGAACACAGATTCGGGCTGGTCGTCTGTTGGATATTCGGACGCTAATCATACAGAGTGGGCAGAAGTGAATTGGGGACCAACGAACAAATACTTCAACACGGTGTATTTGACCCCTAGAAAGGATTTGGCAGGGGGCGGGTTTCCAGTGGATTTCGTTATTGAAGTTTGGAATGGAACGACTTGGCTTCCACTAGTAACACAAACCAATTGGACAAGTCCAGGCTATAATCAACAGGTATTCACATTTGGAACACAATGGGCGACGAAGATCAGAGTGAGGGCTACCAAGCTTAGCTACATGGGAGCGAATGACCCGGTTTATCGCTTTCAATTGAATGAAATCGCGGTAGCATATAAATAAGTAAACGTTAAGGCAGGCTTGAAAACCGCTCAATCTCTTAGTTGAGAGCTGTACCCCCATTTATGGACACTGTATAAAAACGGTTAACATAGCCTTAAGCTGCTAGGAGATGACTTCTGTATTCGTCAGGAGTCATCTTATTTAACCGCTAGTTGTCAGAGTTCCCCCACCTTCTAAAGTGGGGGATGAATGGCAACGGCCTGATCTACATTGACTCCTACCGCCTAAGATACTATAATAAAATGATTCAGTCGTATAGTAGGAAAGGTAGTAGAATCGATGAAATTAGACTCCAATAACCACTCAGTATTCTCATTGAACTATCACTTGATTCTAGTCATCAAATATCGTAAGAAAGTCATTACCGCTGAAATATCCGAACGTCTGAAAGAGATATTTGAGTCCATTCAACTACCCTACAAAATCACGCTTCAGGAATGGAATCATGACCAGGATCATGTTCACGTTCTCATGAAGGCGCATCCCAATACGAACATTTCCAAGTTTCTCAACGCTTACAAAAGTGCATCCTCCAGGCTTATCAAAAAGGAATTCCCTATCATCCGAGAGTCACTTTGGAAAGAGCATTTTTGGTCACGTTCCTATTGTCTGCTCACAACGGGTGGAGCTCCAATAGACGTAATCAAGAAGTACATCGAAGACCAAGGCATGAAAGGATGAATCGTATTGCTGAAAGCCTTCAAGTATCGCATTTATCCGAATAGCCAGCAGCAGCTTTACTTTGCAAAAGCCTTCGGTTGTGTTCGATTCATCTACAATCGGATGCTTGCAGACAAGATTGACCATTACCAAAAAACGGAAACGATGCTCAAGAATACACCTGGTCCATACAAAAAGGAATTCGATTGGCTGAAAGAAGTGGATAGCCTTGCACTTGCTAA
Organism: Paenibacillus sp. J5; assembly: GCF_054955055.1. Taxonomy (NCBI): domain Bacteria; kingdom Bacillati; phylum Bacillota; class Bacilli; order Caryophanales; family Paenibacillaceae; genus Paenibacillus; species Paenibacillus sp. J5. The sequence goes on along the minus strand of NZ_JBUEDD010000001.1, from coordinate 501,703 downwards.
TGCTCAACTGAACTTAGACAAGGCCTATAAGAACTTCTTTCGTAATGGTTACAAAAATGCAGAGGTGAAACATCTTGCCTTGCGAGAATGGACGTGTCCAGCATGTCATGTGCATCATGACAGAGACGTAAATGCTGCTCAAAACCTTCTGAAACTAGCAATGTAATACTGCATCTTCTGGGTTAGGAACTAACCTGTAAGCTTGGGTAAACTTGGAGCAGTAGCTCTATTGACCAAGAAGCCGCCACCTCTTAGGTGCTTGGTAGTTCACCTAACCAGCTACAAGTGACGTAAAGTACAGTGGTAATCAAAGGTGAGGGTTACGTTATGTCAAAAAATGATCATATGCTAACCATTCTATGGATGTTGAATTCGGGAGAGAAATGGACTGCAAAGCAAATATCGGAGAAGCTGGAGATACATATCAGAACCGTGTATCGGTACATGGATGCACTATGCGCCAGTGGCGTCCCGATCATATCCGACACAGGGCACAATGGCGGGTATAGCTTGCTGCGCAATTTTATTACAGCTCCTCTGCTATTTAGCATGGATGAAAAAAAGACGCTGCTTCATGCTGCCCAATTTGCAAAAGAAGCCGGTTATCCTCTGAGTGAGGCATTAGAGAGTGCAGCCTCCAAGTTGAAAATGTATTCGAATCAGGAGCAGGAAAGCCTGCTAAACTATCATTTAGCCGGATTTGAGGTCATAAACCGCAGGGGATACCCCTCTGTTCAGCCGATATTGCAGCAATTGGAGCACGCTGTAGCAAATGAATGGTCAGTAGAAATTGCTTATCGAAACCGTCATGAGGAGCAGTCCTCCAATAGGGTAATAGACCCCTATGGCGTAGTGAATTGGAACAATAAGTGGTATACAATTGCATTTTGCCACCTGCGGAATGAGCTCCGCAGCTTTCGAGTAGAACGAATGCTGAGCGTCTCACGCACGACCTTCTCATTTAGGCGTCCCGATGATTTTTTAGCGCGGACTTTTTTCATGAACAATCTATTGCCAGATGCAGGAGGCAAATCCAGATTCATTTCTCTTATTATTGGCGGCAAGGCAGAGGCGTTGGACGATTTATGCCTACATTGGTTTCTGGAGCATCATCTGCAAGAGCGGACATCAACGCAAGCCATTTTTTTACTTGAGGAAGAATTACTGTATACACATATTCCGAATATCATTTTTCCCTATGGGAAATCCATTCAAGTGATAGAGCCACAGCATCTGAAGAATAAACTGGTGGCGGTTGCTTCAGAGTTAATGGAATATTATCAAGGTTAACAGCTTCACTGACAGCAGTTGTCAGTGAAGCTGTTTTATTATAAGGATAACCACTCATTCAAGAGGAATGGTTGCTGGTACCTAATCACTATATGAGGAGCACTTGGAATTGAATCATACCGTATATCTTTATGTGTTGGATACGATGTCCGATTGGGAGATAGGATATTTGGCCGCGGAGCTGAACTCTGGCAGATACTTCAGACAGGGGCTGCCTCCAGCAAAGATAGTCACCGTTGGGCTTGATAAGACTCCAGTCACTACAATGGGCGGATTGAAAATCATGCCTGACATTAAAGTGGAGGAGTGCAGCATGAGAAGCGGAGACGCCCTGATTCTACCTGGCGGGAATACATGAACAGAATCGATACACGTGCCTATATTAAACATTGCCGAGATAGTCAATATTTCTACGAATTAATGCATTCAATCTAATGACTAGAAATCGGGTTTTTTCCTTCCTCGCGCATTGACAACGGTGTGTAGAGCTATATAATAACAATTAGATATTAACAAAGTGTTATTAACAAAATATAAACAACAGGTGGTCAGGATGACGGAGCCTCGACAGTGAAGATAACGACGACTGTCAGAGCTTCAACAGGTTTACGAGGTCATTCTTGGACAAGAGCTTTTGCCGCGGCATTTCGGAGAAAGATTACGTCGTTGGTCACAGTGATTCAATGAATTTACCAAGAGGATGCTGGAGATCGACCCCAAGCTTGATCACTTTAACTGATTCAGGAGGGAGATGCTATGAGTCTGATTAACAAAATCAAGGGCGGCCTGTATGGAGTAGCAGTAGGCGATGCATTAGGCGGGACGACGGAGTTTATGTCCAGCCAGGAAATTCAAAAGAAATATGGGTATCTCACCGAAATTGTGGGTGGCGGAGTGTGGGAGCTTACTCCAGGGGAAGTAACGGATGATACCATGATGACCCTGTGTGTGGCAGAGGGAATTCTAAGAGATTCTCACAACCCGAAGCAGGCCATCGGGGAGAAGTTCCTCGAGTGGTACAGCTCAGACCCCAAGGATATCGGGAATATCATTAGAAGAGTTCTAAGCAGCTATCAAGGAAACTGGTTTGAGGCCGCATATTTAGCCCACTTGGATTTAGGTCAAAGTGCAGGTAACGGTTCCCTTATGCGCTGTCTCCCGGTGGGTTTAATCTACCCGAATCTTTCCAATATTGAACAAATATCACGCTTACAATCGAAAATGACTCATTATGATGAACGTTGCAATCAGGCTTGCGAGATATACAATCGGATGGTTTGGAGACTCCTGGATGGTGAGAAGCTGACGGAGGCCGTCCACAGAGAGATCATAAGCACGGAATACAAGGATATTTTGAATGGAATTCCGGACTGTGAACCGAGTGGTTATGTCGTTCATACGTTTCGTCACGTTCTCCACATCTTGCTAACAAGCGATTCCTTCTCAGAGGTTGTTGAGCGAGCAGCTAACCTGGGAGGAGATTCGGATACCATTGGGGCAATAGCAGGAGGTCTGGCTGGCGTCCACTATGGATATGAGGGTATACCTGAGCGATATTCCAGTGTAATCCTTATTAAGAATACCCTTGATTCGTTGTCAGAACAGATCATCGAGCTGCGTAACAGGCTGGTATGAATTCATTTAAATATTACAAAGATAGAATGGATCGAGTAACGACTTATATTAGGCAAAATAGTCATCAAAAACTCAGCCTTGATAGGTTGGCGGATGTTTCTGGTTTTTCAAAATATCATTTTTCAAGAATATTTACATCGATTGAAGGTGTGCCCCCGATCGCATTTGTGAATCAAGAGCGTCTACAGCAGGCTGTATATTTGTTGGCTGAAGCCAACAAGACGGTCTTGGACATATCAAATCAATGCGGATTTGAATCCGTATCCAGCTTTAATGCTCTCTTTAAGGAGCACTATGGCAAGACCCCAAGCGAGGTTAGAAATAGCCTAAAGAAAAATAGCAATTTCTCTGTACATTTCAGCAAGAAGCAAGAAGAGTTAGCTTCTTCTGTGGAATACAATAGAGATGGGAGAAATCATCTGTTAAGCAGGGCTTGGGAGAAAATGATAACCATCAAGGAACTGCCGGAATATGAAGTGGCGTATGTTCGACATGTTGGGAGTTATATGGACACTCGTGTGGCATGGGAGAAGCTGGGGCGTTGGGCGATCCAACAAGGACTTACTCCAAAACATCATTATTTTATAGGAATATCCTTGGATGATGGCCATCTTGTAGAAGAATGGGCTTGTCGTTACGATGCTTGTGTTACATTGCCATATGGATTTGAAAGACACGAGCAACATAAGACGCACGTGGAATTTAAAACACTGTCTGGCGGAATGTATGCTGTCTATCCATACTACGACACCATCGATAAATTCGTTCTCGCCTATCAAAGCGTATTCGGTTTGTGGTTGCCGAATAGTGAGTATGATGCTGACGATAGACCATGCCTCGAATTCTGCATGAATGATCCATCCAGCGATAAGGAAGGGAAATGCAAAGTCGATCTATACATCCCGATCAAGCAGAGAATATAACTCATCCTATGGGAGGAAGACGGATATTGAGAAGCCCGATAAGGAATGTGGAATGGATAGAAACAGATGAAAGCATGAATGATCTATTCAATCAAGAAGCCGCCTTGACCACGCAATCAATGAGTCATGGAATGGAAGCTGAGGTCATGAGGATAAGCTCAGATCAAGAGAGCTTTGTATTGAAGGTATGGAATAAAACGTCCAAGCCTGATATTCGATTTCAATTCCGCTTATTGAAAGTCCTGTTCGAGCGAGGAGTATCCGTCTCTAAGCCGGTTGGATGGGGGATACATTCTAATGGAGATCAGGTGTTGTTGACCCGTTTTGGAGGTACGCCCGTTCTGAAGCTGAATGACAAGAAACTGACTGAAATTGCGAGCATCTTATCAAAAATACATCAAATTCGCGTTGAAGAGATTGGAAGCCTACAGCTTCCAAAGCACGATTTCATGGATTACTTTTTCCCAGGGGTCGGAGAACATGCTGACCTGTTGGATACTGTATCCTCCCTTGTGCGAAAAGCCTCAATACAGCAGAATTGTATCATTCATGGTGATTTTCATCTAGGAAACGTAGTGGAGGACAAGAACCGATACACCATAATAGATTGGACGAACGGACAATTAGGCGATCCCAGATATGATTTTGCGTGGTCACTGATACTGCTCCAAATCTACACTTCGGATCGGCATAGGAATGAGTTTCGTTCCGCTTATTTATCCGAGAATCCCATTGAGCAGGAAGAGCTTGAGGTTTTTGAGGCGTTAGCTTGTCTCCGCTGGTTATTGCTTCATAGAAACGGTGGGGTGCCCCAAGGGTCGAATACCATGGAGAAAGTAAAGGGCCTATTCCGAAACAATCGATTCCTGAAGGAGCGGGAGTTCAAAGATGTCTCAAGACAAAAGAAAGCATGGGGTGGTGACGGAATGAACGTAGAAGCCATTTTCGATCAATTTCCTATTCTCAAGTCTGATGAACTGATATTGAAAAAGATTGAAGATCATCATATCAACGAAGTATTTGAAATCTATGACAATGACACGGTCTTTGAATACTGCGGTATTATCCCCAAACACAATAAAGATACGGTAAAGAACATGATCGGGCATTTCGAGCGAGATTATAGTAAAAGGTCAAGGGTCAAGTGGGGGATCTTCGCGCAGGCTGAACCTAATCGGCTGCTTGGAATCATTGAAGCTTTTGATTTGAATCAAAAGGTAAATATGGTGACGATCGGCTACTTTTTGGCGGAATCGCATTGGGGAAAAGGAATTGCTAGCGAGGCTCTAAGGATATTGCTTCATTTCTTGTTCATGGATGTCAATATAAACCGAATTCAGGCTGAAGTGATGCCTCCAAATGAGCATTCCAAAAAGGTACTCTTGAAGAATGGCTTCATCAAGGAAGGAACGCTACGACAAGCAACATTATGGGCAGGTAAGGGAATTATCGATTTAGAGATGTATAGTATGTTAAGAGAAGAGTATATAAACCGTGAACGTAACTAGGCCGCATCAAACTGGACGGATTCCACTTATCCATGTACTTCATGATCTTCAGCGACAGGAATAGTTTGGTTTAGGTTTTCATGGGCTCCCTTTTGAGTAGACAGGTTTGCAACATAAGCCGCTGCTTGAAGGGGAGCTTTCTTATGGGGAAAAAGTGGTGACTAAACGTCACTGGTTTTCGACAGGTGGCTCCTTTACAGTTTAGAAATAAGCCTGTGAAATTTGACTTCAAAAAAGGAGCGTACCGGAAATGATGCGAGGCATGAAGAAGAAAATAGCGTTATGCGCGGTGGCACTGTTGTTAACGCTTCCCATCCTGTCGAGCCTGGGGGGGACGCGAGTTGTAGCCATATCGACGGTGGGGGAATATCCCCTTACCTATGGCGCCAAGGAATTCACCTCTTCTCCGAAAATCGACGGAGGCCATATCGTGTATACAGTCGGCAGCAATGTGTACATGTACGATACGGCATCGAAACAAAAGCGCCAGCTCACGACGAGCGGCAAAGCAAATTCACCGGAAATTCGCGGTAATCATGTCGTGTGGGCTGAAAATCGTGATGGAACGACTGATATTTTCCTCTACGATATCATGAGCCAGGAAGAAACACGGATTACCCATACGGACTCGGTGTACGAGGTCAAGCCACTGCTCGCAGGTAGCGAGCGGCTGTACATTGTGTACGGTATCGGCAAGGGAATCTATCTCTACGACACGGTCAGCCGACTATCCGAAAAAATCAACACGATCAGTGATACGGACACCTCGGTTCAGAACGGCTACTCCGTCTCGGGCAACCGAGTGGTATGGCATGAGTACAGACCCAATCCGGCTGCAATGTCGTTCTACCTGTATACGATAGGGAGCAACGGAATCGCGGTCCCGATTGCGCCTGACGCCAACAAGGCGGTATCTCAGCCCAATCTGTCTATCTACGAGGACAAGCTGGTCTGGATGGACAGACGGACGGGATCAAGCTACTCCAATATTTATTTGTACGATTTGGCAGACGATAGCGGGCGCTTCCTTGATCCCCGCGACAACAATCAGAGCGCGCCCGTCATGGACGACGGCAAGGTTGTATGGCTTGATAATCGCAGCGGAAAAAATCAGGTGTTCAGCTATGACCTGTCCTCATCCTCCGGTACATCGGTGACGACTTCGGATGTAGCCAAAAGCAGTGTCGACAGCTTCGGGAATACCATCGTCTGGGTGAACGGCAAAAATATTTATGCCAATGCCGACATAGGGCCCCGTCCGATTGAGGCCTTGAATCAGGCAGCGGATGCGGAGACGATGCGCGACTTGATGGAGAGCGCGGAGATAGGCTTGGCGCTCGGGGATTACGCCAATTGGAGCAAGCTCAAAGATAAGCAGGCTGTGGGAAATAGCGTATGGTCGTCCCGTCCGGATCAGGGCTTTGCCAGTCTTGCAGACGTGCAGGCTGCTATGGACGCCGCCATTGTGGAACGGAGCCCGATCGCGCGTGTGAATACGGCCTATCCCATAGCGGTGTTGGCCGAAGCATTGAATAACCCTGACCTGGGTCTGGACATGTCGGCCTACCAGGCATTAGGCCCGAAGGATCGAGCCGCGGCGGTACAAACCTTCTCCTTCAATCGCGCTTATGAAGGCTTCGATACGTTGGAGCAGATGCAATGGGCGCTGGACGAGGCGGTTCTGGCGTGGTCATCGTCCCAATTCCACTATATTGACGACATGGACATGAATGGATGGTTCGGTGACATTGCGGCTGACAGCAAGGGCAAGCTTTATGCAGCTTATACAGATGATGATCATGGCGGGAAAGCGACGCTCCGACGTTATGACCAGGCAAGTAGCTCCTGGCTTCCCGTGGGCGGCAGCGGTTTTAGCGATCATGCTGTTAAAAGTGTGATGGCTATAGCATTTGATAGCCACGACACGCCGTATGTCGCGTTTTCGGATGAAGGGAACGGCAAAAGAACCACGGTGATGAAGTTTAACGGAACCACCTGGGAGACGGTCGGCAAAGCGGGTTTTACGGCGAGTGGTTACCCCTACTATTTATCCTTCGTCATCGGTGCGGGAGATGTCCCCTATGTATCCTATTCGGAGACGGGAGCAGGCGGGCGCGGGCATGTGATGAAGTTTAACGGCACCGACTGGGTCCAGGCTGCCTCGAACAATCCCATGTCAAGCGGAGCGAGGTTTATTCAACTGGAGCTCGATAGCGCGGGTACACCCTATATCGGCTTTAACTTACTTGTCGGAACGTCCTTTGAAGCAAGAGTGATGAAGCTGGACGGAAATACGTGGCGCAATGTCGGGAATCCGCCTGCAAACCTGAATCCATATTATATGGAGTTTGCGATCGGCGATGACGATACGTTGTATATCGATATGGTCGTCTCATCTCAATATGTCGTTTTTAAATACGATGCTGCAGAAGGGAAATGGATGGAGCTGGAGCAGGAGCAAAGCATGAGCTTAACCGGCGCCCATCGTCTCGTTGTACATGGAGAGGCACTGTATATGGCTTCTCCTGAACGGAACGATAACAATCGCGCGACGATTATGAAGCTCCAGGATGGCGTATGGTCGCCGATCGAAACGCCGGGATTCACGGATATTGCTCCCGATGGAGAGTACTCGAAAATGCTCTGGGTCGATGACGTCCTCTATTTCGGCTTCCTCGTGAGAAGTGGGCCGCGAGGGAATCTAACGGCAGTTATGGCAAACCATCACTCAGATACAGCGCCGGTATATACGATTGGAGCCATCCAGGATGTCGAGCTGCCGGAGTTAAGCGAGCGTTATCTACCGGGCGAGCAGCCGGCGACTTCGATTGCAATTAAGAAAACCGGGACGGGTGTATTAACCAATGTGAAGGCGGAATTAGGCGGCAATCATGCAGCGGATTTTGAGTTGACGCAGCCGACCCTTGGCACCTTGAAGAAATTTAAACCGATGACACCGCTGACGATCAAGCCAAGAGACGGGCTCGCTGCGGGTACCTATACGGCTACCGTTACGGTGACAGCGGATCTGGCGGAAGCGGTCAGCTTTACGATTACACAGACGGTCAAACCAGCCGCCGGTGGTTATCAGGTCACATACGATGCGGGTCAATACGGCGTACTTGACGGCGAAGCAAGCGAAGAGGTTCCGGCAGGATCGTATCCGTCAGCGGTTCCGGTCGTGATGGCGAATGAAGGCTACGCGTTTGTCGGATGGAGCAAGGACGGCGGCGCGACCAAGCTGAGCAGCGAAGAGGTGGCGGCTGCAGCAGTGACCGGGGCTGTAACCTATACAGCTCATTATCTATTAATGGGAGATGCCAATGGCGATGGGAAAGTAACCAACGCGGATGCATTGCTGCTCACCAAATTCATCAAGAACTCAGCGTCGCTGACTGCGGAGCAGAAGGCGGCGGTGGATATGAATGGCGACAACAATTGGGACTGGGTCGATGTGCAGATGATATTGTCATTGTGTGTAGGGAAGGGAGGCCAAACGAATGGCTAAGCGCAGTGTAAGCATGGATTTCGTCTATGCCAGAATGCTGTCCATCTGGTTGGTTCTGAGCCTGATGGTTGGCCCATTCGCGGGTCAGGCAGCAGCGGCTCCGCAGCCTCCGTATAGCGGCATGATTGAAGTGGAAAGCGTGGAGGGTGCCCCCGGTGACACGGTGAGTATCTCCGTATATGCGACGCCGGAAACTATGGTCTGGGCATACGACATTACGCTGCAATACGATGCAGCGGTTATGGAGCTGGTAGACAATCACGAGGTTGCGAACCGGATCGAGATGGATGAGGAGAACTTTGAAAGCTTCGACTATAGTCTGCAAGGAGCCGACAGGGTCAAGGTGAGCGCGAAGCTGACAAGCAACGTGCTGCTCGATAAAAGGGAGCTGTTTGCGCTCCAATTCAAAGTCAAAGACGCCGCGGCGTCTGGAGCGGCGGCGGTCGTTGTACCGGAGCATCTGGGGCTGCTGTTCGAAGGGGACGACCCCGGCGAAGCGATCGCAACGCCAGGCGGGGTCAACATCACCGCCGCGGTAGCGTCCGCAGACATCGTCATCGGCAGCGTAGCTGCAGTAGCAGGGACGACCGTGCAGGTACCCGTAAAGGCGGCCAGCGTCTCGGGAGGCATCGCGGCATATGAAATGCAAATCGATATCGATCCTGCGGTGATGGAAGTAACGGGAGTCGTCAGCGAATCAGGCGACTATCTCGATTGGAACTTCGATAGCAAGAAGGGCTGGCTGAGGGTGGCATGGGTGGACAGCGATGGCGGCGAGTCGCCGATTGTGACGGGCAATACGCTGTTTACGATCTCGCTTGCCATCCAATCGACAGCTTCCGCCGGAGTCCAGACGCTGGACTTGACGGATAAGAACGATACAAGGTTCTTTTCGCTGACCAACGTCTCCGGCCTTGAGATGGATAAAACGCTGGTTTCGGGGGAGATGACGATCACCCCGGCGCCGTATGATACGTATACGGTAACCTTCGATTCGCAAGGAGGAAGTGAGGTAGCCGCGCTTGATCCGGTAAACGACGGAGCGAAGATCAGCGCTCCGACCCCGCCGACATTAGCGGGCTCAACATTTCTCGGCTGGTATAAGGAAGCGACTGGCGGAGCGGCATGGGACTTTGAGGTCGATACGGTAACGGGGCCTATCATCTTGTATGCTCGGTGGCTCAAAGACAGCGTACAGACGGCGCCTGTTGCCGCCAACGTGATCGTCACCGGCACGCTCCAGATTGGACAGACGCTGACGGGCAGCTATAGCTATTCGGATGCTGAAGGGGATCAGGAAGGCGCGAGTACGTTCAATTGGTATCGCTCCGACGATACTGCAGGCACGGGCAGGACGGAAATTCCAGGAGCGACGATGAAGACGTATACGCTGCAAGCGGACGATGTCGGCAAGCACATCAGCTTCGAAGTTACACCGGTAGCGGCGACGGGGACCTTGACGGGAGCATCCGTCGAAAGTTCAAGATCGGCGGCGGTGGCTCCAGCGGAGTCCAAGCCCGATCCGAGTCCATATCCAAGTTACTATCCTAGTCCTGCCCTGGCTCCTGAGCCGAACCCTTCAACTGGCGGTTCAGAGGATGAGGGGACGGCGACTGAAGGTGTGGACGTGCTGGTCAACGGCAGAGCGGAACGTGCGGGGACAGCAAGCACGGAGCGGATCGGCGGCCGGCAGGTGACGACCATCGTCGTTGACGAAGCCAAATTGAGACAGCGCCTGGATGAAGAAGGCGAGCGAGCCGTCATTGCGCTGCCAGTAGCTGCAAGAAGCGATGTCGTGATCGGCGAGCTGAATGGACGTATGGTGAAGAGCATGGAAGGGAAGCAAGCGGTTGTCGAGCTTCGCACCGAAAATTCGGTGTATAAGCTTCCAGCCGGCTTGCTCAACATCGATCAGCTCTCGCAGAGCTTCGGTGTCAACCAGGCATTGCAGGACATCAAGATTCGCATCGAGATCGCCGCTTCCGCAGGCGAGACGCTTCGAGAGGCGGAGCAAGCGATGACGAAGAAGGGACTCGCCATCGTTGCGCCGCCGGTAAGCTTTGCCGTTCATGCGGTGTACGGCGGCAGGGCGGTGGAGGTAACGACATTCGGCGCGTATGTGGAACGCACGATACGGATTCCGGATGGAGTTGACCCTTCGCGCATTACAACGGGCGTTGTTGTGGAGGAGGATGGAACGCTCCGCCATGTGCCGACAAACATTGTCCGTATCGATGGCACGTATTACGCGAGGATCAATAGCCTGACGAACAGTCTGTATTCGGTCGTGTGGCATCCGATGAAATTCGTGGATGTGGCCGGACATTGGGCCAAGGATGCGATTAACGATATGGCTTCGCGGATGATCATCGAAGGCGCAAGCGCCGATCGCTTTGAACCGGATCGCGCGATTACCCGAGCCGAATTCGTGGCGATTATGGTACGCGGACTCGGTCTGAAGCCGGGGAGCGGTGCGGGCAGCTTCGGAGATGTTGACGCTGCTGCATGGTACAGCGGCGCGATTCAAGCGGCATCCGAATACGGATGGATCGATGGATTCGAAGACGGTTCCTTCCGTCCGAACGCCAGGATCACGTGTGAACAGGCAATCGTGATATTAGCGCGCGCCTTGAGCATCACAGGCCTTCAGAGCGCAAGCGGGCCTCGCGATGCGGCGGAGATTGTGGGCGCGTTCCCGGATTCCGCGAGTGTATCGCCTTGGGCATGGCAGGGAATAGCGGACATTGCGGCTGCGGGAATCCTTCAAGGCAGAAGCCATGGCGAACTCGCGCCCGGCGATAACATAACTAGAGCTGAGGCCGCTACTTTGATTCGACGGCTGCTTATGAGCGCCGGATTGATTAACGAAGATTTTAGCGCATAACGCAGCACGAACCCCGATTTGTCCATGAGACGAAGCGGGGTTCGTTTGTGTATACTTCGCTTGGTCACAATTTGTCGAATATGCTAGAATGATAGTTATATAGACTATTGGCAAAAGGAGACTTCATGCCATGAAACCGCTTGACATCATCATTGCCGATGACGACGAATTGGTTCGAATCGGACTGGAGCTTGTATTGAATGGGGAAACGGATCTGCGCGTGGCGGGAACGGCATCGGATGGGGAAGAGGCGCTTCGACTCATACGCCGCTGCAGACCGGACATCGTATTGCTGGATTTGCAAATGCCGGTGATGGACGGACTGACCTGCATTCAGGAAATTCGGAAGCTGCATGCCGATTTGCCGATTCTGATCCTCACTACGTTCAGCGAGGAAGAATTTATCTTCAGGGCACTGGCCTACGGGGCAAACGGCTATTTGCTCAAAGGGCTCGATTCCGACCAACTGGCGAGCAGAGTACGGGAAGCGGCGAAGGGACGGTATTTGCTCCCTGCGGATATTGCCGCCAGCATCGCCCGTTATGTGCTGACGAACGACAATTGCATCAAGCGGAGCGGCATCTTTCGTTTTTTTGAGCGCAGCCCGCAATTTAATAAAACCGAGCAGACGATTATGCTTCAACTGCTGAATCGCCTGCCCAACAAAGAGATTGCCGAATCGATGCATTTTAGCGAGGGTACGATCAAAAATTATTTGACGACCATCTACGAGAAGCTGTCTGTCCGAGGCCGCAAGGAGGCTGTTGATTATCTGGAAGCGATGGCGGGCAGAGGGCTGCATGGTTAGCTCTCGTCCAACGGCAGAGCGAGATAGAAGACGCTGCCGCCTTCCCCGCTCGATACGCCGACCTCTCCTCCGTGCCGCCGCGCGATTTCTTGTACGATAGCCAGCCCGAGCCCGCTGCCTTGATCGTTGCCTTGACGATTGGTGTAGAATCGGCGGAACACATGGGGGAGCTCCTCCTCCGGGATGCCCCGTCCGTAGTCTGCAACCTCGATCATGAGCGCTGGCCGGCCGTTGACGTCGCGACGAATCGTGCCGTTGATCGTGATCGTCTCGCTGATCCCTCGACTGAACTTCACTGCATTGCCTACATAATTCTGCAGTGCTTGCAGGATGCGGAAGCGGTCAACGACTACCGAAGCTTCGCTGATCTCCGCGTGCCGACTGCCATGCACTTGCAGCACGTAGCTTTCCTGCTCCAGCTCCGGCTCGAATCTTCTGCGTATATCGTCCATCAGCACGTTAGCCGTAATGCGTTCCATGTGGAAGGGCAGCTCCCCTGACTCCAGCTTGGACAATTCGAACAAGTCCTGAATCAGCCGTTCGATATAGGCAATCTGGGCAACCAGCTTCGCCATAATGGCTGGATGTCCCGTTCCCTGCTTGCCCTCTGCCATCAGCTGCAAATATCTGCGGATGCCAACCACCGGCGAGCCTAGATCATGTGCGATATGGACAAGCATCTTCGTGCGGGTCGACTTGCTTTCCGCCAGTTGCTCGTTTTTGCTTCGCAGGTCCTCCGTCCTCGCCCGTACCTTTTCCTCCAGCTTGATGTTGACCCCCGCCAGTTCACTCACCAAGGCGTCGTTGCGGCTTGACAGAAGCGAATATCGATATGCGACGATAACCGTCTGCGCCAGCAAGAAGAGGACCACCGCATAATTCGTTGCTTCGAAGGTATCTGCCCAGCCCATATAATAGAAGGTATCGTTGATAATCGCAATGGTGAGCACGAGCAAGCCGAACAAATGAATCAGCGCTCCCTCGCGCCGGCGCAGCATGGCCTTGATGCCCACGTAGAACACAAAATAAAGCAAAATGGCCGCTTTGACCGCGGTCTGTTGCAGCAGCGTTGAGGTATAGGTATCGGCCGGATGCATAAGCACGTACAGGGCAAGCCCGGCGGTGGTCAAATACGATAAATAAAGCATCGCCCGATGCACCTCGCGAGGATAGAGATGCTTCATCAATAGAACCAGTAGGATGTAAGCGAGCAGCTCCACAAAATACTCCAGCTTGACAAGCAGCTCCCAACTGTCGATGCCGAGCAGCAGCTTCGATAAATATCCGTTCAGCAGCAGCGTCCTGACCGCCACGGCTACCGTGACAAGTCCCAGGTATAATGTAGCCGGGTCTCGTTTGCGGATGGCGCAGATGACGAGATGATAGGCGCCGATAAACAAAAACCCGCCGATAATAAAAATGTCGTACAACAGTTCTCTCACGATATAAGGCGTCAAGGCCTCGATGCCGCCATATAATATTTCCCTACGGATGCCCCCTTCGCGGAAGGAATAGTTCGATACCTGAAGAAGGAGTTCAATATGCTCTTGTTTGGGCTGAAAATAAATCAGATTGATGTGCGCCTGAGGGGTCTCCTGCTGATTGTTGATGCCTACAGTGCCCAAGCCGCTTTTCTCCGCGCCATCGATCCAGACCCTGTATGCGCTTCCGATCGAGCGAATAAACAGCCCCCGGCTTGTCCCTACTTCTTCGGGAGGAATGCGGAAAAGCAGCCGATAGGTTCCGTGACCGCGCCCCGTCTCCAGCAGGCCATTATCCGGTTCTGCGCTCCATGAGGCGGGTACGCGGATCGGCATCATGTCCAGCCCGCCCAGCCGCGGATCGCCAGGCTCCAGCAGCCTCTCGCGATAAAACTCCCATTCGCCGTCCAGCGGCACGATACCGCCGTCCTTGCCACGATCGGCATCAAGCAGATCGAGTACGCCTGGATCGGGAAGGTGCTGTCTCTGCGCGGCGTCGATGGTCGACGTTGCCAGCGGCGCAGCGGCCATGATCGCAAGCCCCAGCATCAACAGCATCATCGCTGCCCCCAACATGCGGCTGCCCATCTCTATGTTCCCCCTCATGCGACTAAAGTCTTATGTCCTGCGAACAGTATAGCACAGAATCAAGGGGTCACCTTTTAATATTTTGACAACCCGAATATCGGTTTTGCTAATCTACGAAGCAAATAAGCAAGCATTGTGCCTGGGGTCCATGATCCGCGGTTCAGCAAGTAAGGCTGATAGTGGTCGTTGATGATATAAGTCCAAGTGGAGGGAGGGTTCTCCAGTCCGAACTTTTTCCACATTGCCGGATCATTTGAACGCCATATTCGTCGACACCGTCACGGCGCCAATTCCCCCCGCTTTGGCAATGATCTCGGCCTCTTCAGCATCGTTTTTTGCATTCAAAATTTGGCAAGGGACGCCGGCAGCCGATAACCCCTTCGCAAGCATATCAGATTCTTCGACACTTGACGTACCGATAAGAATGGGACGCCCCGTTGTATGGACGGTCAAAATTTCTTGTACAAGCGCCTTGAATTTCGCTTCCTTATGGGTATAAATCCGGTGTGGATGGTCAATTCGCAGGTTTGTCCGGTGTGGTGGAATAGGCACGACTTCCAGACCATAGATGTCCTCGAATTCGATTGCAGATACGCGTGCGGTAGCTGTCATGCCGCAAATCTTGGGATATAGGCTAAGGAAATGCTGAAGGGTAATGGTGCCGAGAACCTTCCCGCCGGTTTTCAAGGGCAGCCCCTCCTTGGCGTAAAGCGCGGCTTGCAGCCCCTCTGGCAAATGCCTGTTCTCCGCCACACGACCGGTATATTCGTCAATCAGCTCGATGTTATCGTCCCGGACGATGTAATCGACGTCCCTTCTCAATAATAATTCCGCATGCAGCGCACAGTTTAACGACATTAACAACGCGCTATTATGGTCTTCGTACAGATTGTCGCATCCCAGCAGTGATTCGGCCCTTGCCGAGCCGGCTTCGCTTAGATAAACGTTCCGCTTGAACGCATCGAAGTCGTAATGCTCCTCCTCTTGGAGCTGCCGGACTATGGCTGCAAGGTGACTGACGTCGTTGCCGGAGGAGCTAGCTTCGCCGGCGATGACTAGTGGCACACGCGCCTCGTCGAGAAGCAGGGAATCCGCTTCGTCGACGATAACGTAATGGAAGGGACGGTGCACGGTATCGGCTTTATCCAGTGCAATGGTATCGCGTAAATAATCGAATCCCGCCTCTTTGGCTGTAACATAGGTAATATCCGCGGCATACGCTGCCCGTTTCCGTGGCAAGCTCATGTCCGCTTGCACTGCGTCTACCGTTAAGCCGAGGAACGTATAGATCGGCCCCATCCAATCGGCATCCCTTTTTGCCAAATAATCATTAAAAGTCAACACATGAACACCTTTTCCGGTTAATGCATGCAGATAAGCGGGCAGGACGGCGGAGAGCGTTTTTCCTTCGCCAGTATGCTGCTCAATCAGGAATCCCTCATGCAGGGCGATGGCAGCCATAATCTGAACATCGTAGGGCTGTAACCCCAGTACTCTCTTTGCTGTCTCGCAAACCAGGGCATAGGCATCGATGAGCAGATCGTCCAGGGATGTGCCCGCTTTGGCTTTATTTTGCAGTCGGCGAGATTCCGCTTGCAGGAGCTTCTCATCCCATGTATCCAGCTTCCGTTGCAAGATGAGCCGGGCTTTGTCCCGATAGCCATTCAGCCGGAGCCGTGCTTCGCGATCCTTGAAATGTTGAATGAACTTAACGGCAACCTTCATACGAATCTCTCTCCCCTTCATAATAAGAATATATGAAACCATTATACGGCTGGGAGCCTCTTTTGTCAGTTAGGGCGGCAGTTCTATCAAACCTCGCGCTAATCAGAGAGCAACGTAATGTTGCAGGGCACATTTTTCCGTGAATGATGATATGATTAAGTAGTTCACGTATGTTTCGCGCATCTTATAGATAGGGGTCGATTTTTTAACATGAAAGGTATACGTCGATTCGGCTCTCATACTATCCTGCTATATATAGCGGTTGCAATTGTAGTTGGTCTGGCTGCAAGCTATGCCGTCATCCCTGTACCGGACGCTCCTCAGTTCAAAAGTGAGAAGGGTATACTGGATCTAACGCAGGCTCATATCAGTGAGAATCCGCTCCCGTTAAATGGAGAGTGGGCGTTCTACTGGCAGGAGCTGCTGTCACCGGAGGACATACAGCTTCGTTCGGCAAGGGAGGGGAGCATCGACCGTTGGATCAGCATCCCGGGCTCCTGGTTAGGAGATCAGTTAGAGGGTCAGCAACTGAAAGGTACAGGCTATGCAACGTTTCGGCTACTCATCCAGCTTAGCGAGCAGGATCGACACGAGCGGCTTGCTCTGCGGCTGCCGACTATCTTTCATGCATATACATTATGGGTGAATGGTGAGCGGCTGGCAGAGGTGGGCACAGTTGGGCCCAACAAGAGCAGCATGACCCCGCAACTGGCCACCAAGCTCGTGTTCTTTCAACCCGAGCAGGATAGGGTGGAGCTGGTGATGCAAGTAGCCAACTTCCATCATAAGCGAGGCGGCATCACCAAATCTATCGAGCTGGGCGGCAGTGATGTGCTAACGGTCCAGACCAATCTGAAGATCGCCGCCGAAATGTTCATCACCGCAAGCCTGCTGGTGATAGGCGTGTATCACCTGATGTTGTTCATCCTTCGTCGCAAAGACAGGGCTACATTGTATTTTGGTTTGATCACCCTGTTGCTTGGTATCCGATCCTTATTGGTCGGCGAGCACTTGGCTACACAGTTGTGGCCTGCTTTTCCATGGGGCTTGCAGTTCAAGATTGAGTACCTGATTCTTTGCAGCAGTGCTTACATCATCACGATGTACTCGGATTGCATCTTTCCCCGTTATGTGTCGCGTTGGTTTCTGCTTGGCTCACGCATCGTAACCGGCGCATTCTGTATCGTTGTTGCGGTGACCCCTGCACTTATATATACCCAATTGTTACTGATCATCGGTGTGATGATTGTTCTGCATATGGTGTATCTCATGGTCGGGCTGGTTCTAGCTGCTGTGCGGAGAAGGGAGGAAGCGCCGCTCTTCCTGCTGGTGTCGATGGTTGCTTTAGTTACGGTCATTAACGATTTCTTATACTACAGCGGATGGTCACCGATCGGTAATACCTCTTCGCTTGGTCTGTTGGTGTTCACGATCGCACAGATGATTCTGCTTTCCTCGAGATTTACGAGGGCGGCATCGAACGAGGAGCGAATTACACGTGAGCTGCAGGAGGCTAACCACAGGCTGAGCGAAATGAATATGAATCTGGAACGAACCGTGCAGGAACGCACACGGGCCTTATCCCTGGCTCATGATGATCTGCGTACTTCCTATGACCAGTTGCTTCACTCCGAGCAAGGAAGGAAGAAGCTCCTGGCCTATATTACACATGATCTGCGTATGCCGCTGTCCAGCATGCTTGGCTATGTGGAAGCTGTGCAGGATCGGGTCAAGCCGGAACGTAATGAACAGTATCTGCAGTATATCCGTGATAACACGATCAGGATTAATCGCATGATTGAGGAGCTGTCCTTCTTGTCGCATTTGGAGACGGGGCAGGTCTCGTTCCGAATGGAGCCGGTTTATGTGAGTCACTTTTTGCGTAGTTTTTTTGAACAATATGAGCTGGTGGTGCGTGATGCAGGGTTGGAATTCACGCTGGATACGGGGGAGGCAAATACTCAGCAAAATCATCTGGCTGTTGTGGAGCTGGATGTGCAACGATTCGAGCAAGCTTTGTTTAATCTGGTGTCGAACGCAATGAAGTTTACCGCCGGGGGTGGGCGGGTGCGCATCGCGTTAGCTGTAGATGAGGTGAATCATTCCCGATATGCGATCATTAGCGTACAAGATTCTGGCATCGGTATCCCTCCAGATCAGCTCGAGCAAATCTTCGATCGCAATTATAAATATTATCAACCGGGAGCGGAGCAGGGAATCGAGGGCAGCGGGCTTGGGCTGGCGATATGCAGGGAAATTGTGCACGCACATGGAGGGACGGTTCGAGCGGAGAGCGACGGCAAGACGGGGGCGATATTCTATATATCCCTGCCTTGTACTGTAGACGAGGGAAGGTGATAGGTGCGTGGATGCTCACAAAATAATGATCGTCGATGACGATCCCCATATATGCGAGATTGTTCAGGTATATTGCGAGCGGGAGGGCTTCATAGCCTCCTGCAGTCATAGCGGAACCGAAGCGATGAAGCTGCTGAGGTCGTTCGAGCCGGATCTGATTGTACTGGATGTACTGCTGGCGAATGAGAATGGCATAGATTGGTGCAGGAATGCGCGTAGCTACACGAATGCGCCGATCTTATTTCTGAGCAGCCGCGAGGAGGACGAGGTGAAGATCAGCGCACTAGCCTATGGCGGCGACGATTATATAACCAAGCCGTTCAGTCCTGGCGTGCTTATGGCCAAGATCAAGGCTCATCTTCGTCGGATGTCGGCGGGCAGAAGGGAACAACTGCTGGAGTTACCGGGGCTGACGCTGGATTTCTATGCACAGTCCGTCAACATCGATAGTAAAACCGTCTTCCTATCCAAGAAAGAGTTCAGTCTGTTATCCTATATGGCTCAAAACGTGAATCGTGTCGTCAGTGTCGAGACGTTATTTCAGCTTATCTGGGGAATGGAGAGCTTGGAGGATACGAGAACGGTGGCTGTACACATCAGCAATCTACGCAAAAAAATCGAGGTCGACCTGACCCATCCAGAGAGAATCATTACGGTTCGGGGGCAAGGATATATGCTGGTTGCCCGAAATACGTCACAGGGGCGGATATAGCGTTCAGATGGCTAGTGTTACAATGTGTGCCGCTAACACCCTACAGCTAGAAGGGCTTGAAGCAGGCTGCTTTATGTTTAGTGAGCCGAACCGTATCGCAAATATCTATATTTCTGGAAAGAGGGGAAACCATGTCATTCAGCATATTGGTAGTTGAGGATGATGCAGACATTAATCGATTGCTATGCACCGTCCTTGGCCAAAAGGGGTATCGAACAGAATCGGCGTTTTCTGGAAGTGAAGCAAGGCTGCTTTCATCCATGCGGAGTTATGATTTGATACTGCTAGATCTGATGCTGCCAGGCATGTCCGGAGAAGAATTATTAATACAACTCCGTAGCCACTCGTATGTGCCAATTATCGTCATCTCAGCCAAGGCGAGCATGAAGGACAAAATCAACATGCTTAAAGGGGGGGCCGATGATTATATAACGAAACCTTTTGATAAAGAAGAGATCCTGGCACGGGTTGAGGCGCAACTGCGGCGCTATAAAAAGTTCATTACTTCTGAGGAAACGTCTGAACGATTGGTTCATCAGGACATTATTATGGATATGTATTCAAGAACAGTACAAGTAGCGGGTAAGCCCGTATCGCTCACTTCCAAAGAATTTGAATTGTTGGCTATGTTGGTACGATCCCCCGGTAAAGTGTTTACCAGAGAGGATCTGTATCAAGCTGTGTGGCATGACAAGTATGCGATCGAAGATAATACGATTAACGTTCATATGAGCAACCTGAGAAGTAAGCTCTCTAAATATAATCCGAATCAAACCTATATCGAAACGGTGTGGGGGATTGGGTTTAAATTGATCTGACTTTACGAATTCTTTATGTTTATTTATGCTTTGTTAAGGATTTTTGGCTGGTTGATTAGGTAGAGTGGAAGTACGAGGTGAACATCATTATGCAAAAGAACGACATTATGGCCGCAAAATCATTGATGAAAAAGTACGGGACCTTTACTGCTCTTTATCCCACTACTTTGTCTATAGCCAAGGGAGAGATTCTTGGGCTGGTAGGCAAAAACGGTGCCGGTAAAACAACACTGTTGAAGCTAATTACAGGTCAATGTCTCCCTACAAGTGGGGAACTGCAACTGTTTTCGATGTCAACTCCTGATGGACTGCAACAGGGAAGAAAGCGGATGGGCGCAGTCGTGGAGACACCTTGCTTCTACCGTGATATGACAGCTAAGCAAAATCTGGAGTACTACAGGATACAACGTGGAATTCCCGGTAAAGAAAGTGTGTATGAAGCTTTGAAAGATGTGGGTTTGGCCAATACTGGCGGCAAAAAGTTCAAGGATTTTTCCTTAGGGATGAAGCAACGGTTGGGACTTGCGCTTGCGCTAATGAATCACCCTGATTTTCTTGTCTTAGATGAACCGATTAACGGCCTTGACCCGCTTGGTATTGTGGAAATTCGAGAATTGTTGTTGACCTTAAACCGCGAGAAAAATATTACAATGCTTATTTCCGGTCATGTGTTGTCTGAGCTTCAGAGTCTGGCATCTGTGTTTGTATTTATCGATCACGGGAAATTGATCAAAACGGTGACAGCCCGGCAACTTGAGGAAAGCTGCGAACAATATCTCAGGCTAGTCGTAGATCGTGAAGCCGCGGCAGCAGCTCTACTGGAAAGACATTTCCCACACATTCACTACAGCATTCAACCGGATAAGTCTATCCATATTTATAATTTATTAGAAATGTCGGGTGAATTCAATCGAATACTGGTGGAGAACAATATTCGGCTCTCTAAAATGGAAACGCGAGGAACGAATCTCGAGGATTATTTTATATCCTTAGTGGGAGGGACAAAGGATGCCTAATTATTTGAGAAGCGAGCTCTACCGACTTGTTCGCAAAAAGGCGGTTTTTGTCTTTCTGGCACTCTGCATACTCGGGCCGCTCTTCATAACATTATTGACAGCATCTACGGGAGGCGAGTTATATGCGAATACGGAGGTTACCTTTAAGGCTGCTTTGAGTATGTGGAGTTTGCCTTTTTTTATTGTTCCAATTTTGGTCAGTTTGCTGGTATCTGATGAATTTACAGATGGAACATTCAAGAATACGGTTGCCTATGGCATATCCCGCAGCACTTTTTTCTATGGAAAATGGATCATAGAGCTGTTATTATTCATCGTTTCTTGGACGATAACGTATAGTTCACTTACAGCGAGTGTATTTCTAATATTGCCCAATACCGGAGTGTCTTATTTCCTGGATTTTACACATTCAATCTTTGGTGTATTGCCGCTGCTACTCGCCGCTTTGACGGTTTCACATTGTCTTTGTTTTTTGACGGAAAAGTCGTTGCTTCATCTGGTGTCCTATGTTGTTATTATGATTGTCCTGCCTGAACTGTATTTCATGTTTGTGAATAGGATACCCGCTTTAAAAGAGGTTGTGGAGACATTACCGTTGTTTCCTTATGCTGCGGCAAATGATTTATTTTGGATGAAGCCCAATGGACTGCTGCTCTGCTGGATCATTGGAGCATCTTATGTACTCCTTGCTTTGCTGGTCAGCACCAGGCGGGTAATGGTGAAAGAGTTCAAATAAGACTCAGGGGGCGTGATAAAATGGTAACGTTTGTGCTGGCGAGTGCGACGATCCTTTTTGCTACGCTCTATTGGCTACTCCGCAGATCCGTGAAATTGGCGACGGATCAAATCAAACAAGTTCTAAAGGATCGACATACTAACCGACGCATTCACCTTCATTCGCCTGACAAGCAGTTAGAAGCGCTATTGGTCGAAGTGAACCATATGATATCTGTTCAACAGGCTGAACGAATCCTCCATGAGAGGAAGGAGGTACAAATTCGCAAGCAGATTGCCAACATCTCACATGATTTGCGTACTCCACTGACTTCAATACTCGGTTATATCGAGCTATTGCAAGAGAAACCTATTTCTACTGAACAAGCTGAGGAATATTTGCTTGTTGTCGAGAAGCGTACAAAAGCCTTGCGTTCACTCATTAGCAGTTTTTATGAATTATCCCTAATTGAAGCTGGAGATTATCTCTTAGTGCCACAAAAAATTGATCTGCAGGTTCTGTTGAAGCGAGCATTGGCTGATCATTATTATGAAATATCTGCAGCAGGCTTCGAGGTTGTTCTTGAGCTTGCGGATGAGAATTGCTTTGTGATCGCGGACGAGGACAGTGTGATGCGCATTTATTTGAATGTACTGCAAAATGTTCTGAATCACGGACAACGTTTCTTACATTTGTTTCAGGGAGTAAAGGATGGAAAGCTTGTGACGATGATTTCCAATGAAACATCAACCTTGTTGAAGGAAGATCTCCCGCATTTGTTTCAACGAAGCTTCACCGCAAATCGGGCGCGGACGAAGCGCAACACCGGATTGGGGCTGGCGGTCGTGAAGGGATTGATGCAGCAAATGGGCTATGACGTCCGTGCAGAATATCATGAACCTCTGTTTACCGTTTATTTGGAGTGGGGGGAACGGGAACTATGATGCCAAAAGTCACAGTCGATAATGAAATCGATTCAAGGGGGAATAAACTATGTATAATGAGCTGTTCAAGATCGGGTCAGTAGTCATTTATGGGTATGGATTAATGATCGCGCTTGGTATTCTATTTGCTTACCGGCTCGTTGATTACCGAGCCACCAAACGCCAGTTCGAAATGTCTCATGTTTTCTCTCTGACCGCTTGGGGCCTGGTAGGTGGGTTTGCTGGGGCAAAGCTATTGTATTGGATGACCGATATCCAACATATTATGAGTAATCCGGGTAGCCTTCTGAACCTTTCTAACGGGTTTGTTGTTTACGGCGGAATTATCGGCGGAATCGGGGCTGGTTTAATTTATTGCAGGATGAAGAAAATAAATTTCCTGAAGCACCTGGACCTATTTGTCCCCTCTCTTGCGTTAGCGCAAGGGTTTGGAAGAATTGGCTGTCTGCTCGCAGGCTGCTGTTATGGCGAAGAAGCACACGGCTGGTTTGGTATTACATTTCACCACTCCGAGATTGCTCCGAATGATGTCCCACTAGTACCTACACAAATCATGGAGAGTGTGTTTAGCTTTGGTCTTTGCCTTGTTTTGATTCTTTTGGCCAAAAGAGTGAATAAAGACGGACTCGTTGCCGCCGCCTATCTCATCCTTTACAGTCTGGGCAGATTTGTTATTGAGTTTTATAGAGGGGATATTATTCGAGGCCAAGTCGGAGTGCTTTCGACCTCACAATTCATCGCACTGATGGTTGTTCTAGCGACCAGTCTCCTTGTTTTCCTCTCCAGATACCAGAACCGGTTGACCGGCAAAAATGTATAAACAGAAATTGCCGCCGGGATTTATCGGTCTTAGATATTCCTGTGGCGTAAAGCCCAGTGTAATCGTGTATCTTCATGAAACCTTGCTTTCTTCGGGTTGCCTTCCGCCCGGAGAATAGTCAGGTCGTTCGGTTGGACGACCAAAGACCAGAGGGTATCAAATTGAAGCGCCTTGTTATACTGACAAACAAATCCGCATCTGCCTGACAGAATATCCTGCGCAAATTGCAATGGATCTTGAGCTTGTGCCAACCGCTCTGCGAGTGCATGTTGAACAGTATGATGTCGCGTTTGGGTTGCGTACCAGTCTGGTTCAGGACGTTCATCCAGTGCCGTCATACGAGAATCTATAAATTGATTTGTAGCGACAATAAACGGCTGGCCAGGTTCGGGTTTGCGAACTACGATGCCTTGAGCACAACATTCTACCACCGCCATAGCTCCACTTCGATCGGCAAGAATGATGTTTTGCGCCGTGCTTAACGGCAGCTCCTGCAGCAGGTGAATACCTTCTTGAACGTTTCGGGCTTTCTCTAACAAATAACGTACAACCATAAGGAAGTTTAATCCCGGCTGGGTCTTTCCAGATGCGACGAAGGTCATTCCGACAGCAAGCCCGTGTTCGTTCAACCCGTCTTCCTTCCCAATGAGGGCATCGCCTTGACCAACGAATGTATACCCGGATGCTGGTCGGTACAAGCAGCTCTCAGTGGTACTTTTAAACTGTGTGAACATGTCATGATTACGGGCAAAGATGATATCTTCTCCCGCCTGGAAGCAGAAGCAAGTACATCCATAGGCCTCTCCAAAGGACCCGAGCTGAAGCAAAAAAGCAGCAAAGGTGTCATAGGATATCCGCAAGCCGTCAGCCATTCCGCGAATTTCCTCGGTTATTTCAGGGTAGACGGACGCACAGATTGCCTCCGACTCAAGTCCAGATCGAAGCTGGTTCTCGTCAAGCGCGAGGAGCCCGTCGAACCGGACTCCATTCTTATACAGTAGATTTCCATAATGATTTCCCATCTCATAGTGACTGCCTTGCAGGCGCGGGTGGTACATCTTCAACACTCCCCTTTATCATGATGTCTTCATCATATAAGGAGAGTAATCTATTTTCTTGATAAATAATGCTATGATATAGGAATCAGGCATGTCAGATGGAGGAATCACTATGGAGTATATAGATGCGATCATGTCAGCCGTGCAGTATATCGAGAACCATCTTACTCATAAAGTAAGAGTTGCAGATATTGCAAAACATGTTGGATACTCCAGCTACCATTTTCAAAGACTGTTCCATCAGGTGACGGCTCAGACGGTCGGCCAATATGTGATTGCCCGCAAATTGACGGAGGCAGGGAAGCTCCTGCGCGAAGGACAGCTTCGAGTAGTGGATGTTTCCTATCAGTTCGGGTTCGAGTCGCATGAGGCCTTCAGTAGGGCATTCAAAGCACGGTTTTCCGTTAATCCGCACCACTGGAAGCAGAAATCTTCGTTTGTACCGCCCAATCTGTTTAAGGAGAAGCTAAGGGAAGATTATCTGATCCATCTTCAACATCTGGAACCTGAAAATATAGAACAGGTTCAACTGAACGGATTGGAAATTCGCGGTTACCAATCAACGGATAGCTCGGTGAGTAACATCTATGAATGCTGGAATCGATTAGATCAGGTATGCCTGGATTCGAGCGCTTCAAGATATGGAATCATTCAATATCCTTTCGTCATGGAGGGGGACGCTTCCTTTACCTATACAGCCGCGGTAGAACAGGACGTGATCAGGGCTGCAGACGATCAAGTAACACTACGAATCAGGTCTGGGAAATTCCAGGTGTTCTGGCACAAAGGGGACGTAGAAGCATTGCCCCTTACGTACCGCTATATTTACGGAACCTGGCTGGTTAAGCACAAGGTTACGCTGGCTGGCGGTTTTGATTTTGAGTACTATAGCGGGCGAGCAGAGGAGGCTAAGCAGGCCGATATAAAAATTTATATTCCGCTCTATGAGGGGTAAAGATCATTCGCCGTAAGATGGGTTACGGCGAGTCCTGCCGCTAAGCACTTCTCCGCGAACAATAGAGATATCCTCTGGGGCTTCAATAGCCAAGCGTAAGTGTCCCCCCTCACTTTTAATTACCTTGATGATGATTTTTTCGTTGATTACTACGTATTGTCCGGGTTTTCTTCCAACGACCAGCATCAGAATCTCTCCTTTTTAGCGGCTGTGATTGTTCATCGTTCTTCTTCCTTGTATATTATCATGGTAGATTCGCTTATAATTGAAACTCAAAGAAAACTTTAAGTTGGCATTCGAGAATCATGGGGTTCACGAAGAACTTGACTTCTACTGATAAGCTAGTTTACTATATATTTATATAAATGGAATAAATTATAAATCTATTCCAGAGCATTTTTATGCTGTAGCATGTTCGCAAGTTTTCAATGCGAGTAGCCGAGGGGGAACTGCTATTGCATCAATAGTGGTGGCTATCCCCCGCGCGAGCTTGTGCACAGGTTCTAATCTCCATTAGCAGGCATTCAATTTACATAGACTTTCTACTTCATAGAGCCTTCTAGCCTGTCGCGTTCTCCCTCCTTATTGCTGCAAGAGAGGAAGAACCATCATCTACGGAGAGGAGGGGAATTGACTTTAAGTTGCAGGCGGATTTATGTTGTCGTAACGCATGTTCTTGGTAATCGGATACCCATAACAAGAAAGGTGGAAGGAATGGCTATGAAAAAATTGGCTAGTTTTGCCCTTGTTCTTGTTCTAGCTCTTTCGTTTCATGTGGCTGTCTTCGCAGAAGGTGGTGCGACGCAAGCTACTCCGTTGACTAAGGAAGAAGTTATTCATTCCAAGGCGTTCCTTGAAGCTGTGGAGGCGGCTAAGGCTGAATTTGAATCGCAGAAGGCTAATACTACGGGGGAGTCTATTCTACGGGCACCTGCCCCTAAGGTTTCTCATATTAATGTATACGCAGTCGTCTCTCCTAATGGCGGACAAGAGATCTACGGCTTCAATAACAACCCGCTCTCCACTACCTATGATCACGGAGGGAATTGGATTCAGTGTATTACGTTCCAGATCGGCTATGATAGCTCTCACTTCGGTACACTCGCTGGCAGTGCAATGACGAACAACTGGACAGAGGGCATTGATCTGGATGGTGATCGCACGATAGATGCCTGGGCTCATTCCTGGCTTTATGAAGCCCCGAGCACAGGAGGGCAATTTGTTGGTACGGTCTACTCTATTAATATTCCAACACAGTGGACCGCCTGGATTAATGTTCGTTAACTACTAGGTGCCTTATGCGAGGAACATTGCAACACATTCTACGATGATGCACGCTATGCATAGAAAGGATGTAACATGAATATTGGAGGAATTGGCTATTCTGGTTCTGGCTTTAACCTAAGGCATACGGGGATGAAGGCCAGAGGCTCATCTGCTTCGGATACCAATTCGACCGTACCTAAATTTGATAGGTCAGCTCCTTCGGCTACTAACCATGGTGCGAATACATTGGCTCAGGCAGCCTTGAGGAATGCATCGCAGGAAGTCCGGGATGCATGGAATGCAACAGAGGAAAAAAGCAGCGGGTTCAATCCCTTAACCGATGCGGATGGCAAAATTGTAGGCTCCTCCTTGTTGGCGAGATACATGGAGATGGAATACAGCCTGATGCTTCGTTATGGGGCTAAGGAGGCTCGTATGCGCATGGACAATGTGTTTGCAGACAAAGAATCTGCCAGGACTCTAATCCGTGCGGCCTTGGAACGCGCCAATAATCCATTAACAGGCGCTAAGGGCTCTGCCCAGTTGGAATCAGAGAAGCATTTTTTAGCGTCCTTTTTAGCGCATCTGGATTGACGGACACGATTGGAGCAGGATCAGGCGCGGGGTATACACCCCGCGCCTTTTCTAGCCGTCTACGCTTGTTCCGCGGAAAAACATTGGAGAGCGGGAGCAGCCGCCAAGCTGGAGCAGCATAGTGCACCGGGAACAGCAAGGACGGGTACATTAGGTAGGGGCCCGTCCTTCGATGCTGTTGGCCGCAACACTTGCCGGTTTAATTCGTCATACGGATCGGATTAGGAATATCGACATATAATGGCGTCTCTCCGCGTTGATGAAATCGACTGAGCAGATTGGCCTTGGCCGGCAGGGTGGGCGTATCTAACAGATCGCTAACTATCGATAGGAGACGATCCGCCTTGCGGGTCTGCTCACGGGGCTTGAGCAGGGTCTCCTCACGAAGCCTTATCAGTGTCTCCCGTAGGATGCCCCAGAAGGGCTGCTCGGATCGGGAGGTATAATAGGCTAGCCGCTGCACCACATGACTCAGATGATTGACGAAGAAATAATATTTCAATCGGTGGCGCGCCTGCTCCTCTGCATACAGGACAGGGCTGTCGTCCTGAACGATGCTGCCCACCCATCCCTGCTCCTCTGCCAGAGAGCGATCCACGCTGATGCCCTCCAGATCGCGAACGAAGAATACAGCCGGCATGCCATCGAGCAGAGACAGCATGGCGTTCTGTACATGGGCCTCCAGGCTAATCCCGAATGCCGCATACCATTGCAGGATCGGAACCATAGATAGCTCCACATACTGACGGAACCATGCCAGCCAATCCATCTGCCCATCCCCATCTTCCTTGTCTGAGCGCCCCTGCAAGCTCTCGCGAACCGCCCGGAACAGCAGCGGCTCGGCCTCGCCGGGAAGCACCTCCATTAATGAAGCTACGACATAAGGCGCGCCCCCAGTGGAGCTACATGCTTCGGGCGCCTCGCGTACAATCATGGAAAATCCGGAGATAAGCTGAGCCTGAGTAGCCGGGTTCGCACCTGGAGCTTGCAGTGTCCGATACCCCTTCTCCAGCAGGATCTGAAATGAATGGGTCGTTCCCATATCCTGGACGGCGGCGACGATCCTGGAGGCATCCAGTGTGCGGAGCAACTGCTCCTCGGTGTTCTCACGAATGAAGTTGGTGATGCGGATGTGCAGGGAAAGCTTATAGAAGCACCCCTCCCTAGGATTCCACACCGTCCTCACGGAGGAAGTCGGGTATACATATGGGCCGATGCTTCCCAGATCGATCAGCCGTTCTTGTTGAAGCAAGAGCTGGACGGCATCCAGACCGAGCAGATAGGCGGCCTGCCACGGATGACAGGGAAGCAGCAGGTAATGCTTGCGCTCCGCTGTCAGCATGCGATGGGCGGCTTCCGCCATCTCGGCTGGAACCCAGGGCGCCGCTGCATCGCCGTCTGTCCCATCCAGCCAATCCTCCATAACCAGCTCAGGAGCAGCAGCGAAGCAACGGAGCCTGAAGCCGACTCCATATTCTGGCGAATAAGCCCGGGAGTCTGCGGCGCTGAAGCCTTCGAGGCTTTTGGGTGTAGGATGAAACGGATGCCCGCACAGCAACGCCTGCTCCGCATACCTGAAGCTCATAGCCAGAGGCGGCCCAGCCTGTATGGCATGCTCAAGGTAGGACGTCATATGCGTCAGACTGTTATACACCATCTGCTCTAGCTCCGCCCTCTTGTCCGCCTGACTTGCAGACTGCAGTTCCGCAGATGAAATCTCCTCCAGCAGCAGGGAGGCTGCCTGCTCGAAGGAGAGTGGATGCCACTCACTAGGCTGCTGATGCCAGATGTCCGACGTGTACAGCTTGTCGCCATATACATGATGCCCGGCTGCGGAGCAGTGAAGCAGGGAGCCATAGAGCTTCTGGCCTGTCGCAGGGAGATCGATCGCCAGGGTAATGTCAGGAAGCTGGGGAAGGCTGACAGCGGGGCTATGCTGTCCTGTCTCGCGAAGATAGGCGTTCAGCATCCGGCTCAGCATCTCCCTACGTGCCAGCAGGGCAGGAGCGCCTTCCTGGCGTTGCGGCTCCGATCGTGTGGCGATCACTTGTTCATTACTCATCATTACTCATCCTTTCACCATTTATTGAAGCGGCAGCCGTATGGCCTCCTGTCTATCGCGAACGGAGCCCCGGGGGACAGTCAGGGCGGCGACAAGCATGACCAGACCCATAATAAGAAATACAGCCGGGATGCTCCAGAGGCCCCCGATCCATACGCCCAGCGAAGGCCCAGTCAGTTGACCGACCATGAGCAGGCTGTTGGTGGCGCCGATGCGGACGCCGCGATCCTGCTCTGTCGAGGATTGAAGCACATTCAGCATGACGGTTTGCAGGAGGGCGCTGTAAAAAAATCCTTGCAGAAAACGTATAGCTGCCAGCCAGACGATGCCAAGCGGAAGCAAGTGCGCGAGCAGGCACAGTCCACAGAGCAGGCCAGCCAGCCTGAGATTGCGTTCGGAAGCATGGCGGTCATTGCGCTTCCCCCACCAGGAGGCTCCCACCAACTCCCCGAAGGAGGACATCGCCAGCAGAAAACCAGCTACGAGCGCTGCGGTGGAAGCAGAGTTGAGCTCACGGATAAACGGCGTAAACATGGTGAACGTTGCAAAATCAACCAGCTTGAACAGGATGCCTGCCATGACCAGCCGTCTGGTGAGCGCGTGCGAGAGAAGCGAGCGGAAGGCTTCGAGCACACCGCCTCGCCCGCTCGTTGTCTGCCTCGCAGCCGTCTTCCGGGTAACGGGCGCGACCTTCTTTGTTGCTTCACCCCCCAGTGCAAAGGATGCCAGCAAGGCAAACCCCATCGTCAGGGACGCGGTAATAAATAGCAAAGGTCGGCTTCCCCAGGTCTGGACGCAGATGCTTCCCAGCAACGGGCCTACCAGCAGCCCGGCAGCCGATGCCCGCTCAAGCTGGCCAAGGGCTCGTCCCTGCTGACGTGCCGGCGCATGGGAGCCAACAAAGGCACTGCTTGCATCGGATATGCCTCCGAAGGCGCCCTGGCAGAGACGGAACAAGAAGAACTGGAAGGGAGTCTGGGCGGCTCCCATCAGAAGCATGCTGAGAGATAGCCCAACCAAGGCACGAATGACCATCCATTTGCGGCTCCACCGATCGCCGATTTTGCCCCAGAAGGGGGTGAGAAGGGCATAGGACAGTGCTGGAGCGGAAACGGACAGGCCTGTCCACATCAGTACCTCCGCGGAAGTTCCCACGTTCATCTGTTCCATGTAATACGGGATAAAAGGGCTGATCCCGGTCAGCCCTGCGCTGGATAAAAAACGTCCGCCCGACAGGATGCGAATGCTCTGGTTCCAGGCTGTCTGAGACATCATGTGATGGCTTCACCAACCTTGATCTGGAAAATAGAAGTCAATTTCCAAAAAATCTTATCAATAATGATTCTCATTGTCAACAACAAAAACATGCAAAATTTCTCAAAAGTTTTTAGCGGTTGACAGGAAAAAAAAGGGTACCCATAATAGGGGCTGCATCATATTAACAATGATTATCATTATCACAGAATAGGTTCAGGTGAAAAATTTACCCAGAAGGCTGGTGTGAAATTATGGAACGAAGTGCCCTTCAATGGAATCATCCATCGCTCAAAATTGCCAATTCCATCCTTGACTGTATCGGTCAGACCCCATTGGTTCGATTGAATTCGTTGTTTGGAGCAAAGGGAGCGGCTGTCTATGCCAAGCTGGAGATGATGAATCCCGGCGGCAGTATGAAGGATCGGCCGGCAAGATATATTATCGAGCAGGGCTTGCGAGATGGAACAATCAAGCCCCATACCCATCTGATTGAGAGCACCTCAGGGAATCTGGGGATCGGCCTCGCGCTTGCAGCCAAGAGGTATGGGCTGAAGTTCACCTGTGTAGTCGATCCCAAAATTACATCAACGAATCTGAGGCTGATCACGTATCTCGGGGCCCATGTAGATATGGTAACTGAAGCGGATGAGCACGGGAGTTATCTGCAATCCCGCATTCGCCGGGTCCAGGAGCTGGCAAGCGCCGACCCGGCGGGCTACTGGATCAATCAGTATGCCAATCCGCTGAACTGGCAGGCTCATTATCACGGGGCAGGCCAGGAGATCGTCGAACAAATGAATGGCCAGATCGATGTTCTGGTGTGTGCGGTCAGTACGACAGGCAGCATTCTCGGCATAGCCCGGAGGGTGAAGGAAGCCAATCCGCGAGCGAGAATCGTGGCGGTGGATGCAGTCGGCTCCGTCATTTTCGGCACGAAATCCAGGCAGCGGGAGCTGCCGGGCATCGGGGCTAATCGGGTACCGGAGCTGTTCAACCCAGCCGAAATCGACCAGGTCATTCATATCGACGATCGGGAGTCGGTGCTCGGATGCCGCAAGCTGCTGGAGCGGGAAGGGATCTTCGCGGGCGGTTCATCGGGCTCGCTGGTAGCTGCATTGGAGAAGCTGGTGCCTACGCTGCCGCCTTCAGCCAAGGTGGTGACTATTCTCCCGGATCGTGGGGAGCGTTACCTGGACAGCGTATATAACGAAGAGTGGGTCAATCAATTGCCGCCAAGCCAGGAAGAAATTACGATTGCAAATTAACAGATAGGGGAGAGATTAAGAACCATGAATACCGCTGAGGAGCACAGTCTGTTGTATCTAAGCAAGCAGGATATTATCGATCTGCAAGGACTCCAATCCGAGCCCTATGTCAGAGCGGTTAGCCGGGCGCTGGAGCTTCATGCCCGAGGAGACATTGTTCAACCACTCAAGCCGTATCTCCGAGTGAATGAAGCGACGGGGCATATCGCCGACCGAATCATAGCGATGCCGGCTTATGTGGGCGGGGATGTGGCGATCAGCGGACTGAAGTGGATTGGCAGCAAGCATGATAATCCGCATCAGCGTCAAAAGGAACGGGCGAGCGCGCTTATTATATTGAATGACCCGCAGAGCAATTATCCGATCGCCGTCATGGAGGGCAGCATCATTAGCGGCATGCGAACGGCAGCTGTGACTGTCATCGGCGCACGGTACCTGGCGAAGGAGGGCTTCCGCTCTGTCAGTGTCATTGGCTGCGGAGTGATTGCCAGGATGCAGCTCATCTCGCTGCTGGAGCAGTTCGACTCCATTCAGACCATCCATTTGTTCGACCTGAATACAGGGGCGGCGCGCGCGCTTGCCGACGAGCTCCATTCCTTGTTCGACGAGGTCGAGCTTCACGTATCCGAGTCTGCCGAGCAGGCTGTTCGTCAGGCGGAGGTGCTCGTGACGGCAACGGTGGCATCGGCGCCGCATATTCCGTATGCCTGGTTGTCCAAGGGGACGTTTGTGAGCAATATCTCGATTATGGACCTGCACAAGGATGTGTTTATTCGGGCGGACAAGGTTGTAGTGGATGACTGGGAGCAATCGAACCGGGAGAAGAAGATTATTAACCAACTGGTGCTGGAGGGTCAATTCTCCCGCGAGCAGCTCCATGCAGAGCTGGGAGAGATTGTGATTGGCGCGAGGCCAGGTCGGGAGCATGAGGACGAAATCATCGTGCTGAATCCGATGGGCATGGCGATTGAGGACATCTCCAGCGCAGCCGAGATGTATAACAGAGCAGTCGCGCAAGGGAAGGGCACGCGGCTATGGCTATAGAATCTGAGCTGAAGCAAGCGAGTCCCTCTCTGAAGCTTGAGCAAATCACGGCTTATGTTCGCGAGCTGAAGCGGCAGGAGGCCGATCCGGTCTGTGCTTACATCCGCGATATGAACGCGCTCGTGGAGCATGTTCGGCAGCGTGTACAGTCCATGCCGCCCGCAAGCAAGTTATTTTATGCCATTAAGGCCAATTCGGAGGAGGAGGTGCTGAAGGCACTCGCCCCGGTGGTGAATGGTTTTGAGGTGGCTTCGCTTGGTGAAATAGCCAAGGTGCGCCGGGTGTCGACCGATATTCCGATTCTCTTTGGCGGGCCTGGCAAGACCGAGGCGGAGCTGCGGGGCGCCATAGAGCACAGGGTGAAGCTCATTCATGTGGAAAGTCTTCATGAGCTGAACAAGCTCAATGAGATTGCTGCCGGGAAGGGAACGGTCGTGTCCGTACTGCTGCGCGTCAATCTGAAGGGCCCTCTGCCCCAGGCCACCCTGGCGATGGGAGGGCGTCCAACCCAATTCGGGATAGAGGAAGCCTCGCTCCCACAGGTGATGGAGCAGGCCGCGCGGCTGCCTCATATTCAGATAGAAGGCTTCCATTTCCACTCGCTCTCCAACAATCTGGACGCGGGGCAGCATGTGAAGCTTGTGGAATATTACTGCCGGATTGCCCGGGAGTGGGCACAGCGTTATTCCTTTCCCTTGCGGTACTTGAATGCTGGCGGCGGAATCGGGGTGAACTATGCAGACCTGGAGCAACAGTTCGACTGGCCTGTCTTTAGTAATGGATTGGCTGCGGTGCTCAGCAGGGAGCTGCTGCCGGAGACGACCCTGCTGTTGGAATGCGGTCGCTATCTGACGGCGTCCAGCGGTTATTATGCGACAGAGGTGCTGGATGTTAAGGTGAACCATGGTCAAGCTTATGTGATTGTGCGCGGCGGCACGCATCATTTCAGACTGCCTGTTTCGTGGAATCATAGTCATCCGTTCGAGGTCGTTCAGATGGAGGACTGGCCGTGTGCCTATGACAGACCCGGGGTGAAGGGGGAAGCCTATACCGTTGTCGGTCAACTGTGTACGCCTAAGGACGTCCTGGCAAGCGGGGGCGCTTCTGGCGATGACGAGGTTCGAGTGGGAGACATTCTAGTATTTCAGTACGCAGGAGCGTATGGCTGGGCGATCTCGCATCATGACTTTTTGAGTCACCCGCATCCCAAGCATGTGTACTTGCCGTAACGTGCCAACGCGCCTGCATTCAGGGTGCGAATGTGTGAACATCATTTAGGGAGGTGTCGTATGAACGGGGGAGCAGCACGGCTGACCAGATCAGAGGAATGGGTTCAGGTACGGCGGCGCATTTTCAGGCAGTTGATCGAATCCTTGCTGTACGAAGGAATCATTAAGGAGCCTAACGTGGCGCTACAGGCAGAAGCAGAATACGCGCTGCAAGGCAGCACAGAAGAGGGGGGGCAGGTACAGTATGTTTTCCGGGCTGTTCGCAAGGAAAGCTTCGGCCGGATTCGGTTGACGCATCAGCCTGTGATGCGAATCAGTGGGGAGGGGCGCAAGGAGGCAGACTCCATCCCCTGCTTTCTAATGGAGATTGCCGCATTGATCGGCGCTTCCACCACGTTGCTCCTACGGTTTGCGGAGGAGCTTCAGCAGACGCTGCTGAAGGACACCCAATCCGCCAGGTGGGCCCGGGAACGTCCTGATCCTGGGAACCGGGATTATGACGAGTGGGAAACGGCTCTGATAGAGGGACATCCGTATCATCCTTGCTACAAATCGAGAATAGGCTTCACACTGGAGGACAATCTGGCGTATGGACCGGAGTTCGGCCCCGAATTCAAGCTGGTCTGGCTGGCTATTCGCCGCGATGCGGTAGTCTTGTCGCTCTCTGACTCTCTGCCTGCCTATGCGGAGTTTTTGCAGGTGGAGCTGAGGCAGGAGATGGACAGGCTGGAGTCGGTACTTCGCGAGCTCGCCCCCCACGTCAAGCCGGAAGGCTATGCCTTCGTTCCGGTGCATCCGTGGCAATGGGAGCGTGTCGTGTCCGTAGCCTGTCTGGATCAGATGGTGTCAGGCGAGATCGTCTATCTTGGGCAGGCAGGGGACACCTATCGTCCCCAGCAGTCCATCCGCACCCTGACGAATGTGAGTCACCCGCACAAGCCGTATGTCAAGCTGCCGATGAATATCGTGAATACCTCCTCGGGAAGGATCCTGGCGCAGCATACGATTCAAAACGCGGCGCGCATCTCGGATTGGCTGGGGCGGATCGTGGAGGAGGATACCTTGCTTGGCGGGGAGCTTGGTCTGATCGTGCTGAAGGAGATGGCGGGCATATCGTATCATCACCAGAAGCTGCCTGATATGCTGGAAACCCAATTATATGGATCGCTTGGCGCCATATGGCGGGAGAGCCTCCATCCGAGATTGGCTGAGGATGACACAGCTTGGCCATTTAACGCCTTATGCCAGCTAAACCGTCAGGAGCAGCCCGTCATTGCAGCGTGGGTACAAAGGTACGGCTTGGAGAATTGGGCTCGGCAACTGCTGCATGTGACAGCCGTCCCGCTGCTGCATCTGCTCTATGTTCATGGCGTCGGGCTGGAATCGCATGCACAGAATATGATTCTCGTCATGAAGGAGGGCTGGCCTACGCGAATTGCGCTCAAGGATTTCCACGATGGCGTCCGGTACTGTCCCGCGATTCCGCATCCGCTGGGCTATCCCGACATCGAGTATCCTCCGGCCAATCATCAGGGAGTCAACCGGAACTCGTTTATTGAGAAGCAAGACCCGACAGAAGTCAGGGATTTTCTGCTGGATGCGCTGCTGTTCATCCATTTGACGGAGCTCGCATGGTTCATGGAGAAGCACTTCGGCCTGAGCGAGCAGGCATGGTGGCGTATGCTGGCTGAGGTCATCTTGAATTATCAGGAACGCTTCCCGGAGCAGCGGGCGAGCTATGAACGGTTTGATGTATTTGCACCCGTCATCGAGGTGGAGCAGTTGACCCGGCGGCGTCTTCATGAGGTGGCCGCGGATTGTGTGCATCGGGTGAGCAATCCGTTGCACGCCTACCGGAGGGTGCAGCAGGATGAATTACGAGGAGTGAGGATATGAATACAGCGGCATCGTGGCGGCATTCACAGCCATGTGCATC
The DNA here is from genome assembly GCF_054955055.1 of Paenibacillus sp. J5. NCBI lineage: Bacteria > Bacillati > Bacillota > Bacilli > Caryophanales > Paenibacillaceae > Paenibacillus > Paenibacillus sp. J5. The sequence goes on along the minus strand of NZ_JBUEDD010000001.1, from coordinate 465,304 downwards.
CGACAGCGGGCAATTGGCGGCTGAAGTGCAGCAGCAGGAGCAGCAGCGAATGCTGTACACCGCGGCGCTAACTTCAGATCATTACGTGCACGCGCGTAGACGCATCTTCAGGCAACTGGTGGCGTCCCTGCTGTACGAAGGGGTAATCGAAGCGGAAGTGGAAGTGGAAGCGGGAGCGGGAGTGGGAGCTTCATCGGATGAGATACATGGACGACCTGTTCAATGGCGCATCCCTGGGCAGGGCTCGGCGGGCGAGAGGGTTGTCTACATCTGCAAGGGAAGCCGGCATCTGACCTTTGGACGTCTGCGGTTGAACGAGGAGCCGGTGATGCGAAGAGCAGGCAAGAGACCCGGCGAGGAAGCGGCAGGCGCTGGGCAGACCTCTGCGGATGAAGAGGAGCAGGAGGCGACCTCGCTCTCGCTGTTCCTGCTGGAGGTATGTCAGGGAATCGGGGCGGACGAGGGGAAGCTGCTGCATTTTGCCCGGGAGCTGGAGCAGACGCTGATCAATGATACGCTGGCCCGGTATGCCCGGGCCTCCCGGCAGACGTCGGAGCTTATGGAGGATGAGGATTGGGAGCAGGCCACCATCGAGGGGCATCCCTATCATCCGAGCTACAAATCCCGAATAGGCTTTCGCGTGGAGGATCAACTGGAGTATGGACCGGAATTCGGGGAAGCGATCCGGCCGTTATGGATAGCCGTCCATAAGGACAAGGTACGTATCCGCCATTCGTTCCAATACGAAGGCTCTATTGCAGGAGAGAGCGGGCATGGGGCGCAATGGGGGGAGGAGCTGGCCACACGCCTCGTCCATACCCTTGAAGCTGCTGGCGTCGATGCGGCGGCGTATGTGCTACTGCCCGTTCATCCCTGGCAGTGGCGAACCATCGTGACCGCTACGCTGGCGGAGGAGCTGAGGAACGGCAGCCTGATTCCTCTGGGCGTCTCCGATCACATCTATACCGCTCAACAGTCGATTCGCACCCTGGCCAATCGTTCACGACCGGAGCTTCCTTCGTTGAAGCTCTCGCTGAGTATCGTCAATACGTCCACGAGCAGGGTGATTGCCCCGCATACGGTACAGAATGCCCCGATCATTACGGACTGGCTGAAAGGCATCGTCACGCGGGACGTTTACTTGAGGGACGAGCTGCGCGTCATTATGCTCGGAGAGATCGCCGGCGCGGCGTATGACAACAGCGAGCTGCCCGAGCCGCTTAGGCCGCAAGTCTACGGCGCCTTGTCCTGCATCTGGCGAGAGAGTGTATTCCCTCTGCTGGAGCCGGGCGAGTCGGTTATTCCGTTCAACACGCTGACTACGCTGGATCCGTCAGGGCATCCGGTTATTGCGCCATGGGTTCATACCTATGGAGCGGAGCGATGGCTCTCTCAGCTACTGGAAACATCGGTGCTGCCGCTCATCCATTGGCTGTTCGCCCATGGCATTGCCCTGGAGTCTCATGCACAGAATATGCTGCTCATTCACCGGGAGGGCAGGCCGGAACGCATCGCGCTGAAGGATTTCCATGACGGCATCCGATTCATGAGCGAGCTGCTGGCTGAACCGGAACGTTGCCCGGAGCTGGTGGATGTGCCGGAGTACCACCGCAGAGTGAACCGCAATTCATTTGTGGTAGCAAGTGAACCGACAGAGGTTCGCGATTTCATGCATGATGCTTTTTTCTTTATTAATCTGGGGGAGCTGGCTTTGTTTATGCAGGCGCATTATGGAATTGCGGAGCTGGATTTCTGGCAACACGTTCGTGAGATTATTGAGCGCTATCAGCAGCGATTCCCTCAGCATCAGGAGCGCTATAGCCAGTTCTCCCTGTTCGAATCGGAGATTGGCATCGAGCAGTTGACGAAGCGGAGAATGTATCCGGATGATGAGCTGAGAATCCAGCAGGTTCCCAATCCGCTTGCACGTGTAGCCGCAGGACATCGATAAGAGCGTTTGGCCTAGTGACTGCTGACGTTATCGCAATAGGTAATGGAGGCGACCTTCGAAAAAGTATATGAGATATGAAAATTTATGCATGGACAAAGCTAGAAAATATAGGTTAGCATAAATAATAATGATTATCAGTATTATTTATAAGTCAAACAGGGGAAAGTGGAGGTTGTACAGTCATGCAGGCAGAGAGACAGAAGCAAGGAAGAATACCCTATGCGCTGTGGGTACTAATGACGGTGCTCGTGCTGGCGCTCGCGGGCTGCGGAAATTCCGGCGGTGCAGGCACAGGAGCTACGACGACCGGAGATGCGGGAGCTGCAAACACCAAGCAAGAGGCACAGGTGGAGAAAAAGGAAGATACCCGGATGATCACGGACGCTTATGGTAAGGTAGAGGTTCCCGCTCAGCCATCCAGAATTGTAGTTCTGGACATTGGAGCTCTGGACAACCTATTGGCAATGGGCGTGAAGCCTGTGGGCGCATCATCGATTCTCGCGCCAGGCGACCCGTACCCGGGTTATCTGCAAGGAGCGGAGGGGATTGATAATGTCGGCTCTGTCAATGAACCGAATCTGGAGAGCATCGATGCCCTGAAGCCGGATCTGATTATTGGCAACAAGGACGCCCACGATGCCATATATGAGCAGTTGAAGCAGATCGCTCCCACTGTATTCGTGGAGACGCTGGGCGTCACCTGGAAGGAAAACCTGCAGCTTCATGCCGATGCAATCAACCGACAGGAAGAGGGAACGAAGCTGCTGGCCGCTTATGAACAGCGTGCTGCGGACATGAAGTCGGCTCTGGCGGCTCAGAGCGGCAAGGAGGTATCGCTGGTTCGTCCGCGTCAGGACAAAATCCAGCTCTATCTGACGGGAACGTTTGCGGGTACGATCATGAAGGATGCGGGCATTGTACGTCCAGCCGAACAGCAGGCCGATGGTTTCTCCAAGGATGTCACGGAGGAGCAGATTGCCGAGCTGGACGGGGACATCATCTTCTGGTTTAACCGTGAGCCGGACGCTTTTGCCAAGCTGGAGAAAAGTCCTCTGTGGGCAACGCTGAAGGGAGTACAGAATAAAGCCGTCTATCCGGTTGATTGGGAGTACTGGCTTAGTGGACTTGGCATTCAGGCCGTGAACAAGGTGCTGGATGATCTGGATCTATACGTCGTCCATCCTTCATAAACCGATCAAGACCGCTGAAGGTCATATGGTGTAAAATGGAAGAGGGCGCATAGCTTATCCGCAGATTGGATCGTCGATGTGACGATCCGTTTTTCTGCGTTATGGCTGATGATCAGCTTTATCTCAACAGGAGGTGGCAGGCAAGTGACGAAGAGGGCCACGAGATTTCAAGCGGCCGGTCTGGTCGTACTGTGCGGGTTGATGCTCCTGGCATTTCTGAGCAGTATCAGGTTTGGTATTGTTCAGCTTCCTTGGGGTTCGGTCATGGATGCATTCTTCTCGTTCGATGGCTCGCGCGATCATCTCATTATCCGCAGTGTAAGGCTGCCAAGAGCGATCATCGCCGTTATCGTGGGCAGTGCGCTTGCCGTGGCCGGGTGCATGATGCAGGCGATCAGCCGCAATGCCCTGGCAGGACCAGAGGTGTTCGGCATTAATTATGGCGCAGCACTGACCGCTGTGCTGGCATCCTACTATCTGGGCACCACTTCCCTGAAGCTGTTCGCCTGGTCCTCGCTGCTGGGGGCCGCCGCGGCAGGCGTTCTTGTGTTTGTGCTCAGCTCCGCAGGAAGACCCGCCATGTCACCGGTCAGACTGGTGCTTGCCGGGGCTACGTTGAATCTGCTCTTTGCTTCATTGACGCAGGGAATACTGATTATGAATGAGCAATCGCTGGACACGATGCGCTTCTGGCTTGCAGGCGCATTGACGGGCAGGGATATGGAGCTGCTGCTTCATGTTCTGCCTTATGTGATGACCGGTTTAATCGCGGCCTTTATTCTGAGTAGCCAACTGAATATATTCAAGCTGGGAGAAGAGGTTGCCCAAGGTCTCGGGCAGCGCTTGAAGCTGATCCGCATCGGCTGTATGGTCGTGATCGTGCTGCTTGCAGGCAGTGCGGTCGCCATTGCCGGGCCGATCGGCTTCATCGGCCTGGCTGTCCCTCATATGACCCGCATGCTGACAGGTGGAAACTACCGCTGGGCAGTTCCCTACTCGGCTGTGCTCGGGGCGCTGCTGCTGCTTGCGGCCGATATTGGCGCACGATATGTACTCCCCGGACAAGAGATCCCGGTCGGGGTGGTCACGGCCTTCTTCGGCGCTCCTTTCCTTATCTATCTCGTCCAGAGAAAGGAGACCTCCTCATGATTCCTGCAGCGATACTAAAGCGTGCCTCTATCGTCCTGTCGATACTGCTGCTGCTGAATGCAGGCTTGATTGTGCTGAACGTGATGCTGGGTGATCGCTCCATCCCTGCGGGAGAAGTCGTGCGGAGCCTGCTCGGAATGGGGAACCCGGAATATCATTTCACCATCTACCAGCTTCGGCTGCCGCGTGTGCTAACAGGGTTTCTCGTCGGCTGTGGACTGGCTCTGGCTGGTGCGGTGCTGCAGATAATTACCCGAAATCCGCTGGCTTCTCCGGGCGTCATTGGACTCAATGCCGGGGCGGCCGCGGCTGTTGTCACGGTCATGGTGCTGGTTCCTTCGTTTCCCATGCGCGCGATGCCGTGGATTGCCTTCTCCGGCGCTCTGCTCGTAGCTGCTGTCATCTACAGCTTGTCCTGGCGGAGGGGGGAGGAGGATTCAACCACTCGCATGCTGCTGATCGGTGTAGGCATATCCGCCATGGCGGGAGCGCTCATCACGTATTTGCTGACACTGGGTCATATTTTTCGAGTCTCGCAGGCATTCGTGTGGATGGCGGGCAGCCTGTATGGACGGACATGGGAGCATTTCTGGCCTCTGCTGCCATGGCTCGTGTTGCTGTTCCTACTATTAATATGGAAGTCCAGTGTGCTCGATCTGTTCCTGCTGAATGTCCAAACCCCGGTAGGGCTTGGGGTACGGGTTGAGACGATGCGAGCTCTGTTCATTCTAATCAGTGTAGGCTTGGCGGGCTCGGCGGTATCGATGGCAGGCACGATTGGCTTTGTCGGGTTGATGGCGCCTCACATGGCCAGGCATATGGTTGGCAGCCGCAGCCTCGTTCGATTGCCGGTGGCGGCACTGCTTGGAGGCGTTATCGTCATGCTGGCGGATCTGGTCGGCCGGCAGTTGTTCGCTCCATACGAAATTCCTGTCGGGCTGATCACTGCGCTGGTGGGAGCGCCCTACATGATCTATTTGCTGCTGGCTCGTCGTGCTATATAATGGATAGAAAAGATTGGAAGCTGATGAAGGGAGAGAGCCCTGCGCGTGTCCTCTTATGCGAACGAAGTCTATCAGATCTATCGATTATCCTCCGTGCGAAAGCGAAGATTTCCCAAGCAGAGGGGAGCTGGACAAGTCAAAATTCCTGCCTACCTGCTTTGTTTTATTGTGGAGGGTGAAGGGGTCATCCTGCTCGATGGCGCTCTACAGAAGATCAGGCCGTTTCAAATCTACCTGCTCGTGCCAGGCATGATTGTGGAATTTCCCGAACAAGGAAGTGCGTTTCAGTATTATGGCCTATGGTTTGAATCCATCCGGCTTGCGAAGATCAAGGGAGGGTATGCAGGTGTGTCTTCCCCGCCATTGTCTGGCGAGCTGTCTCCGGGGATGCTGCCCGTTCATCATCCACAGCGAATCCTGCAGTCGATCGTGCAGCTCTACCAGCTTGGCCAGCAGGAGGCGATACGGTATGCCATCAAGGGCAGGCTTCAATTCGACCGATTGATGCATGAGCTGCTGCAAAATGAACAGGCCCCGCTTGTCGAAGCAAGGGATGAACGGATTGAGCGAAGCATTGCTTACATCGAGCAGCATTACCCCGACAAACTATGCATTGAACAGTTGGCCAAGGCAGCAGGAGGCCTGTCTGCGGCTGCCTTCTCCCGTTTATTTCGTCAGGAGACCGGGATGACTCCGCTTGAGTATCTGAACAAGGTACGCATGGCTGAGGCCAAACAACGGCTAAATACAAAGGACTGTCGGGTAAAAGAGGTGGCGGCAGAGGTAGGCTTTCGTAGCGAATTTTATTTCAGCCGCATGTTTCAGCATAGGGTAGGCGTATCTCCCACACTGTATATGAAGAGGGGCAGGCTGAAGATTGCGGTGGCCTCCTCGTTAAATTTGGAGGATCACTTGAAATCGCTTGGCGTCGAGCCGGTCTGCGTCGTTGATCTGTTCTGCTACCCAGGGCAGAGTCAGGAACATTATCGGGAACGGATGGAGGGGCAACTGCAACAATTGTGCTCGTCTCGCCCGGATCTGATTATCGCGGACGACTATCATACCGAATTCCGCGATCAGCTCAAGCAGACGGCGCCTCCAGTATTTCTAGACTTCTCGGTATGGGATTGGAAGCGCAATTTTGAGCAGATTGCCGAGTTGGTTAACCGGGAGCGCGAGGCCTCCGAGATGCTGACTCGGCTATATGTGCAGAGCGAGACAACCGGGCAGGAGCTGCGCCGGATATTAGGACGGGATCGGCTCCTATTGCTGCAGGTGAACCACCGCGCCATCGGCATCCAGGGGATGAAGAATCATCCGCTGAATGAGATGGTGTACGGCGAGCTGGGGCTGAATCCGGGCGGACAGGCCCCCGCGGAGCTGTGGCGGCTGGAGCTGCAGCCCGGTTCTATGCCCGTACTAGAGACGGAGCACCTGTTCATTCACCAGCATCATGTGCTGGCTGGCAGTGGAGAACGATATGAAGAGATGACGAGCACGCCCGCATGGGCTCGCATCGAGGCCGTGTTGCGCGGCAACGTATATACGATTCCCAATTGGTTCGCGATGAGCTGGACGCCACTGGGGCGGCAGCGCATCATGAACGGGCTGCTGGGTCAATTCGGTGGCAAGAGGCGGAGCGAATGAGGCTGGGGATTATTACTAATAAATAAACAGAAAATCGCCCATTTTTTGAGGCTGGAGGTTGTCATGCCGCCAACTCGAGAAAGGGCGATTTTTTTCTGTGATACGCCATCGAACCGCGAAGAAAATTGACAAGTGACAGGTTGTCATTTATTATTTGGTGTAGTGACAGGTTGTCATTATACGTTGGAGAAGAGGTGAATGATCGTGCCCAAAGAGTTGTTTTTTACCATTGATCCAGAGAAGAGAAGTCGAATTATGGAAGCCGCCATTCACGAGTTTTCAAGCCAGATGTACGATAAAGCGTCCATCAATCAGATCATTAAGGAAGCGGATATCTCCAGAGGAAGCTTTTATCAATATTTTGAGAATAAGGACGATCTCTATTTTTTCAGTATAAAAACATTGCTTCAAGCTACCGCCTATCGATTTCTGAAGCAATTCATAGCCGCGCAACCGGAGGATATTTATGCTGTGTATCGGGCATTGTTTGCCTACAATCTCCAACTAATCTCAGGAGGGGAGTACAAGGATTTTTTCAGGAATATGTATTTTGGGATGAATTATCGTCTTCAGCAAGAGCTAAAGGCGATCTTCAGCTCGATACGGAATGAAATGCTAGAGAACCGGTTGGATGCGCTGCGTAGAAAATCCGGTTATGCGGACTCGTATTTTCAGGAGCTGATGAATATTCTGGAGCTGAATAATAGAGATTTGCTCATGATGTATATCTCGAAATCGCCGGCAGTCGAAGAGATTATGGAAATCTATGATCTGAGAATTCAAGTGATACGCACGGCGCAATAAAACGATAGGGGGTAAAGGTGAAGATGAACGCAAGAATAGGCAGAAGAAAAATGATGGTTCTGGTGGGGATCATTGCGGCAGGCATCCTGATTGGCGTTCTATATCCACTGGCAAGGGGCAATACGAAGGAGCAATTCATGAGCATCGCGCAAACCGAGATCAGCCATCCGCAGCCGCGGGCGGTGAGAGGACAGCCTTATCATGAGATCCTCGTTGTCTACCGATACTTTAACCAGATCAGAGCCGGGGTGTATAACGATATTGGAAAGACGCTGATCAGCGAGCCGGATTTTGCAGCGATGGACACCGACGCGATCAAGCAGGAGCTTGGTGCGATGGCAGTGATCAAGAACGGGCCGAGATTCTGGCTAATGGACGAGATTACCGGCTACTATAACGGAGCGGAGAGAACAATTGCTGGCTACACGATGAATCAGCCGGGTACTGTGGATTTGTCCCTCGCGGATCTAAAGAGCCGGACTCCCTACAGCATGCATAAGGTTAATCGCAAGACGACGTATACCTTCAAAAAAGGAGAAAAGGTGTATGAGCTGGTGTCCGATCAAAACGAGGTATATACGATGCAGTCGGCCTCTCTTGAGATTGACAAAAGCCTGAGTCTGACGGACTTGGATCGCCTCGGTGAAAGATTGAAGCTGCCGGATGGATGGGTCTATCGGGTACGGGTGCTGGATGAGGACGTCACCTATGACATCAATGGAACCGCTGAGCTCATTCAGGATGAGTTCCTGAACAGCTATCAGAAAAATCCGTAACCACTATGGAGGGCGAATAAGAGATGCGAGAGGGATTGAATACATGCGAAACATGAAAATGAAATATGTGGTTATATCGGCTGTGGCGCTCCTGCTGCTTATAGCCGTGGCACTGCTGCAGATCTTTTTGTACGGCAACATATTGCCTGGGCCTAGCGAGCCGGAACGGACGATTAACAAACCCAATGCGGTAAGCGAAAACCCAATGAAGCTGGGCTCCGGTTACTATGACACCACCTGGCCCAGCGAACATGCCGATCAGATAAGGTCTCACGCCGTGCTCTCGGCAGGGCTTCCCAAAGACCTCGGCACATCCAGGCTCAAGCTCCAAGTATCAAGCACCGAGCTATATATGCCGACCTGGGGGTATACAAGGGGAGACAATGACATCTTCGTCATCGGTGGAAGTCCGCAGTTTATGACCACGTTCACGGAGTCGATCAAGGAGGGCGAGGGATTATCCAAGCTCAAGCTTCTGACGTATACGGCAAAGGATATGTGGAGCAGCGATGTTGCCTATGTGGCCAAAATTAATACCGAGACCAATACAAAGTCCATACTGGAGTTGGACAAGGGGAGCACCGTCAATTATACCGGGGGCTTGCTGATGCATGCCAATGGCTATGTGTACGCCGTCTCGCAATCGGTCTTGTATCAGATCGATCCCGATCAGATGGTCATTACGAAGAGTGTGGATTTGCCCAAGGTGGGTAACAGCTTGACCAACTATTGGACTACGTATAACGGTCTTCAAGTGCTTGACAACGGGGAGCTAGTGCTCAAAGGCTTTCATCTATTAAATAACGCTAATCTGGATGGCTATCTGCTGCTGATTGACCCGGACACATTGCAAATGGATATCAAGCAAAAGGCAAGAGTCTCCTCTGCTCGATTGGCGATTAAGGATAACGACCTGTATCATGTGAATGCCGAAGAGGTGCTACGCTTTCACATCACCGATCAAGGGTTTATACGAGACGATAGCTATACCGCAAGATACCGAACGCAATCGGATCAAAGCACGCAGGCAAGCTCTCCGATGCTGCTGCCTGGCATCGACATGCTTGTCTTTGCGGACAATACTGCGCCCGGGGCCGACACACCGATGAGGCTTTATACGAAGTCCACTAAAGACGGCAACGGTAAGCTGCAGTCAGCTCACGCATTCACAACGGATAAGCCAAGCTTCAACTTCTTTATGGTTGGGGGCGATACGTTTGTGAACAATCTGGTTGTGTACTACGATCCGCTGAACAATCTCGTCTCCGCGAATAAAATACATGACGACGGCAGCATCAGCCTGCTGTGGGAAAGAGAAGGAATCAAGGCGAGTGCCTCTCCCGCCATAGCTGTAGAGAGCGGGCAGGTTTATATTGACGATTATACAAATGGCAAAGACCATTTTGTCGTTCTTGACCTTATGAGCGGCGAGGAGCTGGGAAGGGTAGAGCTCCCTGCGACCCTCCCTACCGTAGGCACCATATTCGTCGGTGAAAACAACGATGTATTCGTCCTGAGCAGTGAAGCTGGACAGAAGACAGGATATGTGAGCCGGATAACGGTTCGCCCATAGCAGCTCTGATTCTAGAGCGGCTGCAGCAGCAGAAGCATAGGCCTATTCGGGGGCCTATGCTTCTTTTTCGTCGATAGCTCGCCACGCGGCGAATTCGATGAAAAGTAAACTCATTTGTCAGTTGTGTTGAACCAATAAGCCGAGTTTTGCCCCCTCCTATTCACTATAATGACGGAAAAGAACATAAAGGAGGTGTTGGTATTCCCCCGATCACCGTCATCATCCCTGTCCATAATCAGGCCTATCCCCTGGCATTAACACTTCAGGCTTTTACGAGGCAGCTTCCCCCCTATAACCAGTACAGCATTATCGTGGTGGATGATGGCTCTGAGGATCTGATCCATTCCGTCGTTGAAGCGTATAGAGACTCCTTGGACATCCAATATGTACGAATTGCAAAAAGCGGCAGGGCGGCTGCAAGAAACGCTGGCGCCAGATGGGCGAGAGAAGGGTTGATCGTCTTTTGTGATGCCGATCGTATGCCGCGGCCAGATTTTCTGCAGAGTCACGTAGAAGCTTCCAAGCGATATGATTCTTCCATCATGATCGGCCAAGTGCGGGAGATCTACGTGACCGAACCGGAGAGGAATCGAAAAATCATCGAAGAGCGGTTAGCTAATCACGCCTTCAGTCGTATCCCTCAATATTGTCGGCTCGTTTATCAATTGTTCGACGATGCGGGGGCCTGCCAATCGGGCATTCCGTGGGTTGCCACATTTAGCGGCAATATGTCTATGCCGGTTGACTTGTTCCATAGACTGGGCGGGTTTGATGAACAGTTCCAAGAATGGGGATTCGAGCATTTTGAGTTGGGTTACAGAGCGTGCCAAGGAAGGGTTCCGTTTGTGTACGCCCAAGAGGCCATTAATGTCCATCTCGCACATCATCGCCAAGGCACGTCCTATAGAAACTACATGACCCGAAGTCATCGCTACTTTTACGAGAAGCATTCTGAGCCAGTTGTGAAGCATTTTTTGTCCTTCATGTTAGGGGAGATCAGTCTGAAACAACTGGAGGATATAGAGCAAACGGGTCAACTGATGCCACATAAGGAAGATAGCGGGCTAAAGGGCTATGTTCGAATCACCCAGATGTAGTGAATGAAGATAAAAAGAGGTGTGAAATGGAACAGAAAGTAGAAGCTACTCATGAGCAACGTTATCCTGTCCTCCATCCGTTTACGTTTATGCCGGGATATGAGGGGGAGGCGGGAGATTTGTTTCATCAGCATAATATCATGCTCCACAGGGGTTCCGGTTCCTGGGTCTATGACACAGACGAACGGCCCTATCTCTACACAACTACAGCCGTTCCGTCAGTTGGACTCGGCAATGAACAAGTTATGAACCGTATACGCCATCAGTACGAGACATTAAGCTTCGGATCGACCTGCGGGCAGACACATCCTCTGATTCAGCAGCTATCAGAGCGCCTGTTGCACATCGTAGGAGACCCATTCGGTATGGTATTTTACGGGACGGATGGTTCGGGTGCAGTCGAGACGGCGATGAGGCTTGCCCGCCAATACTTTATCGCACAAAATAAACCAGAACGGACCGCATTCATCAGCTTGGAGGGCAACTATCATGGTACAACCTACGGCACAGGAGCGGTAACGCATCTTGGTATTCAGGAATCCTTTGGCCCAGGGATGTCCCATTGTTATGCAGCACCTTTTCCGTTTGGATTTCGGCCTCCAATTGAAGGAACCCCAGATGGGGTCGTGAAGTATTGTCTGGACATGCTGGAGGAAATTATCTTTGATATTGGTTCCTATGCGGTAGCGGCTGTACTGCTAGAGCCGGTTCAGGGGGTAAACGGTATCCATCCATTACCTGTCGAATATGTCCAGGCAGTGAGGGAAATAACTGAAAAATACGGCATTCTGCTTATTATGGATGAAGTGACTACAGGCATTGGACGAACGGGGAGTTGGATTGCCTCCCATCATTATGGTGTGCAGGCTGATATGCTGACCCTGTCCAAAGGGTTGACTGGCGGCTACTTTCCCATGGGAGCTACATTAATTTCGACCTCTATTGCCCGTCAACTGTTCGGTGATGGCGGGATCTTCTTGCATGGGTCTACCCAGAGTGGACATCCGGTGGGCTGCGCCGCAGCTTTAGCCGTACTCGACCTAATAGAAGAAGGAGAGCTTCTGAACAAGACACGTGAGCATGGGGAACTCATTCTACAGTCACTGCGCAGCAATCTACAGCATCATCCCCATGTTGGTGATATTCGAGGAATGGGTCTCATGCTTGCCATCGAGTTCGTACAAGAAAAGCAGAGCAAGACACCTGTAGATTATGCATTCGGTCAGCAATTATCAAAGGCGCTGCATTCAGAGGGCATACTAGGGAATTATTTTAACAACACGCTTCTCATGTATCCCCCCCTTACAATGACTAGAGAAGAGTCACAGCAGCTCATTGATGGTGTAACCAGAGCAGTCTTGCAAGTATCTAATGACTAACGTAGTCGGGAGGAGTAGAGATGTTTAAAAAACGGGTATCCCAATCATGAATCAGAGAGTGAAGCAAGAAGCTGAACGATATTTGAAGCAGGTAAACGATACGCTCCGGCGCGACTATACATCGATGATGAATTCCCTGTGGCAGGTGATGATGACCGGAGACAAGGAATGGGCGGAGCAATGTGAGGCAGATGAGCGGAGCTATCAGGAGAAGATCGCTTCCGGGAAGCTGAAGCAAGGAGTCAAGCGATGGCTGCAACGTCTGGAGAGTATGGAGGATAGCCATACTCTTCCGCTCATTCGCCAGTTGCATGTGCTGCAAGGAGAAATAAGAGAACATGCTGACACCGCAGAACTGCGTGAACGGATGACATCATTATGGAACGAACTCCATTATATGATCATGACGTACCGTACCGAGTTTGGCGGGAATAAGTTATCCGAGCACGAGGTGCTGTCACTTCTACAGAGCTTAAAAGGCGGGGAGGAGCGCAAGCGGCTCTGGAAGAGCTATATGCAGAATGGAGAGCGGGTGGCCCCCAAGCTGCTGGAGCTCGTTCACCTTCGCAACCGTGTAGCCCAGAAGCAGGGATACGCGAACTATTTTGAGATGAAGCTGGCCATTCAAGATGTAGATCTCGCTATGCTGGAGTCTGTCATGGAACGAATTCGAGACGGACTTGACGCTTCCTATCTTGCTGCCAAACATCAGCTCGACAATGAATTAGCCGCTTTCCATGCCATACCGGTTGCTGACCTGCGTTCGTGGCACTACCACCATCCTTTCTTCCAAGAGGATATGGCTAACCATCTTCCATCCCCTGTTGATTGGGAGCAGGTATTGCCTCTAATCAAGCCATGGTTTCGAGAGCGGGGCTTCGATATTTCTCCCATCCTATCCCGTGCAGATATTACCTTGAGTTCCTCAAAAAGCCAAGCCAACTGTTGTTTAAACATCGACCGCGGCATGGACATCCGTCTATCCTGTCACCTTTCTCCAGATGAACGAGGCCTGGCTCTGTTGCTGCACGAACTAGGCCATGCCCTATATGAGCAATCTCTGGATGCGGAGCTTCCCTTTCTACTCCGACAACCTGCCCATACCTTTATGAGCGAGGGAATCGCTCTGCTCTTTGAACGAGTTGCGACATCCCCACAGCTCTACTCAAAATGGCAACATATCCCAATTACCCCCTCTTCTATACCCTCTGGAAACCGAATTCATTTGCTGATCAAAACCTACTGGATGATGACCTTAATCAAGTTTGAACAGGAGCTCTATCGAGATCCCGGGCAGTCGCTGAACTCCCTCTGGTGGGATCTGGTTGAGGATATCCAGGGTATAGCAAGACCCGATGAATGGGATTACCCCTATTGGGCCAGCAAGGCCCACTTAACTACGCTTCCCGTGTATTACTACAACTATTTATTCGGGGAAATCCTTGCTTCACAGCTTGAGCATACGTTGAATGATCAGTTCGGACAGTGGCATGGTGAGGCTTCGCTGCGTCATACTCGCAAGACACTGATGCGCCCCGGGGCACTCAAACGCTGGGATGAGCTTATCGTTGATTGTACGCAGTACAAGCTTGATCCCCGTTATTTCATCCAACAATGCAAACTAAGGGAGAGTGGCTTCGTTGACCAGGAATAATATATTCAAACGAACGATTATACCAAGACATGACAAAACGGAGAAACGTGAATCACCTAGCAGTGAGGTAAGGACGTACTTCTTATCATCGGACGAGCTGGAAAAGTATAGACAAATGCCGAAGGCTCAACACAATAAGCCGATCGTTTTTTTACAGCAGGATAAGAATTAATGTACTTCAGTATGCGTCAATATTTTCCTAGATTTGATCAATACAGGCAGATTAAATAAAAGAAACCTTTGATACGATGAAGGCAAATAGGAGTAGGAGGAGAGTGAAATTGGATACGCTTCTTGCCATAAGCCATCTATTAACCAAGGACGAATATCAGCGAATGCAGCAATTCTTTCCTCATATGTCTGTTCTAGCTGAAACCAACTTTAACCATGTGATGGAGCTTGTACAAAACAACGCCTATAAATTAATTGTGTTTCTGACCTGCGAAGATACGTTGCCTCCGACTTGGAGGTTAGACAAGCTTCAGGTGGAAAGTCCTGTGATGATCTTATTGAATATGAGCCAAGCGGATATGTATGTCTTACAATCTCTGATGGACTCTGTGGGATTAATCTCTAAACCCTCTTCTCCTCCTGAGCAGCAGGAGATACATCCCATGCTCCACAAATCGCTGGAGTTCATTGAAGAAAATCTATGTGAAAATGACCTGTCACTAGAAAAGGTGGCTGCGAGCATATATGTTAGCCGATGTCATTATTCACGTATATTTAAAACCTATCTTGGTATCGGTTTCAAGGAGTTCATCATGAATAAGCGAATCCAGAAGGCTAAGCTTATGCTTCAGGAGGGAACCTCGGTTACCGAGGTTTGCTACGCAGTCGGATATGGTGATCTGACGCATTTTGGACGGGTATTCAAACGCATGGTCGGTATTAACCCTTCTGAATATCTTAGGAATCGCAAGAGCTTATCTTCATGAAAGGATGACGAAGGGTGCAGAGCAGATTTTTTAATCACATTGTACATGATCCGGTAGCGGGTACCGTTACAAAGACAAGTCCATTAAAAAGTGCCAAGCTCGCGGATGAGATCGGTTGGTTTCTAGACCTTCCGAAGAAGTGGCATGGCTACATACCGTTAATACAGGAGTATTCATTACAAGAGCCCGTACATCTGACGATGAACTGGATTCCCCACCCGAATGTGGGCGATTTGTTTGTGAACCGGATGATGCCAGTCGAGCGCTGGAAATTGTTTTTTGGAAATCTGGAAACAATCTTTCGAAATTTCTCGGAATATCCACGTGAAATATCGAAGGATCATCTGGAGAAGATGTATATCGCTAAAACCATGCAACGCTTGTCTTCGTTTATATTGCATAATGATTGGGCGCGTAAGATCAGACAACGCGGGTTTTATCGCCTCAATGGCGTGCAGGTCATGTGCCCGCTCTATATTTTTCATAAGCATTTGAGCGATTTCCGTAAGCTGCTGGAGAGACCGCTAGCTGGAATTATTCATGGTGACTTATGCTTCTCCAATCTTTTCTATGATCTGGCTGAAGATAACGTCTATATGATAGACCCTCGTGGCCGTTTTGGAAGTAAAGGGATCTATGGTGACCAGCGCTATGATCTTGCCAAGGTACGACATAGCTTGAGTGGATATGAGCATATTGTCCGAGATGCTTTTACAATCCATGTAACGGATGAATCGATCGATATTCATATTACGCTTCACAACGAACATGAGACGCTTCGCAAGCTATGGGATCAAAGTCTGGCTGAAGGCTTGCATGAAGTGAAGATGATAGAAGCACTGCTATATTTGTCCATGCTGCCCTATCATCGAGAGCATCCTGATCGCCAGTTGGCTATGTATGCGGTAGCAACAAGACTGCTGTATGAAGCATTGGACTAGAGGAGGGGTGTCATGCGAGTGGTAGTTGATTTGGATGGTACAATCTGTGAGTTGAAGAAGGAAAATCAAAGCTATGGGGATGTGCGTCCACTCCCCGGTGCTGTCGAGACACTCTGGTCATTAAAGACGGCCGGGCATACGATTATTATCTATACCGCTCGAAATATGCGAACCTGCGGCAGCAATGTAGGAAAAGTAGTCGCGAATATCGGCAAGCTGACACTGGATTGGCTGGAGCAGTATGACGTCCCCTATGACGAGCTGGTGTTTGGCAAACCGCAAGGAGATCTATACATTGATGATTTAGGGCATCGCTTTGAAGGCTGGGAAGCCATTGCCGGGTTGTATGTGAATGGAGCTGATCGAGAGTGAACATCGTAATTCCGATGGCCGGGAAGGGGAGCCGCTTTGTACAGGCAGGATATAATCAGCCCAAAATGTTAATTGAGGCTGCTGGCCGTCCGATGCTCTATTGGGCATTGGATAGCTTGGCGCCTCATTTCTCATTAAAGGATATCACTTTCGTCTGTCTGGAGGAGCATCTGAGAGACGATGTGTTAGAAAATACGATTCGCTCGTATTGCCCGGATTCGAGAATTGTTGCTTTGCCCCGGGTGACTGACGGACAGACGGAGACGGTATTGGAAGCCCTCTCCTATATGATTCCTGGCGAACCCCTCATCATATATAACTGCGATACCTACTTGAAATCGTCCATCAGCCAAACGATCCAGAGCATGAAGGAACGTGCTGCGGGCATCATTCCGGTCTTCCGGTCGGATGACCCGGCATATAGCTATGCATTGGCTGATGAGAACGGTCTAGTTCAACGGGTTAAGGAGAAGGAGGTCATCTCTTCATGGGCGACGGCAGGGCTGTATTATTTCTCATCCGTGCGCTTATTCCACCAGGCAGCAGAACTTGCATGGTCCCGTATACGTCCTTCGTCGGAAGAGAGATATATAGCCCCACTGTATAATGAGCTGATACACCTCGGACATCAGGTTTATCTGGATTCTGCCGAAGTATGCATGCCGCTAGGAACGCCGGAGCAGTTACATGCATTTGAAATATGGTTTCGTGGAGGAGGGGAATCAGCATGACGTATCGCATTTTTATGGGGCTGAGTGGAGGCATGGGGCCTGTCATGCGTTGTATGCCTATTGCCGAGGAGTTTCGGACAAGAGGCTGTGAGGTCGCGTTCAGCATCTATGATTCGCAGGCGGCTGCCTATATCCGGGCGCAAGGCTACATGGTGCTTGACGACGATGATCCTACGATGCCTGCAAGAGAGAATATCATCGCGCCAGCGAGCATATTTTATCATCTCGATCATTATTATGCCCAAATGGGACTGCTGGATGAGACGTTTACTGAGGCTTTCTTCCGGCATCGTATCCGCATGCTGGAGCAATATCGTCCCCATCTGATTGTGGCGGACATGAGCCCCCATACACTGGTTGCCGCAGCACATCTGGGAATCCCGAGCGTGAGTATCACTCAATCCTGCTTCATCCCTGAGGGGAAGCCTCTATGTTTCTGGGTAGATGCGCCACGTAATCTCCCTAGAGTAACACCCGTCGTGAATAGGGTTCTTAGACGAATCGGGCAGCCGGCTATCACTTGTATGGAAGAGTTGAATGTTGGAACATTGAATATCATCCCTGGCATTCCAGAGACAGATCCGGTTACCGGGGAGACTGTGCGACATGTGGGACCGATTGAAACCCGTCATCCCGAGCGTGAATTATTGGGCGTGCCCGATGAGCCCTATATTCTGGTGTACCCTGGGCGTTTGCAGGATTCGTCAGGACAGTCAGGTGAACGGCTATTGGAGGCGGTGATGGAGGCGTATCATAATCGTCCAGAGCGTATCATAATCGCGAACCGTGATCGCCTTCCAGCTCATCTCGATCCATTGCGATCGGATAATATCCTGCACATCCCCTATTTCACGGACAAATGGTTGAATGGATGTCGTCTGTTTATTCATCATGGCGGTCATGGAAGCTGCTTGTCAGCGGTCATGCATGGCGTACCGTCACTCATCATTCCGACGCATACAGAGCGGGAATTCAATGCCCGTATGCTGACCGATCAAGGGGTTTGCGAATATATGATTCCAGGTACCTTTACAATAAAGCATCTCATGGATCTGGCCTCGCACATTATGGCCGACGATTATAGAGAACGAGCGCGGTTGCTTCGGAGCGAGGTGAAGCATCGTTATTACGGGGGAGCCGCTGAAGTATATAGTAGAAGTATGGCACTGATCCATACCGCAAAGGATGTGAGCACATGATCTATGGAGTCGGCCTCGATCTGCAGTATATTCCCCAAATCGAAGAATCAATACAAAGGCAGCAAGAGCTCTTCCTGAATAGAGTATATACGCAACAGGAGATTGCTTACTGCAGGAAGCATCGGAAGGCAGGGCAGCATTACGCTGCAAAATGGGCAGCCAAGGAGGCGTTCTCAAAGGCACTTGGTACGGGGATTTCTAAAGGGATAAGGCTGTTGGATATCGAGACGGTTCATCTGGAGTCAGGTCAACCTCATATTGTGTTATATAGAAGGGCGCTCGAGATCTGTGAGCAGCATAATTTGAAGGTGTTCGTCAGTATCTCCCATTCTGGCGATTATGCTGCAGCCCAGGTTGTACTTGGCTATGGACGGGATGCAATGGATAGCGTCAAAAACACGAATGGCCTGCGCACCGAAGCAGAGTGTTAGAGCAGCAGGAAGTGCGATAATAAAGATGTCCCCGGGAGACAAACAAGCAAAAGGAGGAGTTCCATTGAAACTTCTAACCCGCAAGGTCGAGATGACATTACCAAGCTCCAACAGCAAAACATTTTTCGAGCTGCTTGACGGTCGTTGTGAAGAGCTGCAGTTTTCCCAAGTGAACCCGACCCAGTTTGTGGTTGGCGACTCCGACTTCAGCCTGAAGTCAGGTGCGAAGGTCGAGCTGGAAATTATGAACGTCGATCTTGAGGCGACTTCGAAGACGCTCTGGCCGGGTCAAAAGGTTCGTGTTCGTGGCGGTCTGCACGGTCAGGGCCAGACGATTAAAGCAGTCGCATCGATTCCGATGGGCAAGAAGATGGCTGATGGCGTTCAGGCAGAATCTTTCCTGTACTGGGTCATTGAGACCCCGGAAGGTACGTTCCACAACAAACAACCGATTCATATGAAAGGTCGCATTACCGGACTTCCTCCGAAGGACGCAACCTTTTATTCTGAGGGTACGATTCCGATTTTTAATGATCAGGACGATCAGGTCGGAACTCTGTATGGCTGCCTCCAGTCTAACTAACCCGCTGTATCACTCCCCTTTAAATGGCCAAAGAAGACCATCCCCTGGTCTCTTTGGTTTCATTCGTTCGAGGTGGTTTTATGTTTGAGGTTATTATAGCAGGTGCCAGATGTGCGGGAGCTGCACTGGCAGCCTTTCTAGGACAGCGGGGCATTCGAACGTTGCTAATAGATAAATATACAGAGCCTGGCCCTACATTATCGACACATATCATTGGAGAGATTGAAGTATACGAGCGACTAGGAATTCTCCAATCCATGGAACAGTCAGGAGCTCCTCTTATTTCCCGCATGCGGGTTGATATAAATGGCGCAGTGACCGAAGCCGATTTAATGACCACTCCCCGTGTCATTGGTTTGCGGCGCGAATTGCTAGATCCCATGCTGCTAGAGGCTGCAGGGCGGTATAGTAGTGTGACGGTCAAGCTTCAAATGAGAGTTACTTCCGTGGTCCGGCAGGGTGGTCAAGTCTCCAAGCTAACATGCATGGATCATAGGGGGAGGGTTCATCACTATTACGGCAAGGTGGTTGTCGGAGCTGACGGACGGGATTCGATGGTAGCCAGGGAGCTTCAGGCCCGAATTCTTCGACAGCCCCCCAGTCCGCTTCACAGTGTATGTTATGTCTATGCATCGGGTGTCCTTCCTCAGCCGTTACCGACAATAGAGTGGTACTGGCATGAAGACGGAATTGTCATTATCAACCCGATTGATGGTGACCGACACTGTATTGCCGTCATGGTGCCAAACGATAGATTCAAGCGCTGGAGCAAATCGTTGGCAGGTTCCTTTGTACACTTCCTGAGCAGTATAAGGACACTAGCTCCTCGGATTAAAAACATACAATTCGCTGGAACCGTCCGCGGAATCCCTGCATTCCGCTCATTCATTAAAGAAGCTTACGGGGAGGGCTGGGTATTGGTTGGCGATGCCGGAGGAACCTTGCACCCCGTATCAGGGGTTGGGATCGACAATGCTGTTTGTGGAGCTGAAGCACTGGCTGCAGCATTGGATGGCTTCCTGCGAAGCAATAAACCGTGGGATGAGTCCATGGAAACCTACAAGCATACACGGGATGAACGGATCATGCCTCAATATGATCATTCCTTGAGAACATTGGCAAAGACGACCGAACAAGTATCCAATGAATCCATAGATATGATTCGTATGCTGTATACGTTTCCGAGTATGGCTAAGACCATGATTCAGCGATCAGATCATGTGTATTCATTACTGAAGGAGGAACAGGCTTGATTGACTGTCCGAAAGACCGCTCCATCAACATCATTTTGTTGGAAGCGCCGATTGATCAAGTATGGTGGTCGATTGTAACCCCTTCGGGTTCCAACAGTTACTTGACAGATCAGGTTATTACCACCGGTATCTATGATGAACCCAAGCTCAAGGATCGGTATACCCTATACTATGGCGATATTATAAATCATGCCGAGATCATGGACATTGTACATGAAGAGCGCTTCATTCTGTCCGATCGTTACGAGTCCATGGCTCCAGATGGCTCTGTACATCCGTACCATGTAAGGACGGAGTATACCATGGAGCAATATGGAGCGTTCACCCGATTAAAAATAGAAGTGATCGGTCATGAACAGGACACGTATGGACAGTGGTTTCGGGAATGTCTTGAGATGGGATGGCGACGCTCGCTTATGAATTTGAAGTCTGTACTCGAGCTCGGTATGGACCTGCGAACAGAGCTATTTAGTTATCCGCGACTTGGTGTCACGAATTGCACCGTGAATGAAGTACAACATGAAGAAACAGGGGTTGCTTCCGGCCAAGGCAATTACTTGCTCGATGTATTCCCTAATAGCCCCGCCGATCAAGCGGGATTGCAGCCTGGTGATGTGATTCTTGCGATGGATGATGTAGCCGTTCCGTATTATGCCTCTTTTGTAAGAGTAATCTCCCGATACTATGGCAAGAAGCAGCCTGTAAAGATAACCTTTGTTCGATCAGGAGAAACACATCATGTGCAAGCCGATTTTTCACTAGATCGAATGTTTACGGGGTTAATCGAAGGCACGGATGAAGGGCAACGATTAGAGCAGGAACGCAGAAAGCTGTTATCGCAGCAACGCTCGGCCTCAGGGGCATTATGGAAACGCGGGGAATAACATGTTGTTCAGCACATTAAGAAGATTGTGGGAGGTGTTCCATTGGGTACAACGACGAATCAACATTGGATTGTGCGTCAGGAAGATATGAATTGGGAATACGGAATGTATGAAAACACGGAAATGGCCTATTTGTGGGAAGAGGAGGAGACGGGTCGTACTGCATTTCTCGTTAAATGTGCTCCCGGCAGCTCGATTCCATTTCATGATCATCCAAGGCGAGAGGTGGCTTTTCTTGTAGAAGGAGAAGTTCGACTTAACGATGATGTCATGAAAGCCGGGGATTTTCTGACCGCGGTGGATATGGAGGCACATGATGTTTATACCGAAACCGGCTGTACGTTCTTTATTTTCATAGACTACAATATTCGTAAGCATAAGCTTGTTGCCATCGATCAGGAAGAAAAATAACGGTCATTTTTGTGCTAATTCAAGGCGTCTCTTGCAACTGATTATTGCAGGAGACGCCTTGTTGGCTTGTTATGCTGTTAGTCATGAAATAAAAGCTGAATGGAATGAAAGGAAAGCAGAGAAATGATACTGAAAATCCAGCAAAATAAGAAGTGTGGGGAACAACAAATCATGAAGGAGGCAACACGATGATTCAACCGATTGGCGATCGGGTTGTAATTGAACCGATCGATAAGGCAGAGCAGATGATTAACGGCATTGTACTGCCAGACTCAGCAAAAGAAAAGCCGCAGGAGGGCAAGGTCATTGCCGTGGGTAGCGGTCAACTGCATCATGGCCAGCGTGTTCCGATGGAAGTAAAGCCAGGTGAAACGGTGCTATATGCCAAATATTCGGGTACGGAAGTGAAGGTTGAAGGCAAGGAGTTGCTTGTCCTTAGAGAAAGTGATATTTTGGCGATCATCTCGCAGGTAAATGAATAGGGGGATTCGTAATCATGGCAAAAAATCTATTGTTTGGAGAAGAGGCCAGGAAAGCATTGCTTCGTGGTGTCGATGCGTTAGCCGATGCGGTCAAAGTGACATTAGGGCCGAAAGGACGCAATGTTGTTCTGGAGAAAAAGTTCGGCAGTCCGCTGATTACGAATGATGGTGTTACGATTGCTAAAGAAATAGAGCTTGAGGAACCGTTTGAAAACATGGGTGCCCAGCTTCTCAAAGAAGTAGCGACGAAGACAAATGATGTCGCAGGAGACGGAACGACGACTGCGACAGTATTGGCTCAAGCGATGGTTCGCGAAGGTCTCAAAAACGTTGCAGCAGGGGCCAACCCTATCATTATCCGAAAAGGGATTGAAAAGGCAGTGAAGCGCGCAGTGGAGCGATTGGCCGAAATATCCAAGCCAATTGAAGGGAAGCAATCCATCGCGCAGGTCGCAGCGATCTCGTCGGCCGATGAAAGTGTCGGGAAGCTGATCGCTGAGGCCATGGAGCAGGTAGGGAATGATGGCGTTATCACAGTAGAGGAGTCCAAAGGCTTTCATACTGAAATGGAAATCACAGAAGGCATGCAATTCGACCGTGGCTACATTTCCCCTTATCTGGTCACCAATCAGGACAAGATGGAAGCCGAGCTTGTTGATCCGTATATTTTGATTACAGACAAAAAGATTACGAATATTCAAGATTTACTGCCGACGCTGGAGAAGGTCGTTCAGCAAGGCAAGCCGCTTCTGCTGATTGCAGAAGATGTAGAGGGTGAAGCGTTGGCTACACTGGTCGTCAATAAGCTTCGAGGCACGTTCACATGTGTGGCTGTCAAGGCACCGGGCTTTGGCGACCGTCGCAAAGATATGCTGCAAGATATTGCGGCTCTGACAGGTGGACAAGTGATCTCCGAAGAGATCGGGCTTGACCTCAAAACGACCCGTCTGGATCAGCTAGGCCATGCGCGTTCCGTTCGTGTAACGAAGGAGAATACGATCATCGTGAATGGAACGGGCAAACGTGAGGATATTGATGCCCGCATCGGACAGATTCGTCATCATTTGGAGGAAACCACCTCGGAATTTGATAAGGAAAAGCTGCAGGAGCGGCTGGCCAAGCTGTCTGGCGGGGTAGCGGTCATTCACGTAGGAGCAGCGACGGAAACGGAAATGAAGGAGCGTAAGATGCGTATCGAAGATGCGCTGCATGCGACCCGCGCTGCTGTTGAAGAGGGGATCGTATCGGGAGGCGGTACCGCCCTTATGAATGTATATGAGTCGGTAGCCGACCTGGAAGCTAATGGGGATGAGAGCACTGGCGTTCAGATCGTCCTTCGTGCGCTTGAGGAGCCTGTACGTATCATTGCTTCCAATGCTGGCAAGGAGGGCTCTGTTATCGTTGAGCGACTCAAGAAAGAAGGGCAGGGTATCGGATATAATGCTTCTTGTGATGAATGGGTAGATATGATCGAAGCCGGCATCGTAGATCCGACGAAAGTTACGCGCTCTGCGCTGCAGTATGCCGCGTCTGTAGCCGCTATGATCCTGACAACAGAAACATTGGTTGCCGACCAGCCGGAGAAGGAAGCTCCAGCATTGCCAGGCGCCGGGGGCGGCATGGGTGGTATGGGCGGCATGATGTAAGGGAGATACCTGTTCTATAACAGCTTCAAATAAATACATAATCCCGTACCAACACCGGCACGGGATTTTCTCCTTAGCTTGCCATCAAGGTTTACATTCAACTTACTCCACATACCGATGATATGCTCCAACATGCCTGGCGATACACCGAGCGGAGCAGAACCATTCCCCATCGAATTCCCAATTTCGTTCTCCTCTATAGATTGGATTTCTACACCGATCGTTGCTGCATTCGCAAATTTCGCTAGGCTCTTCTCCGTAACCATAATCTCTCCATTGATTCGATGAAAACATTAGCTTCTCCTTTATGACCATATTTTAATTAAGCATACGGCAGTGAAGAGAATATTCGCTCCATTTATATTGTTCAATTCTCGTATTTGTTTGACTCCTCGCGATGATGGCTAGGTCGTGTCTGAACACCCGTTCAAGGGCATCTCTCCCCGCCTTTTCGCCCCATGCTGCGAAAAAGCGCTTTGCCTGGAACGAAAATTCGGCCAGATCTGTTCCGTTCAGAGTTTTCAGACACGCCCTAGACAGCACGAAGTTTTATAACGAGTAGAAGAGGGGGGGATAAAATTTCTTTATTCGTTTTTGTTCATTTATAATGATAAGTATATGATTTTTTCATTATATATGGAAAATGTAAATAAATTAATAATTACTGACAAAAATCGCAGATTATTCTTCCGGGTAGTCTGATAACATCAGAGATGGAATAATTGGAAAAAATATATGTAATGAACCTCTACATAAAAATATCGCTAAAAATAAGGAGGTAAAGCTGGTGAATATACTTGTATGCTTATATAGTGGACATGCCAAATGGCCTGTTAGTGATGAAATGGTTCATCTTGAAAAAAAAGTAGAATTGTTTCAAGAGAATAAGTTTCAAAACGTGCTCAAAAAAATACGTGAAAAGACTTATGAGTTAGTTGTATTGTTTACCTTCGAACAGGCATTTCCAACAGAATGGAACCTTAGTAATCTCAATGCACGCTGTCCATCCATTGTCTTATCAGGTGTAGATCTGAATGTACGCTCGCTGGTCTCCTTGATTGATTCCTTTGAGACAACAGTAAGGCTTCAAAAATCCAATGATTCCTTCGCTGCATCACTCCGTTACATAGAAGAGCATTTATACGACCCGGAATTATCACTTGAGAAGGCAGCCTCGCATATTTATGTTAGTCGATGCTATTATTCGAGAATTTTTCAGAAAAATGTGGGGATTGGTTTTAAGGAATATATTATTCATAAAAGAATCCGAAAGGCCATGTCGCTTCTTGAGGAAGGAAGTGCGGTTACAGAAGTATGTTATGCAGTCGGTTATAATGATTTAACCCATTTTGGAAGGGCATTCAAGAGGTTGGTTGGTGTTAATCCATCTGGATATAAAAATAATGTTGATCTTGGTTATGAGAGGGTGTTAGCTTAATGAGCAAAAAAAAGATGATCGTTCTTGTTATGATTCTTGTACTAGGAATGGGTGTCGGCGGGGGCGTGTGGTGGTGGACCAAGCCTTATGATTTACCCGCAATCAACTCAGATATAACCATGGAGCAGTATGGTTTAGTTTTCGATCGTGAGCTGAATTCGACGAAGGTCATCGAGTCTAATACTGCGGGTGACAAGCTTAGCCAGCTTAAACAGTTGATTGTCGAAGAGCCTGATAATCTGGCTTATATGAACGAGCTGCGTCTCTACATGGGGAGTCAGGAGAGGGAAAAAGACTTCATCGCTTTCCTGGACAGCTTGAACTCGTCGAATCGTAATCTGAAGCTTCAAACAGCGCTTGCCTATGTAGATCTGCTGCAAGATCCTGATCTGGGAACAGCGTCACTAGGTAAAATTTCCACTCAATCCATATCCGTACTCAATGAAATTATTGAGGAGGATCCATATGATGTATTGGCTCACTATGCGAGGGGACTTAACAATCTTTACTGGCCGCTTGGTTTACGCAGAACGGAGAAGGCAATCCAGGATCTGGCTTACTGTGTTGCTGTAGCCAAGCAGCTTGAAGGCTACCCGTCTCCGATGTGGCCGCTATTTTATGAAGCCTATGGTGATGCTCTAGTGAAGAACGGGGAAAATCAAAAGGGTATGGCGGTGTGGAAGGATGGGATGAAGAAGTACCCGGATTCTGAGGCACTGCAACGGAGAGCCAAAGCCAAGTCTGACGAGGAGGCGTTCGATATTGTCCGGCAAATTCGGGGAATTGATGTGTTCGAACGCCCCGAGCGATCCATATCAGATATTAGTATACTATGGAATAATCATGCTGCAGGAGAGTCCCAAGATGATGAGAAATGATCCCATTATTGTAACGGGAATCGGAGCGATTACCTCCATAGGAGCAAATGTAGAGAGTACATGGGAAGGTTTACTGACCGGGAGAAGTGGTGTGAAACGAATCCGATCCTTTGACGTATCTCGCCACGCCAGCCAAGTGGGATGCGAGATAGAAAATATCGAGTCTTACTTTCTACACCATCAGCCCGCGGGACGGGCAACAAGCTTGCTATTGTTAGCTACAGAGGATGCTCTGCATGATGCACGAATGACAGACAGTGAGGGGAAGAGGATCGGGATCTGCGTAGGAACGACAATGGGGGAGATTGCCCCCTTTGAGGAGGTGCTTGCAGGCAACCGGCCTAGCGGATACGGGGGAACCCGTGTGATTGGCCAATGGGTGGCGGATGAACTGAACTTGACGGGACCGCGCTGGACCATTACGAATGCTTGCGCCGCGGGCAACATCGCCATTATGCGGGCCATGGAGGAGCTATGGGCAGGTCGAGCGGATGTCATGGTTGCGGCAGGCGTAGACGCGATGTCCTGGATAGCATACACGGGATTTGGAAGTATAAGGGCATTATCTTCTGACGTGTGTCGACCTTTTGATAGGAACCGTAAAGGATTGTTGCTTGGTGAAGGGGCAGGGGTTCTTATATTGGAGAGGTACTCTACGGTTGTACAACGGGGAGGCCCTGTACGAGCGTCAATACTGGGATATGGAGCGAACTGTGATGCCCATCATATTACACAGCCCGATCCAGGTGCATACGGTTCTATTCGTGCAATGAATGCCGCATTGGAGATGGCGGGCGTCAACAGTGGCCAGATCGGTTATGTGAGTGCCCATGGTACTGGAACATTGGCGAATGACCGCATGGAATCCAAAGCGCTCAACGACGTTTTTGGAGGTGCAATCCGAACGAGCTCCATTAAGGGGCATATCGGGCATACGCTGGGCGCTGCCAGTGCGATTGAAGCGGCGATGTGTGTCAAAGTGCTCGAGACAGGGCTTCTGCCTCCGACATTGAACTTGATTTCCAAAGATCCGGATTGTCAGGTGGATGTCATTGCCGGGGAACCCGTTCAGGCAGACGTAGATTATGTACTATCCAATGCCTATGCCTTCGGAGGCATTAATACGTCTGTCATATTCGGACAGGCAAGAGAAATGTAAATACAATCCTGAGAGATTCAAAGGAGTAGCAGCGAATGAAAAGAGTAGCAATCACTGGTGTTGGGGCCATTACTCCAGCAGGATTAGGACTCTCCTTTCTTCCTTCTCCAGAAGGGTTTAAAGACTGGGGAAACCACATGCTGCCTGACCTTAATCCAGCCGACTATGGTTGGAAGGGTCTCACCCGTCTATCTCGTATGAGTCAGTATGGTTGCATGGCGATCGGAGAAGCTCTGAAGCATGCGGGTTGGGAGGTAACCCCTGCAAAGATGTCAGAAAGAAGCGATACAGGAATGATCATCGGCACGAGTTATTCCAACCTGGAGCCCATCTTGTCGATGAGGGATGAAGCCGATCGTTATGGAGTGACGGGTGTGAATCCGGCATTATTCCCAGAAACAGTGATGAATGCCATCGGTGGGCACGCATCCATCTATTATCAGATTACGGGCGCCAACATGACCATTTCCGACGGGCCGCTATCTGGCCCGAAATGTCTAGTCTATGCCATCGACTTATTGGATAGGGGGGCTCTGGATTATGTTGTGTGCTGCATGATATCCATTGAGCCGCCTAAAGCATTCGCGGGAGTCGTGCCCCGTGAAGCACGAGGGTCCGAATCGGTCGTTGCATTACTGCTGAGACGAGATACGGAAGCGTCCGCTACAGGCTCGGACATCCTATTAGAATGGAACGAGCCTAACGATGCTTATGATCCATCGGATTCGTTGGTTCTCTCCAGCGATGCGCTGCTGGGTATTGCATCCTCGTATAAGAGGATTGCCTCCGCGAAGCAACCCTCTCAACAACTGGTGATCAGCGGGGAGCAAGAGGGCTACTATCGGGTGCGATTGTATAATCGTTCTCATTCCTGCTCGGGACCGGATGGTACGCTATGAGTAATCGCGATGTTGCCATTACCGGAAGCGGGATGATTGCGTCCGGTGGAGTAGGCTCCGAGCAAGTGTGGCAGTCTATACTCTATCATCCAGCTTCACCCGAATCCAGGGTGTATCAGATGGGGGATGGGAGTGAGCTGGAATATCCTGTCTATCAAGCCCCGAAGGTGAATCCGGGGGATTGGTTAACTCCCTTTCAATGCGAGTGGTGGAAGGAAGAGGGGATCTATGATGACCCGGACTTCACCTTAATGATGGCCGCTGCCCGGATGGCGCTAGAGGATGCAGGCATTCGAGAGTCCGAGCGAGAATCCGTGGCTCTTGTTATCGGTCACGAGAACCTGGGGATGAATCGATTGATCGACGGTATATTAACCAGCACTCATCATGACGGCAATCGTCACCCGCTTCATCCCATTACCCCTTTGTTGGCCTATGAAGCCTACCAGGAAAGATTCTACAAGTTGCAAACATTCCCCTATTTATTTTATTTATCGAAGACATTACATTTAGGCGGAATCGGATATGTAACCAATAATGCATGTGCAACGGGATTATACGCCATGGAGCTGGGGAGTCAACTGATCCGCTCAGGACAAGCCGATATTGTCCTCGTGGTTTGCTCCGACTATGCTCATGTAACCGAGCATTTATGGCTTGCCAATAAAGGGTTCGGTTCAGAGAAACAATCATTACGCCCCTTTGACCTGCATCGGGATGGATCGATTCTGGGAGATGGAGCAGCGGCTGTCGTACTGGAGTCATCTGAGCGTATACAATCAAAGTCGAGCAAGCCCATGTATCGCTATGCCGGATCGGCATTTAAGCAGGACAGGTGGCAAATGACTCTTCCCGATGTGACATCGCATGCCTATTCCCGTGTTATGGAATTGGCGAACAGCCGATGGCTTCGTGCTCCAGTTGATCTGCTGGTACCTCATGGAACGGGGAATACGCTGTGGGATCGCTATGAGGCTATGGAAATTAAGCGAGCGTTCACTGATCTTCCGGCGATTACCGCATTCAAGGGATATATAGGTCATACGCTTGGCGCCAATAGCTTGATCGAGTCGATCCTGCTTCTGAAGTGCCTGGAGCATCAGATTATACCTCGAACGGCCAACTACGAACATTCAGACCCGCAGATTCATCTTCCTATCCTAGCGGACACTGTAGAGAGACCCATAAAACGTGTGATGAAAAGTGTACCTGCTTATGGCGGATTTATTGCTGCCTCAGCATTCGAGCTTCTATAAAGGGGGATACGTATGACCCAAGCACAAGCATACTGGGATTTCCGGGGGAAACGGGCCATAGTAACCGGAGGCTCCCGGGGGATCGGCAGAGCGATAGTCAAGCTTCTTGCAAAATCAGGTGCCGAGGTTGTATTCACGTATAGCAAGGATCATGCTTCAGCGCATCAACTGGAGGAGGAATGCCGGTTTGAAGGGGGCTTGGTATCTGCTAGCTGCTGTGACCATTCCAGCGAAGAGGCGATCGACAGATTTGTAGCTGAAACCGAGTCATTTGTATCCGATGGTTTGCATTTCCTTATTAATAACGTGGGCATTACCAAAGATGGTCCGATGTACAAAATGAATTCAGATCAATGGAATGACGTTATTCAAACGAACCTCGGATCGATGTTCTGGCTAACAAAGCGTCTAATGAGGCCCTTGGCACTCGCAGAAGGTCAGGTCGTCAATATGACCTCTGTTGCAGGTGTGACGGGAATGAGCGGACAGGTCAATTACGCTTCCTCTAAGGCAGGAATTATCGGATTTACCAAATCACTAGCCAAAGAATGGGCGTCATTAGGTATTCGTATTAATGCGGTCGCCCCGGGGTATATAGATACCTCGATGTTAGACAGGTTGCCACCTGGAAAAAAGAATCAGGTTCGGCAGCTATCATTAATGCGAAGAGCAGGCAGACCGGAGGAGATTGCGCAAGTAACAGCCTTTCTCCTCTCTGAAGCAGCTTCCTTTGTCACAGGTCAGATCATCGTTGCAGATGGCGGGCTTACACTATAATGCAGAAGGAGTGAACTCTATGACCAATCATAAGGATGAACTAACGCAACGTGTAATGGAGATAATCGGGGAAATGACCGATCAACAGTTGGATGAACAAGCGCTTGATCGTCCTTTCCACGAATTAGGGGTTGACTCTCTCATGGCGTTAGAGCTAGCGGTATATATCGAGCGGGAGTACAAGGTCAGGCTAGATGAGAGCGAGCTGGCCGAGATTGCCTCGATGCGTCAACTGTTACATATCATTAAGACAAAGAGCATGAAATCATGATACTCATCGGAATGATACTGTTGATTATAATCGCTGTGTTGATGCTGCCCTCGTTATACCTGTCTATGTTTCGTCAACATATCCCGCGAATGCAGCAGCGTTTTCAGAAGGGATATGTCGGGGACATTTACTCCAGGCGCTTCCCACGAATATTGGAAGCCTTCCTTACAGGGAATAACCGTGTACTCAAGCGCTTCTGGAAGGTAGATGAAGTCTATTCTTCGTTAAATAACGATTTCGGTCCATTCTATCGCGGTTTTGCATTTGAAGGGGCAGGGATGGGGTTGGCTGTTCAGGCATCACGGTTCTACGGACGCGCGAAACGTTTTGAGGGGATGATCCACGCGCTCTCCCCTCATTATATTTATCAATATTACGTAGGGCTAGGCTGGTACTTAAATATTCGTTACGGTTACAGGTATAGTGGCTACAAGCGATGGGTTACCAACCTAACTCCCCGTTATGCGTCGATTCTCTTTGACGGTGTCGGATTTCGTGCTGCATTGTTTCGATTGGAGCAGGACCCGCTGATCCATCAGAAGTTTGAGAGATTTCCGTTTAGCTATAGTCGGGTTTGCTATCAAGGGTTTGGCAGAGGGCTATGGTTCGTCAATCGGTTTCAATTGCCCTTGGTCGTCAATGATATTCAACAATTGCCCATGAAGTACCGCAATGATGCTTATAGTGGCCTGGGACTTGCAGTGGCCTATAGTTTTTTCGACAACATGGCTTTTGCTATTCGTGCGGAAAGTCTGATTACGAAACAGCACCGTCCGGCCTTCCGTCAAGGGGTTGCTTTTGGTTGGGAAGCACGCCGGCTTCATGATATAGAGTATTGGGCGGCACAGTTAAGCCGTTATCCTGACACATTATCTGATCAGGCAGAATGGTATATTGCATGTGTGCACCAGGCACGGGAAATGGACGATGAGGAAAGTGGACGAGATCTATATACAGCTTGGATGGATCGGACTCGAGAGCTTCTGGCAGGAGAGATGAACTAATTAAAGGAGGCAGTGCCGCTTGAAACCATACCGAATAACTCTCTTCATACTTTTATTTAGTGTTGTGACCATTCTGTCCGCATGTGGAGGGGGGACGCAGCAAGATTACGGCTTTACGTATAACGACGTTACGGAGACAGCAGGAATCAGCTTTGTACATGAAACCTCAGAGTTCGATCCCAAGCTTGCTCATATGCTTCCGTGGTTTGCTTCTACTGGAGCCGGAGTGGCTGTAGCAGACTTTGATGGAGACGGCTTGATGGATATTTATTTTGCCAATAGTAAACCGGGCAGTATGAATGCTCTATATCGTAACAACGGGGATGGAACGTTTACGGATGTAGCCGCAGAGGCTGGCGTGGCTGATGTCAATCAAGGGGGCGTTACACAAGCCGTATTATGGTTTGATTACGACAATGACGGTTTCCCTGATTTGTTTGTCGGGATGTGGGGCAAGAGCCGTCTATTCCACAATAACAGGGATGGAACGTTTACCGATATTACGGATCAGGCGGGGGCCGGTTATCAAGGCTATGTCAATAAGGTCATCACATTGGATTACAATAAGGATGGTCATCTGGATCTATATTTAGGCACCTATTTCAGGGAAACGGATGATTTGTGGAATTTAACGTCTACGAAGGTGCTGTACGACGATTTTGAACGGGCACGTAATGGAGGACGGAATGTTCTCTTGCGAAATAATGGCGACGGCACATTTACAGATGTGACTAAGGAGCTGGGGGTAGACGATACCGGCTGGACACTGGCCGTTGGAGCTGCGGATCTTGATCATGATGGCTGGCCGGATATTTATGTGGCGAATGATTTTGGGCCAGATACGCTCTATATGAATGAACAGGGGCGTTCCTTCCGAAAGGTTGTGCAAAGCCGTGGTATCGGGGACGATACATTCAAAGGGATGAATGTTGATTTTGCTGATGTGTTCCGTGATGGGAAATTTGTGAATTATGTAAGCAATATCACCAAAGAAAAATACCTGCTGGAAGGAAATCAGCTCTGGCACGAGGATGAGAACGGGGTGTATCGAGACCGTGCGGAGGAAATGGGCGTGAAGCAGTCCGGGTTCTCATGGGGAGCGAGATTTTTCGACGCCAATAACAGCGGTAATATGAGTCTGATGGTGACGAATGGATTTATCTCTGCAAGTAAAAAGAGGGACTATTGGTTTGATATGGGCACACTGGCGACAACTCCGGGCTATGTGGTCGAAGATGCGCGTAACTGGCCAGCCTTCAAGGACAAGAGCATGTCGGGCTATGAAAAGAAGAGCCTGTTCTTGAACGATGGCAAAGGATTCACGAACGTTGCACAGGACGTAGGAATCACATTCGTTGAAGATGGGCGGGGGATTGCTGCGGTAGATTTGTGGAACCGGGGCGTCCTGGATCTTGTATTTGCTAATCAGGGTGGCCAGGCCAGGATGTACAAGGTGAATAACGAAACCGGGAATCACTGGATTAAGCTGCATCTGATTGGTCAAGCCCCAAGTAATCGTGATGCAGTGGGTGCCCGCGTGACCTTCACAGTAAAAGGGATATCGACCGTAATCGAAAGAGATGGTGGGAACAGTCATGGCGGGCAGAGTGACCCCCGTATTCACTTCGGGTTGGGTGATTCAGAGCAAGTAGATTCGATCCGCATCGAATGGCCGAGCGGACGCGTGCAAGAGCTCCACAATGTAAAAGCTGATCTGCAGTTGCAGATCATTGAGGAAACGGAAAGTGGGTCTAAATAGACGTGAGTCTTAGCTATGTTCAAATAGGTACCCAAGAACTGATTGTGCCTGAGGAAATACTGGGCTTCATCATAGAGCGTAACCCGAATGTAACGATTATCGAGCGAAATGTGGAGCTAACTGAATTTCAACGAAGGATGCAGGTCTCAAAGGATGAAGGAACACTCACTTTTGTATAAATAAGATATTATAATGGCTAATAAGTAAGCCCGCGACTCCCTCATGAAGAGAAGGAGTCGCGGGCTTTGCTTCAATAGTTCACGTTGAGGATTTCTGAATACGTTGATTGACCAGTTCCTCTACTGTAACATGCGCCGGGTCGATCATACCGGTAAATTGATCGTCATACGTTAAATGAATGATGGTCTCAAAAGGCTGACCGAGTGCATAATAGTTGACGGGGACGGAGCAATTTTTGCCATAGTAGCTGGAGAGCGCCTTCACCAAGTCATTATAAGTGGGAACCGGCATTCCGCCGATCTGAGTAATAATGATACCATCCCGCAGGCCCGCCTGATGTGCTGGACTGTTGGGATAGACAGTCTTGATATAATTCCCTCGAATCCCTAGCTGTAATAGTCCACTGGCCTGAAGCTGCGCTGTTGTCGCGGTATAGTTGAGAACGCCAAGCCGGGGATAATTAAATATCGCATTGCGTAAATCCAATCCCAGCTCAATTACGGTCTTTAGATGAAATAGAGATTGTCTCCATCCGGTTTCCCCGCATTCCCGCACCCACTGCATCATTTCATCCTCCGTATACCCTTCCACACTAACGGTCACCTTGGTAGTCGACAGGAGCTGCTCAAGCGAAAAGGTCGTTTGGAGTCGATATTCCCACAGCCCTCCGTCAGGCAGGACTACGGAATAATGCTCATCAAAAGCGATGAGCTCATACGGCTTGCACGCTACGCAAACCGCATGATTATGCAGCTCTCCGATCGTAATGTGAACCTGATCCCCATCATGAAACTCGCTGTCTCCAGAAGTAATGGTTACATCACTCAAAAAATGGTTCCACCCGTCAACAGTAGATACAAAGGGCCAAATTTCGGTTGCAGGCGCATCGATATAAACGATGTTCTGCGACCCTGTTGTGCTTGTCATCATCATCACCTCAAATAACAGGGTACGATAAGTAGTGACGATATACTCGGGTAATTTTCTCTAATCTCCACGATTAGATTTACACGAATCATCAATAGTAGCCGAGGCTCTGAGCCTGGCATTTCTTATACTGGATATAGGTTCGATTACGGAGGAGGAAACGAATGAATAGGAAAGAAATCCCGAAGCGTCCGAAGAACACCAACTCCCCAGAGTCTGGCGAAGACAATAAGAAATGCTCTCCCGAGCAAAGGTACTCTTGGCTAAGATGGGATCACCTGGATTACCGTGTTCTCAATAGATCCTTTATATATTGGAATTATTGGAACAAGCGCTGATGATGTGGATATATCGAATTGACCCACGTTACCTCGTATTGCTGTTTTTGTGCAGCTTTGCCGTTGCAGGTCAGGTATTCTTGGGATTCTTTCAAAAGTGGGATGCTATACTTGCCGCAGTCATCGCTGCTGTCGCAGTAGAATTAGTTGTGAACAGAGTAGTAAACAAAAAATGGATTTATCCTCTCAGCTCCGTAATTACAGGTCTTGGTATTAGTCTACTCCTGAGCTCACATCAGGTATGGCCTTATGTTGTAACCTCTATACTCGCCATAAGTATCAAATATATGATTCGTCTGCAGGGAAAGCATTTATTTAATCCCAATAATGTGGCAATGGTCGTTATGTTGTTCTTTTTGCCTCAATATGCGGTGAGCACACCTAAACAGTGGACAAATAGTTATGAAATCATGGTTTTCATATTAATCCTGGGGATCATTGCGGCACATGCGGCCAAGCGGCTGGATACCGTTATGGCCTTCATAATCTCCTTCTCTGTTTTAGCTTATGTGCGACATATAGGGTTTGGTGAGCCGATTTTATTCGCATTTGGTCCACTGCTGGGAGCGTCCTTTCAATTATTTTGTTTCTTTATGATTACCGATCCGAAGACAACCCCTCCAACTCGTATGGCCAGAGTGATATTCGCTAGTTTGATTGCGCTTACCGATGCGATGATGCGTATCCATGAGATTACAAATTCTACATTTTATGCGGCGTTCGTTGTGACCCTTCTTATTGGGGTACCCTATCGGCTATTACGGCACAGGGCACAGTGAATACATACATTACATGAGGAGGACAGCTATAATGCGTGGAAAAGTATTAACAAAAACGCATACACTTACAGCCGAGGAGTGGCTCATGTGGTGGAGAAGCGGCATATCTGGCCATGAAGCCGCTGCAGTATGCGGGGTTGATAAATGGAAGACAGCGCTGGAAGTGTATCTGGATAAAATGAACAGTAGCCCCGAAGGCAAGACTACAGAGGCAATGCATCTCGGCAAGCAAATGAAAACTATGATTGCCCGAGAATTTATGGCACGAACCGGAAAGAGGGTTGTCAGGTGCAACGCGATCTATCAGCATCGAGAGCACCCGTTCATGATCGCAACAATTGACCGATGGCTTGTCGGGGCAAACGAAGGATTGCTGTGTAAGTCGGTTGGCGAATACCGTAAGGACGAATGGAAGGATGGAGTCGTGCCCGAAGCGATTCATCTGCAATGTCAGCATCTGATGGCTGTAAGCGGGGCCAGTAACTGGTGGGTGGCCGTTCTCATTGGTGGCAACAAGCTGCGAACGGTTCGTGTTGACCGTGACGAAGCAGCAATAGAGAAGCTTATTCGTTCAGAGATGTTCTTCTGGCGAGAGCATGTGGAGAAGCGGATTCCTCCTCAACCGGATGGCAGTGATGCCTCCTCCAGGCTGTTAAGAGAGATGTACCCTGCTGCTGTAACAACACCCAAAGCCATTGAATTGCCAGTCGAGGCGCTGCAATGGATTGAACAGTATAAGACGGAGGCCGCTGTAGAGAAGGGGGCTGCTCATCGCAGGCAAGAAGCCGAGAATCAGTTGAAAAATATACTGGGCAGCAGCGAGCTCGGCTATGTGGACAATTATCGAGTCGAGTGGAAGACCATACGCCGTAAAACGGATAAATTAAACGAATATCGCAGATTTTCCATCTATCCAATCTAACATAACAAGCTAGGAGGCAGATGAATGCGCAATGAACGTGAAAAAAAGCTACGACCCGTAATATCCTGGTTGGATTATCGTATTGACCCGAGATTTTTTATCCTGTTGTTTTTATTAAGCTTTGTGGTTGCAGGTCAGGTATACCTTGGGTTCTATCAACAATGGAACGCTGTCTTCACAGCGGTGGGCTGTAGTACAGCAACTGAATTATTGCTGAGTCGAGTAAAATATAAAAGATGGATGTGGCCGATCAGCGGGGTAATTACTGGACTTGGAGTGAGCCTGCTGCTTAGTTCTCATAAGCTCTGGCCTTATGCCTTAGCGGCCGTTTTATCCATTGGCTTAAAGTATGCCATTCGTTTCAAAGGATCGAATATCTTTAATCCAAATAATGTGGCCATGGTGATCCTGTTGTTTTTTCTTCCGCAGTTTGCAGTCAGCACCCCTAAACAATGGACCAATGGCATCGAAATCATGATTGTTATTCTTTGCTTAGGTGTTTTCGCTTGTTATATGGCTAACCGCCTCGATTCCGTCATTGCCTTCTTTGGCAGCTTTGCCCTCTTTGCCTGGATGCGGCATCTGTTTTTTGGAGCTCCCTTATATGCTGCATTTGGACCGATGATGGGGGCCTCCTTACAGCTCTTTACGTTCTTTATGATCACCGATCCGAAATCAACGCCGACAACACGTAAAGCGCGTATGGCATTCGCGGTGTTGATCGCCCTGATTGATGCGATATTCCGCATTAACCGGATTCCGAATCCTCAGTTCTATGCCCTCTTCCTTGCTTGCCTTATTATGATTATTCCTTATCGGATTTGGATCAACCGTAAAATTCAGAACGAGCTGTCCCTTTCATGAATCGTTTATTGACTATCCCCACAAGCGAATTTTTGCCAAGTGAATGGAACAAGGGAGGTAAGCTCATTGACCAAGATCGTTAATCAGATCGTTCCTTACAACGACATTTGGCTAGATTGCTTCAGTAACAATTTAATTTCAACCTTAATCAGTAGAAGTGAGACCTCTAGGATGCTTCCTCTAGCGATGGAGGCTTCATACATAAAAATGCTTACAGATCAACATTATGACTCTGAAAACGATCGAAGGACGATGCTTACAGGCGGTAATCTATTTCCTACCGTAGAATATTCTAGTGATATTATTAAAGATCATTTCGAGATCCGATATAAAGAATATCAAGAATATAAAGAAATCATTGAAAGTCTAAAGTCTAGTCTAGCGGATGGCTTGAGCACATTTTTGATGATAGACCGTTATTTTTATCCGTCGGGAAGAGAAGCGGGGACACTGCATTTGGCTCATTCTGTTTTCATTCTAGGCTACGATGATGATAAGAATATGTTCCATGCAATTGAAGATTGCGTAACCTTAGGCGTCTTGAGCTATTATGACATCCCTTACGAGTCTGTTGAAAGATCTTGTCAGTACTTTTTGAAACAAGGGAAACCCTTATTGCTTACAACGTGTAAGCCTTTGGAGTTACCACTTCATAATATTGCAGAGAACACAAAGGATGCAGCTATAAAAATGATCGCCAATTTATTTGATGAGACTACGTCTTATAATACACAGTACAACCTACATTTTTATTCTGGACTAAAGGCTCTTAGGAAATTTCAAGAGGAAATGGACTATTTATTTACACATTTAAGCGAGATGTCGCTATCTTTTGTAGCCTTATTTCTGTTGCGATTTCCCCAGCTCCATGGGCGAAACCAACAATTAGTCCGTTTTCTGAATGAGAGTGGTTACCTTCACGATTCCGATTATTCAGCACTTGTTGAAAATTATAAGTTGCTACAGCTTCATTGGACTAACTATAAAAATCGAAGTTACTATTTTTTTGAAAAAAGAGGAAGTGTAGCTGGGAAGAATTCAGAATTGATTCTCAGCTTAAGTAAGCGATTGGTTGAAATTATTGAATTGGAATTAGCAACGGCCCAGAAATTTAAAGATGCCATGATCTAGGACGTGTATGCAAACCCGCATAAGAGCATCTATCCTCGCCTTATCGTCCACTGCTGTTGCTTTTCCTAGACGTACCCCCGGTACGCCGCCTGTCCATTCGTGAGTTCCCCTATCGCAACAAAGTAGAGCATCCTCTGAAGCGACGTCGCTTTGGAGGATGCTCTTTCCTTTATGGCTTGGGGAAGCGCCTGAATCTACAACGACTGCCTTCGCACAGTTATTGCTGGTTCAGGCCACACCCCTTATTGTGGACAGGTCGGTTGAAATTGTGGCAAATAGGCCGCGTTCGCTTGCAATAGCTCATCGAGCACGGCCCGCGCGGCCTGCTCGTCACCGACCAGCGGATGGATTGTCAGTGCCTGCAGAGCTTTGCCGTAATCACCATGGACAGCGGCTTCCACCGTTAATTCCTCGTAAGCCTTGACCACTTGCAGCAGTCCGCGTATCTGTGTCGGCAGCGGACGGCTGAGCGAGAGCGGGTGAGGGCCGTCGGACTTGATGACACAATTGACCTCGATGGAGGCATCGTCAGGCAAGCAGGAGATGATGCCGTTGTTGCGGACATTGACCGTCTGCACATCGCCGGTATCGTTGTAGATGGAGCGCATCAGGCGCACGGCGGCTTCGGAATAATAGGCGCCGCCGCGTTGTTCAAGCTGCTTGGGCTTGTGCTTCAGCTCCGGCTGCTTATACAGCTCGAACAGCTCCGCTTCGACGGCCTTCACATCATCCGCGCGCGTCGTTCCTTGCTTCTCCAGCTTGTTCAGCAGCTCCTCCAGCATCTCATTCTTCATATAATAGTAGCGATGATAGGCGCAGGGCAGCGCCCCCAAGGAGCGGATGAAGGACTGATCCCATGCCAGATCGGGAATATTCGTCATGGAGAAGCTCTTGCCATCCGAGAGACGCCCCAGGAAGTCCTTCGTCACATCGATCCCGTCGATAACGACCTTCGTCGTCCAGTTCAGATGGTTGATGCCGGCCATCTCGATGAATAGCTCCTCGGGCTTCCGATTGTACAGCTCGGCAATCTGCATCTTCGTATCGATCGGCAGGTTGCACAAGCCGACGGTACGGATCGGGGAGTACTTCAGCACGGCCTCTGTCACCAGACCGGCCGGATTGGTGAAGTTGATCAGGAAGGCGTGTGGCGCCAGCTCCTCCATCTCCCGGCAGATTTCAAGGATGACAGGAATCGTGCGAAGCGCCTTGGCGAAGCCGCCAGCTCCGGTCGTCTCCTGGCCGATCAGATGATGGGCCAGGGGAATTCGCTCATCCCGCGAACGGGCGTCGAGCATGCCAACACGGATCTGGGTGGTCACGAAGTCCGCGCCGCGTATCGCCGCGCGTCGATCGAAGGTAGGCACGATCCGCATCGGTACACCGCTCTCCTCCACCATCCGCTGGGCGAGCGCGCCGATGATGTTCAGCTTCTCCGCCCCCTCCGGGATGTCGACGAGATACAGCTCGCTTACAGGGAATACGTCATAATAGCGGATCAGTCCTTCAATTAATTCAGGTGTATATGAGGAGCCGCCGCCGATTACTGCGATTTTCAGGCTTTTTTTAGTCATGGCTTATTTGCCTCCAGGTAAGATTCAAATTGGGATAATGTATCCGCTGATGTTTCGATGCCCGCTTGATCCATCGCCGTTAATAGCGCGCCGAACATGGGCGGCAGAACCGGAATCACCGGATAGGCGTTCGGATAAGCGGCATGCACCCGGTCGGTGAGCGCCGAGAGCAGCAGGGGATGACGTCCATGCTGCAGGATACTACCGGTCAGAACGATCGGCACGGGCTGCTGCTTCATCTCGCCCAGCTTGCTCAGGACGGCTACGGCTGCGGTGCCGAGCTCTCGCCCCATATCCTCCAGCAGCTCGATCGCCAGCCAGTCGCCTGCACTTGCCTCCTCATGCACGATCAGCACCAGGGGCAAGGGAGCAGACGGCGGATCAAGCTTCAGATAGTGCTCGACCATATCCGCCATCCGCTCAAAGCCGAGCGCCGCCGGGATGCGCTCCACTAATGTGGTAAGCGGCTCGCGACCCTCCCAAGCGCGAATGGCCCGTCCGAACGCCTGATCGGCCAAGTAATAGCCGCCTGCCCGATCACCGAACAGGGTGCCTGTGCCGCCTACAACGGCGGTTTTGCCGTCCTTGCTGCGGCCGGCCGCATTGGTATTGCTGCCGCATACGAGCACGACGCCGGTATGGTCGGCTGTCGCAATCCGCAAGCCTTCGAACACGTCGCATTCGATCGTATAGGGTGTATGAGGGAGCTGCGCTTCGATCTCGGGACGCAGAATCTCGAAGTCGTGGGGGCGGTCGGCGCCCGCCAGCCCGTAATGGATATAAGTCAGCTCGTGTTCCTCCAGCCCTGCTTGCTCAAGCGCTGCACATAGCGCCTGGCGTATGTTGGCGACCGCTGCCTGGACACCGTTAATCTGATGGTTGCCGCAGCCTGCCCGACCAACGCCCAATACATGTCCCTGTGCATCTGCTATGATCGCTTCCGTCTTGCTGCCTCCTCCATCGACTCCTGCCACAAACACATGCTCATCCCCTTTTGATAATTTGTATAGTTGGTTGTTTATTTTCAAAAATTGGCGTATTATAATACAACAAACTCATAATTAGGAGCATGTTGTCATGACAAAGCGTAGCCATAATTCACTCTACTTCACCATTAAAGAACAATTGCTGAAACAAATTCAAGCCGGCGTCTATGAGGTGGGGCAGAAGCTGCCCACCGAAGCCGATCTCGGTAAAATCTTCAACGCTAGCCGGACAACGATTCGCATGGCGCTCAGCGAGCTGGAGGTGCAAGGCCTCGTGGAGCGGCTGCAAGGCAAAGGCACCTTCGTCAAACGCAAGGAATTGCAGCTCATCCAGTCCCGCAGCTTCGCGGAGGATGTGCTGATGAATGGCCAGGAACCCGCGAGCCAGATTATCGAAGCCAAGGTGGTACCGGCCGAATATCCGCTTCAGGAGCATCTGGGCATCCCGCTGCAGGCGCCGGTCAATCAGCTTATGCGCATCCGCTTCGCCGACGGCGAGCCGCTGCTGTACGAGCGCACGTTCATCCCATGGAGTCTGGCGCCGGGCCTGATCAACGACTATAAGGACGGCTCCCTCTTCGCCTTCCTGGAGAGCCAGTACGGGCATAAGGTTCACCGCTCGGTAGAGCAGCTCAAGCCGATTCTGGCGGACAAGCAAGAGCGCAAGCTGCTCGGCGTCAAGGAAGGCGCGCCCTGCCTGCAGGTACGGACGATTTCCTATCTGGCCGACCAGACGCCGATTGAATACAGCTTCGGCGTGTTCCGCGGCGATTACCCTAGCTACACCATCGAGCGGCATTTCTAATGGATGCAATAGAGGAGGGGAGCCCCTCCTCTATTGTGCACTATGGAATCTACTCCTTGATGATCTCGAAGTAACGACCGAGCCAATAAGGCAAGGTGAAGACTGTACCGGCTTCCATGGAGCCTGTATTATAGTTGTAGTTCGGGTTGGCGCCATTCGTCTGATTGCGGCTCTCGAACGGGTTGCTGTTATGCTTCATGGTTCTGCGCTCATCAGGAGCCAGCGCATAGTTTGTCTGCTTGTTCTCCTCTTTGTCCCGATCCCCAGGCTCAATATACAGCACATCCTGACGATTCCACTGCACATTGAACTCAATCATATATTCGTAGGAGCGATACAAGTATCGTACAGCTGATGCCACATCCACATCTTTCTTGTCGGGATGGGCGAGCTGATACAGGAAGGTATAGAATGGATTTTGCTCTCGCACCTCATTACTGTACCATTGGTCGAATACCTGTACAATCTGCTGATGTCTGGCCGGATTCTCCTCCAGCAATAGCAGGATGTAAGTCGGGAACCAGGCCAGCTCTTCATCCGAATAGTTGATATATTGCGTCCAGTCATTATGGATGGTCGCGTTAGCATTCGTATTGGGCTTGACCAGATTGTCGCGGGTGACGACCGTATTATCGTTATCATTGTAAGCATTGGTTGCTTGACGCACAAGCCGACGGTCGATATACTCCATCGCCATCTGAATGTAGCCCTTGCCGTTCACGAACGGCTCTTCCTTGCTGTAGCTGCTGTCAAAGGCCAGGTCATACGCATCCTTATACCTTTGCAGCGTCTCCGGGTGCGTATTGCCAGTGATATAGATCGCGGTTTTCAAGATCGCCAGGACGTCCAGCGCCTTGAGCGGCCCGTCCTCGTAGCCATAGGACAACGCATCCTCGCCATTCTCATCCACACCCACCTTATGCTGCCACGCTGGCTGCTGCTCCATCACCTTGAGGCCGTCATTGAAATATTTCGCCGACCAGCGCGACCATTGGGTAGACTTGCCTGTTGCATCCTCAATGTAGTAATGATTATCCTTGAGGATCAGCTCTGTCATCCGATGCGTGACTTGCTCAATGTAGCTCTTCATCTCCAGCATGTCAGCGTCCTGGGAGTCGCCGACCAGATACTTGTAGGCGGTAAAGAACAGGGCATAGTGGCCGTCCACCTCGTCTGAGGACGTATCGGCTTTGTAGACGATCTGATTCATATCCACCTTGCCATCCACGATAACTGACGCAGGGAACAGCTCGTTGAAGAATGTCGGGATCTGCTCATACACGGGCGCTGTCAACTGGAACAGCGGCTGGTTGTTGATGCCGGTTGTTTTGTCCTCGGCGGCCATGGCGTTATTCGTCGCCGCGGTGATGACAGGCAACACCTGGTATACGGGCTGTCCGTCAACGACCTCAACGATCGTCTTAATGTCCGTGCCGAGCTTCTGTCCATCGGGGCGTGTCTCATTCAGCGCGTCGATGGCTGCCTGGCTCAAGCCCAGACCGTTATAGTTCATGACATCCGTGCCGCCGCTAGGGAACAAGCGGGAGCCTTTTTTGGTCTGTGCATCCTTCGTCACACGGGCGATGGAATAGCCGATCGGGGTAGCGTCTTCCTTCTTCAAGCTCGGGATAATGCCGTTCGGGTTCACCGCATTGTCGCCTACTACGTTCTGGAACCAGAAGCCGCTCTGATTCTGGAAGCTGTACACGGATCCGGTCTCGTCAATGGTCTGAGCACCATATTCACTCGTTAACATATAGGAGCGGGACGGGAAGCCGTTGCCGCGGCCAGATACATAGCTGAGTACAAGTACAGCCTTCGTAGCACGTACAGCCGCTTGCTTCGCCGCTTGAATTTCTTCGCTCTGCTCCTCAGTCGGATTAGGACCATACTGCTCCTGCAGCGACCTGTACCGGAAAATCTCGCCCATCGCATACATGGACGTCCATAGCCCGTCGTTGTCTGAGGTGGCAGGCACGGAGCTGAATACGCCTGTCGGCGAGTTGTAGTTGATCACGCCGGCTGG
Source organism: Paenibacillus sp. J5 (assembly GCF_054955055.1). Taxonomy (NCBI): domain Bacteria; kingdom Bacillati; phylum Bacillota; class Bacilli; order Caryophanales; family Paenibacillaceae; genus Paenibacillus; species Paenibacillus sp. J5. Next base: position 421,236 of record NZ_JBUEDD010000001.1, on the reverse strand, counting down.
AGCACTGCTGTCGTTGAAGCTGAAGCTGGAGGAGGACACCATCCCCCAACGGTCATGCACATTACGAATAATGCGCTCATAATTCTCCGTTTTTTGTTGCAGGGTCATCTTGGGCATCGCGATATGCGTTACTCCGCTTGCCGTGCGAACCCAGATGCCATCGGCGCCATCGCTGGCAAGCCCGGTCACATGGTCATCGCCGCCATACAGATAGCGAGGTCCGGCGAAGTATTGTACGATGTCCCGAGCGTCCTGCTCGGAGAAATGGACGCGCTGCAGTCCGGTCCTGGTACCGATCCAATAGACGCCCGAGCTGTCGCGGAACGCGCTGGTCACATCGCCAATCACGTTCGCAGGCAGGAAGGAGAGGTCCTTCACCTTCTCGATCCACTGAATCTGCGGCAGGGCAGCACCTGCTTTATAATAGGTGACTTGCTTGGTCGGCACTGCTTGAAGTTGAACGGTCGGGTAGCTGGCAGAAGGCAGCTTCGCGGCAAATACGGATGACATCGGCATGGTAGCCAGCATGGAAGCGGCCAGTGTAGCGGTGAGAGCGATGCGATATTTCTTCATCTTAGACATGCCCAATCCCCTTTCTGTTATTGGTAGATATGCGAGACACCAGTTTCGGTTATAACGAATACGCCCTTTGCGCCGTCATCAATCAGCAACAGCACGCCGTTATCCGCCAGGTGCTTATCTGCTGCCGTATAGGACGTCAACGTATTGGAGGTCAAGTCTACCTTGGTTACCCCATCGTTCGTTCCGAGCCACAGTGTCGTCCGCTTCTCATTCAGCACCGAGCTGTTAATATCCCGCATGGAAGGGAAGATCGACGGCTTGACAGTATATTCGTAGTTGACGAAGGTTTTGGCATTGACCAGATCTGGCATCTTCGCGCCCGGACTAGCCGTAGCTGGCTTGTAGGTCGGGTCGTTCAGGAAGACCAGATATTGCTTGACCAGACCTTCGGCGCCTGTGTCGGAGAATTGGCTCTTGACCTGCTCGTGCGTATAGAGCTGCGTGGCTTTCGGTTTCTCTGGTGTATAAACCCAACCGCCCCCGGAGGATGAGCTTCCGTTGCCGTTGCCAGCGCCAGATTCATTCTCCTTACCCGGCTGCGTCTCTTCTTTGCCGATCGTATCGCGCGTCTTCGCCTTGCCGTTCACCAACACGGAGTCAGTCTCGAGGGTCCACTTGCTGACGGAGCTCCCTGTGCCAAGCTCCAACTGAACACCGCTGGAGGCTACAACGATCGAGTCGATGGTTGAAGCGCCTTCAATAACGACCCTTACAGGGCCTTCAGCACGATGGATGATCAGATGGCCGATGGTGCTATCGGTAATCGTAATGCTGTTCACGCCACCGCCATGGACATAGACCGTGCCAGCAATGGCAGACTGACTAATCGCGAAGTTGCCATCGCCAAGTGCTGACGTCAGGTAGAGGCTGCCGGACAGCTTCGCCTGCTGCAGCGCGCCGCCCGCCGTGTTCACGACCAGGTTGCGGCCATTCACATCACTATGGCTGCTGGCATCCTGGATAAGGCCGCCCATGAGATTATGCAGCATCTTGACCGCCTCGGCTCGTGTCAGCGCCTTGAGCGGGTGGAAGCTGCCATCCGCACTGCCTTGGACATAGCCGGCAGCCTTCAATGCGTACACCGCATCCTTGGCCCAAGCGCTGACTTGCGAATCATCTGCGAATAAGTGATCCGCCGTCCCTTCCAACGTGATCCCGAAGGCGCGCGCGGCCATCGTTGCCGCCTCCTGACGGGTGACGGTGCTGAGCGGCTGGAATTGCCCGTTGCCCGTTCCCTTGAGGATGCCCGCTGCGGAAGCCTTGCTAATATCGTCCGCATACCATGCATCGGCAGAGACATCGCTGAAGTGTTCTTGACTCCTTGCGTTGAATTTGAAGATTCGATCCAGCATCGCCGCCATCTCGGCACGGGTCACATTGCGCCCGGGCTGAAGCTCGCCCTTCTCATTTCCCTTCAGCAGCCCCGCTGCTTGCCAATACGTCAATTCCGCTGACGCCCATTCCGGCAATTGCTCCGCTGCGGTCGTCTCCGCCGCCGATACCGCAGAATACATCGTGCTGATCAGCATCACGGCTGCCAGCATGGCGATCATGCGCCTCCATTGCATGAACATGTTTATGCCTCCCTTGTTTGTCTCACTTCGTCTGTGCTTGCCATCATGCGAGCTTCGCCATCTAATAAGAAACAAGCTGCCCCATAGCCCTCCCTTATCTTAGTATCCTGTCATGTCACCCCTAATTTGTAGTAACATATACGTGTATTTTATTTTTAATAATAACAAGTTGTCAATCTATTTATTTTTTATGGAAGATTAATGTGAACTTTTTCCATGGATTCTATAAAATATAACCGGGGATCAAGCAGGATCATTAGAGGTTGAAGAGAGGTTTCATTCCATGAAAATCAATGATTGCGCTATCATCGAAAAAATTCATTGACACCTTGATAACCTACGCCCTAATATAAGAGATAAGTTGTTACTACAAATAGATAGTTGTTATCTAAGAAATGGTTTGGAGGCGAGTGGGGGGCGTAGTAGCTTAGACATCCCTAAGGGGGAGCTAGGCAGCAGCATGAATCGGGTTGCCTGTAATGTGGCGGCACCACACGAATAAGGAGTGTTGTAGATGAAGAAGGGGCTAGCGGGATTGGTTTCACTGATCGTGGTCGTCACCTCAGTGACAGGATGCAGCGGCGGAGGTACGGCTGAAGGCGGGGAGAAGGTTCTGCGGATCGCGATGGGCTCACCTGGTGAAGCATTGATCAAAGTATGGGAAGGGATCGCCGACGAATTCGAAAGTCAACATCCAGGAATGCGGGTTGAATTCACCTATCAGGATGATGATACGTATCAAACGATTGGCCTGCCGAATCTGCTGGGCGGCAAGACACCCCCGGACCTTTATTTCGAGTGGGCGGGCGAACGGTTGAATACCCGCATCAAGGACGGGTTCGCTGCCGATATTACAGAGCAGCTTCAGCAATCTGGTCTCGGGGAGATGTTCGAAGAGGGCAGCTTCAACGGGATGAAGGTGGACGGCAAGACGTATATGGTGCCTACGGCAGGAGATGTGACCAACGTTATCTTCTATAATAAGAGCATTTTCGATTCCCTTCAATTGTCGGCGCCGACGACCTGGGAGGAATTCCTGAATGTCGCAGAGACCGTCAAAAACGCCGGCATCACCCCGATTACAATCGGTAACCTGGATCTGTGGACAGCCGGCAACTGGGTTGGACATATTATCTCTCGCGTCGTTGGCGAGCAAGCGTACAGCGATGCCCTGCAATTGGAGCAGCCGTTCCTGACCGATGATTTCATCAAGGCGTACAGCCTCGTTCAGAATCTCTGGGATAAAGGCTACGTGAACAACAACGTGAATGCAATCGCTGATAATGAATCCGATATGCTCTTCCTCACGGGCAAAGCAGCCATGCACCCGATCGGCAGTTGGCTCGTCTCGGAGGCGGCAGCACAGGCTCCGAATCTGGAGCTCGGCTACTTCAACACACCTCCGATTGCCGGGGGCAAGGGGAATCAGGAGAGCGTCATCGGCGTGCTGAATGGCATGGTTGTGAACAAAAAATCGGCGCTGATTGATGAAGCCATCGACTTCATGAAGCTCTACAGCTCGGATGCGTCGTCGGCCAAGCTGTCGGCTGCAGGTGCGGTGCCGATGACCAAGACCGGACTTGATCGTGACAACACCTCCCCGATTTCCGTCAGCCTGAACGACCTGATGCAGGACGCGCCGGTGGTGGTGTCCCCGCCGGATACAGGCTACTCGATTGAGGTGGCCAATGCGCTGAATATGGCGACGTCCCAGGTCATCGGAGGTGCCAAGACGCCGGAGGAAGCCTTGAAGGAGCTTGAGAAAACGATCGCTCCGTTGAAATAAATCCGTTCAGGAGAGGCCGCAGCCAGTCTGCTTCCCGCTGGTCTTCGGCCTGCTTCCCTATTACGCAACAGGAGGCAACGAAATGTCTTTGCGCAAATTATCGCCTTACCTATTTGTCACGCCTGCTGTCCTTATCTTTGCGTTCACCATTCTGGCGCCGATCGTGATGACGTTTGTCTTCAGCTTTTTCGATTGGAATGGGTACGGCGACATGTCCTTTACGGGCATCGACAATTATACACGCGCCTTCAATGACAGCATTTACTTGAATTCCTATACCCATATTTTGATCTATATTGCAGTTACGGTCGTGGTCGAGGTGTTGGTTGGTCTGGGGCTCGCCGGGTTGATCACGATGGGACGCAAGGGGAGCAGCTTGTTCCGCGTCGCCCTGTTTACACCGGTCATGCTGCCTATGATCGTCGTCTCGTATCTGTGGCGCTTCGTATATAATTCCGACTTCGGATTGATTAATACGGTGCTGCGATTCATCGGGCTGGAGAGCTGGGCGCAAGTATGGCTCGGCAATCCCAACACGGCGCTCCTGGCGATCTGTGTGGTGTCTGGCTGGGTCTATGCCGGGTTCTATATGACGATCTTCTATACCGGCATCTCGCGAATCTCCAAAGAAATCTATGAATCGGCTTATCTGGATGGGGCAAATGAAGGGACGATATTTTTCCGTATCAAGGTGCCGATGATTCGCAGTCTGGTCGATACAGCGATCATGCTCTGCGTCTTGACTGGCTTCCAGTCCTTTGACCTCTTCTATGTCATGACCAATGGCGGTCCGTACAATGCGACAGAAATCGTGCCGACCTACCTCGTCAAGGTGGTGTTCAGCCACATGAGTATTGGCTATGGCTCGGCGCTGGCCGTTATTCTGACCGTCGTCATCGCTGCGATCGGGCTGCTGGCTGGCAAGCTGAAGAGCAGAGGAAGCAACTCGCTCGAATATTAAATTGACTAAGAACTGTCTGGAGGTGCCTTTGTGTCGAGTGCTGCCTTAAAGCTGCAAGAGTCCAATCGGAATTATGAGATCGCTTCCCGCAAGCAGAGGCGAGCCCGTATTGTGTATTATCTCGTGATGATTATGATCTCGCTGGGAACCTTCTATCCGCTGATCTGGCTGCTGCTGTCCTCGTTCCGGGAGAACATCGACATCTTCTCCACGCCCTTTGCCCTGCCGGAGCGCATCAACTTTCAGAACTGGGTGGATGCCTGGCAGATAGGCAATATGAGCACCTACGCGACCAATAGTGTGATCGTGACTTCACTGACGCTGGTGGGCATCCTGCTGTTCGCCAGCATGGCGGCCTTCGCCTTCAGCAAGCTGCGCTTCCGCGGCAGCGGGTTCATGCTGCTGCTGTTTGTCTTCGGGCTGTTCATGCCGCTGCAATCGTTCTTCATTGCCCAGAGCTATATGTTCGAGCAGCTTAATCTGAAGGATACGCATCTGGGGCTGATCCTGCCGTACATTGGCGTCGGTCTGCCGCTGGCCATCTTCCTGCTGAAGGCGTATTTGGATTCCATCCCGAAGGAGCTGATCGAGGCTGCCCGGATGGATGGCTGCAACGACTGGATCTTGTTCCAGAAGATCGTGTTCCCGCTGCTGCTGCCTTCGCTTGCGACCGTCGGCATCTTCTCTGCGCTGAACACCTGGAATGAGCTGCTGCTCGCCATGCTCTACATTCAGAATGATGCGTTGAAGACGATTCCTGTCGGCCTGCTGGCCTTCTCCAGCCGCTACATGACCGACTACAAGCTGCTGTTCTCGGCGCTGGCGCTCATTACGCTTCCTATGATCGTGCTGTATATTTTCTTCCATCGGTATATCGTGGCCGGGTTGACAGAGGGCGCGGTCAAATAGAGCGGGGGTCTCCCTCGTTGACGTGCTTGTGTTGGCATAGACCAGCCGCGTGACGGGGAGCTTCAGCTTAATGAAGCTATAGCTTGAATAGGGTATCTGGCGCTGCTTACTTACGTGAATCAACGAAAATAACCCGCCCAGGTTAGCGCCATGGGAACGGGTTATATTCTGGAATTAGCTGGAGGTTTACCATTCAAGAGATTGTGCAGGGAGAGCGTTGGCGCGCTCTCCTTAGTTCTATTGTAAGCAAGAACATGCCGACCGCCACTACTACAGGTTAGCCCAATACCACCTCAACCTGATACGTGCCGCCACTGCCGGATACCGGAATGGTGTTGCCCTCTAGCAGCTTGCCGTCTACCTTGAGGGACGCGACACCCTTGGACACGCCGCTTGGGTTGGAGATTGTGATGTTGAACGTGTTGCCGCGGAATTCGCGGACGATCGAGAAGCCGCTCCATGCCTTCGGTATGCACGGATCGATCCGCAAGCCGTCGAAGTCGGCCTGAATGCCGAGGATGGACTGCGTGATCGCGATATAGTTCCAGGCCGCCGTTCCCGTCAGCCAGGAATTCTTCGCCTCGCCGTGGCGCACCGCGTCCCGTCCAGCAATCATCTGTGCATAGACGTAGGGCTCCATGCGGTGAATCTCGCTGATGTCCTCCAGGTAGGCCGGAGCGATCTTGCGATACAGCTCGAACGCGCGATCCCCGTTGCCCAGCACCGTCTCGGCGATCATGATCCACGGATTGTTGTGGCAGAATATGCCTGCATTTTCCTTGTAGCCTGGCGGGTAGGACGAGATTTCGCCCAGGTTGAGATAGTACTTGGAATACGGAGGCGTCTGCAAAATAATGCCGTAATCCGTCTCCAGATGCTCCTCGACCGACTGCAGTGCCTTGGCGGCAAGCCCCTCCTCGACGCCGATGCCAGCCATGACGCAGAAGCCTTGCGGCTCGATGAAGATTTTGCCTTCCGCGTTCTCCTTGCTGCCGACCTTGTTGCCGTAGTGGTCGTAGGCGCGGAGGAACCAGTCGCCGTCGAAGCCATGCTCCAGCGTCGTCCTTCTCATCGCTTCGATGTGCGCGCGTGCCTCCTCAGCCTCTTCATGAAGTCCGCGACGCTTGCACAGCTCCACATAGTCTGGCCCGACGAACACGAACAGTCCGGCGATGAAGACGGATTCCGCTACGCGCCCTTCGATATTTGCCGTCGTCTGGAAGCTTTCGCCTGGCTCCTTGGAGAAGCAGTTCAGGTTAAGGCAGTCGTTCCAGTCGGCGCGTCCGATCAATGGCAGGCCATGCGGCCCCAGGTTATGGATGACATGGAAGAAGGAGCGCTTCAAATGCTCAAACAATGTAGCCGTATTGTTCGGATTGCTGTCGAATGGCACCTGCTCGTCGAGGATGCTGTAATCTCCGCTTTCCTTAATATAGGCGGCTGTGCCGAGAATGAGCCATAGCGGATCGTCGTTAAAGCCGCTGCCGACCTCGTTATTGCCTTTCTTGGTGAGCGGCTGGTATTGATGGTAGGCGCTGCCGTCCTCGAATTGGGTAGAGGCGATGTCGATGATGCGTTCACGCGCGCGTTCTGGAATCTGATGGACGAAGCCGAGCAGATCCTGGTTGGAGTCGCGGAAGCCCATGCCGCGCCCGATGCCCGATTCGAAGTAGGAGGCGGAACGGGACATGTTGAACGTGACCATGCACTGATACGGATTCCAGATGTTGACCATCCGATTCAGCTTGTCGTCTGGCCCGTTCAGCGTGTACTTGGATAGCAAGCCGTCCCAATAGGAGGCGAGTGCGGCCATCGCTTCATTCACGCCTTCATCGGTGGCGAATTGGTCGATCATCGCTTGGGCTCTGGATTTGTTGATGACGCCTGGCGACTCCCACTTCTCATCCTCCGGGTTCTCCACATAGCCGAGCACGAAGACGAAGGTCTTCTCCTCGCCGGGCTGGAGTCTGATGTTGATGCCATGGGAGGCAATCGGCGACCAGCCGCTAGCTACCGAATTGGCGGATCGACCCTCTGCTACAACAGCAGGCGTATCCAGCCCGTTATAGGCGCCCAGGAAGCTGTCGCGGTCCGTGTCGAAGCCATCGATCTCCGTATTGACGGAGTAGAAGGCATAGTGGTCGCGGCGCTCGCGGTATTCGGTCTTATGATAAATGACCGACCCCTTGATCTCGACCTCGCCCGTGCTCAGGTTGCGCTGGAAGTTGGTCATGTCGTCATTGGCGTTCCACAGACAGAATTCGATAAAGGAGAACAGCCGCGCTTCCTTCGGCGCGTTGGATACGTTGGATACGGTCAGTTGATGAACCTCTCCGGTAAAGCCGAGCGGGACGAATTGGAGCTGCTTGACGCGCAGACCGTTGCGTTCCCCTGTAATGGAGGTGTACCCGAGGCCGTGGCGACATTCATAGAAATCCAGCTCGCGCTTGACCGGCATCCAGCCCGGTGTCCAGTAATCGCCTTGATCATGAATATAATAATAGCGTCCGCCGTTGTCGAGCGGGATATTGTTGTAACGGTAACGGGTCAGGCGTCTTAGTCTCGCATCACGATAGAAGCAATAGCCGCCGCCCGTATTGGACACCAGGCCGAAGAACTGCTCCGAGCCGAGGTAGTTGATCCAGGGGTAAGGCGTCTTGGGCGTATCAATGACATATTCCTTGCGGGCATCATCAAAGTGACCGAATTTCATACGTATCCTTCTCCTTTAGTGGGTTATGAACGCGCGTTTACGAATAGGTGGAGGGAGTTCTTCATCCGTTCATGTCCGCGAAGTCTGCCAGACTGCGCGGGGATGAAGACTCAGGAATGCAGACTTGAGTATGCAGGCTATAGCTGTCCAGGCTATAGCTGTCTGCAGGAATCCCGCACGATAAGCGGGGCCGGGAAGCTGACCGTACTGAAGGCGGTGACCGTCTGCTCGCAGAGAGCGACGACCTTATGCACCGCTTCCCTGGACATGTCATCGATCGGCATTCGCACGGTGGACAGCTTGGGAACAAGCTGTGTCGCGATCGGGCCGTCATCGAATCCGACGATGGAAATATCTCCGGGAATGGAGAGGCCGAATTCGTGGAACGCCTCGTAGGCCGCGGCTGCCATGTCGTCATTCGCTGCGAAAAAAGCGGTAGGCAGCTCCTGCCCGGATGCCAGCAGGCCCTTGACCTCATGGTAGGCGTTATGCTTGAGAAACTCGCCATTCAAAATGTAATGCGGCTCCAGCGGCAGACCGTGGCTGTGCAGCACGGCTTCGTAGGCATTATACCGCTCGGAGCCGGAGAATGTGCTGACGGAGCCATTGATCATGCCGATGGTACGATGACCGAGCGCGATCAGATGCTCGACCGCCGCGACCGCCCCATCGTAATCCTTGGAATTAATGACGGATACATTGCTTCGATCCAGACGATGCTGGATGATCTCTCCGATGTCATAATCAATCAGAACGATCGGCGCATCCAGGCTGACCAGCTCGCGGATGACATCGACCTGCTTGCGGGTGCCGACCAGAATTGCGCCGTCGATCCTTTTTTGCAGGCAGGCCTGCTTGACCTTCTGGTAATCCTCCAGAGCATACAGCGTATGAATGAGCACATAATAGCCCAGCGAGTTAGCTGTATCCACCACCGATTCCACAAAGGGCGCAAAATAATTGTTCCGGTAAATTCGATTCCCGGCGGTCTTCTCCGCTGTGCTCACGACAAATAAGCCGATGGTGTTCGTCGCCTTGCCAGCTAATGCTCTGGCATAGCTATTCGGCTGGTACTGATGCTGCTCGATGACCTTGAGCACCTTGTCCCGCGTTGCCGGGGGCACATTGGGGTAATTATTGATGACCCTGGAGACCGTGCTGCGTGACACGCCCGCCAATCTTGCAATATCTTCGCTGCGCATAATGCTTCCTCCTGTTTGTGTGAACGCGCGTTTACACCTTGATTGTAAAATAAAACCAAGGTGCATGCAAGCATTTTCCATAAATGTTCATGAAGCTGTTATAATGACGGCGATCGGTGTTGGAACGGCTCCACAAATGAGGTACAATAAGGGAACACCCATTCTGCTCACCGCGGCGTTATGGGAGCATAGACCATCCAAAAGCATTGGAGATCTTGTGTTTGTCGTCAGGCAAACAGGGGGTCTCTTTTTTTATGGATCGATGAAAAGGTAACTGTGCAGTTGGATTCGGATTTTGCGTAACGAAGCCTGGTCTATGTAGGATGGGCAGACATTTACTCGTATGTTGGCTGTTGATATTTTTGGTATAATGAGGGGATATAGGAGAAAATGCATGTTTTTGTAGGTAAAAAGGATGAAATGTCGTTAACCTTGAGAACCGAGCGATATAACGCGGAGGATGTACAGCGGATCAAGCGGCTAAAGCAGCGGCAATGGAATCCGGGTGAGCGGGTGTGGCTGGTGCCCTATACGCTCGCCAGTATGGAGGAGCTGTGGCAGTTGCTCTTATCTGAAGGCGCTACCATCGAGGTACAGCGAGAATTGCTGGAGGAATGTCCGTTCTGGAGGGATAAGCTGGAGGAGCGACAGCGTGGGCAGGCGGAGGAGCAGCAGCGAGGACAAGCAGAGGATCGGCAGCAAGGACAAGCGGAGGATCGGCAGCAAGGAGAAGCGGAGGGGCGGAAGCAAGGAGAAGCGGAGGAACGGCAGCGAGGAGAAGCGGAGGGGCGGAAGCAAGGAGAAGCGGAGGAACGGCAGCGAGGAGAAGCAGAGGAACGGCAGCGAGGACAAGTGGAGGAACGGCAGCAAGGAGAAGCGGAGGGGCGGCAGCGAGGAGAAGCGGAGGAACGGCAGCAAGGACAAGCGGAGGATCAGCAGCATGGACAAGTGAAAGAACGGCAGCGAGGACAAGTGGAGGATCGGGCTGGCGTTACGAAGGGGGCAGGCGGGGAGGCCGACCAGGCAGCTCTTGCGTTGGTTATGGTGAAGCAACTAAAGCTGCGCGGCTATAGTCAGCGGACGATCAAAGCCTACTGTGGGCATGTGCGGCGGTTCGAGGTGTTTCGGAGGCAAGGTGGGGAGAAGGTTGGGTCAGGGAAGGAGATTGAGGCTTATTCACTGGCGCTCCTGGAAATGGGCAGATCCCATGCTTATGTTAATCAGGCGATTAGCGCCCTGAAGTTTTATATGGAGCATGTGCTTGGGGAGCGGCGCGGGGCATCGTATGTACGACCCAAAAAGGAGCGAAAGCTGCCTAATGTGCTGTCTGCGGAAGAAGTGCTGGCTTTGTTGAAGTCGGTGAACAATATCAAGCATCGGGCATTGCTGTATGTACTGTATTCGGCAGGGCTGCGGGTTGGCGAGGTCGTTCGGCTGCGTGTGAATGATCTGGATTATGAGAGGAGAACGATCACCGTGCGGCAAGGCAAAGGCCGCAAGGATCGCGTCACGCTGCTATCGGATGCCGCCGCTCTCGTGATCAAGGAATATGCTGAGGGCATGAGGGCCCAGCAATGGTTGTTCCCAGGCCAGGATGGGCGCAAGCACTTGACCGAGCGGAGTGTTCAGAAGCTGTTCGAGAAGTGTAAAGGGGAAGCGGGAATCGTAAAACCGGTCAGCGTTCATTCCCTTCGGCATTCCTTCGCAACGCATCTGCTGGAGGGCGGAACAGACCTGCGGTATATTCAGGAGCTCCTGGGTCATCAGAGCAGCAAGACGACGCAGCGCTACACCCATGTAAGCGTGAAGGATGTTCGGCGGATTCGTAGCCCGCTGGATGGCTTGATGGGCGAGAAGTGAGGAGAGTAGGCTGATGTGACGGGCGTGAATGTCTGCCGGGAGGAGGCATTCACGAACAGGTTCAGGAATACCAAGCGTGAGGGTGAGTTAGTGACATACGTAGATAAGAAGCAGCACCAAAACAATAAAAACATAAGGAGAATGAAAGATGAAACAAATTTTAACATTAAACTCAAATCAAAAATATATTGAATTTATTCTTTCACAGTATGACAATGCTCCCTCTGAAATGACAATGAAAGAGCTAAGAGAAAAATTTGAAGAACAGTTCAAATTTAATCAAATAATGTTGAATCAGTACTTTGGAATAATGAGAATCTTACCACTAATATTGATTAAACAAGAGTATGCAAATGCAAAAGTTCCTCTTGAAGGCGATATCGAAAAAATAAAAGTAATTAGAGATTCACTATCACATAATGATTTTGAGATTTCAAGCGAAGGCTATACTTTCAGGAATAAAAAAAATACTATTAGATTTTCATTTGATGAGTTTGTGAATTTTATTCATAAAATAGAAAACGAATTTTATAGAGACAGGATCGGAGACGGAAATTAAGTGTATTCTTCCAAGACGGTACCGTCGTATAAAATATTGTTGAAGCATCGTCGCTGACGCTCCTTGGTCTGATAGAAGTTGTAGGCATAGGAGTGGATTCAGCCAGACACACCTGGCATACGCCGAGCGTCGTGAACACAACACGTTATACGACAGAATCAAAATGAAGTATAAATCTGATTCAAAAAATCTATTTTGGAGGTTCTTCAAATGGAAAACATTAGATTATTAAAAGTATTTATCGGTTCTCCGAGTGATGTTGTAGAAGAAAGAATAATGTTGGAAGGTGTAATTGATGAGTTAAATCAAATGATTGCGGATGTTTATAATCTTCGTCTCGAACTTGTGAAGTGGGAGAAAAACACATCTCCTTCAGTACTGGGCAATGATGCTCAAGACATAATTAATCATCAAATTAATGATGAATATGACATTTTTATTGGAATAATGTGGTCAAGGGCTGGATCGAAAACTTCTCGTGCAGATTCAGGAACAATTGAAGAATTCAAAAGAGCATATGATAGAGCAAAATTAGGTGAAGATGTAGAGATAATGTTTTATTTTAACGACGCACCTATATCTATAAGTGATATTGACGTTGCGCAAATCCAGGTTATAAAAGATTTTCGATCTAGTTTGGGCGACGAGGGAGTGTATTATTGGAGTTATAAGGAAAGTAAAAACTTCGAAAGTCTTGTGAGAATGCATTTAATGATGAAAATTAAAGGATGGTATTCTAGACACAGCCTATCTTCTCAACAAGTTGAAATGCTAAAGCAGGAAGATAATATTTTTGAAGAAGAGGAAGTAGAAGAAGGATTGCTAGATTTATACACTGATCTCAATCAAAGTTCATTTTATTTAGTGATCAGTATGAATGGAATACAGACATTGATACACGAATTCATCAGCGAACTTGAGGAAAGAACTGAAGAGGTTACAAAATTTAGCGATGTACAAAATCTACGTCTTACTCAGATGGCAATAACTAAAACAGCGATGGTCATGGATAGTTTTGCTACAAAAATGGAACCTGAGGTGGTTTTGTTAAGTACGAGTTTAAATAATTTCATGGATACTTTTAGCAAAGTGGTGTCTTTAGTAGATCAATTTGATGCATCATTTTCACAAGACCCTGAGTTTATAGAGTCTATTAATAAAGTGAGTTCAATACTTGAAGAATCCAGTCAGGGCATAGAACAGGTAAAAGAACTTTTGTCATCAATACCACCTATTCAGAAGAACTTAAATAAATCTAAGAAAAGTATTTGGGTTCAATTTTCTACTATGAGTAAATTGATGTCAACTGCAGTGGGCACAATAAATGAAATAAAAAAGATGATTTAAACTAACAATCACAGATTGAAGAACAAGTGAAAATATATTCAAGTAGTGATTCAGTCGTATAACATTATATTCAAGCTGCGGCTCCTCTGGAGCCTTGGTCTGCGAGGTGGATTTCAGAGAGGGATTTCAGTAAACAACCCCTTCGGGGTTCATGAATACAAGAACGTTATGAGAAATCCTTGTAAACCAATAAAGACCTAGTGAAGGTGATCTTTTGGGAGCTTATTTTGTTACATGTAATAGTGTTGGTGTATATAAACATGCACTGACCCGAGGAAAGCAATATGAAATTATTGATAAAAATGAGGATAAATACAGAATTGTCGGAGATCATGGAAAGCAAGTATGGATAGACCAGTATTATTTTGTGCTAGAACCAGTATTACAAATGATTGATTGGAAATTAGATGATGACATTAATGAATGGAAGATAGTTGAGGTGACTATTACTTTCAATGACGGTAGTCGTAGGTGGTTAAATATGACTACTCCACAGAATCTATTAGATCACTTCGGAAACTCAATGATGGATCCACCTGGAATGACAGGGGAGCATATGATTATAATGAAATCTTTAGAGATTGATGTCATTGAAGTAATGTTAAGATATTTGGATTCTCAAGGTGAATTAGAAAGACAGACAATCCCATTGGAAGATGAATTCAATGATGACAAGGACTTCGCATAACACCGAATTAACTCATCGTCGCATGCGCTCCTCGGTCCGGCAGAAGTTGAGAAGCAAGGAAGTGGATTCAGCCGGACAACCCTTGTTTATTGCATACTAAAAGTGCCGAGAATTGCAGCGTAAAAATGCTCAACTAACGGCAAAGAAAAAGAGACACTTGCCAGCACCCTACTATCCTCCTATCGTTAGGTTTGCGACAACTTGACGAAGGAGACGGAAAGGAATGCTGAAAATGCCTCAACAACAGTATATCAAATTTCTACGGGAAGCAGAAGGCTTTACCGTGAGTGACATCGCTAGACAGGTTGGCGTTCACTGGCGAACAGCTAAGCGATATGCGGACAAGAGCGATTGGAACAAACCATTAGGCAAACGTAAGAGCAGCAGCCCAGTGATGGGACCGTACATGGAGATCGTGGATACCTGGTTAGAGGAAGACCAACTCCTTCCACGTAAGCAGCGGCACACCGGTGTTCGGATTTTCGAACGCCTGCAAGCCGAGTATTCGTTTACCGGTGGCCAGCGAACCGTACTCTCTTACATCAAGCAACAGAAGAGCCGAATGGCGCTGGAACGCGCGAAGACGTATGAGCGGCTCGAGCATCCGCCGGGCGAAGCACAAGTAGATTTCACCACCATTCAGGTTAGTCACGAACAGCAGCTTATGACGTACAAACTACTCGTCGTGTCCTTTCCTTGTAGCAATACGGCATTTGTCTATCCGACGCCTGCCGAGAACCAGGAATGTTTTCTTGAAGGGATGAAGCAATGCTTCGAGCAGATGGGCGGCGTTCCGCGGCGCATGTGGTTTGACAATCTGTCAGCTGCAGTCGTCCACATCGAGAAGCATGGTGAGCGTCAGCTCACAGAGGGCTTTCAACGATTTTGCGCGCATTACCGAATGGAGGCTGTATTTTGTAATCCGTACAGCGGTCATGAGAAAGGACATGTGGAGAGCAAGTGCGGCTACGCCAAACGCAACTGGGCGGTACCGATTCCGCTATACGAGAACCATGAGCAATTGGGCACTTATTTCGCTGAGCAAGCTCGACAGGATCGCGAGCGACAGCACTACGCCAAGGGTGTCCCCATCGCCGAATTATGGGAGGCCGACCGCTCACAGCTCTTGGCCTTGCCGGAAGAAGCCTTCGAACCGTTCCGACTGGGTGCAGCGGTCGTGAACAAGTATGGCGAGATTCGCTTTGAAGGCACCTCCATCCCGTTAGCAGGTCTCGTTCAGCCAGGCAGCGAAGTGTTGATTCAGGTCTTCTGGAACCGAGTCACGATCTTGACGAAGGAGCACGAGCTTGTGCGGGAGGTTCCGCGTCCTTATACTGGCAAAACGGCTGAGGTTCCGTGGGCGCAAGTTTTCACTAACTTGCTACGAAAGCCGCGTAGCGTGGGCCATTCACAGTTCATCCAGATGCTGCCGGAGGTGGTACAGGTCTATGTCCGTGTGGCTGATCTTACCTTGCGTAAGGAACGGTTGCAAGCGCTGTTGCATTGGAGCGGCGTCTACTCCATCGCACAGATCGCCGAAGTGCTGCGGAAAGCACAAGGCGAAGCTACGGTCGCACAATTAACAGCAGCACTCGGACTCGTGAAAGTGAACCGCGACATACCGGTAGCGTGGAACGAGACACTCTCTCCCCCAGGTACCCAAGCAACGGCGTCGCTGCAGCACTATGATCGACTGATGGGAGTGTACTGACGATGAAGCCGGAACTGGCAGACCTATGTAGACAGCTTCGCTTGGCGCATGTCGTCGAGTATGTGGCGCAGCAACAGAACGAGCAGACGCAAACGCTTGTCGAGCAATTGCTGCTGGCGGAACGTGAAGGACGCAGGCGGGCCCGGCTAGGGAAACTCGTGCAACAGGCTGGATTCCCGCACTTGAAAACCTTTGAGGGTTACGTATGCGAGCACATTTCATTTCCCGCCGGTTGTACGCTTGAGACGTTGCTCGACATGAGATGGTTGACGCAGCGCGAAAACCTGCTACTCATGGGAGCAGTTGGGACAGGCAAGACGCATATGGCAACTGCGCTTGGCGTAGAGGCCTGCAGGAGAGGACATGCCGTTCCATTCTTCCGAGCTTCCGATTTAGTGTCGTTACTGCAAGAGAAGTTTGCAGTGGGCATGCTCAGCCGCTTTCGTGAGAAGCTAAAGAAGATGGATCTGATTATTTTGGATGAAGTGGGTTATGTGCCGTTTAACCAAACGGGCTCCGAATTATTGTTTAATGTGATTGCTGACTGCTACGAACAACAGAGCGTGATCGTCACCTCCAATCTGGAGTTCGGTCAGTGGACATCCATTTTTGGAGACACAAAGCTGACGTCTGCTTTGGTCGATCGCCTTGTCCATCACGCACACATCCTTTCATTCACGGGCGATAGCTTTCGGCTCAAGCAAGCGATGGAACGTATACCGCAGTGACGATTTAGCTGGCAAGCGGTCTCGGCATTTTTCGCAGCACATTTAAGCATTTTTCGCTTGCAAAAAACAAACCCTGCAAGGCTAAGTCTACGACCCGTTCCGCATGCGCTGCACTTAAGCCTTTCGGGTTCGCTAATTCTTGGAACGTTATGCGTAACTTCCTAAATCGAAAAAACGAATTTAAAACAATATAAAAGTTATGCCGGGACGAAGAATCGAGGAGGCAACAGCCAACGGCACTTATGTTTGAAGTAATTCAAAGAAGACGGAAGCGACGCATAACACCACATTCACGCTTCGGGACGGTCGTCCCTTGGTCTGCTGGAGGAATTTCGAGGAAGTAGAATCAAGCAGACAACCCTGCGAGGCTAAGTCTGTCGACCCGGCTTGGCGATTGCTTGGCATGATCGCCGCGGCAGCTTAAGCCTCTCGGGTTCGTGAATGCAAGAACGTTAGGAGAAATTCTATTTAAGGCATTAAAACCTAAAAAATGATATAATAAACAAAAACGTTTGGGAGGGATCAAACGTGAAATGGAAAGAAGTTCAAAAAATATATCCAGACCAATTTGTAAAGTTTGAGATTATAGACTCGATTGAAATGGATGATAAAGAAATCATAGAGGAAGTAGCGTTAATAGGTCCGTTGAAGGATGAAGATGCAACACGAGAGTTGCTAAACTGCAAGGATCGGACAATGGTCTACCACACATCCAAAGAAAAGGTAGAAGTCATCATTAGAAAACATATAGGCTTGAGGAGATATTTATAAAATGCAAATTGAACATAGAGATGGTCTTCTATTCACAGAATTAACAATACAGTATAAAGGACAGAGCAAGTTAATCAAAGATATTGTCATTGATACGGGGGCAAGTCATACTTTAATATCACAAGATGCTGTAGATGAAATTGACATCAGAGCAACTAAAGAAGATCACTTTATAACAAGCTATGGAATTGGCGGTGAGGAGCACGCATTTATAAAAAAAATAGATGTAATAAAAATAGGGGACTACTGGGTAGAAGATGTTGAAATAGATTTTACTGCTTTTAGGTATAATATAAATGGGTTGTTAGGTTTAGATCTCCTGCTTAAAGGGAGATTCAATATTGATTTACTCAACCTAGTGTTAAAGCGTCTGCAATGAAATTGCAGATTTTTTTTATAGGTGATAACAGGAGGAAAATAGAACTTCTCCTAACACCATGTTCAAGCATCGTCGCTGACGCTCCTCGGTCTGGAAGAAGTTATAGGCAGGGGAGCGGATTCAGCCAGACACACCCGGGGTTCGCCGGGCGTCGTGAACACAAAACGTTATCTGCAATTCCTTAAAGTAACTATAAAGTAGGGATTAAAATGAGAAGGCATAACGATGAGAAAATCGCTTTAGAAAGCGCTGCAATAGAAATATTTATAAAAATATATAATAGTAAGCACCCTAATCACTATGAATTATTTGAAAGAAGAGAATGTCCAGATTTCGTCTTGAGAAATGTAACAGGTGAATTATTAGGGCTTGAAGTAGCACACTTATATTATGATTCTGAAGAAGCTAAAATGCTGTTAGGAAGATCAAAAAATATGTTTCATGGTATTGAAACCATTAATGAATTGGTAGAAACACTAAATAAGTTATTAGATCAAAAGGAATCAAAGTTATCAAAGTACGAAGTTGAATATCCAGTTTCATTATTGATAAGAAATGCCTCTCCAATTTTTGGAATGAGTGATTTATTAAGAGTAAAGGATTTAATATTTAGATCAAATAATTATAAAAATGTATGGCTACTTTCAAGAGATGGAAGTAATAATAATTGGTTAGAGAAAGACATTTTGACATATTAATCAACGAAGCTAGGAACAGCAGATAACACCATGTTCAAGCATCGTCGCTGACGCTCCTCGGTCTGGAAGAAGTTATAGGCAGGGGAGCGGATTCAGCCAGACACACCCGGCGTTCGCCGGGCGTCGTGAACACAAAACGTTATCTGAAACCGGTGGAGCAACAAACTAATGATCTGTAGAGATAGGGCCATGTTCCTTCTCGAACTCATGAATATGCTGCTCAATGAGATATTCAATTTGCATAGCGATGGAGCGTTTATTTTTATCTGCAATAGATTTAATTTTTTGAAAGTTGGAATCTTCTAAACGTAAAGTGAAAACCCTCTTATTGGTAGCCACAACATTCTCTCCTTTTTGGTGATACCACTATATTATCACTTAGCAATCATAAAGAATACATTCATATTGACATCACTATGAATTGTTTATAGAATGAGTGAGAGAAGTGAAATCTAAGTGATGTCACCATGTGGAGGGGATAAAATGCTTCAAGGGCTAGATCGTTATTTTAATGGTTTTGTAGAACAGAGGACGGAAGAGATTGGGCGAGTGATTTTAAAGAAGAATATATATTATAAGGAACTTGTAAAGAAGAAAAGAAGCTCGTTGGAAGAAGTATTAAAGGGAATAACGAAAACAAGTAGACAACAGCTATTGGACTATGAAGATAGAGTAAATTATCAGTCCGCCTTTGAGAAGAAATGATGTATAGACAAGGATTGCTGGATGGCCTAAATTATAGAAATTCAATTATAAAAAATCATGTAGAAGAGCATTTTGTGGGAGAATTTAAAGAAGAAACCGGCATCAGATAACACCATGTTCAAGCATCGTCGCTGACGCTCCTCGGTCTGATAGAAGTTGTAGGCAGGGGAGCGTATTCAGCCAGACACACCCGGCATTCGCCGGGCGTCGTGAACACAACACGTTAGACGACATAACAAGTGAGGAGAAACTATGGGAAGAAAAACGATCAACGGAATATGCCATATATGTGGCATAGAGGGACCGTTAACGTTTGAACATGTTCCACCAAGAGGGGCATTTAATGATAAGCCAGTCATTAAAGCAATTTTTGAAAAGTTTATGACTAAAGGACCGTATGAAGAAATTAAGGGCAAAATCCAGCAAAAAGGTGCTGGAGCATATACGTTATGTGCAAGCTGTAATAATGACACAGGTGCTTGGTATGGAAATGCTTTTATTGATTGGACTTATCAATCTCTGATTTTACATGATAAATCGGACGGAAAGGGATCAATTTATTACCCATTTCATATATTTCCGAGCAGAGTTCTTAAACAGATCATAACTATGTTTTTTTCGGCTAATGGGGAAAGGTTCGCTAAAGGGAATCCTGACTTAGTAAGATTTGTTCTGAATCCTGAGCATAAGTATCTAGAGCCGAAGATTAGAATTTTTGCTTATTTGATGACAGGATCAAGAATGAGGCAAACAGGAATAACTGGATTAGGATCTTCTGACGGAAAATTCACAATAATGAGCGAGATAGCTTTTCCACCTGTAGGTTACGTCATGACATTAAATTCTGATCCACCTGATCCAAGATTGGTAGAGATAACTCATTTTTCAAGATACGGATATAATGAATTTGAAACCATTTTCTTGCGATTCCCTAAATTACCAGTACATCTTTACTTACCAGGTGACTATCGAAGCAAAGATGAAATAATGAAAGATTATGAAGAAAACATTAAAAATATAGATTAATCGAGAAGACTGTTACATCGTCTAACATAATATTCACGCTGCGGGCATACGCCCTTGGTCCGACATTCGTCGGACACCCGGCATGCGCCGGGTCGTGAATACAGTAACGTTATAAGAAATATCCGCATTAGTACAAAAGATATATTAAGGAGGTATTATGGATACTCAAGATACCAGACATTATTTCGCATCTGAGTCTGACGAAGCGATAATCTTTAATAAATTGTATTTACTTGGATTTCAAAAGGAATCATTTCTGGAGAAATGGAAATATTTCGAGTCTAAAAGAGTTGATTCTCTTGAAGACATGCAAATTAGACAATCAATCAGAGAAGTAATGACTTTTTATAATCCAATTACTCGGCAGAGTTATTATAACATCCCGACTTGGGTGTATCTCTATAAAAAGGGATCAAAATTCTTTCGTGTTAGAAGAATTGAAAACAACGACATAATAATTCCACCCAAAGAAACCGAGTGTTGGAGAGATTTTTGGAATCCCCCTGAAGAATGTATAACAGATTATGGCAGGCTCAATTATCCTGCTGAATCTCTATTATACACAGCAGCCGGAAGCCCCAACATTGCCATTGAGGAAGCGAAAGTCAAGGAGAAGGAGTCTTTTGTTTTAATAACCTACGAAGCGATCGAGGATGTATATGCAACTATCGTAGGATTTCATCAGGATAGCAGCTATTTATCTGAAACAGAAAATGAAAAAACAAAGTTGTTAACACTTTTTTTTAAGAATATCTTCACGAAAGAAGTATCGGATCAAGAGAAGGAATTATATAAGATATCTTCTAATCTAATTAAAGAGTGTTACACATTAAATGATGGAACACAGGATGGGTGGGTTTACCCCTCTATTGCAAATAAAATGGGGCATAACGTTTGCTTCAATCCAATTAGTGCTAGTAATAAATTAAACGTAGCTGGCGTCGAATTGTGCAAAAAGGAGAATTTACATAAATTTTTAATTTATTATGTGTTAGATAATTTAAATGAAGAATCAAATTTTACTTATCACCTAATAGGCAGTGAGGTTCAAAAGCAAAAATATCCACATATAAAATCGAATTGATATTGTAAGTTGATTCAAGAAGGCGGAGACATCTTATAACAAAATATTCACGCTTCGGAGCCTACGATCCCTAGGTACGCCAGATGGATTTCTGGGAAGCGGGATCAGGCGTACACACCTGCGAGGCTAAGTCCTGTCGGACCCGGCAGCTTCACTGCCTTAAGCCTCTCGGCGTCGTGAATACAGGAACGTTATACGACAGAATGAAGATACTTATAATTTAAGGAGATTCTATAATGACTAATAGAGTGAATATGAAAGAACTTTTCTTTGATATGCAAGATGAAATGATTGCAAAGCTAAATAAAATACGTAAGAACGTAACTCATGATCCTACGAAGGGAAATGCAACAGAAAGCAATTGGATTGACTTCTTTAAAACGTATTTACCAAACCGATATAGTGTAGATACAGCTTTTGTTGTAGATAACACTGGTGAACGTAGTGATCAAATTGACATGGTTATTTACGACCAACAATATTCTCCCTTCGTATTCTGTACGGATGGTATTAAATATATACCTGCCGAGAGTGTATATGCAGTTTTTGAAATAAAACAAGTCTTGAACAAAGAACATGTATTATACGCGGCTAAAAAAGCGGAGTCGGTTCGTAGACTGAAACGTACTTCTGTACCCATCGTACATGCAGGAGGAGTCTTTCAGCCTAGACCCATTTTTGATATTGTTGCTGGAATAATTACAACATCTTCAGAATGGAAACCATCTTTTGGAGATCCTTTCAAAAAAGTAATAGAAGAACTGAGTGCATTGCAGAAATTAAATATTGGTTGTGCATTAGAAAGTGGATCATTTTTACTGAAACCAGATGGAACAATTGATGTTGGTGTACGAGAAGAATCGCTGATCTTCTTTTTTGTCAAGTTGTTTGTACAGTTACAAAATCTAGGAACAGTACCGGCTATGGACATTGATCTTTATAGTAAAGCTCTTGACTCCATGTAAAATCGAGGATTAATAAGACTGAATGTATATTATAAAAGCCTATTTTAGAGTTGTGGATTAGAACATTTGCTAGATGCTCAGCGATGCCATTCCGTCGTATAACATAATATTCACGCTGCGGGCATACGCCCTGGGTCCGGCATTCGCCGGACACCCGACATGCGTCGGGTCGTGAATACAGGAACGTTATGTGAAATTCTCTAAAACAGGAGATCAAAAAATGAAAGAGAAAATAGAAAAATTTGAAATGATCGTGCTTAAATATTATAAAAACATAATCCATGATGGTGGCTCAGGTAATTTATTAAACTTGCCCAAATTCGAATTGTATGCAAGAGATTATTTGAGTTTTGCAGAAGAGGCCTTGATTGAGGGTTCTACCTCAGCACTGATAAATTGTATTTCAAACCTGAAGCGAGCTATGGATTGTCAGATCGATACTTTCTTTTCAATGGTCAATCTATATAATTACATTTCAAAAAGGAACTTGAAATTCGAGACAAAGTTAAAATTTATAGAAGAAATAGGATTATTTAGCTCAAGATCATTAAGCAAATTGAACACAATTCGAAATAAGATGGAACACTTGTATGAGGTTCCTAAAGTAATTGAAATTGAATTGTATTTTGAACTAGTACAAGCATTAGTAAGATCATTAGAGATAGCGATAAGTTTACTGGAATGGCATACTGGGTTGAATTTGGTTATTTATGAAGATATTGAAACACAAAAGAAAGAACTTGGTTATATAGGAATTGTTTATGATGTTAAGCAGATAGCTTTTGAAGTTTCTTGGAAAATTGAAGGAATGAAAGATAGCTTTGTGGTAAGCATTGAAGATTACAATGAATTTGCTTACCTCTTTAGAATTCATTTAATTATGTATCAAATACAATGTATTGGTAGTAGTAATTATTTGGAAAACAAACTGAGAGTTAGTCAGTGAAGGAGAACTTCACATAACACCATGTTCAAGCATCGTCGCTGACGCTCCTCGGTCTGGTAGAAGTTGTAGGTAGGGGAGTGGATTCAGCCAGACACACCCGGCGTTCGCCGGGCGTCGTGAACACACGAATTTTAGCTGAAAAACCTGTAAACATAAAAAAACGAAAGGAAGAAAAAAATGGAACTTTTACAAGATTACTATAGTGAAAATTTTATCAACTTTGAAGAATGGTTTGATTTAATTAAAAGAGGAGAACCAGTGTATCCACAATTAAGGATTCCATATGTGGAATGGCTAAATGAATATATTGATTCAATAAAAGATAGAACTGTTAGCGAAGTAAAAGCATTATTACGATGTTTATTAGTCCCGGTACACAGAAACACTGATCTTGAACAATATAAGGTATATTGTGCTTTGAAGGAATCCGATTCATTGGATCCTTATTATCAAAAAATGTTAGTAGGTATGGAATCAAATGAACTGTATAAAAGAATAGAAGCCGGTAACGATGCATGGGAGGGTCTGACTTGGGTCTTAGAATTACTACCATACTCACCTCATCAAGCTATTGTTGCATTGGAAGGGTATGCTTACTCACAACCAAACCTCCCAGATGACAGAATAATTGGGATTAGTCAGTGTGTAGATATTATTTTTGCTAGATTTATTCACTTAGATAAACCCAAAAGAAATTTAATGAAATTAAAACCAATTGAGTTTGAATGGTTAATTGAATCCTTATATACAAAAATGGGTTACAAGACTATATTGACACCTGCTACAAGGGATGGCGGAAAAGATATAATTGCTTCAATTAAAAGACCTGATGGGGAAGAACGCGTTTATATCGAATGTAAGTTATACAAAACAACAGAATTAAATAATAATCATGTAAAGTCATTTGCCTATACCGTAACTAATGACAAGATCAATCGCGGGGTAATTTTCTGTACTGGCTATGCCAATGCTGCCCTTAAAAATATTGATCAAAGAATTACGATAATTAACTATGAATACATGAATTTACTTTTGAATGCACACTTAGGAAGCGATTGGGATGAACGGCTCGATAACATTATCAAAAACCCAAAAAAATAAATTATGAAATAACTCTTAAGTGTCTTCAAAGAAGACAGGTACTTCAGCTAACACCGTATTCACGCGGCGAGCCTAACGGCCCTTGGTCTGCAGAGGATTTTCGAGGAAGTGGAATCAGCAGACAACCCTGCACTGGCTAAGTCCGTCGGACTCGGGGCTAACGCCCCTTAAGCCAGTGAGGGTTCGTGAATGCAAGAACGTTATGAGAAATCTCCCAAGAACTATAAAAATCTAAATGAGGGTGAGTCCAACTGGAGAAAACGAAAGTAAAAGTAACCTTCATACTATATGGAGACCAGTTTCCGGTTGATACTATATCACAAGAGTTGAACTTAAATCCAACGCATTCACATAAAAAAGGAACAATTATAGAATGAACATCTACTCCTAAAGTGATTAGGACAGTAACAGCTAGTAGGAAAGAAACCGTATGGGAATATGGTACAGACTACGAAGATTCATTAGATAGTGAAATACAGATGAATAAAGTAATAAAGCGACTGAAAGGCAGAGAAGAGAGGCTAGTTGAAATATGCAGGCGATATGATTTGAAATGTATGATAATGATTGTAATTAAGATGAATGAAGGCTATACCCCCGCATTAATAATGAAGAAAGAACTTATTGAGTTTGCAAATAATATAAATGCTGAAATTCATTTGGATCTTTATGCCAACCCTTATAATTGAGAATAAAGAAAAGGCGGAGACATCTCATAACATCGCATTCACGCTGCGGGGCATCAGCCCCTTGATCTGCCGGAAGAATTATCGAGGAAGCAGGATCAGGCAGACAACCCTGCACCGACTAACCGCGCCGCGGCCGTTCCCGATGGTCACTTAAGCCAGTGAGGGTTCGTGAATGCAAGAACGTTATATGACATACCCAAAATATAAAAGGAGCTTTGTTTATGGAAAATAAGAAAGATGACATACTTTATCATTACTGTGGAGGAGAAGCTTTTTTTAATATAATTAAAAACTCTAGAATTTGGTTATCGGACGTGCTCAAATCTAATGATTCGAAAGAATGCGTATGGCTTAGAGACTCGGTGAAAAAACGAATAGAAAATTATCTTATGGAAAAAAATTTCGATTACTTAAAAGCCTGGAACTCTGGTTATCAAATAAACAACAACATTGAAGATAACATGATTATTTATGCTGCTTGTTTTTCGGAAAGCAAAGATTCTCTTAGTCAATGGAGAGGTTATGCTCAAGATGGAAGTGGTATTGCCATCGGTTTTTCAAAAAAACACTTACAAGCTGTTAATGGCTTAGCCCCATATAATCTTAAATTTGATAGAGTTATCTACGAAAATCAAGACAAGTTCATAAATCGTATTGTTAAAGAAAATATTAAAAATATGGAAGTAAAAGAAATCCGTCATGTAGCTTTAGAATTGAATAGTAATTACAGGTTAGAATTCGCTCAATACAAGAACCCGAGCTTCAAAGAAGAAAAAGAGTGGAGAATGATTTTAAAATCTAGTTCGGGCGCGGAGAAAATATTGAGAGATTTCGAAGGAATTGAGTTTTCCAAAGCACAATATAGATATGGGGAAGGGAAAATCATATCGTATTTAGAAATGGATTTTTCACAAATAAAACAAGATATTATCAAAGAAATATGGATTGGGCCAAAATCAAAAATATCTACAATAGATATAAGAGATATTTTATCTGTATATGGATATTATGGAGATACTCCATACAGTGTAAGTAAACCAATTTCTATTACAAAATCTGAAAGTTCTTATAGATAAAACACCGTATCGACATTAATATTTGACTTTGTGAAATATAAATGAAAATAAATAGTGAATGTAACCCAGAAAGCAGGGTACGTCATATAACACCATGTTCAAGCATCGTCGCCAACGCTCCTCGGTCTGGTAGAAGTTATAGGCAGGGGAGTTGATTCAGTCAGGCATACCCGGCGTTCGTCGTAAACACAAAACGTTAGGTGAAATGCTAAGAACTTATAATTAAAAATCATTTTAACAATAAATTTAGAATCCATAGATAAGGTGATTCATATGATTATTCGACTTGCTAATAATAATGATTTTGACCAGCTCATTAGGATGAGATGGGATTTCACAAATGAATATAATAAGAACAAGATTGAAGAAGACCAATATAATGATTTTTACTTAGAGTGCATGTCATTTCTGAAAGAGGCTATCAATAATAATAAATGGTTTATTTGGGTTGCTGATTTTGACGGTCAAATCTTATCACATATTTATATAGAACTAATATTTAAGGTGCCAAGACCAGGAAGGAAGACGAACCTATTTACTTTCATGACTAATGTTTATACATTACCAGAGTATAGGTTTAATAGAATTAAGATACATTTATTTAAGGGAATTGAAGTATGGTAAAAGATTAATAAATATGAATTTATAATAGTTTGGCCAAGCGAAAGGAGTATTGAATTTTACGAACGTAATGGCTATAAACATTGTAAAGAACCTATGGAACTGATGTTAGAATGAATTTTTTGAGGGCATAGTCTGTCCGTACTTCACCTAACACCGTATTCACGCTGCGGGGCTTACGCCCCTTGGTCTACCCGAGGAAATATCGAGGAAGCTGGAACAGGCAGACAACCCTGTACCGACTAACCGTGCCGCGGCCGTTCATGGTCACTTGAGTCGGTGAGGATTAGTGACACAAAAACGTTAACTGAAACCCCTAAAAATAAGCCCAATACAAATTCTTTAAATGAGTGAAAACTTAAAGTGGACGATCTAATAATTGATGATTTATAAAAATAAAATTGATGAGGTGAATGTTAATGGAAACGTCGTTATACCATTATTGTAGTAACGAAACTTTTTTGAATATCATTAAAAATAAAACAATAAGATTATCAGATATTTCTAAGTCTAATGATTATAAAGAGACAAAATGGCTAGTGGAGTACATTGAAGGTGAAATAATGCAGAGATATAAAGAAGATCCTTTTTTTAAAGGGAAACTGATTTATGGATTAGATGAAATAGATACTTTAAAGTTGATCATCAAATCAATTAAAGAAAGAATGCTTGAAAGAAACGAAGCTCTCTTTTATGGAGCTTGTTTTTCGGAAGAAGGTGATAAATTGAGTCAATGGAGAGGTTATGCTGATGATGGATATGGAATATCTATTGGCTTTAATTATCAGTCTTTAACTAAACTTATTGGCAAAGAAGAGAGTATTGAATTATTTCAAATTGAATACCCTGATGAGAAGAATAATGAAAATGCTTTAGCTCAAATTAAAAAACATTCAATAGATATAATAGAAAGCATGTTGCATGCAATTGAAACGAGTGATACAAAAAAACTCTTTTCTAATGATACTTATGCAGTTGATGTATTTCATGAGCTATCTTCAAAAATATTTATACAAGAATCTATTAGATTTAAAAATCCAGCATTCAAGGAAGAAGCAGAGTGGAGAATCGTTTTTAACGATGAAATTGACAAATACATTAACTGGGAAGATTGGTATGATGGAGTTGAAGAGAAATCAGCATTAAGTGGTAAAATCGCAACTCTATTTCCAAATGGCTTACAATTTAGAGCATTACGGAATAAAATTGTTTCATTCTTTGACCTATCTTTTAAAAGCTATGAGCAAAATATTATAAACGAAATAATTATAGGACCCAAATCAGAATTACAAGAAGGAGATATTTATCAATTGTTAGCTTACTATGGATATGACCCAGATATAAATATTATTAAATCTAAAAGCACATATAGATAGTTCAGTAATAACAATGTTAGAGCAGACTCAAGAAGTTAGGGGCATCAGTTAACACAGCATTCACGCTGCGGGGCATCCGCCCCTTGGTCTGCCGGAGGGATTTTCGGGGAGTAGGATCAGGCAGACAACCCTGCACCGACTAACCGCGCCGCGGCCGTTCCTTATGGTCACTTAAGTCGGTGAGGGTTCGCGAATGCAGGAACGTTATCGGAAATAACTGCAATCCAGATATCAAAAAAGTGAGGAGTGTTTGCGATGAATACTTATCAAATCGAAATTGTTTCTTTAGAAGCAAAGCATTTTATTGGGGTTCCAGTAACTAATGTATTTCAAAGATTTGATCCAATAAGTATGAAAGAAGCAAACCAATTCTTTCTTGAGCGAAGGAATGAAATTAAAGGAATTATTAATGAACAAGAATACGTTTGCCCTCATTTTGCTAATGATATTTTGTTTACATATATTTACTGTATGGAGGTGAAAGGAATTGATGAAATCCCTAATGGAATGATTGGATTCTATGTGCCAAGTCAAAGATATATTAAGGTGAGATCATCAGATCAAGATCCATATGCAATGAGCCAAGAATACTTAAAAGAACATGGACTTGAAAATAACATAAGATCTTTAGCGTTAGAAGTGTTTAGATTTGGAGAAGAACAGCATTTTAATAATGCCGATATTTATATACCTATACTACCAAAAAATAGGTAAGTTACTCAAGGAGGCAGTAACATCTGATAACACTATTTTCGTGCTTCGGGCCATCCGGCTCTCGGTCCGGCAGAGGCGTTTCGAGGAAGTGGGAGCAGCCGGACACATCCATCCCCTAAGATAAGCGCTATCTAAGGGGGATGGACATCGCGAATACAGGAACGTTATCAGAAATCGTTGAAAGGATGAAAGAATTGAAAAATAAACAATTTAAGATTTTGATTATTCTCAGTTTAGTTATTTTGCTAACTGCATGTGGCAGCAAAAATGATGATTATGAATTAATGACACTGGAAGATATAAAGGAGAATATTCAATATCAAGAATTGACATTGTTGAAGATGGATATTCCTTACAGTATGATTAGTAGAATAGCTGTGAATCAAGCGGGATATGAAATTGGGAATAGTGGAGACAAGATATATATATACGAATATAAAAGTAATGAGAAATTGAAAGAGGATAAAACAAAAATTCATAATAATTTTAATGGACAATCTATTCCCCCCATTATCATGAGTAATTATAATATTTGCTTAGTATATATGAAAAAAGATAAGAATGAATATGAAATTGAAAACAAGATATTAAAGGCCTTTTGAGGGTTGTTTAAAGAGGTCGACGACATCCGATAACACCGTATTCACGCTGCGTCGCTATTGCTCCTCCATCCGGCGGAAGTATGAAGTGGCTTCGATGAAGAAAACTCAGTAGCAGGGAAGCGGAGTCAGCCGGACAACCCTGCACTGGCTAAGTCCGTCGGACCCGCGCTTACGCGCTTAAGCCAGTGAGGGTTGGTGAATACCAAGATGTTATTGTGAAACCGGTGTAAGATCATTAAACCCAAGAGGAGAGTCAAAAATGATGAAGAGATTTATCAGTCATGTTCAAGTCCCTGTAAATAATTTGGAAGATTCAATTTATTGGTATGTTAATTGTTTGGGCGGTACACTTGCGGCTGATTTTGGAGTGTTTGCAATTATTGAATTGAACGAAGGACCTAATATAAATCTATGGAAGACGGATGATAAAACGACAAATACATTTACCGTTAATGGAAAGTCATTCCCGACAATAGGTATAGAAGTAGAAAACATAGATCGGGTAATTGCTTCAATTAAAGAATCTGGATCTGATTATGAAGGGAATGGCTTACCCGTTATTGACGAAGAAGGACGTAAGTTCTTCCGTTTTTTTGATCCAACCGGAAATATGATTGTAGTACATGAAGAGTCTTAAGAAATGCGGATTGTAAGCATCTCCAAGACGACAATGGCATCCTATAACATCATATTCACGGGCTAACCGCCCTCGATACCAGAAGTGGCTTCGAAGAGGTGGTTGCTGAGGAAAACACCCTGTATTCGCCGGGCGTCGTAAATATACAAAGATCGTTATGTGAAATCTGGTGAAGTGCTATTTTGAAGATCATAAATTTCAATATAAGGGACTGATAGAATGTTCTTTGTAAACTCAAGAGCCATCATTGAACGATATAATAATGAAGAAATTGAGATTGTAATTCAAAGAAGAGCAAAACATGATTCTTCATTAAAATTTGAACTCCCAGGTGGGAGAATCGATCTTTTTGAATCTTTGACGCAAGCGGTTATTAGAGAAGTCAAAGAAGAAACGGGATTAGATGTTTTTGAAATTGAAGGAAATGAAACAAGAGTAGATACAAAAGGAATTAATTCTGAATTTGAAGTGGAATGTTTAAGACCGTTTGCAGCCTATCAAACCATAAAAGGACCAGTTGATTCAGTAGGATATTATTTTAGATGTAGAGCAAGTGGAGAGCTATTAGAAGCTGGAGATGAAACAGTAGATATTCAATGGATTAATATTAAGGAGTTAAATGAACTGTTTTTGAAGAACCCAACAGACTTCTCAGATGTGGATCGAGCGGGAATAAAATATTATCTAAAATATCAAGGATTTTGAAGTCGAACTTAAGCCTTTCGGGCTCGTGAACACAAGACGTTAGATGAAATTACCATATAAACTAGGTAGCAAAGTATTGGAGGAAAGCATGGCAAACACAATTTCATTACCAAAAGAATTAAATGATATAGTTGAACCTATAGGTATGTCAAATGGATTAACTTCAGTGTTTATTGAAGTTTTAGCTATAAGTGGATCAATACTAGCTAAAACGAATCGAGAAAAAGAAATGATTATTTGGCTAGCACAAAGGGATCAGTCTGTAGTTGGAATAGGAACAGTTGGTTTTGATATTGATGAAATGCCTTGGACTATAGAATCCTTTGAAAGTGAGAAAGATTTTATATTAGATACTATTTCAAATGCAGTAGATGGATTAGGGTGGGAGAAATTAAGCTATAAACCACGTCAAGATTGGGTTGTTAATTGTTTGAATCAGTTTGGCTTAATGATTAAAGCATTTAATAAAGAAGATGTTGACATGGACAATTATATAGAATGGACAGAAATTGAAGAGGGTGATGATAACCCTACAATCCCAAGAGGCTACCCTAAATGCGAAAAACATGATATCTATTTAAATTGCCATGGATGTATACTTTGCAATAATGGAAGCTGAATTAAGGGTTGAAGGTATTTCATAGAAGATGGTAACAATCATCTAACATAATACTCATGCTTCGGGCCATGCAGCCCTTGAATGCAAGAAGTTGTAGGCAGGGAGCGGATCCAGCCAGACACCCCCGGCATTAGCCGGGCGTCGTGAACACAACACGTTAGCTGAAATTGTCAGAATTGAGAAAGGAGATGAGATTGTTGATTCGGCCAATTGATAATAACGATGATCTAAAGTACATAATTGAATCCCATTGGAGGATATACAAGCAAGAGTATGGCTATGATTATTCTTTTGAAAATTTTATTACTCAGTCTTTAACACAGTTCACAGAGGGAGTAAACAGCGAGAAGGAACACATATGGTTAGTCGATATAAAAGGAATCCGTCAAGGTTCAATAGGTATTGTCGATGCGGGGAATGACTTGGCACAACTCAGGTGGTTTTTAATAGAGCCCCAAATACGAGGCATGGGGTATGGAAATGCTTTAATGGATATAGCTATAAGGCATTGTTTGAAATACTACAAACAAATAATACTCTGGACAAACAGCAATCTCATAGCTGCACGTAAGATATATGAAAGACATAGTTTTGAACTCAAAGAAATTAAAAAATCCTATTTATCAAACCAAGAGATAATGGAAGAGAAATGGACAAAATCTTTAAAGTAAGTGTGGGTTAACCAAAGTTGCCGACAACTTCAGCTAACAGTGTATTCACTCATCGGGGTTCAACGCCCCTCGGTTCGCAGTAGTGATGTTCGATGAAGCCAGTGCTGCTGACAACCTCCTTCGGAGGTTCGTGAATGCAAGAAACGTTAGGCGTAATTCCTGTAAAACCAATCATATTAAAGTCATGACAAATTTATAGCTGAATGGGGATTGCCATGAGAATTAGTAAACGAGAATTTAATATCAAAGGATTAAGGTACTCTATTAGATCGGCAGCTCTCACAGATGCAACAAATCTATCCGAAGTGAGATTGCAAATAGATGGTGAAACAGAAAATATGGATAGGGAACGAGGAGAGGCTTTCGTAGATCAATTAGGATTTGAACATATTATCAAAGTAGATGATGAACACCCAAGAAGGCTATTTTTAGTTGCTGAAGTTGATGGACGAATTGTTGGATTTTCACGTTGTGAGGGGAATGACTTGAAGAGAACGATGCATAAAGTGGAATTTGGAGTGTGCATATTAAAAAACTATTGGGGTTATAGTATCGGTAAGAACCTTTTAAAAGAATCAATATCCTGGGCAGATTCTACTGGAATAAAGAAAATACAACTGAATGTTCTAGAAACAAATTCAAAAGCTATAGAGTTATATGAATTTTTTGGTTTTGAGATTGAGGGTACATTGAAAAACGATAAAATACTTTCAGACGGCTATTATAACACTATAGTAATGGGAAGAGTGAAATCATAAATGAAAGTGAAATAGGATCTTGCAGGCTACTCATGCAGTCAGGAAATACGCATAACACCATATTAACCCATCGAGGCCCCGGCCCTCGGTCGGGCAGAGGTATTTCGGTGAAGAGGAAGCAGCGGACAACCCTGCACTGTCTAAGTCCGTCGGACAAGAATATTAGGAAAAATTCTATTTGAGGAATTAAAACCTAAAAAATGATATAATAAACAAAAACGTTTGAGAGGGATCAAATGTAAAATGGAAAGAAGTTCAAAAAATATATCCAGACTAATTTGTAAAGTTTGAGATTATAGACTCGATTAAAATGGATGATAAGGAAATCATAGAGGAAGTAGCGTTAATAGGTCCGTTGAAGGATGAAGATGCAACACGAGAGTTGCTAAACTGCAAGATTTACTCAACTAGTGTTAAAGCGTCTGCAATGAAATTGCAGATTTTTTTATAGGCGATAACAGGAGGAAAATATAACTTCTCGTAACACCATGTTCAAGCATCGTCGCTTCGCTCCTCGGTCTGGTAGAGGTTGTAGGCAGGGAAATGGAATCAGCTAGACACACCCGGCATTCGCCGGGCGTCGTGAACACAACACGTTATCAGAAATTGGGGTAAGGTCTATAAAGAGCAATACATACAAAACCACAAGAAAGAAGGGTTTGCTCTTGTCACACGTTAGGGTTAGATGTACAGGATTGATTATAGAGAAAGAGTGCGTGTTGCTCGTTGAATATGAAGACAATGGTATTCATTATAACCTTCCTGGCGGTGGTCTGGAACCAGGGGAAACAATTAAAGAAGGAGTTGCCAGAGAAGTTCTAGAAGAAACGACTGCTAAAGTTACTGTAGGATCACTTGCCCTAACATATGAAATGGCACCCCATAATCAATCAGGAGAATATAGTAATCAAGAACCTCATGGATTGCATCTTATATTTGAATGCAAATTAAAAGAGAATTCAATTCCTAAGTTACCTAACAGACCAGACCCGCATCAATCCGCCGTAAAGTGGGTTCCGATAGATGAGTTAGATTCAATTTTACTATTTCCAAACATTAAGAAAGAAATTAAAGCGTATGTAGAAACCAAGAGAAATATAGAATTAATAGAAGATCATCAACTAGAAAGACAAGTATTTTGAAGCAAGGCCCCAGCATCTGATAACACCGTATTCACGCTCCGTCGCTATCGTTCCTTGGTCCGGCCGAAGTTGAAAGTAGAGGTGAATGGATTGGACGTTAATGAACTCCAACAGATTGAATGGATTATGAAATCATTTCAAAAACCTTGGTATATTGCCGGAGGTTGGGCGATTGATATAGAGCTTGGAGAAGTAACACGTAAACACAAGGATATGGATATTTGTATTTTTCGAGAGGATGCAGCATACGCTCTTAACTACTTTCAAGATTGGGATATACATGTAACGATACCGGGGGAGAACCGATTAGAGCCGTGTAAGGATATAGAGGATCTTAAATTACCGAGATATGGTTTACATTTGTATAAAGACAATGAGTTTTTGGAATTGCTGTTAACGGATCGGGAAGAAGAGGAAATAGTATTTCGGAAGAATAATGAAGTGAGAATGAAGATGAAAGAATTTGAAAAAGGAAGTGCAACAAGGCCCTATGTCAACCCTGCTTGGCAACTATTATTTAAGAGCTTGAGTACCCGTAAAGAAGATGAACATGATTTCAAGATTTACAGAGATCGAATACAAGACAAGAGCTCAATGAAATGGCTAAGAGATAGTATGATAACAACCAATGGAAATAAGGAATGGATCGAAGAATTGACTAAGCAGCTCGAAGATGGAGGGGACATCTTATAATACCATATTCACTCATCGGGCTATCTGTCCCTTGGTATGCCGGAGGGATTTTCGAGGAAGCAGGATCAGCCGGACAACCCTGCAAGACTAAGTCTGGCGACTCGGTAAGTGATTGCTTCAAATAATCGCCGCGGCAGATTAAGCCTTTCGGATTCGTGGACACAAGAACGTTATACGACATTCACCAGAGGATGAAAACCGTGTGATTAAAGGGATATTATTTGATTTAGATGGAACATTACTTGATCGAGACCAATCATTACTCTTCTTCATTCAAAATCAGTATAATCGAATTCAAGCTCTTCAACGTATTGAGAAACAAACCTTTGTGCAACGATTTATTGAATTGGATCAGAAGGGATATGTTTGGAAGGATAAAGTCTATCAACAGCTTATTGAAGAATATAATCTAGATTTGAATTGGGAAGACCTATTAGAAGATTATATTCAATCATTCCAATATCACTGCATTGGTTTTCCAGGATTAATTGAGATACTTGACTATTTGAAGGGCATGAATCTGAAGCTTGGGATTATTAGCAATGGATTTGGTAGATTTCAAATGAATAATATAAGAGGGCTAAACATAGAGGATTATTTTGATGAAATATTGATTTCTGAGAATGAGGGTTTAAGGAAACCAGATATTAAAATATTTAATAGAGCACTAGATCGACTAGGATTAGAGCCTCAAGAAACCATATTTGTAGGAGATCATCCGGTCAATGATGTAGACGCAAGCATTAAAGCTGGTATGAGAGGGATTTGGAAAGAAGATAACTATTATGAGAAGCCTTCTAAAGATTATTTGTTAATAAAGGACTTAATAGAAATAAAAGATATTATAGGAAGCATTTCGGGGTAGTGGTGTACGTCGTATAACGCTATATCCACGCTTCGGGCCTGTCGCCCTCGGTCCGCGAGAAGTGGTAGGCAGAGATGAGGATTCAGCAGACACATCCACACCGACTAACCGCATCGCGGCCACTCCCGTTGGTCGTTTAAGTCGGTTGGGGCGTCGTAGATACAAGAACGTTATAAGAAATCGACGGAAAACCAAAATTCATTTTATAAAGAAGGGTGAAGTCAAAATGCATACTGAATATGATGGATTTCTTATTTCTGATCACAAATCCTTATAAGATTATGAAACCATATGTGGCTTCTTATCAAGAAGTGCTAGTGTAATCATGACAATAGACAACAAGTCGGCGTCGCGAGGTTAGTTACTGGTATGCTCCCCTTAAAGTAGACAGGTGAAATAATAAAAACCTGCTGCTTTAAGGGGAGTTTTCTATGTCCAAAAAATGAAGTACACAAGAGGTTTTTACTGCGCTAGTCCCAAGAAAAACATGTCATAATAAGATCAGAGCGATTCCAAGGGCAAAAGGTTCATTTAAACTTGGACTTTAAGAGTAACTTGGGATGGTTTTTTCCAAAATATCGCTAATACGAATCCAAAAGCGATTGTAATAGCTGCTAGATAAAATGGATATGCAATCTCAATATCAAATAAGATCCCACAAATAATTGGAGCTATGACATTGGCTAAAGAGGTAAAGAATGAATTCATCCCACCTACAAACCCTTGGTCTGGTCCAGATATACTTGCTAAATACGTGGTAACGGCTGGTCGAACCAAATCAAAGAAGATGAATGACAACATCGTTGAGATAATTACGACGACATAGTTGTTTAAAAACGGGAAAACCGCTGCATTTAGTGCTGAAAATAATAACATATATCGTATAAGTTTAATCTCACCTAACCAACGTGTTAATCGTTCGAACAAGGCAACCTGAATGATTGCACCAATAATCGCGCCACCAGTAATCGCAATTGCAATATCTCTCGGTGTAAAATTTAATTTTACATCTACAAATAATCCATAAAAGGATTCAAAACTCATTAATCCGAAATTCGAGATAAAAATAACAATAAACGCCATTAAAAACATTGGCATTAAAATTTTTTGTAGAATCCCCTTGCGTGTAGCCATCTTGGGTTCATATGTTTCTTGTCTTTTAGGTTCACGTAAAATAATCCATGAAAAAATCCCTGCTAAAATTCCTAATACTCCTGCTACATAAAACGGAGTCCGAATACCGAAATCCGCCAAAAACCCTCCGACACCTGGACCAATGATTAAACCCGTACTGATTGCCGCCGACATATATCCGTATGCTTTAGGCCTTGTTTCGTCTGTAGTGATATCAGCAATAAATGCAGATACCGCTGGCATAATAAATGCCGCACTAATCCCACCTAAAGCTCTTGAAATGTATAGTACAGTAACATTATCACCCATGGCGAATAGTAGCTCTGAGCCACCAAATATAAATAGGCCAATCACAATCATTATTTTTCTACCAAAGTAATCTGTAGCTTTTCCTGTAAGGGGTGAAGCAAGTAATTGGGCTAAAGCAAACATGGCTGTTAATAACCCAACCGTCTTTCCTCCAATGTTTAATTCGACCATTAATTTCGGGAAAACAGGAAGAACCAACCCAATTCCCATAAAAGCAATAAATAAACTTCCTAACAAAATGGATAATACTGTTTTTGTATTCCTATCCAAAACAATTCCTCCTTTAAAGTACCTATCGAATACTTTAAAGGTTATAGTTAGTGTAGGGTCAAGGAAATTACTTAAAAATTTTAATTTTTAATTCAATATCAAAACGTGATGCATTATTCATTTTGAAATTTAACGGATAAAAATACTCATAGATATGAGACGCAACTTTAAAGTTATGATTTTTTACATAGTTTCTTAATTTATTGTACATCTCTATAAAATTATCTGAATGAATTGCAAATGCAATTACTGCATAATCACCGGCTTCTAATGTAATCCGCTCTATATTACTTGGTAAATACTTATCCTCAATCTCAGTTATAACAGGTATAAAAATGCTATCATATTTAATTTCTTCATAGGACTGATAGAATTCAAATGGAAGAATACCTCCAAATATAGTTTGCTTATTAATTTGCTCATGGGATTGAACAATATTATTCAGTACTTGGCTCCAAACACCTATTTCAGAAGATTCTCTAATGGTTATTTTTAGTAAATTTTGACTCTCAAATGTTTTGATGTATACCTCTTTACTTGCAGACTCTATAAATTGTTGTGTGAAATTTTCCTTCATTATTTGCAAGTTCTTTTGAACTTCGTTAATTTGTCTGATTTTATCCTCAAGTACATCTTCTTGTTTGTTTAGAAACTGAAGTAGTTCCTCCGGTGTATAGGTTTGAACTTCTTCTATTTGGTCAAGAGGTACGCCCAAAAATTTAAATGCCTTGATTAAATTAGCGTCTAATATTTGACTTACACTATAGTATCGGTAGTTCGTTTTCTGATCGACTTTCGCCGGTTTTAACACACCATTCTGATCGTAAAAATGGAGTGTTCGACTAGGAAGATCCGTTAACTTTGAAAACTCTCCGATGGTTAAATATTTTCGTAACATATAGTACACCCCCCCTTTATCTAGACGAACGTACTTATTCCCATGAAATTTTGTATTCATTAATCTTTTTATCCATATTGAATTCCATGTGTTTGTTCAGGAACAAAGCATTTAATTCTTCTGTCCTTTTTCTTCTGTCCTTTTCATAATAGTAAAACGCATCCCGGTAATCATGATTTCTTAAATTTTTTGCTAAAACCATGGCATCTTCAAGGCTGTATGAAGCTCCTTGACCTACAAAAGGATTAGCTGTATGTACAGCATCCCCAACCAGAACAACGCGCCCTTTTGACCACGTAGGTAAATGCTTCACTTCGTGAATACTTCTTGCGAAAATCTGCTCTGTGTTTTCAACAATTTTAAACAGATTGTTTGTGACTTTCCAATCTTTCATCATTTTATTTAATAACTCTCTGATCGTTTGTGTAGAGGCTTTTTCAAAGTCTTTTGTTGGTAGTTTCTCCGGAGATATAGAGAATGCTTGCCATAAGATATTCATCTTGTTTGTAGGGTGCGCTTTGCCAAACACAAAGGACAGATTCTCGTCGTAGTACAAATAACCACTTGATTCATCCCATTCGAAATCATCAACATATGATACCCCTTGTAGCCCCCACATACCGCTATAATCCAATTTAGCGTCCGATGATACGGCTTCTCTCGTTTTAGAAAAAGTTCCATCTGCCCCGACAACAATATCACCTTTGACAGAGGTCTCATCTTCAAAAAATGCTTCAACTGATTTTGAACTTTGATTTACTGAGATCAACTTTTTATCATACTTGATTTCGATTCCTTGACGCTGAGCTTCCTCCAAGAGGACTTTAACAATGTTGGATCTCATGACATTGATCATTGGGGATTTATAATGCTTTTCATTGTAATTATTTGTTATTGACTCAACTTCATTTTCACTATTAATTTGATAAATACTTTTTATAATCGTTGAATTTGCAATAACTTTGTCTTTACATCCAATCTCAGCTAAAACATTTACACCGTTTGGAGTAAGTAAAAAACCAGCCCCCTTTTCTAATTCAGCTGTTCTACCTTCATAAATGGTGCTTGCAATTCCTGCCTTTCTTAAGAATAAAGCTGTGGCTATCCCGGCTACACCACTTCCGATAATAATGACATGATTGTGATTCATTTTTCTCCTCCTTTATTTTACAGACAGACCGTTCGGTCTAATCATAATACAAAAAAATGTAAACATCAATTTTATTTTTAATTTTGAAAATACCCGATAAGCGGAGGAGCCGATGTCACCAGATCGGTATCCGAATCTCCGTTAACGTTCCTGTAAAACCAGTCGAAAGCATGACATCCACGAAGTGTTTGATGTGGTGAAGGGGAACTATTTTTTGAACAGAATTTTGTTAACTTACGCCCTTTAAGAAAATATCTATGGCTTTTTTGTTATAGTTATTCCCTTTTACTTCAACATCATCACTATAATGTTTATAGTCATTACTTATAAATAACAAGGACATAAGAAAATATCCTAACAATTTTGGATCTTCATCTGGATTAATTTGTTTTGCCGCCTGACACTCTTTGATAATATTAACAAAAAAATCAAGATAGAACTTGTCTATTTCCTTGATTTTTTCAGTGATCTCGTCTGATTTAAATGCACTACTGTAGAACTCTGCGGTTGATTTATGATAATAAAGGTTTCCTCTAGACTTGGCTATATAATCTGCAAGAACATATAAAATATAATCGGAATCAGCCTGTGTATTTTCAACTTCCTGTTTCCAATCTTCTAGCCATTGATTAGCATCCTCTTCAAGGATGAAAATAAAGAGATGTTCTTTATTTTTAAAGTGATGATATAAATTACCCTTACTAGATTCCGAAGCTTCAATAATTTGGTTCATTGAAGTTTCAGAAAACCCCTTGGTGTGAAATAGATTCCTGGCCGCTGTTATGATTTTTTTCTTCTGTTCGCTCATCGTAATACTCCTTATGTTTATTAACAATTGTTATAGTAGTATAGTGCGAAGTTATTATCAAAAGTTCATTTAGAGTTGTAGTTTATCTTTCATTGTAAACTAGTTCTTTTGGAATGAACACCATGCAGCTGCATGTTTATGTAGCTCAAGAGATATTAACATCATAGAAGACAATCCATCCGGCCCTCGGTCCGGCATGGGCATTTCGGAGAAGAGGAGTCAGAGGACAACCCTGTACTGGCTAAGTCCGTTTGGACCCGGGGTGGCGTCCTTAGTTCAGTCCGATTGGCTCGACCGAATCCGTATCTAATATAGTAATGGAACAACCCGTATCGAGACCATTCATTAAATTAATTTTCATTGAAGACCTTTGATCCCAGTGAATGGTTGTTCAATAACTTCAATAGACTCATTCCCAGTATAGAAGACGTAAAGTTCACGAGAAGGATTTGAGAAGTGTAATTTTTTTTATGTGGCCCAAGCCTCTTTGGGATTGATATAATAGATATGACAGACATTTCATCTATTGTTTTTTTATTACTAATGGAATGAGTAAATAAGGCTTCTACAAGTACCCAACAATTAGGGAATTGATCTCGAATACTAGTCCACTTCATGAATACACACCTCCGATAAGAACGTGTAAACTAATTGTACAACCAAAGGAAAAAACAAGCAATGTGGGGATCTCGAAGAGGGACGAACCAACGTATAACGCCATGTTCAAGCATCGTCGCTGTCGCTCCTCGGTCTGGTCAAAGTTGTAGGCAGGGGAGCGGAATCCGCCAGACACACCCGGCGTTCGCCGAGTGTCGCGAACACATTCTTCAAGGCAAGTGTTCGTATGATGCGGGCCTAAGAAGTTGTTATAGAAGAACCACACGGATCATACCTCTCCCAAGAAGATATTTTTGATTACTCTGCTCCAGAATGGACGAGAGGGACAGTTAGTTTTGATACGTATAAAGGAAAACTTACACTCTCTCCATTTTCATGTATAAAGGTAGGGAGATAGAATGGCAAATCTAGTTATGCTCAGTGATTTAGCTATCGGTCGAAAAAGGCTTATTGATGATGAATTATTGAAATTGTTAAAGAGCAAAAATTTAAATCCAGCAATTGGATATATCCCATCATGTTCAGATCCGAATAGAATTTACTTTAAATCCACAGTTGAATATTACAAGGCAATGGGGATAAACAATGTTAGCTATTTTGATCTCGATATGGAATATGATGAGAGTACAGACCAAAATTTCGTAGGCATAACAGATTTGAGTTCGCTAGGGTTGGTCAATTTTGAATTTCTGCCTCACTGGGATGGTTCAACTGATGGAACAGAGTTATTAAGAAAGTACTCGAAAATGAAAGATACAATCATTTATGCTTGTAGAGATAATGACGGAATAATAGTTAATAATGATAAGGTAAAATTGATGGGTCAGATTGAAATCATACATGAATAGCTTGATTTAAGTGTAGATTCTAAGAGGGCAGGAATATCGTCTAACCGAACAAGTGGGATCAAGCGACCTGCACTGCCTGTCCGCGTAGCGGCCGCTAGCACTCCCTTAAGGCAACGCCCCTTGCTTGGTCTGCCGGAGGAATTTACGAGAAAGCTGGATCAGGTAGACAACCCTGCTCCGACTAATCCCGCCGCGGCCGTTCCCGTTGCAAACCGTTAAGGAAAGGAGTATTTATGAACCGTAAAACTCTACGAAGATCGATATTACTAGTAGTGTTGTTATTATTGGTAATTTATTTGTTTAATAACTCCGGATATTCTATTATTGAAAATAATGCCATTAGAAACTCATATCCTTTCGAAGATGGTCAAGTGCTAAATGAGAAGGATTATGAAAATAAGAAAGTAGTTATATGGAAGACTAACAATGGAAACTATGTGAAACTAATTGAACGTAAGTGGGGCTTCCTTTTTCACGTATCTAATGTGGCTGTCTTACAACCTATGTCACCATTAATAGGGAATGAAGGAGACATTAAACGGGCATGGTCGGCGAGCTTAAATTCAAAAAAGATGTACGAAACTATATTCGCAGTAGAATCAGATCATCCCGATATTAAGAGAGTAATTGTAAGTAATGATAATATCGACAACATAATCCCAGATGATTTGGAAGAAATAAAAGAGAACTCAACAGTATATATCGAAATAAAATTAGAAGATGATTTCGCAACAGCTTACAGAGAACTAAATACAAAGGATGCTGGGGGATTTATATTTAGAGGAGTAAACGAAAAGGGAGAAATAATAGTATTAGGAAGATAAGGGCTTATCATTAAAAATCATTAACTTTTAAGGAGAAACTATGAAGAATTCAAACTTATTAATTGCCGGTCTGATATTGATAATTTGCTTTTTGATCTATCAAGTGTTTGATTTGAAGCAAGAGATAAGGTCAGTGGAAAATTCGCGACCTCCAGTAGTAGTACCTAATGGCTTTAGCATTTATGGACAAGTCAGTGGAACTAGCAATGAAGATGGTTTCTGGGTATATAAGGATGATGAAAAAATCGTTTATTTTTTTAATTACGATCCAGAAACTAAAGAAATCACAAAGATTCAAACAAGTATTTATGATCAGTAAAAAGTCTAATGATAACGTGAAGGTCCATACGGACACACCCGGCGCTCGCCGGGTGTCGTGAACACAACACGTTATACGCAAGTTCGTTAAAGCCTAAAAAACAATTAAATTCTCAAAATCAATTTTCAAACCAAAAGATGAAAGAATGTCAACACCTAGGATTGCATTTTGACCGGAACTCCACAAGGTCTTCAGTTGAATTGATAATTCGTAATACTGCAAGGAATTAATATATTTTTTTCGAGGAAGCATGGTCAGGCAGACAACCCAGCACCGACTAACCGCGCTGCGGCCGTTCCCGTTGGTCACTTAAGCCTCACGGGCTCATGAACACAAAACGTTATCTGAAATAATATGCTGGTAAGATTTAGAGTGGAGGATACGAAATGAAGTTTGATGTCATTCAGGTCAATCAAAAGCACAGAGAAGTATTAGATAATCTTATGCAATTTTATATTTATGATTTTTCCGAATTCCTTAAATTTGATGTGGAAGAAGATGGGAAGTATAGCCCCTATCCTTTAGAAGATTATTTTAAAGAAGAAAACCACCAATTTGCTTATGTGATAAAACAAGAAGAAAAATATATAGGATTTGCTTTAGTTCATTTAATAGAGTTTCTTGAGCTTCAACACTATTCAATTGCAGAATTTTTCATATTAAAGAAGTATAGACGAGAAGGGATTGGAAAGGCTGTAGCGGCTGATATATTTAATCGACATAAAGGACCATGGGAAGTGCATCAGATTGAGAGTAATCAAGCAGCTCAGGTATTTTGGAAGAAAGCGATTAATGAATATACAAAAGGCCAATTTGAAGAGCGGATTGAGAACGGGAAAAGAATACAAACATTTGTCAGCTAATTCAAGAAGGCATGTTACATCCGATAACATAATATTCACGCTGCGGACATTCGTCCTTGGTTCGGCATTTTCCGGTCACCCGACATACGCTGGGCTCGTGAAAAGAACACGTTATAAGAAATCACGGAAAACTAAAGTTTATTTTACAAAGAAGGGTGAAGTCAAAATGCATATTGAATTTGATGGTTTTCTTATTTCTGATAACAAATCTTTATTAAATTATGAAACCATATGTGGCTTCTTATCAAGAAGTTATTGGGCTAGTACGAGACCTAAAGAAAAGATTATAAGATCATTTCAATCATCAGAATGTGTTGGTGTATATTATGACAATAGACAAGTCGGCGTGGCGAGGTTAGTTACCGACCATGAGACGGTTTATTGGTTATGTGATGTCTATGTAGATGAAGATTATCGTGGTAGAGGTATAGGAAAAAAATTAATCGAAAGTATAACGACGTCTGATAAGTATAAGAACCTATTTGGTATTCTCGGAACGAAGGATGCTCATGGGTTATACGAAGAATATCAATTTGTTAAAGACAATGTGAGATTTATGGGGAGAATGCCCGATTTTTCAAGAAATAAACCATAAATCAGATCGTGAAAGGATCTCAATGAAGTCGTCGACATCTTAAAACATAAAATTCAAGCAGCGGCTCCTCGGAGCCTTGGTCTGCGGGATGGATTTCGAAATTAGACTTAAAAAGGGCGTGTAAAAAAATGAGTTATTACATTAAACAATTAAGAAAATTATTAGGTACTCATCCTATTATTATGGCAGGGGCCTGTGTGATCCTTATGGATGGAGACGGTCGATTATTATTACAACAAAGAACAGATAATGGTATGTGGGGATTACCGGGAGGTTCAATGGAGCCTGGGGAAGAAATGAAAGAAGTTGCTAAACGGGAACTTTTTGAAGAGGTAGGTTTAGAAGCTCAAGAATTAGAGCTACTAGATATATTTTCAGGACCAGAACTGTATTATCAGTATCCACATGGGGATGAAGTATATAACGTAGTAGCAGCTTATATATGTAAAGAATACCGAGGAACAATTAGAGGGGACGGAGATGAAGTACAGGATATTCAATTTTTCGAGTTAGATAAGATCCCAAGTCAAATAAGTCCTCCAGACCTACCAATAATAACAAGATTTATAAATGAAA
Organism: Paenibacillus sp. J5; assembly: GCF_054955055.1. Lineage (NCBI taxonomy): Bacteria > Bacillati > Bacillota > Bacilli > Caryophanales > Paenibacillaceae > Paenibacillus > Paenibacillus sp. J5. The sequence goes on along the minus strand of NZ_JBUEDD010000001.1, from coordinate 376,561 downwards.
TAAGAGCCTAAAAATATTTTGTAGTAAATCTAGGATGTCCCCGACATCACTTAACACAATGTTCGCGCTGCGGGCCATACGGCCCTTGGATCGCCAGAAGGTAAAAAGCGAGGAAGTGGATTCAGGCGATGGCTCCAACAGCATAGAACCGCATTAACGCTTCGTCGCATCAGCTCCTCGACCTGGCTGACCTTGCAAGGCTAAGTGGCGAGGCCACCCGGCAAGAACCAATCGCTGCGCTGGATTGATTGGCAGCTTAAGCCCCTTGGGCTCGTAAACACAACACGTTATGTGCAATGAGGCTATAAGATAAAGTGTTATATAAAAGGAGAATGGAATGATACAAATATTAGAAGAGCCAACAGGAGTTACATATAAACAACTAATATCTTTGGCATTTACCCTATGTGATGAGTTCATTTTAGTCAAAAGAGATCAAATTGAATTGGATGAAAAAGGCCAAACATTCATTGAAGAACTCCATATAAAAGAGATTAGAAAGCAAGAAGAATGGCCAGGAACGCGATTGTTTGGGCATTACGCAGATGTTTATTATTTTGATTGTAAAGGGGAACTACTAGAAATATTGTTAACTAAAGTAGATCGATTATATGAATGGATGCAACCTGGCTTATTAGAAGATTTGTGTTTTTATAAGAATGGAGAAGAATGGTTGGTGACAATAGCACACGAGAATGAAGGATTTATAAAGACGACGGAACGCCAGGAGATATTAAAAATCAGAGAAATAGCAGGCATTGTGATTTATTAGTTTGGTGGGTGTATATTCAGCTATCACGTGTTTGATTTGAAGCAAGAGATAAGGTCAGTGGAATTCCAAATATCGAACAATTGTTCTTCACCTTAGTGGTAGATGATGGTACAATAGGAAAGACAATTGAATCTTGGGTGGGCATGGTTTCCCTTCGAAAGGAGGTGAGGCCGTGGAAGTAAAGGATGCATTGACGATCATGTTTTTATTTGGATCGTTTATCCTTGCCCTTTTAACATACATCAATTCTAACAACAAGAGAAAGTAAAAACCCACCCTAAGGTTAGAGCCAGAGGTGGGTTTTTGATCCTGTTCAACTCAGAAGGGATAACCCATCCAAGCCAATTGTTGAGCCGAGTGTTAGCCGCACTCGGCTTCTTTATAAAGTATGATAACACAATTGGAAAAAGAAGTGAACAGGAAGCTACTAAAGAATATTAAAGACTGCAAACGGATTATGAGTGGCATTCACGCGGCTGTCGCCCTAGTAAGGGGGCGTGAACGCAAGAACGTTATAAGGAATTGGCGTAAAGATATAAATGAGGTGCAGCAATGATTAATATTTAGAGGAAAAGTAGTGGAAGGAACCTTTAAACCCAACTCAGAAATATCGGAGATTATGTATTGTTCAATGGATAAATGGCCAGAAGGACTACCAATAGAACAAAGGAAATTAATTAAAGAAAGTTATTGAAAGCTCCAGCAAATCAAAGGAGATGCCAAAATCTTATAACATCATGTTAAGCATCGTCTCTGGCGTTCCACTGTCTGGTAAAGTTGTAGGCAGGGGAAATCCCCGCAGATCGAAAAGACTGTATAAAGAAAGTGAGACCAATATGAAACTACGTATTCGTGAGATAACTGAAAGTGACTCCGTTATTATTTCAAATGCTTTCAAAGAACAAGGGTGGGAAAAGCCGGAAGCACTGTACGAAAGATATATTACCGAACAAAACAATGGGGAACGAGTCACATTGATAGCCGAATTAGATGGTGAATTTGCGGGATATGTAAATGTCATCTGGAATTCGTATTATCCTGCATTTAGGGAGAAGAATATACCGGAAGTGAATGATTTTAATGTCTTGATTAAATACCGTGGACTCGGTATAGGATCTAGATTGATGGACAGAGCCGAAGAAATAATGAGTGAGAGATCGTCGATTGCTGGAATTGGAGTCGGGATATTTTCCGATTATGGTGTAGCCCAAGTATTATATGTAAAGCGTGGCTACATCCCAGATGGTAAAGGAATTCATAATGGACAGGAGTATGTTAAATACGGCGATAAGGTTCTAATTGATGATGATATTGCTCTCTACTTGACAAAGAAATTAAGGGATTAATTTTGAGAGCTATAGCGGAATCAGCCAGACAACTCCTGCGAGGCAAAGTCTGACGACCTGCATGACGATCGCTTCACAAGACCGCCGCGGCAGATTATGCCTCTCGGATTCGTGAATCCTAATAAACAAAAATTAAAAATACGGAAGTGATGATGTTGAGGACAATGATTTCCAAAAATATAGATACCCAAGATAACGATTATATAAGAAACAAAATGATAGAGTTTAATCGTAGACACTTCCCAGAAGAATTAAAAGATCGCTACGAGGAATTGAAGCTACATTTAGTTAATGAAGACGGGGATATACTTGGTGGTATTGTCGGGGAGTTTTGTTGGAATTGGTTGGAGATTCAATATTTATTTGTAGAAGAAGAACATCGGAAATCAGGATATGGAAGAATACTTATAAGAGAAGTAGAAAAGATGGCCATTGAAAGAGAATGTGATTTTATTAAACTAGATACACTAAGTTTTCAAGCATTAGGTTTTTACTTAAAAGAAGGATATGAGATATATGGAACAATTGAAAATGCGGGAGGACATACACATTACTATTTGAAGAAAGATATAACGAAGGGGTATAAGTAAGTTGTTCAAAGAGGGCAGATACAGCATATAACACCATGTTCAAGAGTCTTCCTAGCGCTCCTCGGTCTGGTAGAAGTTATAGGAAGGGAATGGATTCCGCCTATTTAATTCCAAATATAAGTACTGGGGTTTACAGATAAGCATCGAACAATTGTTCTTCACGTTATTGGGAGATGATGGTACAATAGGAAGGACAATTGAATCTTGAGTGGGCGTGGTTTCCCTTCGAAAGGAGGTGAAGCCATGGAAGTGAAGGATGCATTGACGATTAAAGTGAAAACCCACCCCAAGGTTAGCGCCCAGGTGGGTTCTGGTTCCTATTCGACTCAGATGGGGCTCGCATCCAAGCTAAATGTTAAGCCGAGTGTTAGCCGCACTCGGCTTATTTAAAAGTATGATACCACAATTGGAAAAAAAGCGAACCAACAAACTCTTAAACCTATGATGAAGGCTACAGAATGCAACGAAGCTGCGAAGCGGCCGTTCCCAATGATCAATTAAGGCAGTGAAAGGCTCGGGAATGCAAGAACTTTATAGGAAAAATCCGCAAAGTATTAAAGATGGGAGTTTTTTTCTATGGAATTTCAACAAATCAATCAAAAATTAGAAGAAACCAGAACCGAGTTACTCGTAATTGTTGCAAGTATGAATGGTTATCAAATAAATAAACAGAAAGACTTTGGAGGTTGGAGTATTAGTCAGGTCTGTCAGCATCTTTATATCACAGAGGAGTTGTATGTCGCAGCAATAAGGAAGGGATTAAAGAGCAAGGAAGATTCATTTATAGCTAAAAAACCCGTAGAACGTCTATTAGACAGAAGTGAAAAGATAGAAGCACCTGAAATTGCTAAACCATCTAATGAAGTAATAGAATGCCAAGTGATTATAGAAAAACTGAACAATTCAAGACAGAAGCTACATGAACTTTTAAGTAAAGTGGAAGATTCTTCAGTGCTAAGTAGAAGATATTATGTACACCCTGTTTTTAAAGAGATGCTACTTATAGAATGGCTCGAATCCCTCTACCTTCATGAACAAAGACATATTCAACAAATTAAAGAAATTTTAGAAGAAAATAAAGGATAGAGCGCGCCGCGGCTGGTTCCGCTGGTATTAGGTGAGGATGCCATGAACTTCATAAGGAAAAGGAGGTTGTGAACATGAATTTAGAAACAAGTAAATTGGACTATGAAATGAAGAATATCTCAGGGTCTACTTTCAAGAAGATGATCGCCCAAGCGTTAGAATTTGATAATGTAGATCTGTCCAAAACTAAAGTGAATAATGCGAATATGAGTGAAATAACATTAAATGATGTAAATGCTTCTGGAAGTAGATTGAGTGATATTAATTTATCTGAAACCTTTATTAAGGATGCAAACATGAGTAACATGAACATTGAGAACATTTATTTATATGGAACAGAATTCAGTAATATCACACTCCCAATGGAAGAAGAAAGGCGCAATTGTCTTGATCAATTAAGGCAGTGAAGGTTCGTAGATACACCAAATGTTATGCCCCATTGCCGATAAATAGTAAAGATAATAGTTAAGGAGATAATTTATGAAAGGTAAGATGCTCTTATTATTTTTTATCATGATAGTGCTTTCATCTTGCCAGAATAGTAGTTCGTCGACTACCTTAAACAGCGAAGCTAAATCCATAATAAATTCTGAGCTGCCTGTTGAAGATCCTTCTAATAAAAGAAAGTTACCCATGAGCATAGGGAACTATGATCTGTCTGGAGAGTTTTATGATGAGATGCTTCTAAATCCTATAGATCATGATTATGAAGTGGAATATAATGAATTTCAAAATTCAAAAGAGATGATTACAACCTTGGGATGGGGAGCGTTGGAAAGTAAATATACAGAGATTTGGGATAACGAGCTGAATCAAATATATAAAGAGCTTCTTTCTAAATTGGATAGAGAACCAAGAGAAGCACTCATTGAATCGCAGAAAGAATGGTTAGAGTATCATTTAAGGGAAATCGAATTTGTAGAGAAGACATTTATTAATGATGGTTACCTTGGAACACAAGGATCGGTAAGCCTAGGCACGGTTATACGGGAGAGAATTAGGGAACGAACAATGCAATTATTTGAATATCGATATTTGCTAGATGGTGAAGTTGAGTTTTTATACCAAATTAAAAAATAAGCCAGTGAAAGCTCGTGAATGCAAGAACGTTATAGGAAATCAGCCAAGAGAAAAAATGGAGGAATATTCAGTGCATATAAACATTGCTTTAAAGTCTGATTATGATTTTATTGTGGATAGAGACAGGCATGTTAATAAGGAATTAGTGAAAAGAAAAATTGAAGATCAAGAAATTTATATTCTTCAAGAAGCGGATGAAAAAATTGGATGGATGAGATTTAATTACTTTTGGGATAATACACCATTTCTGAATATGATATGGATTGATGAAGAATATCGAAACAAAGGGAAGGGGAAAGAAGTTGTTCTATTCTGGGAAGACCAGATGAAACAAAGAGGATTTGAACTTGTAATGACCTCGACATTAGCAAACGAAGATGCTCAACACTTTTATAGAAGACTAGGATACAGAGATTCGGGATGTTTATTATTGGAAAATGAACCGCTGGAAATTATTTTAACAAAGCGTATCTGAAACAATTTATTCACGCTGCGTCGCTAACGCTCCTTGGTTCGGACCCGATGAAGAAGCGCCGGGGGTAATTTCAGCCAATTTTGAGGTGAGAGGCTTGAAGTATTTTTTTGGGTTGTTAACAATTGTAGGAATCATATTGCCTTACATGGAGCTTATTCCTTGGATCGGTGAGAACGGATTTAATCTGACGATGCTAGTGAATGAAGCAAGACAGAATCGAATTAGTACATTTGCTTGGTTGGATGTCATCATTTCAGCAGTTGTTTTGATTGGATTTATTTTGTATGAAGGAAAGAGAATGGGCATAAAGCATATCTGGATACCGATTATTGGAACATTAACAGTTGGTGTTTCATTTGGATTGCCGCTATTTTTATTATTGCGTGAAATTCAAATGGATAAAATGAAAGATAGATAAACTACCTATGATAGACATCAATCAGCGAAAACCATGAAAGGAGGACGCGATGAGCAACATGATACTGGTTGAACCCTCTACCGACTTTAAGCTCCAGTACATAGAAATGATCGAAGAATGGAAGGGAACTGGTGAGAGAATGGTTCCCTTTGTATTAAGATACGATTATGAAGACTTTGATTCTTTTTTGGATAAAATAAAGAACCTACGTGACAATCCGCTGCAAGACGAAAAGACGGTAAATAGTTCAACATTCTGGTTATTGGAAAATGATGAACGGATAGTTGGAGCAGTGAATATTAGACATAGACTAAACAGATATTTGCTAGAGATAGGAGGCCATATTGGATATGGTATAAGACCTTCATCTAGAAGACAAGGATATGCAACTGAAATTTTGAATCAGTCATTAAGACATGCTAGATCATTAGGAATATCAAGAGCATTGGTGACTTGTGATAAGGATAATATCGCATCGGCGAGAACAATCATTAAGAATAACGGTGTATTAGATTCCGAGGCAACTATAAATGGAGTTGAAATACAGAGATATTGGATAGAGATAAGGTAATTGCATTTTGAGTACTCGCCTGGCATTCGCCGGGCGACATGAATTATAAGTTATTAATACGATTGCTTTACAGGAGATAATAAAAATGAATATGAAAGACATCGTTGAAAGGCTTGAGAAGCATAAAATATTACTCGATTCTGGACTATCTCAATACGAAATCGTAAAGATCGAAAACACATTCAATATAGAATTTCCACCAGATCTACGTGAATTCCTTCAAATAGTACTTCCTATAAGTAAAGGATTTGTTAATTGGCGCGATCATTCAGAGAAAAATGTTAACCTTATATTCGAAAGATTAGATTGGCCGTTGGAAGGAATGCTCTTTGATATAGAACATAATTCATTTTGGTATGATGGCTGGGGTGCTAAACCAATTCATGTAATTGAAGCAAAAGAACTATGTAAGTCTAAATATCTTGAAGCTCCGACACTCATACCGATCTACTCACACAGATATGTTCCGGCTTACCCTCTCGAATACGGGAATCCAATTTTCTCCGTGCATCAAACAGACATCATCTATTATGGCGAGAATCTAGAAGAATATTTTAAAGTTGAATTGAACGATAAAGCACATCACGAAATGAACTATGAAAAAATCAAACCTATAAAATTCTGGACTGAATTATTGTAGGATGAATGCATAAATGGAGGGCAAACGTGGAGAATTTATCACCATCGGACAAAGCTGATATATTAAAGTCGATACAGTCTACCATCCATAAATCCGAAAATGCCATCGCTAAAATGACAGATGAAGGCTCCAATACAACATTAATAAAAAAGCGACTTCATGCCCTTTACATTGGTTTAGCACTGCTTGAATACGATTGGAATCAAAAACCCCACCATTATTCCCATGATGACCTCTTACAAGCCAAAAAAACTCTAACCGATTTATTCCCATCCCTTGAGAAAAGTTATGCTCATGCTAAGGTAAACAGTTCTCAAAGAACGCTCTTAGACAGAAGAATCAAAGCACTAAAATGGGCAGTACAAGCGATAAATATATATACCCACTAGCCTTGGGGCGACGTTAATTGAGGAGGGAGTCAAATGAAGGATATAAAAGAAAGCATCGAAATTACTGTGCAACGGGCTTCAAGGGATGAAAGTCAGTATATTTTGGATCTCTGGAAAGGATCGGCAATGTGGCTTAAATCAATAGGAATCAATCAGTGGGAACCGGATCATTTTAATATTGAACAGGTGATTGATTTATTTGATAAGGGTTTTGAGGTCTTTGTAGCAAAATTAAATGACGAATACGTAGGCACGCTGTATATTTGTTGGTCAGATCCAGAACTGTGGCAGGAGCTTGATCATATTGAATCGGGATATATACATCGATTTGCAGTCCATAGAAATTACAAGGGGCTTGGTATAGGTGAACAATTAATCATTTGGGCTGAAGACTTTATAAGGAATAATGGAAAGAAAAAAATAAGATTGGATTGTATGGCGGAGAATATGAGATTGAATCAATACTATAAAGACAATGGATATAGGCACATCCGTTTTTTGGAATGGGATAATGGATGGAAGATTAATTTATATGAGAAGAATGCCTGAGGAAAACATGAATACAATATCCATTGAAGCAGTTTCAAAGCTTATAGGTCTTGAAGAAGAATTAATTAAACCGTTATTTGTGAGTTAATTAAAACATTTAGGCCAAATAATGTACATAGGGAAGATGCTAAAAAACGATGAATATGTTATGACATCTATACCGAGAAAAACGAAATAACACATGACAAGGGAGGAAGACAAAATGTTCTATGATTTGCAAGGTCAACCCAATATGTCACCAGTTGTGGGAATGTTATTTTCTGCCGTGAAGGAGAATAACCAACGTTTAAAGCTCATCACAGAAGGTATAACGCAAGATGAGGTAGACTATAAAGGGCCTGATAACAGCTATAATAACATTGCTCAACTAATCAGACATCTGTTGTATGTAGATCTAAATTGGGTGTATAGGATAAAGGGAGAGCCGCTTCCACATCATGTTAAAGAGCAATATGGTCCTATGATCGATAGAAATAATAGGCTTCCGATGATAATGGGGATGTCTGTTAGTACACTTATGTCAGACTATGAAGATGTAATTAAATTGTTGGAAGATACATGTACGCAATTGACGGATCGTGATCTGGATAAGGTAGTCCATTTTGGACATGAAAATGAAAAACAAGCAACTATAAAATGGGGATTATGGCATATAGCTGATCATAGTCGTTATCATCAGGCACAAATAAATCAACTCAGAAAATGGTATAAAATGTGTCCCAGCTCCTAAGATAGGAAGGAGGATGGCAACACATGCTTAGAAGCTAGACAAAACCAACGATGCATGATCGGAGGCTTCGATATGAAAGAAATTATCTATTCCAATTATTATTGGCAAGACGAAGAAATTCGTCTTCGAGCAATTGAGCCTGAAGACTGGGAGGGATTCTATTATAACCGATTTGATACACCTGCAAGGCGGTTATTGGAATGTGCAGTTGAATTACCACCGACAATGACAGAGGCGAAGAGCTTTGTAGAGAAGTTCTCAGCTTTTTCGACGAACAACGGCAGAATAATGTTTACTATTGAGAGCTTGAATGGTGAGAATGTAGGTGGAATAAATTTAAATAGTATTGATGAAAGAAACGGAGCTTTCAGTATTGGAATCCAGATCGACCGAGATCATCGAGGCAAGGGATATGGTACAAGAGCGGTTAGAATACTATTACGGTATGCTTTTTATGAAAGACGACTAACTAAGTTTAATGATAGTGTACTTGAAGGAAACGAAGCTTCAGCTACGATGATGAGGAAGCTCGGATGTATTCAAGAAGGAGTGCGCCGTCAAGTCATATACACAGATGGAAAATATCATGATCTGATTCTATTCGGATTAACGAAGGATGAATTTATCAAGAATGAAAAAGATAATAAGAGGGGCAGAGTGTGATATTTGACGCTTAACCGCCGCGGCGCGGCGATCAACCGTTGCCGCCAGACCATCAAAAGGGGAGACACCCATGATACTTTATCAGAGCAAGGAGCTATGCCTAAGAACTCTCGAAGAACAAGACGCCCATCTACTTGTGAAGTGGCTTTCAGATCCTGAGGTCCTCCAGTACTATGAAGGACGCGACCGAGTACATGACGAGGAATTGGTTCAGCAGAGCTTCTACGAGCAGGGGGATGAAGTGACACCCTGCATTATTCAATATCATTTGAAGGATATTGGTTATTTGCAATTTTATGTGATTGATGAAGAAGAGCTTGAGCAGTATGGCTACGTCGACATTCAAGGAAAGATATACGGAATGGATCAATTCATTGGTGAACCATCATATTGGAATCGCGGAATCGGAACTCAACTCATAGAGGAAACCGTGAGGTATCTGATCGAGCACAAGGAAGCCAGGAAGATTGTTATGGACCCACAAGCATGGAATACAAGAGCTCTTAAGGTATATGAACGGTGTGGGTTTAGGAAGAAGAAGTATCTGGAGAAGCATGAGTATCATGAAGGACAATATAGGGACTGCTGGCTGATTGAATATGAAGAATAAGGTGTAAGCCTCGTCGCCGACGCTCTTTGTTCGGGTAGAAGCTGCAGTTAAAGCAGCGAACTTAGCCAGACACACCCGGTATATGAAATAAGAGGGGGAACAAGCTGATGCGAAGAAAAAATGGTGTGTACCTACTATGTGTGGTATGCCTGCTTTCTATGATGTTGTTCGGATGTAGCAGAACGGAGGGATCGACTGAATTAGCAGACCTTAGTCCTGAAGGGTTCTCCAGTGCGGATCTTGATGTAATCTACAATGGTGTAACCCTGAATGATAAAACTCCGATGGAGGATCTAACCTCCAAATTACACCTACCCATTGGCGAAACAAATAAGAGTATTCGCATTAGGGCAACCGGCGAGGTTAATGGGATGACCTTTAAATGGTATCAGGTCTCCTACCCCAATAAGGAAAATGAAAAGTTGAGATTCGACTACCTGTATAATGAAACCCTTGAATCAGGGCGTATTGTTTCAATCAACCTGATTCAAGTGCCAACTGCACGAGGCATTTCGGTGGGGGACACCCTTGAAGATATTCAAGCTGCTTACGGTAAAGAGGTTGTCGAAGAGCCTCAAACTCAAACCATTAGTAATCTAAGTTTTAAGGTAGATCATGATGAACTTCGTTTCACTGTAGTGAAAGACACTGGGGAAATATCAGCCATTTATATTGATTTGGATACGAACCAAGCCATGAAAGAATCAGATATTCCTAATTTGGAGGATTGTGCCTGTTAATGGAGAACTAAAAGATGGAAAGTAACTAAATTAAATCCATAATTTGGTACAATAAAGGGAGTAACAGATGCAGAGCAAACGATGCAGAGTAGTGAGGTGGAAGACGCATGACGCTAAGATTACAGAGTGCAGGCAGAGAGGATCTTCACATATTGGCCGAAATGAATAAGCAGCTCATCGAGGATGAGAACAGTTCGAACCCCATGGGAATACAGGAACTAGAGGAGCGTATGCGTGAGTTCTTCGAGAACAATTGGGGAATGGACCTGATAATGAAGGAAGATACGATCATTGGCTATGCTTTATATCAATATCAAGAGGATTCATTCCATAGAGGAGAAAAACAAGTCTACCTCAGACAGTATTTTATAAGACGAGAATATCGAAATATGGGGTACGGAATCGCAGGAATAGATCTGTTGCGAAAGACGCGATTTGAGGACGTAAGGAGAATTGAACTCGATGTATTAGAAAAGAACCCCGAAGGAAAACGATTCTGGGAAAGGGCAGGATTTAGAGCCTACTATACCAACATGAGACTGGAGAATTCGTAGAATTGAGCGAAAGAACAAGGAGAGCCTCATGGAAACTAAACACTTTCATCAACTTAACCGGTATGTTCATCAGATTCGGCAACAAATAAAAGCAACTGCGGCAGCGACTTATGTTATACAACATGATCTTGTCGTCAACGAATGGTACTCGGGAAGACATGATCATACTGCTTCTTCTAGAATGGTTGATGCGCATTCCCAATTCAATGTTGGTTCCGTCAGGAAGACGTATTTGGCTATGGCCATAAGTATGCTCATTGAAGAGGGGAAAATACGTAGCATAGATGACGAGGTCGGTCTCTACTTAAATGAGTTGTATGCTACGGCAAGTGGAATTACGATACGTCATTGTCTCACCCATACACATGGTCTTGATATTCAAGAGGGGCAATATTCGAGAGCCTTTAGACCCGGTGAAGATTGGGCATACAATAACGCGGGAATTACGATCTTAATTGAACTCGTCGCACGCCTGACCGGGCAATCACTGGCAAGCTACATCATAGATAACGTGATTCAACCTTTAGGATTTACTGAGACGGGGTGGCAGACGCGATACAACGAGCTACTAATCTATAACCACTATCATGAGGATCATAACTGGGTTGGACCCAATGACAGTTCAGCAGGCGACCAGAGCAATCTGTTCATTAGTGCTCGCGAATTGGCCGCATGGGGGAATTTGCATCTCCATAAAGGGAAAATAAATGGCGAACAAGTTTATCCGAAATCTGTATTCGACAGAATGACTAGCCTGCAAACCCCAAAAACGTTACATCCAGCATTACCGAGACAAGGCTTTATCTGGTGGTTACAGAGCCATTCACCCTTGAACCAGATCGGTGATCAAGTACCTCATGATTCCTTTCAGGTATTGGGCATCACCGGCTGTGCGTGTCTTGTGATTCCACAATATAAGGCTGTGGCCGTTCGTATGTACAATCAATTACACAATCCTCAAGGATATGACTATCTGGAGGATATAAGACAGTTTGGGAATGAAGTCCATAGTGCCTTGCAAGCCAGCGCCGAGCCGCGGCCACTCCCGTAGTTCACTTCATCTAAACTGCTGCTAACAATATAAATCAGGGAGAGATCATATGGATCATATTAAACTAATGGATGTGCAAACAAACCATCCTGATTTAAGTATCCTAACAGAAAGACTTGATAAGTATTTATATGAACTCTACCCTCCAGAAGAAGTGTTCCAGGTTGATTATGAAGACCCCAGTAAAGATAAGATTGAAATTGTTATTGCTTATCTCCAAGGCAAACCCGTTGGATGTGGAGCGATCAAGGAAATCGACGACAGGGCAGTTGAATTAAAGCGTTTTTTTGTTTTGGAGGATTACCGGAATCAGGGAATTGCCGGTCTCATCTAAAAACTATGGAAAGTAAAGCAAGAAGTAAAAACTATAAAGTGATGAGATTGGAAACCGGAGATCAACAAGTAGAAGCCATCGGATTTTACAGTAAATACGAGTTTTATGAAATTGATCGATTTGGTGAATATGCTGATTGCCCCTCTAGTGTATGTATGGAAAAAACATTGTGAGCTACTGCTCGTCTAACCACGATGCGGCTTTCCCTATGGTCACTTTATATTTCGTTGTTGGGAGGTATCCATGAAAGCCGGCGTATCGCTTTTTCAGAAGCTTATTGTGGGTCTGCTGATTATGCTCTCCCTGATTGTGCTGGTGTTCTGGCTCATCTATCGACTTAATGTTCAGGTTATACAAGACGAGTTGAAGAAGAACAAAATTGCGGAGGTGGAATTTATGACCTCTCAATTAAGCAATCAATTTGAGCAGATTCTGATGAATACCATTGTGTTGTCCGAGGATCAATCGGTTCGAGCCTATCCCAATATGCTTAACTACGGAGACGAATACAGCAGATACGAGACGAAGCTGAACATTATCGACAAGCTTGCGCTGAACAGCGCATCAACCCCATGGAACAATACGTTTATACTCTATTTCCCTGAGCAGAGCGAAACGGTATCCTCCGACCCATCTTTTTCATTCAGCGAATTCAGACTGCCCGATCAGCCCTTGCATGTATGGACCGTCAAGTCGGATCGGAAAACGGGAGAGTATTTCTATTCCTATCTGGTCAAAAGCCATAAAAGCCCGTTATATATCGAGGTGCAGATTCAGCTCAGCCAGATTAGAAAGGTAATGAGCCAGTACACCTCCGGCACGCCCTTGCTGTACGACTATCGCAATCATATGCTGATCCAGAACGATTCCGCTCCATTAATGAAAGAAACCGCTCAGGTGATTGTCCCGCTCCTGCAGGGGGACAATGGATTCCTGTCAGTGGACAATAACGGCACACCCTATCTGCTCAATTATATGAAGCTGAACATGATGGACTTTTATTTCATGGACTACCATCCCATGCGGCAATTAATCGAACCGATTTCGCGAAACAACAATTATTTTATGATTGCGATCGTCGTATTGCTGCTGCTTTCTCTGATCAGTATTTTTTTGCTGCACCGTCAGGTACAGCTACCGATCCACAAGCTGCGCAAGGCGATCGAAAAATTCGACCAGGGAGACTTCTCCAGCAGGCTGACTGATGTGAATGCTTATGACTTCCGACTGCTAGGCCGCTCGTTTAACCGAATGGCCGAAAACACGCAGGTGTTGATTGAACAGGTGCTTCATGGAGAGCTTCAGGTCAAGGAGGCTCGTCTTATGCAATACCAGGCCCAGATTAATCCGCATTTTCTCTATAATTGCTTGAACTTTATTCACAGCAAAGCCAGCGTCAATGATACGGGAGCTGTTAGATCCATGACCCTTCATCTGGGCGCCTATTGCCGCTATATTCACAAGATCGAGCAATTGGATGCTACGCTGGAGGAAGAATTAACCTCTGTAGAGCATTATTTATCCATTATGCAGCTCAGGAAAACAACAATATCCTTTCACATCGATGTTCCGAAGCAACTGAGAGCATGCCGATTGCCGCGCATGATTCTGCAGCCACTCGTTGAGAACTGTATCATCCATGGCCTCGAGCTCTCCGAGCACTCCGGCCTCATTACGATAGAAGCCCTTGATGTGGGAAGCGAATTCATACTGTCGGTACGTGATAATGGCGCTGGTATGGAGCGTGATCGCTTGCAGGCTGTAGTACACTATATGGATGAGAGGCTGTGTTCAGAGCGGTCAATCGGCATCGGATTGCGCAATGTGAATCAGAGAATCAAGCTTTATTACGGAAAGGAGCAGGGGCTGCTGATCGAATCCAAGCCTGGGCAGGGCACGACCATTTCCATAAGGATGAGGAAGGAGGGGCATCATGTTTCATCTCCTGCTGGTTGATGACGAAACCTATGTTGTAGACGATCTGGAGGTCGCCTTCCCTTGGGGGAGCTGCGGGATCAGCAAGGTATTCAAGGCGTATTCCGCCAACGAGGCTCTTCGGATCATCCACACCGAACGGATCGACATCGTCATCACGGATATATCCATGCCGAGGATGAACGGATTGGAGCTTATCCAGTCCATCCGTAGCGCACAGCTCAAGATCAAATGTCTTCTGTTAACGGGTTATGCGGAATTCGATTACGCCAAGGAAGCCATTCATCAAGGCGTCGTGGAGTACCTGGTGAAGCCCCTGGATCACGCGAAGCTCCACGCCTGCCTGCAATCTACTGTGCAGTCCATCATAGATGAGATGGAGCAGGCTGCCTCCTATGATCATGCCATGCGAGCCTTCAAGGAGCATCTGCCCCATCTGAAGGACAAGCTGCTGAATGAGTTGCTTCAAGGGTACCGCTATTCGGATGAGGAGCTTCAATACAAGCTGAGGAGCTATCAGTTGGATGTTGAACTTGGCGATGAATTATTTATGCTCATTATTAGACTCGAGGAGCGTTTTTCCCGCCTTGGTTATAGTGATATGAACCTGTTTCAATATGCGGTAGCCAATATTGTGACCGAGATGCTGACCGAGTTCTTTACACTATGGCACTGCAGCGATGCGAACCATCATCTGGTGTTTCTTCTGAAGCCAAGGGGAACGCATGCCGGGCCCGAGCTGACCCACGCCGCCAGATGGCTATCAGGACTCGTCGAGCGGATCCATCGCAACGTGCATGACTATTTGAAGGGCGGGATCTCGATCGTGTCCACCTACCCGGGACGGTTTCCGGCGGATATTAGTGACATGTACGACCAGGCGATTCTGGCGCTTCGGAGGCAGGCCGGCAAGGAGCATGGTCATCTGCTCCAGCTTACAGAACGCCCGGAATCGGTAAACATACGTCCATTAAGCATGCTCTATGCTCCTCCCACGTTCATGCATTTGCTTGAAACCTCCCAATGGGATGAATTTCTTAACCGCCTGTCGATGCTGAGGACGGTCTTCAACGAGCTGCCCGAACAAACCGAGGAGCATCTGGAGGAGGTGAAGAGCGTTCTTCTGTCTTCCTTTCATTATGTCGCCCACAAGAACCATGTCATGCTGTCGGAGTGGAGCAGTCAGCAAGCTATCCAGCCCTCCGATCTTCGCTCGTTTGCCCAGATTCAGGAATGGGCGGAATCGTTGATCGCTCTTATTCGGAACAAGCTGGAGAAGGATGTGGCTCTGCATCAGGAGGGTCTGATTCAGGTTATCAAAGGCTATATAGATAGCAATCTGGCGATGGTGAGCCTGCAATCCATAGCGGATCATGTATCCTTCCACCCGGTCTATGTATCCAAGCTGTTCCGCAAGCTGTGCGGCTCCAGCATCAGCGACTACCTGTTGAAGCTCAAGATGGAGCATGCCTTGTCCTATCTGCGCGACACCCAGGACAAGGTGTATGCCATATCGGAGAAGCTTGGATACTCCAATTCGCAATATTTCATTAAAGTGTTCAAGGAATATTACGGGATGACGCCCCAGGAATACCGGGAAAAGCGCCAATAGACGCAGGACGGACGCATCCAAGCCGACAAGGGGGCGTTCAAGTCCAATAAGTGCACGCCAACCACTCCTCCATATCCGCTGTCAGACGGAAATGGAGGAGCGGCTGCTTTGCTGCCTATTGATGGATCGACGCGTACCATTCGTTGACTTCGTTGTGAACTTGCTGGCCGCCAGAGGACAGGTATCTCTCCACAAAGGAATCAAATTCGTCAATCGAAGCTCTGTTATAAATAATTTTGGTCAGCACCTCCTTCTCCAGCTTGTCGAGCATATCTCCCTTGGACAATTGGGTTTTGGTCGGGCTGCCTGTGAACTTGTTCATCATGATCGAATCCTTCTGATCAATGACGATTTTTGCCGCCTGGATCTGCTCCGGGATCGATCGAAGCATAGCCTTCTCATACGGCGTAACCGCTTCTTCTCCGTTAGCGATTTTGGCTAATGTGTTAATACGCAATTGTGGAATGATCGCGCCATCAAAGGTCAGTGTGTAGCGGATGGTGTCCACCCAACCGCCTTCGATCTTGTCGCTGTCCTGCTCTCCATACAGCTCTCCGTTTGGACCAATGGCATAATCATAGCCCTCCGCAAATCCCTTGGTGAATGGCCCTTCGCCAGATGGGTTCGCCCAATGGTCGAACAGGTAGTTTTGATACACAAAGAATGCATCCTTGTTTTTCATATTCTTGTTGATCAGCACAGCCCCTGAATTCACCGAGGTTCCTCTGCGGCCAACCTTGCCGTCTTGTCCCGCCGGAAGCGGATATGCCTTGTATTCGGCTCCAGGCAGATTGGCCTTCATATCCTGAAGCGGCCAGCCCGTCATCCAGTAAGGGCCGACGATAATCCCCGCCTTCCCTGCGGTGAATGCCTCAGAGGCCTTCACCTCGTCATACAGTCCTGCTTCCTGAGAGATGTAACCCTTCTTCATCCAATCCTGCAGCTTCGCCAGAGCGGGCTTCATCTCCGGCTGAATGGAGCCGTAGACAAGCTTTCCGTCCGCGTCTTCATTCCATTGATTCGGCATCGCCCCAAACATACCGAAGATCCAGCCTGCATCCGACATCCAGGTGGCCAGATTGTTTTTGAAGCCGATAGATAGAGCTAGCGTATCCTTTTGCCCATTTTGATCAGGGTCGCCGTTGGTGAAGGCTTCCATTACGGCTTCCAGTTCATCTATGGTTGTGGGAGCTTCCATACCCACGTTTCTCAGCCAGTCTTCACGGATATACATGACACCGTCGTTATTATAGGCATTGTCAAGCACAGGAATCGCCATTCTTTTGCCATCACGGATGTAGGGATTCCAGACATCGGGGTCCTGGCTCATCGCCTCCTTATACGTATCGGAGGCATATTGATCGAACAGCTCGCCCGCATCGGCGAATTGACCGGATTCAATAAGGTCGCTAATCAAGGTCTGATCCCCACGGAATGCGATAATATCAGGCATCTCCTGCTTGGAGGTCAGCATAAGGCGCAGCTTGGTTTGGTAGGCATTGTTCTGGTCGCTGACCGTCCACAAATACTTGATGTCGATGCCAAGGGTATCCTTGGCCCATCGGGTATGCACATTGTTCTCGATGTTCTCACCATTTTTAAACTTCAGATTGCTGCCAATTGGAAACACTGTCGTGATGCTGACAGGCTCCACATATTTGCCATTTTCGAATTTGGCGGAATAAAATTCAGTCGAAGTCTCGGCACGGCCTCCGTCACTACTGGCGCTGTTGCTGCAGCCGGCGAGCAAGCTGGTAAGCATGGCCCCGGCCAGCAAAGCTGCTGCTGTCTTCTTCATTGTCCATATCATTGCGTCTCCCCCAATTGTACATGAAATTTTTGGGCTAATCTCTCAGACATACACCTCCTTTAGGCCAGCCCTGCTATCAAAGGGTTATTCCTTAACAGCTCCAAGCACGATGCCTTTGACGAAGAAACGCTGCAGGAAAGGGTACACGAGCAGAATCGGAGCCATCCCGATAAAGATCTGCGCTGCCTTCACCGTTCGTTGAGAGATATTGACCAGATCCTCGGGACGGACAGTAACCTTGCTGAAATCCTGCTGCACGATAATCGTTTGCAGGAAGGTGGCCAGCGGATAATTTTTATGGTCGGTCATGAAGATCAGACCATCGAACCATGAATTCCAATGCCCTACCATTGCAAATAGCGACAGGGTAGCCAGAGCCGGAAGCGATACCGGCAAATAAATATGAAACAGCGTTCGCAGGTGACCGGCTCCGTCTATAAAGGCCGCTTCCTCCAGCTCCTTCGGCACGCCGCGGAAGAAGTTCAGCAGCAATATCATGTTCCATACGGAAACGGCTCCGGGAAGGATGAGCACCCAGATCGTATTCATCATATTCAGCTCTTGAATGAGCATATAGAATGGGATCAAGCCGCCATGGAACAGCATCGTAAACACGAAAAACCAGGTATACACATTCCTTCTTTTGAATTGGCGATTTTCCTTGGATAGCGGGTAGGCTGCAAGCAACACAATCAGCATGCTCAAGGCGGTGCCCATTATCGTTCGTTGCACGGCGACCCATAACGCGCGTAGAAAGTTTTCGTTAGCCAGTGTTTTGTCATAGGCGTCGAAGGTGAACTGTACGGGCCATAAGCCAACCAGGTTCGCATTGGCGGGCGCCTTGCCGCTGAATGACACCGCAAGGATATGAACGAGCGGAATCACGCACAGCATAGAAAGCGCTAGCAAAAAAGTGTAGTTGAAGCAGGAGAATAGCTTGTACGGCTTGGATTTGTAATACATGGCTGCATGTCTTCCCTTCTAAAATATCCGGTAGTTGGCAAGCTTGTAGGCGAGCCGGTAAGCGGCGACAATAAGCACAAATCCGACCATGGATTTGAACAGGCCCACTGCTGTTGAGAACCCGAACTTTCCGTCCACGATGCCGACCCGGTATACAAAGGTGTCAATAATGTCGCCTTTATCCATGACCAGCGCATTGTACAGGTTGAAGATCTGGTCAAACCCTGCGTTAAGCACATTGCCTAGCGAGAGAGTGCCAACCACGATCGTAATCGGAATCATCGCCGGAATCGTAATAGCCAGCGTCTGCTGCCACCTGCTCGCGCCGTCCACCTCAGCCGCCTCATAGAGCGACGGATTAATGCCGGAGAGGGCCGCCAGGAACACGATAGCGCCAAAGCCGAACTCCTTCCAGACATCGCTTACGACCACCACCAATCGGAACCAGTTGCCATCTCCAAGGAAAAAGATAGGATCGATGCCAAACACAGCGCCCAGCGCTTGATTGACTAGCCCATCGCTGGACAGCATGTCCAGCAGGATCCCCCCGAGGATCACCCAGGAGAGGAAATGCGGCAAATAGACCATCGTTTGTACGGATCTTTTGAACGGTGACAACCGGACTTCATTTAAGAGCAGGGCAAAGGTAAATGGAGCCACCAGACCTGCAATCATTTTCATAGCGGCAATAATGAGCGTGTTCCAGATGACCTGCACATACTCCGGTGTAGAGAATAAATACTGGAAATGCTCCAGGCCGACCCACTCCGATCTGGCAAAGCCGAGCCAGGGCTTAAAGTCCTGAAAGGCGATGACAAGCCCCCCCATCGGGATGTAGGCAAATATCAGGGTCAGAATGACAGCAGGCAGCAGCATGGCATCAAGAACCAGCATGCGCTTCCAATTGCCGCGGTGTGCGGGAGGAGCTTCCTTCTTCACCAGATCCGTCACCGCATGTGAGGTTTGACTTGTATGCATCCTTCTGCTTCCTTTCTTCATTATGGCTTCCACTTCGCTGCAGCTACTCCATGGAGGTTGATATGCCTTAATTATAAAAGCGGCCCGTCGAAGGTTATATAATAAATCAATAGCTAGGATAACAATTTGTTAACCTGCTGCCCACGCTCGGACTAGCCCTTGCGAAGGTCTCTCTATGGATTCATAGAAAAAGCCTCCCCCCTCCGCACGAAGCGGAGAAGTGAAGGCTATACGACAATGGGTCGTTCTTGCTATGGAAGCAGGGCACTCGTCAAATCTTCTCTCCAGGCATGGGCGGAGCGGTCATACAGTCCAAAGGCTGCGCCAAACTCCCAATACGACCATGACATGCCAAGACGCTCGGCCTCGCTTCTGACCGTCTGTGTCCAGGTGATCCGCGAGTTCATGTCTGCTGTTTTGTAGGCGCCGAATTCGCCCAGAAAAATAGGTCTGCCGTTATCCTGTCCCCATCTGGCTGCACGCTCAAAATCTGCAACCAGCCGTTCTCTGCTGGCAGGATTGTCTGCCCCTGTCTTCGTATTGTAATCTCTGAAGAAATTCGCAACCCAGTCCACGTTCCTGGCTGCTTGAACCGGTTCAACCGGATGTGCTGGCGGGCCCGGCCAGGTCAGACCTGTCGTACCGTATTCTGCCGTCATCCATTCAGCGCCTTGATGCGTAAACAGGATCGGTCCATAATAATGGAAGGTCGCAATAATATTGCGGTCTTGCGCCGGAAGCTGCAGCTTGTACAGGCCGTCGACACTATTCCAATCTGTCCCCCCGACAATTAATGTACGATGCGGGTCGTTAGCCCGGATCACAGTAATCGCCTCATTAAGATATTGATTCCACAGCTCTGGCGTGAGTGCCCCGTTCGGTTCATTCAGCAGCTCATAATACACCTGTGCTGGACGATTCTTGTATCGCTGTGAAAGCTGATTCCAGATCGAGAGAAAACGATCCTTTTGACCGTGCGGGTTCGTAAACATTTCTTCGAAATGATGCAGGTCGACAATAATGGCAAGATTCTGCTCCAAGGCTTTATCAATAGCCCAATCGACCCGTTGCAGAAATCCTTCATCAATCGTATAAGGCGCTCCCCACGTCGTTTTATTGGAGAAGCGAACCGGGAGGCGAACGGAGTCGAAGCCTTTATCCTTGATCAGCTTAAAATAAGACTCCTCCAGCGCCATGTCCCATGCCCCTTCATACGGCGCATCAAGCGCATTGCCCAGATTGACGCTTCGGCCAAGCGCTCTTGCTTGTTGGTACACATCAGGATTCACATTCAGCACCTCCACCGATTCCTTCCCCTGCGGCTTGCTTGCTCCCTTCATTGCATTGACTTCCCATGTACATCCCGTGAGAAGTACAATGGCGACTAAAATTCCAATAAACCTCATAATTCCTATCTCCTCCTTTTATTGGTACTTTCATCATTATAATCATAATGACGGTGTTTTCGAATGATAATATTTTATCGTCATAACAATTTCGAAGCCTGTCCGATATAGTCATATGCGGAGCGGTGTATGATATGACAGAGCAGGAGTAGGCAGACAACCCTACAAGGAACAGTCTGGTGAACTAAGAGTAAAATTACATTTAAGGTACTCAAATCTAAATAATGATATAATATATAAAAAAAGCTAAGGGGGATCAAACGTGAAATAGAATGAAGTTCAAAACATATATCCAGAACAGCCTGTAAAGTTTGCTAAACTGCAAGAGAAAACGATGATCCAACAGTAAGTCACACTTTAATATACCAGATGCTGTAGTTGAAATTGACACATTCTCGCCTTAACATACAATAATCAAAACTACTTTTATGTAAAGGAAGGGTGGCATTATGAAAAATATTCTCCCAGTTACATATCCTCCAATAACATCATTTCCAGCTATCGCTAACACATTGTCATTTTTATGGATTAATGAAGATAAAGTGCTTCCGTGGCTATGTGATCGATATATACAATTAATAATTAGACCCTACCATCCTATCACAAGCGCAGATTTCTATGATCATGCGGATACAGATAATCACATCATTCCTGGGTATTCTTGTCCATTTTTTGGATGGTTAAGAAATAATCAAACCACAGCACGTTTTATTGATTTTACGGATTATATAGAATATCAAATTAATCAGGGATATTATTTAGATGCCTGCCTTGATAATTTCTATTTGAGATGTTCCTCTCATTTTGAAAAAAAACATTTTATACATACAACATTTATATATGGTTTTGATAAGGAAAGAAAACTAATATATATATCGGATTTTTATGATAATGGGAAATATGTAAGGGAGACAGTAAGTTATGAAGAGATTAATAAAAGCATTGAGGGTATCGATTATTTAATCAATCTTTATAAATACCAAGATTCTGATTATATATTTAACATTGATCAATTTAAAATATTTATTGAAGATTATATAAATTGCAGAGATAGTTTGAGGAAGTTTGAATTTACATATACAAGTTATAATAAAGATAATTTATATGGCTTGAATTTTTACAATTATATTATTGATGTTTTTTGCAAAGAATATAAACTTGACATAAGACCTTTCCATATATTGTGCGATCATAAAGTTATGATGAGAATTCGCTTGGGTTATTTAAATAAATTAAATATTTTTGATAATAAAGAAATTATTAGATTAAAGGAAAAGAATGAATTAATTATTGAAGATTCTACTATATTGCGTAATATGGTTATAAAATATAATTTTACTTATGATAAACGTTTAATGAATGAAATTATCGACATGTGTGATTCCATAAAAACATCTGATTATCATTTAATGACGGATTTATTGAATTGCATAAAATAATAATTTTCGGAGGCTATAACATAAATTGTGCTCCTAAACCAAGCTATCAGGGCGTGGTATATCATCTAGCAGGTTGACTTCTTCATCAACCCCCCCCCGTCCTCAACCCCTTGACTGATGGCTTATGCAGAATCGGGACCAAAGAATCGAATGTACAGATATGGACCAATTTTACATATCAAACATAATTTTATTGTAAAAAAAATTTTTATAAGATAGAATTATTACTAAATGGTTAATAATCCCTTAGGAAGTGGAGAAATGGATTGGTGTCTTTCTGCTGTCATACCCAAGTTAGTAATTTTCCCCGGTCATTCAGAGGAGTGGACTGGAGGCACATCAAAATGGCTAATTATAGAGACAGAAGAATCAATTACTTTAAAGAAAAGAAGTAAGAAATATCTTCTATCAAGTGGTTATATTGCAGTGGGGAATGAAGTTTCCATTTTTAATCATTCGTCTGTTCCTATTATTGTTAGAATTTGTATATTAGTTCCCAAAGAAATACGAAATATACATGTGCTGAATCTTTTCCTTATTGATAAAACGAATTCAAATGTTCAAATGTTAATGGAAGAAATGCAAAAAACATTTACGAAAGTGACAGACCATAGTGCAGAATGCATGAATCAAATATTTAAAGAGATCATTAAAAGTGAACTTGAATTGGAAGCACCACGAAAGAAAGCATTGGAGAAAATGCTTGATCCCCGACTAATTTCAATTTGCCGCATGATAAGGAAGCAATATATGAAGCCTCTTACATTGGATTTTTTGTCCAATTCAATTAATTGTAATCCTGTTTATTTCAGTAATACGTTTTCTAAAGTATTTAACTGTTCTCCGATGCAATATTTACAAAGAGTGCGAGTTGATCAAGCTTCGCAACTGTTGTGTAATACGGAGCTCTCAATCGATGAAATTACCAAAAGCGTTGGTTATATATCGAGATCGCAATTTTCTAGTTACTTCAAAAAGCATTATGGCGTTACTCCAAGTGAGTACAGAAGAAATAAAGGTGAGATTAAACATCAAAGCAACACTTTTTAATCCATAACAAATGAATAGTGAAGGTATTTGCTATATATATCATGCAAATAGGAGCGGTTATATGAAAAAAGTTGCAATCATTGGGGCTGGATATGTAGGGCTAGTTTTCGCTGCATGTTTGGCGGATAGGGGACACTCTGTAATATGCTGTGATAATGACCGAGAGAAAATTGAAATGCTTGCAAGCGGAGTGATTTCTATTTATGAACCAGGATTAGAGGATTTAGTAAATATAAATGTAAATGCGGGGCGTTTGGTCTTTACTACCGATATACAACATGCGGTTCAAAGTTGCGACATCATCTATATTGCAGTCGGAACACCAATGATTCCTACAGGTCAACCCGAGCTTCGATATGTTGTTAATGTTGCTTCTACTATTGGTGAAAATCTTAATAGTTATAAAGTCATTGCAGTGAAGAGTACGGTTCCGGTTGGAACAGGAAGGTTAATAAAGCAGGTAATTGAAGGTTGTCGGCCCCATAGTAACATTCCATTTGACGTTGTATCCAATCCTGAATTTTTACGCGAGGGAACCGCTGTTTCCGATTGTATGAACATGGAGCGCATTGTGATTGGAGCGACAAGAGATCGGGCAGCCCAAATAATACGCGAGCTTCATAAATCGTTAGGATCAGAAGTTTTTATAACGGATTTGGAAAATGCCGAGATGATCAAATATACTGCTAATGCGTTCTTGGCGACGAAAATATCTTTTATAAATTCAATCGCTAATATATGTGAGAAAGTCGGAGCCGACATTTGTCAAGTGGCTAAAGGAGTGGGGATGGATTCGCGAATTGGGGAAAGCTTCTTGAATGCTGGTATCGGCTATGGTGGTTCATGTCTTCCGAAGGACACGCATGCGTTGGTTCATTTGGCCGATCAACATGGATACTCGTTCGAATTATTGAAGTCGGTGATCGAAGTGAACAACAGGCAGATGCTTGTTATGATTAAGAAGCTCGAGGATATACTCGGACAGCTTGAGGGGAAAACGATATCCGTTTTAGGCTTGGCCTTTAAACCAAATACGGATGATGTGAGAGAAGCGCCTTCTTTGGTTATTATCCCGCGACTTCTGAGAAGTGGAGCGAGAGTCAATGTTTACGATCCGTTGGCGATTCAACAAGCTAAGAAATATCTTGGTGAAAGTGTTCATTATTATGAGGATATCTATTCATCTGTTAAAAATAGCGATGCCTGTTTAATCGTAACAGAATGGGACACTATTAAAACGATGGATGTAGAACAGGTGAAAAAGATTATGAGAACACCTATTATTGTTGACGGAAGAAATTGTCTTCAACCAGAAGCTATGCAGACTAAAGGGATCGGTTATTATTCCATAGGTAGAAAAGAGATAAGGTTGCCAGATAGCGAAATATACGAAGGGAATCAATTCAATCATAGTGGATTGATGAATTCTGCCGCTGAGATAGAAATCTAGGGCAAGGAGAAAAAACGATGGATACTGCTTACTTTCAGGAAGCCATTTTAATTCGAAGGGTAGAAGAGAAACTACTGGAATTATTCTCAGCAGGAAAGTTGAACGGAACCATACATACTTGTGTCGGCCAAGAGTTCTCAGCAATCGCCTATGCCGGACAAGTAGAGAAGAATGACTATGTGATCTCCAATCATCGATGTCATGGTCACTATATTTCGTATACCAAAGATTATAAAAGCTTGATTGCCGAAGTGATGGGCAAAAGAACGGGGGCCTGCGGAGGGATAGGGGGCAGCCAGCATTTATTCAAACACCGGTTTTTGTCTAATGGGATTCAGGGAGGTATGGTTCCCGTAGCTGCCGGATTGGCGATGGCGCAGAAATTATACCAATCCAATCATATTGTTATGGCCTTTATCGGGGATGGAACATTAGGCGAAGGCGTACTATATGAAACGATGAATATCATCTCTACCTGGCGTCTTCCGCTGCTCTTAGTATGTGAAAACAACTATTATGCCCAATCAACCAGCCAAAGCACAGCCCTTGCCGGCAGCATCGTCGACAGAGCCCAAAGTTTCGGAATTGCAACATTTCAAAGCGATATTTGGAACTTGGATCAACTATTTACAAATGCTAAAAACGGTATAGATTATGTTCGCAATACGTCCTCCCCGGCATTTCATGTTGTGAATTCGTACAGGCTGAATCCGCATTCCAAAGGTGACGACTATAGAGATGTTCGCGAGAAAGAAAAGTTTTCGTCCATAGATCCGATTCATGAATTTCGGATGAATAATCCTCAGATATACGAACAATTATTAGAACGTATAGATGAAGAGTTGGATGAAGTAGTCAGAGAAATCGAAGCGTCGGATGAGTTAAGCTTTCAGGAATATTATTTTCCCGGTATGGCTAGCGAAACGAAGATGGATTGGGTGGAGCTTCCAAGCATTTCAACACACCAATCCGATTTAATCTATGCATTTTTTGCAGAGGAAATGAAAAAAAACGATAAATTGCTCTTTATTGGTGAAGACGTCCTATTTCCATATGGGGGGACTTTCAAAATATCTAAAGATTTGAGTGAAAAATTCCCCGAAAGGGTTATATCAACGCCAATCAGCGAAGCAGCTATCACAGGTGTTTCAAATGGTCTGGCTCTCGCTGGATACAGACCTGTTCTGGAGATCATGTTCGGCGACTTCGTTTCCTTATGTATCGATCAAATTTTAAATCACGCCTCTAAATTTAGGAAGATGTACAATCATCAGGTTGAGTGTCCCATTGTAATTCGAACTCCTATGGGGGGGGGACGAGGATATGGGCCTACTCATTCGCAAACGTTGGACAAGCTTTTGTTAACGATCGATAATATTAGTGTTGTTGCGCTGAACTCAATGATAGATCCAGGAATCATCTATCACGCCGTTATTCAGCATGAAAAAGATCCAGTTATCGTAATTGAAAATAAACTGGACTATGCCAAAAAATTCACTGGACCGCGTGTGAGGCAATTTGTGTATGAATTTACGTTGTCTCATCGCTATCCGATTCTAAGAATAAGGCCTTATATTTCGCAGCCGACAGTGACTATTGTGACCTATGGAGGAGTAAGTCGCCTGGTCGAAGAGTGCATTGAGCCATTATTTATGGAGTATGATGTGAAAGCGGAAGTTATCATTCTAACCAAAATTAAACCGATTGATTATGAAGGGATATTCCGTTCCGTCTATGTAACCAAATCTTTATATGTAGTAGAAGAAGGAAGCATGGCATATGGAGTAGGAAGTGAAGTTATTGCAACGGTCTCCGAACGAATGACAGATAAGATTGAGGTCAGAAGAATTGCTTCCCTGTCAGTGCCTATCCCATCCAATAGAAATTTGGAGGGAGAAATACTGGTTAATCGAGATCGAATTATACAGATTATTGGGAAGAACTCAAGGCATGCGTAACTCACGAGGAGGCTGGTACGGTGGCAGCTTTGCAAGATATATACATACCCCAAGAGTACATGAATGATGAATTTGTAACTGTTTTAAAGCTTTTTTATCAAACGGGAGATGTTATCTCGTCAGGCGAAACCATATTGGAATTCGAGGCTTCAAAGGCCAATGTTTCTGTTTCTGCGGAGGCTGAAGGATATATTGAATTTTTTTGCAAAGAAGGCGATGTGCTGAAGATTGGGCAACTTGCTGCAAGGATTCATACGGAGAAGATGGTCAAGATAGAAAATCCAGGATCTAAGCTGGAAATTCGAGAAATGGATCAGGCAGGGACCAGATATTCCATACAAGCGATGGAATTAATCAACTCTCTTGGGATAGACAAGTCATTGTTCGGGGGAAAAGATCTGGTCAGCAAAGATGATGTGAAGAAAGTGATTCCTGTGAATGTAGGCAGTAAAAAAGAGAACGAAGAGTCTGTTATATGCGAAAGTGATGCCTTCGACTATAAACAGCATACTCCCGCCAAAAATGCAGAGATCAATCAGTTGCTCAAAGCTGGTAGTGTGACCAGCACCGTATACATGCACGTTAATTTTAATGATCTGCTGCCTCAGAAAAACAACAATAATTATCTATTATCTATTATTGTAAAGGAAGTCTTCGATTTACTTAAAGAGTATAAGGAGATGAACGCATTTTACTTAAACGGCGGAATGGCTTGGTACAATTATGTCGCAATTGGTTTAGCTATTGATATCGACAAAGGATTGAAAGTAATCAAGTTGCCAGATGTAGATGCTATGAGCCTTAAGGAAATCCAAAGCACAATAATCAACGTAATGAAAAAGTATATAAAGAATACACTTAGACCCGCGGATATACAAGGTTGCACCTTCACTATCAGCGATCTATCCAACGAGCAGGTTGCCTTTTTTACCCCTCTCATTAGTGAGAAACAAGCGGCTGTTCTAGGGGTATCTTCACTTGACGATAAACTGAATCGCGTCACATTAGCTCTTACTTTTGATCATCGAGTTACGGAAGGTAGAAGAGCGTCCATGTTCCTAATGGATTTGAAGAAAAGGATCGAACAGCAGTTTACCAGTTGGGGTTTAGAATAGTGCGAAATGATAAAATGAACATTCAAAAGGAGCCATAGTGAATGGATGACGGAAAAGAATATGGCATAGTGGTTTTAAAGCCAGATGGTATCGAGAGAGGCGTGCTGGGTTTACTAGTATCTATGTTAGAAGAAAATAACCTGAGCTTAATTACAACAAAAGAAATTCATATGAAATACGAGGATGTTATTAAAACCATACGAACAAGGTTTGATAATGATAAATATGCGAAATACATGTCCAAGTCCAAAGTAATCGCCTTGTTGGTTTATGGAGAGTATGCCGTTGGAAAACTGATAGATATAAAGCAAACGATTCGTGGAAAATTCGGGTTATCGAGTAATGACATGAAGAACTTAATTCACTCCCCGGACTGTGGAAACGAGTATTATGAGCATTTTAACTATCTATTTCCTGAACTCAGTGTAGCCCAATATGGATTATATGCTGATGTAACCGTGAAACAATGTGATACTGATGAGGAAACGCTGGGGAAATTGCATAAGTTAAATGAAACGAGCTCTTTATCCGTGGTTGGTATCTTATTTGAATATGGAAAGAACTCTTCACTCATCCAAACCTATAATGCTTCCCCAGGAAAGAATCTCCAACTACTAGCTGGAATTGTAAAGGAATGTGTTTACAAAAACGAAAATATGAATTTTATTGGATACTTGCCTCCCAAAAACCAAACGATAATTTTTGATCAGAATGATATTTTGGACGATTCAGCGGAGTGCTTCATTTCTTGGGTAAAACGTAATAGAGGAGTTTGCATATTAGATTACAGACCTTTTAATTCGGATTCAGAGCAACTCATCATCAACTTAAAAGATGAGGGAATTGATGGGGCAGTTGTATATGATCCTCGTTTTAGCCAAGAAGAAATGGCACAACTGGAAGTCATTGTGGAAGATGATTTGGGCCTGCTACTTACTGGAGGAACAAATGGATGTTTAGCGATTGGAGAACTTGCGGTCGATAGAACAACATTTGATAAATTCACTAAAGTTATGAACAGCAAATCAATTGATAACAACTGGAGGGATTCAAGTGGACAGCTTATCCAATCGTTTTTCAGAATCTAATATCTATGTAGATAAATGCAATGGAGCTTGGATAATGGATGAGAGCGGCAAGAGATACGTTGATTACTTATTGGGAAATTGTTGCCATATTCTAGGGCACTCTCATCCTCGGCTTGTAGAAGCTATTCGGGAACAAGCGGGCAAATGCATCAATGTTGGTGATCATCACTTTCGCTTGGCGTATGAGTTGGCTGAGAACATCAAGAAAATTTCTCGTAAAGACGCTGTTCGGTTGGTGAATAGCGGTTCGGAAGCTGTACATCTGGCTATCAGATTGGCTAGAGGATATACGAATCGTCCTATTATCGTGAAGTTCTGGGGGCATTACCACGGTTGGTTTACAGAAGAAATCTCCCGATTCGTACCGGAGCTTCTTTATAATAAAGGGCTGCTTGGGGATTATTCTACGAAGATCATTGCAATCGAGTGGAACAATACAGAGCAATTAAATGAAGTTTTTGAGCAATACGGTGATCAAATTGCGGCAATCATCTGTGAGCCGGTATTATGCCATGCAGGGCCAATTCCCCCCAACGAAGGATTTTTGCAATTACTTCGCCATAAGACTAGCAAGAACGGTTCAGTGCTCATTTTTGATGAATGTATAACTGGGCTGCGTCTCTCACTAGGTGGTGCTCAGGAATATTATGATGTGTATGCAGACATTGTAACGTATTCCAAAGCGTTCAGCGGGGGACTGCCTATCGGAATTTGTGCCGGCACGAAAGAAATTATGGGTTTACTGGGGGATGGGTCTTTATATCAGGCAGCGACTTATGACGCGAACCCATTATCTGTTGCTGTTGCAAATACGATTATTAATGTCGTACAGGAAGTCAAGCTTTACGACCACTTCAATAAGATGGGGACGATGCTGATCTTTGGTATCGACGAGATATTGAATAAATTGTCTGTTCCGCATATTTGGCAAGGATTCCCGTCCGTTTTCCAGTTTTATTATACAGATAAGACGAAGATATCGAATAGCTATGAGGCGTTGACCTATAATAATCTCACATTTTTCGGTCTGCTAATCGAGGAATTGGTGCAGAACGGTGTCAGCTTATTCAAAGGCGATTTGCGGAGCAATCCCAATTCATCCTGGATGTCACAATGGTTCTTAAGTTATGCACATGGAATTGAAGAAGTAGAGCATACGCTAGCAGCATATGAAAGATCAGTTATCCGTGTGCTAGAGGCTAATAAACAGCTTGTATAATCTGTGGTATTCCACATCGGAATAGAATCATAGTTTTCTCTGTATAAAGGTGGCAGATTAAAATGGGAGTTCTGGACGAAACCCGAATATTATCATTCTCAACACTAGTAGAGGTTTTAGACAAAATAGAGAGCAATGCGAAGTTGCTTGCATATGAAGTCAAACCACTTGAGACTAATATCGCCTTAACGAGCAATGTTTATAATATTTACTTGTATTTTATTCAGAGGGGAGAGCGTAAGGAAGTTTCACTCATATTGAAAATTCAAAACGATGAATGTAAAAGCGTATTTAATTATTTGAATTTTTATCAAAGAGAGGTATATACCTACAAGGAAATTTTACCATTACAAAACGCATTGCCTTATCCGATCTGCTATATCAGTCAACATGATAACCAATCAGGCGATTTTATGATGATTTTGCAGGATCTGGGTCATCATGTGCCAGGAAATCAATTCAAGGGATGCAATGTTCATACAGCGGCAGCTATTCTTGAAAAATTGGCCGAGTTTCATCGTTATTGGTTTAACTCCGTTACTCAATACCAATCGGTGATGACTGGCTGGAATGTGGAACAGCTCGCCTTCAGTCAGAAGGAGTTCAAGACATCCTGGGACATGGCTTGGCAACATTTCGGCGATCATATGCCCCATTCGTTTGCGTATGCATCCGATATCATGGAGCGCAAATATATAGAGATATGGATCGATGTGGAGCGGCACCCGCTTTCTTTAATTCATTTTGATTTACGTTTGGATAATTTAATTTTTAATGATTATAACGATTTAATTGCTGTAATTGACTGGCAGATGGCGAGAACAGGGAATATAGCTTACGATGTTTCCTTATTTATAGTGGGGAATATGGAGCCTCATACAATGGAGCTTGAATACGAATTTCTCTTGAGGCATTACTATGCGTGTACGGGTTTACAGCAATCTTCTTATAGCTATGATGACTTTTTCCAGGATTTCAGAAAATCGCTACTGTGTCATTTTTATCGCGAAATCAACTATTTGGGATCAGATGATTATGACATGGGGCTAAGAATTCGATATGCTAAGTCAATATTTAAGCGTTATGCGTGGGCGTTGGATGGGCTGGATATAATCAATTTCTTGAAGTAAAAGCTGGCATTGGATCAATTATATTCATTGGGAGATGCCACATGAGGGAGAATGAACGGCAAATGCAAAATGATGTTATGGAATTTGAACCCACATTATTCAGTGGCTCCATATTACACCCAAACGATATTCGATTATCATTAAGTGAAAATCCATATAAATGCTCGCCAAGAGTCATTGAAGCGCTTTATGCTGAAATAGAACGAATTCATTATTATCCCGATTCAGCATATACCGAATTGCGTAATGAGATCGCGGGAAGATATAATCTGAATCCTGAGATGGTTGTTCTAGGAAACGGCACCGATGAGCTTATTTTCATGATCACGTTACTCGTAAACCAGCAAAAAAATAAAGTTATCACTACAGAAAAAACGTTTGGCGGTTATAAATATTCATCCATGATTACAAAAAGAACATTAGTTGAATTTTCGAACGATGAACATACGGTGAATCATATCTGTCACGCCATTGATGAGGATACGGCGATTGTATTTCTGTGTAATCCGCACAACCCTTTAGGAACTTGTCTGAACTATGCAGAGTTATGCAAGATCGCAGCAGCTTGTAATCGATATGATGCTTTGCTCGTAATTGATGAAGCTTATATTGAGTACACACAGCAGGAACACCTTACAGTAGGATTGATGGATCAATATGACAATATTTTAATCTTAAGAACATTTTCCAAAGCCTATGGACTTGCTGGCATCCGCTGTGGATACGCCTTGACCAATAATCAATTTAAGCAATTGAACCAAATCAGAAACGCACTTCCGTATAATCTCAATCGCCTGGCTTGCGCGGCGGCTTTGGCAGCCTTCAGGGATGTTGAATATTTGCAATATACAGTAAAAGAAAGTGTAAAAGTTAAAATATGGTTTTACAAGCAATTGGATAAGCTGGAGATCGCGTATATTCCGAGCTCGACTAATTTTGTCACAATTAAGATGCGAAATAGCAAAGTAATCGTTGAACAGATGTATACCAAATTTAATATTATTATACGAGAGCTTGTCGGTTTTGGATATGACGATCATATTCGAATCTCGTTAGGGACGATGGATCAAATGATTAGGACAGTTGAAGCGCTTCAAGTTTTGCATGTTCAAATGAAGGGGCAGGTCAAAGATGAATTGGAATGTCGCAAATTCAGACAGGTTACGAATCAAGGAAGACGCAATCATTAAGAAGAACGCCGTATGGTACAAGCTGATCAAACCGGTCGTTGAGGAGCTACAAGACATTCCGTACGCTGTCATCAAGGGAGAACCGTTGTCCCTATTGGCTTATGGCGATTTGGGTTATCGGGATTCTGGCGACATTGATCTTCTAGTATCTAGAGATCATTTACCACAAGTTACTGAAATTCTGAATAAGTATCATTTTGAGAATATAGTTTTTGATGAACAGGGTAATCCGAGACCGTTAACTAGAAAAGAAAAAATTATGTTTATAAATTCCCACCAGATGGCGCCGTTTTACTACGTCAAGGACAGAGATGTTGATTTGAATATCGATGTAAATGTTGATATTTTTTGGGGAGAGTATACAGGCAAGCGAATCGAACTGGCAGAAATACTATCAGACACTATCTCTATAGATATGTATGGTACAACGATTAAATCATTGTCGGTCATGCCTGCATTTCTTGAAGTATGCCTGCATCACTATAAGGAAATGAACTCTATTTACTGTTTTAAGCTCAAAAATGCATTTGCCACGTATATGTACCAGGATATTTACTGCTTCTATAAAAGGCATATGGAAAAAAGTGTCAATGAATTGGTGGCTTACAGTGACAAGTATAACCTTAACAAGTACATCTATTATTTGTTTTATTATACGCAACAAGTTTTCAAGGACGATGCTCTAGCTGAACATATGGATCTTTTTAAAAGTCCTGAGGCGGTAAAGGATCTTAATTTTTACGGCTTAACCATGCATGAGAAAAGGGAATGGCGCATTGATTTCTTCACCCGACTGGATCACCCCGATCTTTTTAGCTTGATTCAGCCTGATTTAACGGAGGAGGATATTGAAAAAATCAACACCGTTACAAGCATACTATAAATAAAAAGATGAATATGGTCCTGCTTTCTTAGAGTGTAATGGACGAGGTGTTATTAATGGAACAGTTACTATCGCAAAGGATGGCTATATACGCTTTAATTATCAAGAATTCATTTCGCCAGCGGTTTGCATATCGCTCCGAGGTTTGGCTGATCATGCTAAACGCTTTCGCCGTCGTTATCTTGCAAGGAGGCTTATGGACGGCATTAATCCATTCGGGATATGTGCAGGTTACGCTTCAGCAAATGATTTCCTTCATCATCATCAATAGTGTGGTCAGTTATTTTACTTATTTTGAAGCAGCATCGATCATTGGAGATCGTGTGCGGGATGGTTCTATCATTTTGGATTTTACAATGCCTGTCAATTTTAAATGGAAAACATTTTCGGAAAGCATGGGAGAAAACTTGTTCGATATTATCTTTTACAGCATGATTACCTGTTTGACCGCTTTCCTGTTTTATGGGGCGGCAGCCCCCGCATCAATCACACACTTTCTGATTTTTATTCCCTCTATAGTATTAGGGGTACTCATTTCTTATCATATTATTTATATTTTGGGGCTATCTGCATTTTGGATTGTCAGTCCTTACTATATCACATTTTTGGTCGGAGGATTAACCAAGCTGTTCGGAGGAGGTGTCGTTCCAATATGGTTTTATCCGGATTGGCTTGTCGCTGTGTGCAACCTGCTCCCCTTTCGCTATATTACATTCGAGCCGATTGAGATTTATTTAGGTTATTCAGACATAGTCGGGGCGACCAAATGTGTCCTTGTGCAAGGTGCCTGGATCGCGATATTAATTATGCTTGAAAAGCTAATATGGGCGAAGGCATCGAAGAAGGTTTTTATTCAAGGAGGTTGACGGCAAGATGAGGTGGCTCGCGACGTTTAAAACTTTTGTGGCCTTGAAATATAAGCAAGAGTTTGAGTATAGAAATGCATTTTTGGCAGCGTCTTTTTCGCAGATACTTTCGTATGGCGTTGATTTTTTGTTGTTGTGGATCTTGGTGGACAAATTCCAAGCTCTAGCAGGCTGGAATAAAGAGGAGATCATGTTCTTGTACGCCATGCAGTTGATCTCATACTCCATTGCGGGCACTTTCTTCTTTAGCAGTTGTATGTCTCTAAGCAGCCGAATTCAAAACGGAGAGTTTGATAGCTCTTTAACATTGCCGATGCACCCGCTGTTATATGAAGTAATGTCGAATTATAACCCCATATACATACGTCATTTCCTGCTCGCCCTTGCTGTTTTTATCATATGCCTTTCCAATTTGGATATTGAAATAACACCACTGAAACTTATCCTTTTGATACTTTTTATATTGGGGGGAGCTCTCATTCAAGGAGGCAGCTTGCTTATATTCGCCGCTCCCAGCTTCTGGATGGTTCGTGGGAGACAGTTGATCAGTCTTTTCTTTTTCGAAATTATTAACTTTGTTCGATATCCGATAACCATTTTCCCAACTATTTTAAAAGTCGGATTAACCTTTGTTTTGCCGTATGCTTTTATTAATTATTACCCGGCTCATTATTTGCTGGACAAGGAAGGACCTTGGTTGATTACATCGGTGTTTCAATTTTTGTCACCTGTGGTTGGAGTTCTAATGTTTGCATTTGGTTTCTGGTTCTGGAATTGGAATCTTAAAAAATATCAAAGTACGGGTTCATAAACAGGAGAAGAGATATGGCTATCATAGAAGTAGAAAATCTCACAAAAAATTTTGAAATATACAAGCGGAAGGATGGATTGATCCCTCAGATTAAATCTCTGTTTCACAGGGAGTATACGACCAAAGTTGCGGTAAATGACATTAGCTTTTCGATCGAAAGCGGTGAAATCGTAGGATATATCGGCACCAATGGTGCAGGTAAATCCACTACGATTAAAATGCTTTCAGGGGTTTTAACGCCTACATCAGGAA
Source organism: Paenibacillus sp. J5 (assembly GCF_054955055.1). Classification (NCBI taxonomy): domain Bacteria; kingdom Bacillati; phylum Bacillota; class Bacilli; order Caryophanales; family Paenibacillaceae; genus Paenibacillus; species Paenibacillus sp. J5. The sequence continues at coordinate 340,808 of NZ_JBUEDD010000001.1, read as the reverse complement.
GGGTCCAGGTGAATGGCTTGGTACCATATAAGCAGCGGCAGGAGAATGCAAAGCAAATTGGGGTTGTGTTTGGGCAGCGATCTCGTGTCATTTGGGATCTTCCGATGTCGGACAGCTTAAAGCTGTACCAAAAGATGTATAACATAGATGATAAAAAATTTAAACACAATGTAGAATTATACACTCGAATATTGGATATGGACGAATTTGTTGACCGTCCTGTCCGGCAATTGAGCTTAGGCGAGAAGATGCGGGTGAATATTGCTGCTGCGCTACTGCATGACCCTAAAGTCGTCTTTTTGGATGAACCCACGATTGGACTTGATGTGGTAGCCAAAAGCAGAATTCGAGAGTATATTCGTGAAATAAATAAAAATAATGATGTCACCGTGATGTTAACTACACATGATATGGCAGATATTGAAAAGATATGCCATCGGATTATTTTCATTCATCAAGGTGAACTGTTTTATGACGGTTCCGTTTCGAATTTTAAAGAAACGTATGGCTATTCTTATCGAATCTTCGTGACCGCCCACGACGAATTAGATGTGGACTATCCCGGTTTAAAATTAATTTCCACCTTGGATGGCGTGCAAACCATTGTAGGTGATAAACGGATGGTGTCAGCCGGTCAGGCACTTTCATTGCTATCAATGCAAGGCAAAATGATTACTTCTTTTCAGGTGGAGGAGGATTCAATTGAAAGCATCTTAATGAACCTTCTAGAAAAGAAGGAGTGAAAGGAGAAGAGAGAAATGAGTGTGATCCTTGTTAAGGAAGATATTTTATCAATCGTTGCAGAAGTTTTGAAGATAGATCAGGAGACGATGACCATCGAACCAGATGAAAGCTTGCTGGAAAGGGGAATGACCTCCATTCAAGCGATCAATATGGTAGTTTTGCTAGAGGGGAAATATGGAATTGAGATTGAGCGACAGGATTTGCTTTTTGAAAAATTCGATACGATCAATAAGATTCTGGCATTATTGAACCGGTATTTGAATGAATAGCTATGGGTCATTGCGAAGTTGAGGCTATTAGAGAAAGGAAGAATAAAATGGAAATGAATTCAGTTTTGCAGTCAAACAAAGCCGACATGATTGCAGCAACCTTAGAAAGCTTGGGCATATATAAAGTTTTCGGAGTGTCAGGAGGACGTATTCTGCCATTGTTTCAGGCGATTCACAGACGGAATAATTTGCAGTTGATTGCTGCCCGCAATGAGCAAGGAGCGGCGTATATGGCGGATGGGTATGCCAGAATTACTCGAAACTGTGGATGCTGCATTAGTACCTCTGGCCCAGGCGCTAGCAATTTACTTACAGGAATAGCCGGAGCTTATTATGATTCCATACCGGTCATTGTCATAACTGGACAAGCTGCATCGTATGAAATGGGAAAAGGGGGAATACAGGAAGGTTCAGGTATTAATCGCTCCCCCAATATTCAAGGCATTTATCAAAGCGTATGTAAAGCTAGTTATCGGTTGCAAGAGGGAGATTGCGTCGAGAGCGTATTGAAAGAAGCGTATAGAATCGCGACAACAGGGCGTCCTGGCCCGGTTCATTTGGATATACCTACCGATTATTTTCTATCGGAATTTACCTTGAATGGTGATAAACATATTCATATGAATGAAAGCGTTGAACCGATTTCCAACGTACGACATGAAACGGAACACTTGGCGAAGCTATTCTCTCTTTTGCAAGAAGCCAAGCATCCATTAATTATGGCTGGACAAGGGGTATATGCTGCTGGCGCCACTGAATTATTGAGACAAGTTCAGGACAAATTTCAGGTCCCTGTTTGTACGAGTTTAGGCGGACGCGGTGTCGTTGACGAGACCCACTCGCTTTCGCTAGGAATGATTGGCTGCTACGGTCAAGATGTGGCCAATGAATATCTTTTGGAAAAGTCCGATTTAATTATTGGGCTGGGCATATCACTTCAGTACTTAACGACTTTGGGCTGGAACGCAAACATCTCAGGCAAACTCGTTCATATTGACATAGACAGCAGAGAATTAGGAAGAAATTTGACGCCTCAGCTTACTATACATGCTTCCCTCGTTACTGTACTGCAAGCTATGCTGCAGTTTCAAGACGATTTTACATTTGCCAGTGTAACGAAGATTATTGAGGATCAGAAGCAGCAGTACGGGTATTATCCGACGCTTCGAGTATTAGAGGCACGAAACGATCACAACTATGTGCACCCGGCAAGGCTATTTCAAATGTTGAATGAATATTTAGAAAGTAATAATACAATCATTTTGGATTCTGGTGAAAATGCCTATTGGGGAATGCTTTCTCTTAAAATTAAAAATCCGAACCAATTGTTTTTGAATTATGGCTGGGGCTCAATGGGATACTCGATCGGTGCTTCGATCGGCATGTCTTCCGTACAAAAAGGTAAAGGGAAAGTGTATGCCGTGTGTGGCGATGGCGGATTTATGATGAATCTGCAGGAGATCAGTTGTGCGGTGCAGTATGATCTTGCTTGCACATGGATCATCCTCAACAATAAATGCTATGGAACCCAGAAACATTGGCAGAGGGATATTTTTTCTCAAGAATATGTAGGAACAGATATGCCGGATATTGATTTCGTCATGCTGGCAAATTCCATGAGGATTCCTGCCGAAAGAATTGATTGTGAGGCACAGCTCATTGATGCTCTGAATCGGACGGAACATATACAGGGTCCTTTTTTGCTGGAGGTGCTCGTTGACCCTCAAGTCAAGCCTCCTCAATCACTAGCATCAACACTGGTCAAATAGCGATTTATCGTTTGCGTATGACTTTAAAGAAATGGAGGTATCTATAGTGGCTAAAATTTTGGTTACCGGCGGAGCCGGGTTTATCGGTTCCTATCTCTGTAGTTCCTTGGTGGGAAAAGGGCATTATGTTATTTGTATTGACAACTTGCTTACAGGAGTTTCTCGTAATATTGAACACTTGAAAAGCAAGGAAAACTTTGAGTTTCGGAAAGAAAGTATTTTGCATGCAGATTTGAATGAGCATTTCGATGAAATATACCACTTGGCCAGTCCAGCAAGTCCTGTTGATTATAGAAGAAACTCACTAGAGACGATCTATGTGAACACAGTTGGAACGGAACGTTTGCTACAGGCGGCATATCGATGTAATGCCAAATTTTTGTATACCAGTACCAGTGAAGCTTATGGCAATCCACTGATTAAATGTCAGCATGAAGAATATATAGGTAGTGTGAATACATGGGGGCCCCGAGCTTGTTATGACGAAGGCAAACGGTTAGGGGAAACATTTTGCTACGAATATTTGAACAAATACGATATCGATCTAAGGGTCGTGAGAATTTTCAATACGTATTCCGCTAGATTGCGTGAAAATGATGGGCGCGTCATCTCCAATTTCCTCAATCAAGCGCTCAATGGCTCTAACATTACGGTATATGGAGATGGAGAGCAAACGCGCAGCTTCTGTTATGTCGATGACACGGTTAGCGGGCTGCTACATGTTATGCAAAGCGAGAAGGCGCGGGGACAAATTATAAATCTAGGTAATCCAGAGAATATATCTATCTTGGCATTGGCTCATTTAGTGATCAAACTGACGGGTAGCAAAAGTAAGATCGTCTATGAAGCGCTTCCTGTTGACGATCCGGTTCAAAGATGTCCAGACATTACCAAAGCCAAGCGGCTAACGGGATGGGAGCCGCTCATATCCTTGGAAGATGGAATCCAATTAGCGATAGAGGAGATCCGAGAAAAGAAACAAACAATGCAAATCATTCATAATGAAGTGGAGTGATGCACAATGCAACAGATTAAGTGGGTGCAGATTGAACCTACTCAGGCATGTAACTTGAAATGTACTTACTGTTCTAGGACATTGCTCTACGGCAACAGTTTCACACATATGGAAAAAACGCTGATGGAGAAAATTGTTTCAGAGATGAAGAATCTGCCACAGCTTCGACAGGTGTTAATCCAAGGATTCGGAGAACCGTTTCTGTACCCTGACTTATTGGAAATGGTGACTTTGCTTAAAAGTACGATGCCGCACTTATCAGTCCAGTTAGTTACAAACGGCATGGTCATGAGTAAGAAGCTCCCGCAAATTCTTGCCCAGACGGATGTGCTATATATGAGCATAGACAGTTTGAAACCTGAGTATTGGGCTACAGTTCGTGTCGGAGGCAATTTAAACAAAATTATGGATAATGTTAAAAGGTTTAAAGAAGCAAACCCCGCGTTAATGATGATTGTGAATGCTGTGATCTCAACTCAAAACATGGAGGAAGTCGATGCATTATGCGGTTTGGCGCAGCAATTGGGGTGCAGCGGAATCCAGTTCATTCCTTTATATTCGATGGAAGAGATGGAAGTATTAACCAATGAGCATTGGGGACATATGCGTGAAGAAGTGAAACGATTACGAATTACATACGACTCATTACAGGTTTTTTCACCTTTTGATGTTAAGAAGCAGGAAATCTGTCCGTGGGTTCACAACGGTTTGTATATTTTAATAGATGGTCAAGTGACGCCATGTTGTGTCATGTCATCGGATGACGATATTGTGTACGGAGATCTGAGTACCCAATCTTTGGAGCAGATATTGTCTTCATCCTCAAGAACTGTGTTCACTAAAAATAATAAGCAAAATAAGTCGTGTACAGAATGTACACTTATCAAATTCTCACGTATTTGGAATTATGAGAACCCATTGCCTCTAATCCAAAGATAAATCCTGCCGTAAAGGAGTGTTGATAGATGAAGTCGGTCGTATTAAGCCATTTGCCTGATCATATTTCTTCTACATATATGATCATTGATGCTTGTTCCTATTGCTACGGTCCAGCTTCTACGATATCTACGATACTTGATATTATAAATGTCAACAAGCAATTTGCTGTTATATTCATAGGTACAGGCAGCTCGTTAGAGTTTCTCAGAAATCACCCAATCATCGATTATATCATTGAAGTGAATACCGAGAGTTTTTCGGCTTTGGAGCAAATCAAAGAGCTAATCTCTTCATCATCTTTGGTTTTTGTTAATACGAATCCGGTATTGGCTATTTATGCGAAGCAGCTCAAGGTACCTGTTGTGTATTTAGATATTTTACCTTGGATGAACAGTTCGGTTGAAGCGCTAGTAACATCTATTTCCGCTCTATATCACAATAAGCAGAAGCTTAAGGAGATCCCGAATGCATGTGATTTATTGGCTTCAGTAGAGAAATATGTGATGCAGTCTTATCTCGGTAACTTCCCGATTGATCCGCTGATTAAAAATCCGGTCATCGTGGGTCCGTTGTTGGAACGTCAAATGATGAATGAACCTGCCGTGAGGAGCAATAAAAAGTCAAGATTACTGATCAGTACAGGGGGCTTGTTTAATCCCGATACGGAAGACGATATCTTAATCGAGTATGCCCGTTGTATCGCTGAGCTGGGCTGGAAAACGGCGCATGCTATGCATCTAGATGAGGTATTGGTCTGCGGTCCCGATAAGCTGCAAAACTTCATTCATCCTAAAGATAAGAGTCATGGAACCTCTCTAGCCGTAACCCGACTCCCACATTCGACATTCATTGAGGAAGTCAGGAATAGTGAATTCATCGCCATCGTTCCTGGCTTAACGTCCATCTATGAAACGTTTGCGATAGGGAATCCAACACTGCTCTTGCCTTCGACTAATTATAGCCAAGTCTTGCAGACTCGGGCTGTCCTTGATTCTGGATTAGCAGGGGATTTGGTGATCACAGAGAAGTTTAATGAAATTTACCGGGCTACGACAGAGAATGGTGAGATCGAAGGCACCAAGCAACTCTTAAACTTGCTCACGGAACAATTAATGGATCAATCCTTTCACGAATATGTAAGGAGTGGCTTCGAAAGGCTGTTGAATACTGGGGAGAATGATGCATTGATACGTAAGCGCCAGGCTTATGTAAACGCACTGGGACATGATGGACCCGGAGAAGTTGCCAGACATGTGCTGGACGTTATCCAGGATGCCAACATTCAAATAAACATTGTAAGGGATTGAGCGTATCATGAAAACAGTCATTCCAGATTTGCTTACTTACCAAACGGTATTTCGTTTCTCAAGCGGCTTAGTAGATTGGGTAGAGATCAAGCCATTTGCTTCGTATAAGCCTGTTATTCATCAGAAAACGGATGAAGCTTATGTAATTACCAAGGGAGAAATTGCCTACTATATTGATGGAACCAAACATATGTATGCGGAAGGGGATATATTCAAAGTTCCTCGCGGTGTTGCACACGGATTTATCAATTTTACGAATGAGCGTGTGGAAATATTATCGATCCTGTTCCCGAAGTATGATCCCGAGGACGTATTTGCTACTGAACAAGAAGATCCGTTATTCAATGAGGATTTATTAGAATTAGAAAAGTGTATAAAAGGGAACAAGAAGGGGGGAGAAACCACGTCGCAGCAATAACCAATTCCAAAGAGAGCTTTACTACCAACAGCTTACGCAATATAATAGACGTACCTGTTTTTTTTGCATAATATGTTACATGTATACATATTCACAAGTCATATTCCCCCTGAAAGGAGAATCTAGATGCAGAGTATTATTCACAAAATCCCTGAGCAGCAAGAGGCATTACAGAATCGTTTCCAAAAGCATAAAACTCTTTTTAACAGGGATCTAATGAATGACATTATGGTTATTTTCAACGAAGTTTGCAGTAATGGCGATAATGCAGTTAAACAGTTTACTCAAAAGTATGACGAAGTTGAATTAAATGACATCCTTCTTTCCAATGAATATGTGAAGCAATGTGTCGAATCGCTTACTCCATCGTTGCGAGCGGCCATCGAGCAAGCGATAAGCAATGTTCGGGAAGTGAATCTAGCCATGCTGCCTACATCGTGGGAGCAGGAAATACGGCCGGGCACTGTCATTGGTGAAAAAGTAACTCCGTTGGATTCGGTAGGCCTGTGGATTCCTGCTAGAAAAGGTCCATTAGTTTCAACGGCGATAATGTTGGTTGCTGCTGCCAAAGCAGCGGGAGTTAAAAGAATCGTAGTTGGCATGCCGCCTCTTAAAGATTCGTATGGCGACCCTGGGACTATAGCAGCGGCTAGCCTTGCTGGGGCTGATCAGTTCGTAGTTGGGAACGGTGTATCTATCATAGCAGGATTCGCGCAGGGAACTTCCTCCATTCCTGAAGTGGATGGGATCTTCGGACCGGGGCCTGGCGGGATTGCTGCAGCAATGGGCATTGCGATGACCTATGGCAAAAAGAGCGTATTGGGAATCGGTCCTACTGAATGCGTCATTTTCGCAGATGAAACCGCGGATCCTCGCAATTTAGCATATGATTTAATCAATGAGGCAGAACATGGTCCGGATTCTTCTTCCATACTGGTTACGACTTCTCCGAGCATAGCTGAAAAGGTCGAGTCCGCGCTTTGGACCTGCATTGATGAACTGGACGGTGTCCGAAAAGAATATTTGAAAAATGTGTTCGGAACTGTTGGAAAAGGTGCGATCGTTATTGCATCAACCCTTGACAATGCCATTGAATTTATCGATTGGTTCGCGCCAGAGCACTTAATGGTTGTATGTAAGGAGGAAGTTGAAAAGCAATTCTTAGATCAGATCACGAATGCGGGAGAAGTGCTTATTGGTGAGAACACGCCATTTTCAGCCGCAAATTATGGCATAGGTATCACGGCAGTATTACCGACGAATCATTTCGCAAGAACATTCTCAGGCATAACAGCCAAAGATATGGTTAAATATTCGACGATTGGAAAATTAAGCAAAGAGGCGCTGCAGGTTATTTATCCAATCATCAAAGAATTGGGAAGCTATGAACAATTGCCAAGTCACGTGAAGGCAGCGAAAATTAGATTGGATGTCTAGTACCCTATCAATTCTTAAATTGTGGGTAAAGGCGTTTAGTTTAATCCTTGCATCGTCGGCCGTGAATTGCCAATCAACGTCTTTTTGAGCGGCGTTGCGGTTAGTCTCCCAAGCAGACAGTTCATCCGCTAATAGGGAAATGGAAGGATTCGTTGTCCGGAACATTGGTTGGTCATCACACTCAGTTCAATCAGCGATGTTCAGCCAACTACCATGCTTAGGGGTGTAGTGAATGTCCAAATGTTTCGCCAATAGACGAGCCGTTTCAGGCTCGAAAGCTTGGTAAAGCGAAGCGATCGAGTGGGTGTTTATGTTGTCCATCACTAGTTTGATTTTCGGGACATTCGGGTAATGAACCTCCAATAACTTGCGGACTTGCTCTGCCCAGTCAAGCCGGGGTCTCTGCTGCCGTACCGCGACATGACGCCAAATAGGGCACTCGGCGTCGTAGGGCAATTGATACACATCCAGCACGTCCTCCATGGCAGCGACAAACGCCGCATTCTTGGCTTCGACTTCACCCGTAATCTTTGGTGCGACAGGCGGAGTCGTTCGCGCCTTCCACCCTCTAATTTGACTATAACATATTCATACAATCTGGGAACTAGTGTAACAATAAAAAATGGTGCACCCTGTTTTGAACTGTGACAATGTAGACTCTTGAAAAGAGAACCTTATGCTGTTATGAGATGACTTCTGAATTGATCAGGAGTCATTACTTTTGGGCATAACGCGCCTAGCAAAGCTAGTGCATGATAGCCGTTCATTTCTAAGTATGTTGAAGGATGGGGACGATCTGGAGATTTCGGATGTATAGCGATGAATGATGAAGGAAAGCCAGTGGGATCTATAACAGCTCTATATTTTTTGAAGAGGTAGGGCAAGTAGGGACATCCATCACGATGGTTGCAAATGTGGCAGCGCACAATGGAGCAGGTTAGTACTTCGCCTGATCGCCGCGGCAGCTTATGTCTCGCAAATACCGGAACTGAATCTATTTACAGAGCATTATTTAAGAAAGTCAGGCTACATTAATAAATGTTAATATTTCAACGATCTAATCTGAAACACCACGCAAGAAAAATTATTTGATCGGGGGAAAACTATGGCAACCCATTTCTCTGCACCGACTTTGTATTATGATGGTTCATTTATCGATGTTCTGTGGGATAACCATGACAACGCTATGAGATGGTTCGAGAACTATTTGGCGTGGAAGGTTGGGCGGCAAGAGGAATGGAAGGTTGATCCCAGATGCCTGCAAGGAAGAATGACAAGTACCAATTGGGGCACATGGTTAGTTTCATACCTGACGAATTCGCGATTGCCCCATCATTTTGCTGAAAGAGGCACGGTCGAATCCAATGTTCGATTGTGCTTTCGCGTTCATGAATTACAAGAGCTACATCGTAAATGGCTGGATGATGGAATAAGGGTATCTGCCATATACGACGGGCCAGGGAAAACGAGATATTTTGATGTTTGGGCGACAACAGAGGGCATTCGGTTGACTCTGCAAGAGGACTCGTCACTCCAGCATGATGAGCTATTACCTTCCTGGGTAAGAGTAGGTGTAAGCAACCTTCAAGCTTCAGTGGAGTGGTACAAGCAATATATGGGCATGTCGGTAGTTAGGGATGACATCAATCAGGGCTATGTACTCATGAGCTTAAAGCTGAATCATCGGGAAGAAGATTCACTTTGGATCATCGAACAATTGTCAGGTGAAGCTTATAAAGGAAAAGTCGATGGTCAGGTACAGCCCATATGTTGGATTAAGGATAGAGAAGATTTTTTTACGTACCATCAGTATTTACTGGGTAGCGGTATAGAAACATCAGAGGTTGGAGGATATGTGACAGGAGGCATGGTTAGCTTTCATTTCTATGATCTAGATGGAAATCGATTCAACATTAGTAGCATGTAAATTATTCGAGGCAAGGAGGTCTGTATGACAACCAGTATTTATATGGTTAGACATGCCGAATCACCGTATGATGAAGGAGATGAAAGAACAAGAGGTCTTACTGTACAGGGGAAGGAAGAGGCTGGCACTTGCCAGGTGGCGAATCGAATGCGGACTGTCAGAGCAGATCCATTACGGTGCTCAAAACTATATTAAAAGAGCATATGGGGAAGAAGAGCGCTATGGGCACACACGGCCTTGTCATGACATTAATGATGAATTATTTCGATTCACGATATGGATTGGATTTCTTAGATCGATTAAAAAAACCGGATGTATATAAATTGCAATTTGAAGGCCTGGAATTAATAGAAGTCATAAGAATGTGGTAAAAGATCAAAAAAACCATCCTGCATCTTTCCTTATTGTATTCTATAATGAGAACAATACTCATTACAGATCGAGGAAGTGTCTCCATGCAGCACAATTTCAAATTAACCCGCATGCACGAATATATGGATCATTTATCGATGGGGCTGGAGAGGAAACTGTCTCGTTCAAGTTGGGGACAACAACTGATCCTCCCGAATGAAGTTGGAAATGGCATGATCCACCGGATGGTGATCCGTCCGGGGATGGAAATTTTAATGGAGCGTTTAAGTCTGCATCAAAATCTGAGATTGAGGATCGACCAGGAGTGTCAGGTTTTGGGTTTGGTTTATCGACTAAGCGGAGAAAGCTACTGTGAATGGAATAATGCCATTTGCACGAATTTGTCCGGCCCGGAGAGTACGGTGTTCTTCACCCATCAAACCCAAATCTACTTGGAGACAAGCTCGGCGATCCAGAACAATGCCATTAAGATTCGAATGAGTCCGGGGATATTGGATGCGTATTTTGCCGACGGGGAGGAGAATCGCAAACTGCGGCAGATGCTGTACGCATATAAGAACACCATTCGCGGCCAGGCTATGTCACCGGCTGTTCAAGCGATTTTGCAGGCGATGTGGACGTGTGAATATGACGGAGCGTTGAAGAGATTGTTTATGGAAAGCAAGGTATTAGAGCTACTCACTCTCTTTATTCATGAGCTTCCATCCTGTGAGCTGCCGAACAAACCATCTACAGCACTCCATCGCAATGACTTGGAGAAGCTGCACAATGTTCGCAGAGCGATACTCGAGAATCTGGATCAGCCTCTTTCTATTCAGGAGTTGGCGAAGATAGCGGGCATGGGCACAACGAAACTAAAAGCAGGCTTCCGAACGGTATTCGATAAAACGATCTTCGAATACGTCCGCGAACAAAGAATGCAAAAAGCGGTATGGCTGCTGGAGGCGAATCGGATGAGAGTATGCGATGTGGCAATGGCAGTGGGATATAGCAACCCGAGCCAATTTGCTGCCGCCTTCAGGAGGCAATACGGCTGTAATCCAAGTCATTATGGACAGCATTTTGAACGATAAACACAGAATTCCTTACCAACGAAACGGACATGCATCGTCATCGGTGTATGTCCGTTGTTTCGTCCTTAATAGGTTGCCGACCGTCTTCCTCGGGTAGAGGTGAGTGATGAGTATATGTGATAATCATTATCATTCATGGAAAGGGGCGTTTAAGGATGAGAGGTAGCAAAGGGGTTATCTGTACAATTATGGTTCTGGTTATCGTGATGTTGACTGGCTGTTCCGACAATCGGCAGACATCGCCGAACCAGGAAGAGGTTCGTATATTCAAGCATCCGTTAGGTGAAGTAAGGTTGACCGAACCGCCAAAAAGAATCGTGGCATTGGATTTCAGTTATACGGAAGATCTGCTGGCGCTGGGGATTACACCGGTAGGCGTAGCGGATATTGATTCCCCGACAGGCTTTAATACCTTGGTGAATATACAGCCTGCTTTGGGGTCCGAGGTTGTGGATGTCGGCGGTCGGCAGGAGCCTAATCTCGAAATCATTGCCGAACTTCAGCCGGATCTTATTTTGACCAATGTGTATTTTGTTCAAAAGAGCTATGAGAAGCTAAATGCCATTGCGCCAACCATGGTCTTTGATCCCTATCCGCCGGAAGGGAAGGAGCAATACGAAGAAATGACGGAAACCTTCCGTGTGATCGCAGATATGGTAGGTAAAGGGGATGAAGCCGAGCAGCAGCTCAAGGAATTGCAACAGGTGTATGACGAGGCCAAAGTTAAGCTGGAAGCGGCGAATAAAGCGGGAACGAAGGTTGTATTCGCCCAGATGACACCGAGTCAATCGGGTCCTTCTGTATGGTTGTTCACCGGAAATTCCCAGGGTGCGCGAATCATGAAGGAAATCGGATTACATCACGTCTATCAGCCTGAGGTGTTTGAACAACGCGGCGTGACGGTGGCAACTGTAGAAGCATTAATGGATTATCAGGATGCTTCCTTGATCTATCTAAACATGGACAGTACCGGCGGATTGCAGGAACAACTGAAATCCAATGCGTTATGGAGCGAATTGGATTTCGTCAAGCAGCAGCGTGTGTATGGGATAGATCGGCGAATATGGGGGTATGGCGGGCCAATCAGCGCTAAGGTGCTGGTCGGTGAGGTTGTTAAGGCATTGACCGCACAATGAAAGCGAATGGGAAAGCGGTCGGTGTACTAGGAGGAAGCGCCCTGCTTCTTGTGCTGCTCTTCTTGCTGCATGTCACGCAGGGACAAGTAGACATCAGCGCATCGGATGTGCTGCGTTCTCTTCTGCATGCGCATGGAACGGTCGTTGATCAGGCCGTATGGGGACTGCGTTTACCGCGGGCGGTTGCGGGCATGCTCTGTGGAGCTGCTCTGGCTGCCAGCGGCGTGCTGCTGCAGACGGTGCTGCGTAATCCGCTCGCTTCTGCGGGTACGCTCGGAATTAATGCGGGAGCTTACTTGGCAGTCGTAGCTGGAACGATATGGAGTCCCTTTCTGCTTCACCGGTATCCATTTGTATTTGCTCTTGCGGGCGGAGTTCTGGCGGCTGGCATGGCTTACGTGCTGGCCGGAGGTCATCGGGCGCCACCGATTCGGCTGGTGGTGTCCGGCTTAATTGTCACCTTGTTGCTGTCTTCGCTGACGGGTATGATGCAAATTATATTTTTGGAAGATGCCAGTCAGTTGTTCGTCTGGGGCGCTGGTTCCTTAATGCAGAATAATTGGCAAGGCGTTCAGCTCACTTGGTACTGGATAGTTATCGGGCTGGCAATTATTATTCTCTGTGCCAGATCCCTTGATCTGCTGATGCTTGGGGAGGAGTCGGCAGCCTCCCTGGGGCAGCGGCTGGTCTGGACGAAGGCGGCGATGTCCGGCATCGCGATCACACTGGCTGCACTAAGTGTGAGCCTCGCTGGTCCCATCGGGTATATCGGTCTGCTCGCACCGCATATGATTCGACTGACCGGCATTCGGCGGCACCGTTTGTTGATTCCCGCAAGCGCGATGCTGGGGGCAGGGCTGCTGCTCGCTGCCGATTCGCTCACCTCTATGTTTCGGGCGATGTATGGCACGCTTCCTGTCGGAGCTGTGACCGCATTGCTTGGCGGCAGTTGGTTGGTCATATTCGTAATGCGCGCGCAAAAGAAGCGTCAAGGAATGGGCGGATTCGCTGGAGCGTCCTCAATGGCCGCGGCTCCCAGATTCAGAGAAAGTCACGCGCGAAGGTTCATCACCTATCTCTTGCTAAGCTTGGCTTTGCTTGGCGTCACCTTATACGGATGCTTGCATTCGGGACATTCCACGTTGACCCTCGAACGGTTTATTCAGGGATTATTCGGCTATAGCGAACCATCCTTGCATCATCTGGTGTGGCAGTTGCGCTTGCCGCGTATGGCTGCCGCTTGGCTTGGCGGTGCGGCGCTTGCAGTAGCTGGTTTATTGATTCAGAGTGCTGTGCGCAATCCGATGGCTGATCCATCAATCGTCGGTGTGACATCCGGCGCAGGTGCGGGAGTGCTTGCCCTGTTGGTGGTATGGCCTTATGCGCCGGGATGGCTGATGGGGGTATGCGCATTTGCTGGAGCGGTCATCATCTCTATTGTGATCTTCGCGGCTGCCTGGCGCAGCGGTCTTGCGCCCGGAGCGCTGCTCCTGGCGGGGATCAGCATCTCCGCGGTAGGTACGGCCATCATTCAAATTCTGGTGCTGCGGACAACAAGCTTTACGGCTGCCTTCATCTGGCTTGCGGGCAGTACGTATGCGCGAGGATGGACAGACACGATTCCATTACTCATCGTATCTGCTATTCTTATCCCGGTCGCCTGGTGGCTCGGACAGCGTGTGGAATTATTATCCTTTGCCGATGAGGTTTCGACAGGAGTTGGACAACGCGTCAAGCGGGATCGATTGCTGGCGGCAAGTCTGGGAGTTGCATTGGCGGCGGTCGTTGTAGCCACAGTAGGCACCGTCGGATTTATCGGCTTGCTGGCTCCGCATGCGGCAAGGTTGTTTACAGGGACAGCTCATCGCCGAATGATGGGGCTCTCTATGCTCATCGGAGCTTTGCTGCTGACAACAGCCGATGTGGCGGGTCGTTTGGTTGCTTTTCCCAAGGAAGTCCCTTCGGGCTTGCTGGTGTCGCTGATTGGAGCGCCATATTTGCTGTATTTGCTGTATCGAAACGGCCGTAGAATCGGCGATGCGTAATCTGATAGCGTCGACAGGCACGCTGGGCGTGTACGCCGGCTAGAACAGGGATCAGATTGGGGAATTACAGATGAAGAAATATTTTGTTGTCCTATTTATTATGGTGTTAACCGCGATGATTTCAATGGCGAATTTCAATCTGGTCATCGGCCCGCTTTCAAGAAGTCTTGGATTGTTGGAAATGCAGTCCGGAGGTTTGGTCACCATTACCGGGATTTGCTGGTTTTTTGGTAGTTTTGTGTGGGGGAAATGGGCGACCTTCAACAGGAAGCTCATGGTGAGCCTGGCATTGCTCGGATACACGATTGCGATTGTGGCCTTTGCCTTGATCGTCGATCACGTACAACAAGAGTTGATTTACCCTGCGTTTCTCTATTGGGTGTTGCTGGGACTTCGCGCGATAGCCGGTTTTTTTTTCGGAGCCATTCCTGCCATCGCTCAAGACTATATCATCCATTGGACGTCGGCCGGGCAGCGTACAGGCGGGATGGCTCTATTCGGAGCAGCCAATGGCTTGGGATTTGTGTTCGGCCCGGCCTTGGGAGCGATGTTTGCCACGCATAGCCTCACGACTCCGATGTATATTTCAGTTGGTTTGCTGCTCATCGTTGTCTTGCTTGTTGGATTATGGATTCCAGGAGAATCCATCGGCGAAAAGCTTCGCAAAGAGGCCAGGCTGTCTCCATGGGATTCCCGTATTCGCTTGTACATGGCAATTGGGCTGTTATTGTCCACGATGACGATTATGCTGCAAGTGACGATCGGCTTCTATGTGCAGGACAGACTCTTGGCTTCTGCACAAGAGGCAACACGTATGATCGGGATCGCCGCCATAGTTGGCGGATTGGTTGTCGCTGCCGTGCAAGTATTGATTGGCCGCTTCCCCAACTGGCGTCCCGATAGATTGTTAGTGATTGGTCTGGCTTCTTTGGGTCTGGGTTTCTTTATATTTTTCGTTGCACCTGCGTATTACGTGCTCGCATTTGCTGTTGTCGGGATCGGTATTGGCTTTACGATGCCAGGGTATATTAGCTCGGCTTCCCTTGCTGTAAATGAAGGTGAGCAAAGCGAAGTTGCCCCTTTTGTCTCCGCGGTGCAAGGTGTTGGATCCTTCGTAGGTCCCATCGTGGGCACTGCGCTGTACGCGGTTCAATCCGGGCTTCCTTATCTATTATGTACGGGGGTTGCATTCGGTTTTGGTATTTGGATGGTATGGAGAACTGGGTGGAAAACTTGAGATAGGGAGGACCGTCACCATGGAACAACTGCGCGAACTGGCTCCGTTTATGGAACAGCAATATGAGCAGCAGCAGTTCCTTGGACAGTCCTCCCTTTTTTGGATACAATATAAGAATAGAATGAAGGCGAATGAACGTCGTGATGCAGTAACGTTATGGGAAAGTTCGGAGCTCGGTTACGTTCATCCAGGGAAGGAATGAAATCAAGCATGAAAACTCTAATCCTCTATAATTGGGAGGTTCGAGATGAATATTTCAAGGCCTTCCAAGGAATATCTCAAGAAGAGCTAATGAAGGATCGTAAGGCAGGAGCAGGCTCGATACTGAAGACCTTTTTACATATCATCGATGTAGAATATAGTTGGGTAAGGGCCATGTATAATAAGCCGGATCGCCCCATAGATTTTGCCCAATATGGAGATCTTCAAGCTGTTGCAATGTTATCCAATCAATGGAGAGGCGAAATCATAGAATATCTAGATCATTGGACAAATGAAGAACTAGATAACCATATCAAGCCATCCTGGATGCAAGAGACGTATCGTAAAGAAGAAATCGTTAAGCATCTAATCGTTCATGAAGTGCATCATATCGGACAATTATCAATATGGACAAGGGAACTAGGTATCGTCCCCGTGAATTCCAATTTTATTGGAAGAGATCTGATGAATAAAGCGAGGAATATGTAGCAATTCATTGTTAACAGTATTTCGATTTCATAACAGAGTGGTGTAGTAGCAGGGGGCTACACTTCACTTACTAGGGCGTACAAAAAACCTACATCACAACATGTAGGTTTTTTGAGTGTCTACTAAACCCTTAATGCAGTTGTATTTGAAATAACATAATTAAATTGACAAAAATAAACTACGCTGTTAGACTCAATTAAACAGCATGATGTCTAATTTGAGGTGAGAAATATGGATATGCAAGTGGAGCTATTTTTAATTCAGCAAATTTATGGAACCCTCTTCGCCCTAGCCAACAAAATTCAGACGAAGGGTGACACCTATTTCAAGGACATCACATCAAGACAGTTCATGATTATGATGGCTATCATTCACCTGCCGGAGGAGGAGGCCACGATCATCAACATCGCTAAGAAATTAGGGACGACCAAGCAAAGCGCACGACATCTGATTTCTTCAATCGAGAGCAAAGGCTATGTAGTCGCAATACCAAGTCTCCTCGATCGACGCGCCGTGAATATCAAAATCACCGAATCCGGGAAGAAGGTTCTGCTGCAATGCGGGGAAAGATCGATTCACTTCTTGGCCGATCTCTCCAGAAATTTCACCAAGGAAGAACTGGAGCAATTATGGACGCTGTTGAAAAAGCTGTATCAATTTGATGGTGAGAAGCAGGATGGGTTCGAGGAGAGCATCACCATTCAAATGGACGAAGAGCAGGATGAGATGACGAAGAAAGCAATGGAAGAATTTGCTACAAGACGTAATGCACTGGTGCCAGACTCTAATTGTTAAGCTATGGGACATATGGACTTTGAAGGATTATAGATTCTAGGAATGCATGTACAGGAACTGGGGAGGGAATTTCATGGAATATGCAGTGGTTGTAAATAACCTACACAAGAGCTACCGTGACAAAAAAGCGGTGAATGGAATTAATTTTGTAGTAAACAAAGGAGAAATATTAGGCTTTTTAGGTCCCAATGGAGCTGGGAAAAGTACGATGATGAATATTTTATCGACGATTTTGTCAGCGGGTGAGGGTGAAGTCACGATATTAGGGATGCCTCTGAAGAACAAAGCGAAATCCGTCAAGTATCACATTGGGGTTGTGCCTCAAGACCTCGCCATTTACGAAGAGATTTCAGCGGAGAAGAATGTGAGATTTTTTGCAAGCCTGTATAATCTGAAGGGGCAAGAGCTGGAGAACAAAGTGAAGGCGGCGCTGGAACTGGTAGGTCTCTATGATAGGAAAGATCATAAGCCCAAAACGTTCTCAGGCGGCATGAAAAGAAGATTGAATATTGCCTGCGGAGTGGCTCACCAGCCTGAGCTGATTATCATGGATGAGCCGACAGTGGGCATCGATCCCCAATCCAGAAACCATATCCTGGAGTCCATTAAGCTTCTAAAAAAGCAGGGCGCAACGGTGATTTATTCGACCCACTACATGGAAGAGGTCGAGGCCATATCCGATCGAATCCTCATTATTAACGAGGGACAGATTATTGCGGAAGGTACTCAGGAAGAGTTGAACCAGAGGATAAGCGATGAGATCACCTATTCCTTCACTGTAGAGCATACTCGGGATCTTATCGAATCGGCTTTCCAACAGATAGACGGCATCACAAAAGTACGTCTGTCCGAGAATACGATTGATGTAACCTCCAGAAAATCCAAAGAGAATCTCAATAGTATCATAGGCGTCATCACCTCCAGTAACTGCAAAATATATAATATGAGTCGTACAGAGGCTTCGTTGGAAACTACATTCCTTGAACTGACTGGGAAAAACTTAAGAGATTAGGGGTACCTGCGCATGAATTTTATGAGAATCGTTTGGTTTGACTTGTTGAATATATGCAGAAACCCGATGCTCGTTATAGTCAATACGATAGGGCAAATGATTATATGGGGCGGTTTCGGTCTGGTGACAAATAGTCAGTTTGGCGGGAGGATCAGTTCCTTTGACTACTATGGCGTGGCGACCATGATATTATCTTCCATCATGATCTCGATGACCGTAACCAATACCTTCTTGGAGGAAAAGGTCAAGAGTGGGAACCTCCGTATTGCCTACGCTCCGGTTAGCAAAGCCGAGATTTATTTATCGAAGCTGCTGTCTACGTTCATCTTCGCTGTGATTGCCTTCACCTTGCTGTGCTTGATTGAACAGTTTGTGTTTCAGAGCAATTTTGGCGGAAGTAATATCTTTTACATTATTGTGCTGATTAACATTCTTGCATTGTTCGGCTGCTCTTTAGGCGCTCTGGTTGTCGTTATTTTTAAGAGCGAGGAACGGGCAAATGCCGTCATGCCAATCCTCTCTATCCTCTTTATCTTTTTTGGTGGGGTCTTCAGCCCTGTTGGTCACTTTGGAAATGTCATGCAGGCAGTAGCTCAACTATCACCCGCCAAGTGGGTCATGCAATCGGCATTTCAGATTATTTATGACAACAATTTCAGCTTATTCCTGCCCGTTATCGCTTGCCTGCTGATCTTCTCCATCTTGTTTACCATTATCGGCCAATTTATATTCAAACCGGAGGAATACCTGTAATGAACTTCATACCCTTATTCAAAAACAGGCTGGACAGGATTAGATTCAAGAAAGAAATCTTTGTTGTTGCGCTTATCATCATTCCTATTGTCATTCTGGCAACCGTACTACTATCCTACCGTCTGGAAATGAAGTCCAACATCGCGTTCGTTACAGATGACGCACAGAGCGTACAGAGCTTCCCGGAAAATGATAAATTTACGATCATTCCTTTGAAGGACAGACCGATATTTTCGGAATTGATCCTAGGGTATTATGATGCCATCGTGGAGAAAACGCAGGATGGTACCTATGACGTGGCTACTGTGATCAAAAGTAAAGAAAACACAGAAATTATATCCAACTACTTTAACAAAAAAGAAAGCCCTGATGAATACGGCAAGGATGATAAGGAACGCGGCCTGGGGGCGAAGGTCATGGGTTTTATTGTGATGATTGTTCTGATGCAGGGTGTTGCCTTAACCATGCTGTATACCGAGGATCGAAGCCTCAAAACCTTCGGAAGAATATTGGCGGCGCCTGTAAATGAGACGATGTATATCTTTACACAAGGGGTATTCACATTTGTTTGTTTATATATCCCTACATTTTTTGCCTTGGCTATCACGAAGGAAGTCTTCGGGGTTGACGTCGGGTTAAGTCTGGGGTTGCTGGCGATCTTGATCGCTATTGTGACGGCTCTTGGAACTGCGTTTGGCCTCTTCATGTCTTCGGTTCTCAAGCAGAACGTTTCTTTAACGGCAAGCTTGATTGCTATTATCACTTCTCTGTTGGGTAGCTGCTTAGTATCCTTTAAGGTCAACAACGGCTTTATCGATGGAGTGCTCAACATCATCCCGCAAAAAGCCTTCATGGACATTCTTGATGGGACAGAAAAAGGGATGGAGTTCATGCAATTCAAAGGCCAGTTGCTTGATCTGGTAATCTGGATTGTTGCCCTTGGGTTAATCGGAAGCTTCGTCATTAGACGTAAAGTGAAAACAGGAGATTATTGATCCAAACGACTCATTGATTGGGTAATTTGATCCGACAAATACGTATTTATATGTGGAGAGAGAGCAATTATATTACAGGGGCAATAACCCTGCCTCTAGAAGTGTAACCATGGTACTGGATCAGTAAATACTACCCGCGTGGAAACAAGAGCAAAGTCCCCTCATTTTGGTTCTCCTGACGGATTGTTCTGCGAAGCTTCATTAGAGATGAATGCCACTACACAGTGGGCTCTCCGTCAGGTTTTGAACTTGTCAGCAACAATAATGCGGATTCGATGCAATTATCGATCCATTCCCGACCAGGATTGGATTTCTTCAATACGGTTATTCCAATGAAAGCTACCACAAGAGATTGAGCCAGTGCCCGGCAGTCGGCCGATTCGCTGATCTCCCCGTTCGCGACCCCTCGTTGAAGCGTATCCTCAAATATGACCGCCAAATATTGTTGATGCTCTCGTGTCAATATTTCAAGCTTCGCATCGTGCGGAGCCAGCTCCACCATGGTATTAATACAGAAGCAGCCATGCCGTTCATGCGTTCCGGGAGGGAATACCCCTTCCATAAACAAGCGTCTGAAAGCCGTCTTGACACTCTTGATTTTGCTTAGCTTCACGCGAACGGATTTCGCGTGTAATTGATTATAATTTCGAAGAGCAGATTCAAACAAAGACCATTTGTCTCCATATGCAGCATATAAACTAGGCTTCTGAATCCCCATACGAGCTGTTAAATCACTTAGTGATGAAGCCTCATACCCTTTCTCCCAAAAAACATGCATCGCCTCTGTTAACGCCTTCTGCTCATCGAATTCCCGATATCTAGCCATAACGCCTCCTGATAAAATACCTTTTGGTACATTACAAATTATACATGAACTGTTTACACAGGTCAATTTCTCATTGAAATTCGTGGTTTTTGTTAAAAATATGGATTAACATTGACAGATATGATTTTTTATGAGTTAATCAATCCATAAATAACGTACCAATCGGTAAAAATATGGAGGTTGTTTCAATGTCCAGTTCTGCACAGCTCCACCCGAGTAACTCAGGGGTACAAGCGCAGCTTTCGAACACCATACTTTTATTGTATGCGGTCCTATGCGGTGCGGCGGTAGCCACAGTGTATTATGCTCAACCTTTGCTTGATGCGATAGCTTTAGAATTTAACATCAGCAGTACGATCATTGGCACGGTTGTAACCGTGACACAGTTGTGCTATGCGCTAGGACTGTTTTTCGTCGTCCCGCTAGGGGATGTGCTTGATCCACGTCGGCTCGTTACCGGGATGTTAGTCACGATAGCGCTCGCTTTAATCTTCGTTGCACTGGCTCCCAATGCATGGTTTCTGTTCATCGGTATGGGAATAGTCGGTTCTCAGGCTGTCGTTGCACAAGTACTGGTTGCGCTTGCCGCCCATCAATCCTCGTTGCGGCATCGTGGCCGGGCGATTGGAGTCGTCACGAGCGGTATCGTCATCGGGATTCTACTGGGTCGCGCCTTCTCGGGCACCTTAGCAGATCTAGCCGGATGGCGTTCCGTTTATGCTATCACGGCAGTCATCATGATCTGCATGACCGTTCTATTCCGAGCGGCTACACCTGCTACACCACGCCCAGCAAGTCTAGGCTCGTACCTGGACATGCTCCGCTCAATGAAGGAACTATTCGTTCAAGTCCCTCTTCTGAGAATTCGAGGACTACTTGCTTTTTTGCTATTTTTAGACTTTAGTATATTGTGGTCCTCGATGGTATTGCCGATGAGCTCCCCTCCACTTTCGTTTAACCATACTGTCATTGGGTGGTTTGGACTTGCTGGCGTAGCGGGGGCGTTGGCCGCCAGAAGTGCGGGGCGACTGGCAGATCGCGGATTCGGGCAACTAACGACGGGGATCGCTTTAGTATTGCTCGCCGCCTCTTGGCTGCCCATAGCGTTTCTTCAGTCTTCCAGATGGCTGTTTATTCTTGGAATCATTATGTTAGATCTCGCAGTACAAGCGGTGCATGTGACGAATCAAAGTATGCTATTAAGTGTTCGTCCAGAAGCGAGGAGCAGGCTAACAGCGGGGTACATGATCTTTTATTCCTTTGGAAGCGCGACGGGTGCCATACTGTCAACCTGGATGTACTCTTGGGCGGGGTGGCATGGTGTATGCATGTTGGGGGTGTTGGTAAGCATAATTGCGCTGTTATATTGGAGATTCACACTGAACCTGTATACTCACGCTTCTTCCAAGGGATAGAAAAATAAAAACGAAAATATTGTGACGAAAGGATTCTGTTCGTGCAAGCGAGAATAAAAAAATGAAGCTTGAGTATCCCCCTTGCAAGCATAATTTTTTCCAGCGGGGAGATGAAATCGGAGGCTGGTCAAGTGCAGTCTATAACATGAAAATTCGAGCTACGTGGCGTATAAGTAAATTTATGTTTAAATTAGTCTTTTTACGTACATTTAACAATTTTTAATTGTATATTTTTCACTTTTTTGTTATAGTACCCATATAATCCTATGATGTGGGTGATAGAGAGATGACTGTTCGAGAGAGTTCCTGGTTCTTAAATGCACATGCCGGTTCTTTTGCAACGCTCCGCTTATTTTGTTTCCCTTACGCCGGCGGCGGAGCCTCCGTATTTAGTAACTGGAAGCGAGAATTACCGGCCTACATTCAGGTTTGTCCCGTTCAGCTTCCCGGCCGAGAGAGCAGAGTGATAGAGGACCCGATGGATTCCGTCGAGGCGATCGTAGACTCGCTTGTCTCCGAGATCTCACCGTTTTTACATACGCCCTTCGCCTTTTTTGGTCATAGCATGGGGGCGCTAATCGCCTTTGAAACAGCTCGCCAATTACACTCCAAGCATCATGTGGCTCCTACCCACTTATTTGTATCAGGTAAAACTGCGCCTCACTTGCCTTATCCAAGAAACTCCCTACACAACTTGCCCGATGACCAGTTTAAGAAAGAGCTTCAACTCATGCAAGGCACACCGGAAGAAGTATTACAGAATGATGAATTGATGGACATCGTCATGCCCCAATTGCGAGCAGATTTTACCGCTGTTGAAACCTATGTATACAGACCGGGAGAAGTGCTGCCTTGTCCGATCTCTGCCTTTGGCGGGTTGCAGGATCACGACGTCAGCATAGAATCACTGCAAGCCTGGCAAGAGCATACACAAGGTCCATTCCAGGTGCAGATGCTTGAGGGGAATCATTTTTTTCTCCATCAGCAGGAACATGAGGTTATCGGCAGGGTGCTGCATGAATTATCATCTCAGAAGAGGAGGGTTGCCGCAAGCGGTCCGGTTGCACGATAAGCAACTGACACAAAAAAATGATGAAACTACGCTCTGAGCTGTCTATCGTGGCTAATCAACGAAGAAGCAGACCGCGCGAGCGTTATTTGCTGTGCACATTTTCCTAAAATATGGAGGGGTTATTGATGACAAACACATTCGAAATGTTGGAATCCAATGTAAGATCGTATTGCCGTTCTTTTCCCGATGTCTTCGTGCGTGCGAAGGGCTCGATGCTGTACGCCCAGTCTGGAAAAGCCTATATCGATTTCTTCGCCGGAGCCGGGGCGCTAAATTACGGTCACAATAATGAGTTTATCAAGCAACGTCTCATTCAATATCTGCAGTCGGACGGTCTGAGTCACGGACTGGATATGTACACTTCGGCCAAGGAGACCTTTCTGCAGACGTTCTCAGACAAGATTTTAAGGCCCCGCGGTCTCGACTATAAGCTTCAGTTTTGCGGTCCTACCGGAACCAATGCAGTAGAGGCGGCGCTGAAGCTGGCACGAAAAGTGAAGGGAAGGACAGGCGTGTTTTCTTTCATCGGCGCGTTCCATGGGATGTCGCTTGGAAGCCTGTCTGCCACAAGCAGTCTATACCATCGCGAAGCGGGAGGATTACCGCTGCATGATGTTACGTTTATGCCATTCCCAACTGGCTTCATCGACAATCTGGATACGATCGGCTATATGGAAGCTGTCTTGACGGACGATCACTCGGGTATAGCCAAGCCGGCAGCGATTATCCTTGAAACCATGCAAGCAGAGGGTGGTTTGAATGCGGCTCCTACGCAATGGCTTCAACAGCTTCGCGAGCTGTGCGATCGGCATGATATTTTGCTGATCGTGGACGATATTCAGGTGGGCTGCGGGCGAACAGGCTCCTTCTTCTCCTTTGAACGGGCGGGGATTGTTCCTGATATGGTCGTGCTCTCCAAGTCAATCAGCGGTTACGGTCTGCCGATGTCGTTGCTGCTGCTCAAGCCTGAACTGGATGTATGGCAGCCGGCAGAGCATAATGGCACCTTCCGGGGCAATCAGCTCGCGTTCGTTGGTGCGACGGCTGCTCTGGAATTCCGGGAATCGACACAGTTGGATGCAGAGACGGAACGTAAGGCGCAATTTGTCGAGCAATACTTGAAGGAGCATATTCTGCCGATCCACCCATGCCTCACGATGCGCGGTATGGGATTGATCTGGGGCATTGACGTATCGGCTTGCCGGGATGAACATCTCTCCAAAGCGATCGTGTCTCGATGCTACGAGCTTGGGCTTATTGTCGAGCGGGCCGGACGCCAGGATATGGTGGTGAAGCTGATGCCAGCGCTGACGATCTCGATGGACGAGCTGGCTGCCGGATGTGAAATATTTAAGCAGGCCGTAACGGAATGCTGTGCCTTGATTCATTCACTTCAGCCTCAGTTGGCATAAACACCACCTGTAAGTGGCGTTGACGCTAAGCGATCTGGCTGATGGCGATCATTCTGGTGGTTAGGTGGCACTATGGCGGCATGTCCGGCCAGACTGCGCGTACCTCCGAGGTCAATCTAGAATTTGTCAAGGGGAGAGACGATGAAAAACAATCATGTTGCATTATATCCGTTAACACAACCCCAGCAGCGCATTTGGTATACCGAGTTGCTGTATCCAAATCGGACGATCATGACGATCAGTGCGATCGTGAAAATAACAGGCCGCATCGATGTGTCGGTGCTGAAGCAAGCCATTAACAAAGTCATTGAGCAAAATGACTCGTTTCGTATCCAACTGACGACAGAGAGCGGAGTACCGTATCAGTACGTTCGGGACTATGAGGAGAAGGATGTCGAATGCCTTGATCTGAGCAAGGAGCAGGCGGAGCAGCGAATGCTGGAGCTCCGCTCCATTCCGCTTGAGCTGCTGGACGCCGAGCTGTATCGATTCGTTATCATGCGAGTCGGGGAGGCGGAGACGTGGATTAATTTCAAGATGCATCATATCGTATCTGATGGCATCTCGATGAATATGGCCGTAAACGAAATGATGGAGCATTATTCGAATATGACAAGCGGCACCAGCTCTCCTCACAAGGGTAACTCTTATCTCGATTTTATTCAGGTTGAGCATGACTACGAGCAATCCGAGCGCTATCAGAAGGACAAGGAGTATTGGCTCGCAAAATTCGCCACGATGCCCGAGGTTATGAGCTTGAAATCATACAATCCACTCACGGTGGGCACGGATGCTAGAGTCGATCGCTTGATCCTGGAGGACGAGCTGCATCGCGGGGTGAAAGCTTTTTGCGAGGAGCATAAGATCAGTATCTTTACCTTTTTTCTGGGTGCCTTGTATATCTATATGCATAAAGTAACGAACGAGCAGGACGTAGCGATTGGTACCCTGTATGCGAACCGGACGACCAAGAAAGAAAAGGAAACGATCGGCATGTTCGTCAGTACGGTTGCAACGAGGATGCTGGTGGAGCCTGAGCAGGAATTGCTCTCGTTTCTAAAAAATGTAGCCAAAGAGCAGGCCTCCATCCTGCGCCATCAGCGTTATCCTTACAATCAAATCATTCGGGACTTGCGAGAGGTGCATCGCAATCAGGATGTCCAACGGTTATTTGGTGTTTCGATACAATATCGACCAATGAGCTTCCTTCGTATGGATGAGGCTGTTATGCGTGGTAACCAAGATTATTCCGAGGATTCGGTGAACGACTTCGATATTCATATCCTGGATATTGTAGATGACGGGAAGCTCTTTGTGGACCTGTATTACCGCACACAGCTATTTGACGAACAGGAAGCGCAGGAGATCAACCGCAGGTTCGTCAATATCATGGAGCATATGATTCGGAGTCCATATCAGACCATATCGGAGCTGTCGCTGATTAGCGAAGAGGAGCAGCGCAGGCTGATTGTCGCCTTCAACGATACCGAGGCGGAATATCCTCGAGAGCAGACGATTCACGGGCTGTTCGAGGAGCAGGCGGAGCGTCATCCGGGTGCGGTCGCGGTCGAGTATGAGGACGAGCGGCTGACATACCGCGAGCTGAACGAGCGGGCGAATCGTCTGGCGCGCACCTTGCGCGGGCAAGGCGTAGGAGCGGATCAGCTCGTGGGCATTATGGCCGAGCGCTCGCCATCCATGGTGATCGGGATACTCGCCATCCTGAAGGCGGGCGGGGCCTATGTGCCGATCGATCCCGATTACCCGGAGGAGCGCATCCGCTATATGCTGGACGATTCGGGTACCCAGGTGCTGCTGCTGCCATCGCATCTGCAGGATAAGGCAGCCTTCGCAGGAGTGAGCCTGCTGCTGGATGACGAGCAGACCTATGCCGCAGACGGCACGAATCTGGCCTCGGTTAACGAGCCGCATGATCTGGCCTATGTCATCTACACGTCGGGCACGACAGGCAAGCCGAAGGGCACCTTAATCGAGCACCGGAACGTGGTGCGGCTGCTGTTCAACAGCAGGAACCTGTTCGACTTCGGCCCGGCGGATACATGGACGTTGTTCCACTCGTTCTGCTTCGACTTCTCGGTATGGGAGATGTACGGGGCGCTGCTGTACGGGGGCAAGCTGGTCATTGTTCCGCCGATGATTGCGAAGCACCCCGCGCAGTTCCTGCACTTGCTGAAGGAGCGCGAGGTCACAATCCTGAACCAGACGCCGACGTACTTCTACCAGTTGCTGCGCGAAGCACTGGCAGAGAGCGGCCAGACGCTGAGCCTGCGCAAGGTGATCTTCGGCGGGGAGGCGCTGGCGCCACAGCAGCTCAAGGAGTGGAGGAAGCGATACCCGGCAACGCAACTGATCAATATGTACGGGATCACGGAAACGACGGTGCATGTGACATACAAGGAAATTACCGAGGTGGAGATTGCCGAGGGAAGAAGCAACATCGGCAGACCGATCCCGACGCTGAAGGTGTATGTGCTGGATGGGAACCGAAGATGCGTGCCAGCGGGCGTGGCGGGCGAGATGTATGTGGCGGGCGAAGGACTGGCGCGGGGCTACCTAAACCGGCCGGAGCTGACGGCAGAGAAGTTCGTGGACGATCCGTTCACCCCTGGCAAGCGGCTGTACCGGTCAGGAGACCTGGCGAGATGGTTGCCGGACGGCAACATCGAGTATATGGGCCGGATCGACCATCAAGTGAAGGTACGGGGGTACCGGATCGAGCTCGGGGAAGTGGAAGCACAGTTATTGAAGCTGGAGTCGGTGCAGGAAGCCGTCGTCATGGCACGCGAGGATGGCAGCGGAGAGAAGCAGCTCTGCGCGTACCTGGTGGCAGATAAGGCGTTGACGGTGAGCGAGCTGCGAAGCTGGCTGTCAGAGGAGCTGCCGGGGTATATGATTCCGTCGTATTTCGTGCAGCTTGAGAGGATGCCGCTGACGGCGAACGGGAAGACGGATCGCAAGGCGCTGCCAGCGCCGGAGGGAAGCGTGAATACTGGTGCGGAATACATCGAACCGCGCACCCCGCTGGAGGAGCAGCTCGTGCGGATGTGGCAGGAGGTGCTCGGAGCCGAGAGGATCGGAGTGAAGGATAATTTCTTCGATCTGGGCGGGCACTCCCTGCGCGCGACAGCGTTGGTCAGCAAGGTCTACAAGGAGCTGAACATTCATCTGCCATTGCGGGATGTATTCCAGTTTCCGACTATTGAGGAGCTGGCTCAGGTGATGGACAGAATGGAGGAGAGAGTGTATGCGTCCATACCACTCGCCGAAGAGAAGGCGTATTACCCGGTATCCTCAGCACAGAAGCGGCTGTACATCCTGCAACAACTGGAAGGTGCAGAGCAAAGCTACAACATGCCCGGGATGATGAGGCTCGACGGCAGGCTTGAGCGGGAACGACTTGAAGAAGCATTCCGCCAGCTAATCGCGCGTCATGAGACATTGCGCACCGGCTTTGAGCTGGTTGATGGAGAGCCTGTGCAGCGGATCTATCCGCAGGTGGAATTCATGCTGGAGCATCGGCAAGCAAGCGACGAAGAGGCGCAGGAGGCGCTGCGTCATTTTGCCCGAGCGTTCGATCTGGCACAGCCGCCACTATTGCGTGCAGGTCTGCTGGAGCTGTCTCCAGAGCGTCATCTGCTGCTGCTGGACATGCATCATATTATCTCTGACGGCGTGTCCGTGGATATTCTGGTGGAGGAGCTTGTCCGCTTGTACGGCGGCGAGGAGCTGCCTGCTCTGCGGATTCAGTATAAGGATTACGCGGTATGGCAGCAATCCACCGCGCAGCGCGAGCATCTGAACAAGCAGGAGGCTTACTGGCTGGATCAGTTCAGCGGGGAGCTGCCAGTGCTGGAGCTGCCGACCGATTATGCGCGTCCTGCCGTGCAGCGCTACGAGGGTCATACGCTGCAGTTCCATATGGATGCACAGACGAGCGAGGGCCTGAAGCGGATTGCGGCGGAAAACGGCGCGACGCTGTACATGGTATTAATTGCGGCCTATACGATTCTGCTGCACAAGTACACAGGTCAGGAAGATATGGTCGTCGGCACGCCGATCGCAGGAAGGACACATGGCGATCTGCAGCCATTGATCGGGATGTTCGTCAATACGCTGGCGCTGCGTAGCTGCCCGGCTGGCGAGAAAACCTTCCTGTCGTATCTGGCGGAAGTCAAGGAAACGACCTTGAGTGCCTATGAGCACCAGGATTATCCATTTGAAGAGCTGATCGAGAAGCTGGAGCTGGCCCGCGATCTGAGTCGCAATCCGCTCTTTGACACGATGTTCTCGCTGCACACCTTGGAAAATAGAGCGTACCAGCTCGATGGCCTTCGACTGGCTGTGTACCCGAACGAGCATTTGGTGTCGAAATTTGACCTAAGCCTCGACGTTATGGAGGGCAACGACAGCCTGGAATGCGCTCTTGAATACTCGACTGCCTTGTTCAAGCAAGCAACGATGGAACGGCTGGCGAAGCACTTCGTGCAATTGGTCACCGCAATTGTCGAAGATCCGGGCGCGAAGCTCGCATCGTTCGGCATCCTGACGCCGGAGGAGCAAGAGCAGGTTCAGCGTGTATTCAATCCAGAGACGGCGCCGCCAGAGCTGGAGAAGACCTTCCATCAGTTGTTCGAGGAGCAGGCGGAGCGCAGCCCAGAGGCGACGGCGGTGGTGTATGCGGACAAGCGTCTCACCTACCGTAAGCTGAACGAGCGCGCGAACCGTCTGGCGCGCAGGCTGCGGGGTCAAGGGGTGAAGCCGGATCAACTGGTCGGCATTCTGGCCGATCGGTCGGTGGACCTGCTGGTCGGGGTGCTGGCGGTATGGAAGGCGGGAGGCGCCTATGTGCCGCTCGACCCGGAATACCCGTCTGACCGTATCCAGTTCATGCTGGAGGACAGCGGAGCGCAGGTGCTGCTGACGCAGACACATCTGGAGGAGCGCACGCGGGAGTGGCTGACGGAGGAGCAGAAGCTGCAGGCCGTGCTGTGTCTGGACGATGAGAAGTACATCGAAGGGTACAACGACGGGATGGCAACGAAGCGAATCGGAGCCGGGTCGCTCGACGCAAGCGTACCGAGCGATACGCTAGGGCAGCAGGACGGCACGGATGACCCGAGCTGCCAGAATCTTACGCATGTCAACCAGCCTGGCGATCTGGCCTATGTGATCTATACGTCGGGGACGACTGGACGGCCGAAGGGCGTCATGATCGAGCACCGCAGTCTGGTCAATACGGCGGACGGCAATCGCCGGGAGTACCGGCTGGGCGAGTTCCCGGTGCGGCTGCTGCAACTGGCGAGCTTCTCCTTCGACGTGTTCGCCGGGGATATCGCACGGACGCTGTACAACGGCGGAACGATGGTCATCTGTCCGCAGGACGACCGGATTGATCCTTCCCGGCTGTATGCCTGGATTCGGGACGAGGAGATTACGATCTTCGAATCGACGCCAGCGCTGATCTTGCCGTTCATGGGGTATATCGCGGAGCAGGGGCTGGAGCTCCCTTCGCTGAAGCTGCTGATTACAGGCTCTGATAGCTGCAGCGTGGGGGATTACCGTGAGCTGCGGGAGCGGTTCGGCGCGCAGATTCGCATCATCAACTCCTATGGCGTGACGGAAGCGGCGATCGATTCAAGCTACTACGAGGAGCCGCTGGAGAAGCTGCCGGAGACAGGGAATGTGCCGATCGGCAAGGCGTGGCTGAACGCCCGGTTTGCGATCGTAGATGCGCATCTGAATCCGGTGCCGGTAGGCGTGCTGGGCGAGCTGTGCATTGGCGGCGCGGGCGTAGCGCGTGGCTACTGGAACCAGCCGGAGCTGACGGAGGAGAAATTCGTGCCGAGTCCGTTCGAGGCTGGAGAGCGGCTATACCGGACGGGCGATCTGGCGAGATGGATGCCGGATGGGAACGTGGACTTTATCGGTCGGATCGACCACCAGGCGAAAATCCGGGGCTACCGGATCGAGATTGGCGAGATCGAGTCGCAGTTGCTGAAGGCGGAAGGCGTGCGGGAAGCGGTCGTAGTGGTGCGCGAGGACGCAGGCGGGGAGAAGGCTCTGTGCGCGTACTACACGGCGGAGGGCGAGTGCAAGGCGAGCGAGCTGAGAGCGGTGCTGTCGCAGGAGCTGCCAGGCTACATGATCCCGTCGTACTTCGTGCAGTTGGAGAAGCTGCCGCTGACCGCGAACGGCAAGATCGACCGCAAGGCGCTGCCAGCGCCGGAAGGCGGTCAACGGGGCGTGGAGCATGTCGCGCCACGGACAGCGCTGGAGGCGGAGCTGGTGCGCATCTGGCAGGAGGTGCTCGGAGCTGCGCAGGTGGGCATTCGCGACAACTTCTTCGAGCTCGGCGGCCATTCCTTGCGGGCGACCATGCTGGTCAGCAAGATTCACAAGGAGCTGAATGTGGAGCTGCCGCTGCGTGAGGTGTTCCGCCACGCGACAATCGAGGACATGGCCGGAGCGATCGACAGGATGGAGCAAGCCGAGCATGTGTCTATTCCTGTAGCTGAGGCGAGCGACTACTACCCGATGTCCTCAGCGCAGAAACGGCTATATATATTGCAGCAAACGGAGGGGGCTGAATTAAGTTATAACATGTCGGGCGCGCTGCTCCTTGGGGGGCCGCTCGATCGTGCGCGGTTCGAAGCGGCGTTCCGCGCTCTGATCGCGCGTCATGAGACGCTGCGCACCGGATTCGGGCTGGTAGACGGCGAGCCGATGCAGCGGATCTACCCGCAGGTGGATTTTGCGGTGGAGTACAGGCAGGCAACGGAAGAGGAAGCAGAGGACATTGCACGACAATTTGTCCGCACCTTCGCTCTGGAGCAGCCTCCGCTGCTGCGGGTCGGGCTGGTTCAATTAGAGGAAGAACGCCATATTCTGTTGTTTGATATGCACCATATTATCTCCGATGGCATCTCCATCAACCTTGTAATCGATGAGTTTATTCGCTTGTACAGCGGGGAGACGCTGCCCCCTCTGCGGATTCAATATAAGGATTATGCGGTATGGCAGCAGTCCGCAGCGCAGCGCGAGCGGATGAAGCGCCAGGAGGACTACTGGACGAAGGTGCTCAGTGGCGAGCTGCCACGCCTGGAGCTGCCGACCGATTTTGCCAGACCGGCGATTCGCAGCTTTGAGGGAGCAGTGCTTGACATCGCCATCGACAAGCAGAGAAGCGAGGGGCTGCAGCGCATCGCCGAGGAAACCGGGTCAACCCTGTACATGGTGCTGTTGGCGGCGTATACGGTTCTGCTGCATAAATACTCCGGTCAGGAGGACATCATCGTCGGTGCGCCGATTGCGGGAAGAACGCATGCGGACGTAGAGCCGCTCATCGGAATGTTCGTTAATACGCTCGCGATCCGCAGCTATCCGGCGGGAGAGAAGATGTTCCTGTCTTATCTGGAGGAGATGAAGGAAACGACCCTCCAAGCCTATGAGCACCAGGAGTATCCGTTCGAGGAGCTGCTGGAGAGGGTACAGGTGGCGTGGGAATTAAGCCGCAACCCGTTGTTTGATACCGTCTTTGTGTTGCAGAACACCGAAGACCGGAGTATCGGCGAGATTAGCGAGCTGAGCGTGGAACCGTTCATGCAGTATCAGACGATTGCCAGATTCGATCTGACCTTGGAGCTGAAGGTAGAGCAGGATGGCACGATTAGCGGCCAATTCGAATATTGTACAAAATTGTTCACCCCGAACATGGTTCGACATTTCGCCGAGGATTTATTGACGATTATTAGCCAGATTTGCGAGCAGCCTTACATCCTGTTGAACAAGATTTCGCTTACCCGTCATACGGAGCAAGAGCAGCTCCTTGAGGAGTTCATAGATTTTGCTTTTTAACTATCGTTCGCTGCACGTGTGCGTGATGGGCGGTACGCCAGAGCGCACACTGCCAGCGAAGACATACCGGGTACAACCAGATTTTTGCGGGAGAGAAGGAGACGATGAACGTGGCATTTGAGAAAGAAGCCCTTTTTTGGAATGACAGGTTTGATGGTGACGACGTTACGCCTACGAAGCTGCCCTATAACAAATCGCCCAACCACGCTGCAGCGAAGGTACAGACGATAGCCGGCGAGCTGTCTGCGGAGGTATCGCAACAGATGATTCAGCTAAGCAGAGGCTCGAGCTTGGCGACATACATGGTGTTGTTAGCGGGCGTGCAATGCCTGCTGTACAAATATACGAGCGAGCAGACGATCCTAATCGGCATGCCGGTGGTCAGCAAGCCGGGGGAAGCGTCAGGGCATATCAGCCCGGTCGTCATGCTCAAGGAGACGTTAAGCGCGGATCAGTCCTTCAAGGCGCTATTGAACCAGGTGAAGCTTTCCTTGACGGAGGCGATCAAGCATCAGAACATCCCGTTTCGGAGAATGACAGAACGGTTGGAGCTTCAATATATCGACGGCGTTCCGGTCGTCAACACGCTTGTTTCCTTGAAGGAAATTCACACCGCGGATGTCAGTCAGCATGTCGTGACCGATCTAGCA
Source organism: Paenibacillus sp. J5 (assembly GCF_054955055.1). NCBI lineage: Bacteria > Bacillati > Bacillota > Bacilli > Caryophanales > Paenibacillaceae > Paenibacillus > Paenibacillus sp. J5. Next base: position 307,625 of record NZ_JBUEDD010000001.1, on the reverse strand, counting down.
TTGCAGTTCTCGCTGGAGAACGGTCGGGTTAGCTACCAGCTTGCGTACAATGAGAATGTGTATCATGCATCCTTCATAAATCAGGCGATCCACCATCTGCATCGGCTGTTCGCGATCGTGCTGTCTACGCCCGAGCTGGAGATCGGCCAGGTAGATATGTTGCAGGATGCGGAGAAGCAGCAGTTGCTGCACGCCTTCAATGAGACGAGCACGGCGTACCCGCGTGAACGAACGATCCATCAGTTGTTCGAGGAGCAAGCAGAGCAAACGCCGGAAGCGGTGGCGGTCGTGTATGAGCAGGAGCATCTGACCTATCGCGAGCTGAATGAACGGGCGAATCGGCTGGCGCGGACATTGCGCGCAAGGGGAGTGCAGGCGGACGAGCTTGTCGGTCTGATGACAGAGCGCTCGCTGGAGATGATTGTTGGCATTATGGCGATCCTGAAGGCTGGCGGGGCTTATGTGCCGATTGATCCAGAGTATCCAGAGGAGCGCATCCGCTACATGCTGGACGATTCGGGGGCGGGGGTGCTGCTGGCTCAGCGTGATCTGTACACACGGGCATCCTTTGACGGTGTCTGGATCGATCTGGACGATGAGGCTTCCTATGATGAGAACGGCTCGAATCTGGAGTCTGTCAACGGGTCGGAGCATCTGACCTATGTTATCTATACCTCGGGTACGACCGGTAAGCCCAAGGGCAATCTGACGACTCATCGCAACATTATTCGTGTCGTGCGCAACACCAACTACGTCAATGTGAACGAGAAGGACAGTGTGCTGCAATTATCCAGCTATTCCTTCGACGGCTCGACATTCGATATTTTCGGAGCGCTATTGAATGGAGCCAGGCTGATTCTTGTCCCGAAGGACACGATGCTGGAAGTGGGAAAATTGGCGGATTTGATCGAACAACAGCACATTTCGGTGATGTTTATAACGACTGCTTTTTTCAATGTGCTCATCGATATGAAGCCGGATTGCCTGCGTTACATCCGCGCGGTGTTGTTCGGCGGAGAGCGGGTTTCCGTCAACCATGTGCGCAAAGCGCTGGAGCATCTGGGGCCGGGCAAAATCAAGCATGTGTACGGCCCGACAGAGAGCACGGTATTTGCAACCTGTCATGATGTGAATGACGTACCCGAGGATACAATCACCGTTCCGATCGGACGGCCGATCAGCAACACGGCGATCTACATCGTCGACGCACAGAACAGACCGCAGCCGCTTGGCGTTGCCGGGGAGCTGTGCGTGGCTGGTGATGGACTGGCCAGAGGCTATCTGAACCGTCCCGAGCTGACGGCGGAGAAATTCGCAGACAACCCGTTTGCGCCTGGCGAGCGGATGTACCGGACGGGCGACCTGGCCAGATGGCTGCCGGATGGCACGATCGAGTACGTGGGCCGGATCGATGATCAGGTGAAAATCCGCGGCTTCCGCATCGAGCTGGGCGAGATCGAATCGCATCTGCTGAAGCTGGGGGCGATCGAGAAGGCGACGGTCGTGGTTCGTGAAACCGAGGGAGGCGAGAAGCAGCTCTGCGCGTACTTCGTAGCGGACAGCAAGCTTATGCCTAGCGAGCTTAGAACCGTCCTGTCCCAAGAGCTTCCGGGTCATATGATCCCGACGTACTTCGTGCAGTTGGAGCAGATGCCGCTGACGACGAATGGGAAGGTGGATCGAAGAGCGCTTCCGGCTCCGGAGGACAGCATGCAGATAGGGATGGACTATGTGGCGCCACGAACGCCGCTGGAGGCGAAGCTGGCGCACATCTGGCAGGAGGTGCTGGGGCTGGAGAGAGTCGGCATCCAGGACAACTTCTTCGAGCTTGGCGGCCACTCGTTGCGCGCGACGACGCTCGTTGGCAGAATTCACAAGGAATTGAATGTCAGTCTGCCGTTAAAGGATGTGTTTCGCTCAGCTACCGTCGAGAAGATGGCTGAAGCCATTCAGGGGATGGCGCAGCAGCAGTACGAGGAGATTCCTCAGACAGAGGCCAGAGAGCATTACCCGGTATCGTCCGCGCAGAAGCGGCTGTACATCCTGCACCAGCTCGAAGGAGCGGAGCAGAGCTACAACATGCCGGGAGCGCTGCTGCTGGAGGGGAGCCTTGAGAGGGAACGGCTGGAAGCAGCCTTCCACGCTCTGATCGCACGTCATGAGACGCTGCGCACGGGGTTCGAGCTTGTAGACGGCGAACCGGTGCAACGAGTCTACCCGGAGGCGGCATTTGCCGTGGAGTATATGGAGGCCACCGAAGCAGAAGCGGAGCGCAAGGTGCGTGAATTCATCCGTGCGTTCGATCTGAAGCAGCCACCGCTCCTGCGCGTAGGCTTGGTTCAACTGGCGGAGGAGCGCCACATCCTGCTCGTGGACATGCACCATATCATCTCGGACGGTGTGTCGGTGGATGTCCTCGTCGAGGAATTCGCCCGCCTGTATGGCGGTGAGGAGCTGCCTGCGCTGCGTATTCAGTACAAGGATTATGCCGTATGGCAGCAATCTGCCGCGCAGCGCGACCATCTCAAGCAGCAGGAGGGGTATTGGCTGAATCAGTTCAGCGGGGAGCTGCCGGTGCTGGAGCTGCCGACCGATTATGCGCGTCCTGCTGTGCAGCGCTACGAGGGGCGGACGCTGCAGTTCCGTCTGAATGCGGAGCAGAGCGAGGGCCTGAAGCGGATTGCAGCGGAGAACGGCGCGACGCTGTACATGGTATTGCTGGCGGCGTATACCGTCCTGCTGCATAAGTACACGGGTCAGGAAGATATCGTCGTCGGCACGCCGATCGCAGGAAGAACCCATGGCGATCTGCAGCCATTGATCGGGATGTTTGTCAACACGCTGGCGCTGCGTAGCTGCCCGGCTGGGGAGAAGAGCTTCCTGTCTTATCTGGAGGAAATCAAGCAAACAACCTTGGGTGCGTATGAGCATCAGGATTATCCGTTTGAACAGTTGGTCGAAGCATTGCAGGTCGCGCGCGATCTGAGCCGCAGTCCACTCTTCGACACGATGTTCTCGCTGCAAAACATCGAGAACAAGGCATTTGCGCTCGAGGGGCTTCGCCTGACGACGTTCCCGAGCGAGTACGGAATGTCCAAATTCGATCTGAGCCTCGACGTCATGGAGAGCAGCGGCGGTCTGGAATGCGCCCTCGAATATGCCACGGCCTTGTTCAAGCAAGCAACGATGGAGCGTCTGGCGAAGCATTTCGAGCAATTAGTTGCTGCTATTGTCGAGAATCCAGGCGCGAAGCTCGCAGCATTCAGCATCCTGACGGCGAAGGAGCAGGAGCAGCTTAAGCGTGTATTCAATCCAGAGACGGCGCCGCCAGAGCTGGAGAAGACGTTCCATCAGTTGTTCGAGGAGCAGGTGGAGCGGAGCCCTGAGGCGACGGCGGTCGTGTATACGAACCAGCGTCTCACCTATCGCGAGCTGAACGAGCGTGCGAACCGTCTGGCACGCAGGCTGCGGGGGCAAGGAGTGAAGCCGGATCAACTGGTCGGCATTCTGGCCGATCGGTCGGTGGATCTGCTGGTCGGGGTGCTGGCGGTATGGAAGGCAGGCGGAGCCTATGTGCCGCTCGACCCGGATTATCCGTCCGACCGTATCCGGTTCATGCTGGAGGATAGCGGCGCCGAGGTGCTGCTGACGCAGACACATCTGGCGGAGCGCGCGCAGGAGTGGCTGACGGAGGCGCAGGCGCTGCAGGCTGTGCTGTGTCTGGACGATGAAACGCTGTACAGTGTAGTTGCGTCGGATGACCCGAGCCATCAGAATCTGCCGCATGTCAACGAGCCGGGCGATCTGGCCTATGTAATCTATACGTCGGGGACGACCGGACGGCCGAAGGGCGTCATGATCGAGCACCGCAGTCTGGTCAATACGGCGGATGGCTATCGGCGGGAGTACCGACTGGGCGAGTTCCCGGTACGGCTGCTGCAACTGGCGAGCTTCTCCTTTGACGTATTCGTCGGCGACATCGCGCGGACGCTGTACAACGGCGGAACGATGGTCATCTGTCCGCAGGATGACCGGATCGACCCTGCCCGGCTGCATGCCTGGATTCGGGACGAGGAGATTACGCTCTTCGAATCGACGCCAGCGCTGATCGTGCCGTTCATGAGCTATATCGCGGAGCAGGGGCTGGAGCTTCCTTCGCTGCAACTGCTGATTACGAGCTCGGATAGCTGTAGCGTAGGAGATTACCGCGAGCTGCAGGAGCGGTTTGGCGCGCAGATTCGCATCATTAACGCCTATGGCGTAACGGAAGCAGCGATCGATTCGAGCTACTACGAGGAGCCGCTGGAGAAGCTGCCGGAGACAGGGAATGTGCCGATCGGCAAGGCGTGGCTGAATGCCCGGTTTGCGATCGTAGATGCGCATCTGAATCCGGTGCCGGTGGGCGTGCTGGGCGAGCTGTGCATTGGCGGAGCAGGCGTAGCGCGTGGCTACTGGAATCAGCCGGAGCTGACGGAGGAGAAATTCGTGCCGAGTCCGTTCGAGGCTGGAGAGCGGCTATACCGGACGGGCGATCTGGCGAGATGGATGCCGGATGGGAACGTGGACTTTATCGGACGGATCGACCACCAGGCGAAAATCCGGGGCTACCGGATCGAGATTGGCGAGATCGAATCGCAGTTGCTGAAGGCGGAAGGCGTGCGGGAAGCGGTCGTGGTGGTGCGCGAGGACGCAGGCGGGGAGAAGGCTCTGTGCGCGTACTACACGGCGGAGGGCGAGTGCAAGGCGAGCGAGCTGAGAGCGGCGCTGTCGCAGGAGCTGCCAGGCTATATGATCCCGTCGTACTTCGTGCAGTTGGAGCGACTGCCGCTGACCGCGAACGGCAAGATCGACCGCAAGGCGCTGCCAGCACCGGAAGGCGGACAGCGGGGCGTGGAGCATGTGGCGCCACGAACTGCGCTGGAGGCGGAGCTGGTGCGCATCTGGCAGGAGGTGCTTGGAGCTGCGCAGGTGGGCATTCGCGACAACTTCTTCGAGCTTGGCGGCCACTCGCTGCGGGCGACGACGCTGGTCAGCAAGATTCACAAGGAGCTGAACGTGGAGCTGCCGCTGCGGGAGGTGTTCCGCCACGCGACAATCGAGGACATGGCGGGGGCGATCACCCAGATGGAGCGAGATGAGCATGTGTCCATTCCTGCGGCTGAAGCGAGCGACTATTACCCGATGTCCTCGGCGCAGAGACGGCTGTATATTTTGCGCCAGATGGCGGAGGTGGAGCAGAGCTATAACATGCCGGGAGCGATGCTGCTGGAGGGGGCGCTCGACCGGGCGCGGTTCGAAGCGGCGTTCGGCGCTCTGATCGCGCGTCATGAGACGCTGCGCACCGGATTCGAGCTGGTGGACGGCGAGCCGATGCAGCGCATCTACCCGCAGGTAGACTTTGCAGTAGAGTACAAGCAGGCGGCTAACGAGCGGGAGGCGGACGAGCTCGTGCGCGAATTTGTCCGACCGTTTGACCTTACGACACCACCGCTGCTGCGGGTCGGCTTGATCGAGCTGAAGCAGGATCGCCATGTTCTGATGTTCGACATGCATCACATCATCTCTGACGGCATTTCGACGGATGTTCTGGTGGAGGAGTTCATCTCCCTGTATGCCGGGGAAGAGCTGCCATCGTTGCGCATTCAGTACAAGGACTATGCGGTATGGCAGCAGTCCGAGTCCCAGAAGGAGCGGATCAGGCAGCAGGAGGCGTACTGGCTGGAGCAGCTAGGCGGAGAGCTGCCCGTATTGGAGCTGCCGCTGGATTACGTGCGCCCTGCGGTACAGCAGTTCCATGGGCACACGCTGCATTTCCGGATCGATGCGCAGAAGGTCGAGGGCTTGCGGCAGATCGCAGCGGACAGCGGAGCGACGCTGTATATGGTGCTGCTGGCAGCCTATAACGTCTTGCTGCACAAGTATACGGGCCAAGAGGACATGATTGTCGGCACGCCGATTGCGGGCAGAACCCACGAAGACCTGCAGCCGCTGATCGGGATGTTCGTCAATACGCTGGCCATCCGCAGTTATCCGGCCGGGGGCAAGACATTCCTCTCCTACTTGGAGGAAGTCAAGGAAGCGACCTTCGGAGCTTACGAGCATCAGGACTACCCGTTCGAGGAACTGGTGGAGAAATTGGAGGTGACCCGAGATTTAAGCCGCAACCCGCTCTTTGACACGATGTTTGCGCTGCAAAACACGGAAAACAAGGAGCTTGCGCTCGAAGGGCTGCAACTGAAGCCGTATCCGAGCGAGTATACGGTGGCAAAATTCGATCTGATACTGGACATAACGGAGGGGAATGACGATCTGGGGTGCAGCATAGAATATGCGACCTCCTTATATAGACAGGAAACGATGGAACGGATGGCCAAGCATTACGAGCAACTGCTCGGGGCCATCGTATCTTCACCGCAAGCGACCCTCGCGACGCTCGGCATGCTGACGGCGCAAGAAGAGGAGCAGCTTCACCATGTGTTCAATGACACGGCAGCGGACTATCCGTCCGGGGCGACCATCCATCAATTGATCGAGGAGCAGGCAGAACGGACGCCGGAGCATGCGGCGGTCGTATTCGAGGGCAGCCAGCTCTCGTACAGGGAGCTGAACGAGAGAGCCAATCAGTTGGCGCGAACCTTGAGAGCGGAGGGCGTGCAGGTGGACGAGCCGGTCGGCCTCATGCTGGAGCGCTCACTGGAGATGATCGTCGGAATTCTCGCGGTATTAAAGGCGGGGAGCGCGTATGTGCCGATTGATCCCGAATACCCGGAGGAGCGCATCCGCTATATGCTGGAGGATAGCGGCGCCAAGCTGCTGCTGGTGCAGAGCCGTCTGCGGGATCGTGTGGCCTTTGAAGGGAAGCTCATCACGGTCGATGACGAGCAGGCCTATGCCGAGGATCGTTCCAATCTGGAGCCGGTAGTCGGGCCGAATCATCTGGCTTATGTAATCTACACATCAGGAACAACGGGCAAGCCCAAAGGCGTAATGGTGGAGCATCACGGGCTGTGCAGCTTGAAGCTGATGTTTGCCGGCACTCTGGGCATAACCGATCAGGATCGAGTCGTCCAGTTCGCCAGCCTCTCCTTCGACGCGGCGTGCTGGGAAATCTACAAGGCTCTGTTCTTCGGAGCCACCCTGTATATCCCGACGGCTGCGACGATTCTGGATGTTCCATTGTTCGAAAGCTATATGAATGAACACGGGATTACAGCGGGGATTCTGCCTCCGACCTATGCGACCTACCTGAAGCCGGAGCATATGCCCCGCTTCAAGAAGCTGATTACAGGAGGCTCGGCGGTATCCGTTGAGCTGGTGAAGCAATGGAAGGACAAGGTGGCGTATTTCAATGCCTATGGCCCAACGGAAGCTTCCATCGTCACGTCGATGTGGACGGCTCCGTCAGGCGCATTCGAGCAAAAGTCAGTGCCGATCGGCCGCCCGATTGCGAACCATCAGATCTACATTCTGGATGCATACAACCAACCGCTGCCTGTCGGCGTGGCCGGGGAATTATGCATTGCGGGCGTTGGTCTGGCACGCGGTTATTTGAACCGTCCCGAGCTGACGGCGGAGAAGTTCGTCGATCATCCATTCGCTCCAGGGGAGCGCATGTACCGGACAGGAGACTTGACGCGCTGGCTGCCCGACGGCAATATCGAGTATTTGGGACGCATCGACCATCAGGTGAAAATTCGCGGTTACCGCATCGAGCTTGGCGAGATCGAGGAGCAATTGTTGAAGGTGGCACAGGTGCAAGAAGCGATCGTGCTTGCGCGCGAGGACGAGAGCGGACAAAATCAGCTCTGCGCTTACTTTGTGGCGCACGGGGTGCTGACGGCGAGCGAGCTGAGGGCGGCGCTGTCACAGGAGCTGCCGGGCTACATGATTCCGTCCTATTTCATGCAGCTTGAGCAGATGCCGATCACGCAGAACGGGAAGATCGACCGCAAGGCGCTGCCCGCCCCGGAAGGCAATATGCATACCGGTGGGGAGTATATTGCACCGAGAAGCGAGGCGGAGAAGACGCTGGCTGCGGTCTGGAAGGCAGTGCTCGGAGCGGAGCGTATCAGCGTGACGGATCATTTCTTCGAGCTTGGCGGCGATTCGATCAAGTCGATTCAGGTATCGTCACGGCTGCATCAGGCCGGCTACAAGCTGGAGATTCGCGACTTGTTCAAATACCCGACTGTTGCCCAGCTCAGCCATCACATCAGGCCGATTGCCCGCATGGCCGATCAGGGCGAGGTGACCGGAGAGGTGGCGCTTGCTCCTATCCAGCGCTGGTTTTTTGAACAGCAATTCGCCGACCCGCACCACTTTAACCAATCGGTGATGCTCTATCGCAAGCAAGGCTTCAATGAAGCGGCGATCCGCAAGGTGCTGCAACGACTCGCTGAGCATCATGACGCGCTGCGTATTGTCTTCCGCCAGACGGAACATGGATATCAGGCATGGAACCGGGGAGTCGGGGAAGGCGAGCTGTACAGCCTGGAAACGGTGGACCTCAAGGGAGTACAAGCAGGCTTGTATGAGCAGGCGCTCGAAGCCAGGGCGAATGACATTCAGAGCAGCATCAATCTCGAATCAGGGCCATTGGTGAAAAGTGGATTATTCCGCGGCGCAGACGGGGATCATTGGCTGATCGCCATCCACCATGGTGTTATCGATGGCGTATCGTGGCGGATTCTGCTGGAGGACATCGCGTCCGGGTATGAGCAAGCCGTGAACGGAGAGGAGATCCGTCTTCCGGCGAAGACCGATTCGTACCGTGTCTGGACAGAGCAGCTTGCGACCTATGCGCAAGGTGCGGCTATGAAGCGCGAGGAAGCCTATTGGCAGCGGATGGCGCAAACCGCCGTGCTGCCGCTGCCTAAGGATCAGGAAGCGGGGCTCTCCTTGCAGGAGGATAGCGAGACGATCACGATTCAGTGGAGCGCGGCCGAGACGGAGCTGCTGCTCAAGCAGGTTCACAAGGCGTATAACACCGAAATGAATGATATTCTGCTGACGGCGCTGGGAACGGCGATTCAGAGATGGAGCCGTCATGACCGGGTGCTGGTCAACCTGGAAGGTCATGGCCGTGAATCCATCCTGCCGGACATCGATATTACGCGCACTGTGGGATGGTTCACAAGCAAATATCCGGTGCTGCTGGAGATGGAGCCAGGCAAGGATATGTCCTACCAGATCAAGCAGACGAAGGAGATGCTGCGCCAGGTTCCGAACAAAGGGATCGGGTACGGCATATGGCGGTATTTATCGGAGCTTGCGGCGGCAGACGGATGGGGCGCGACGCCGCAGATCAGCTTCAACTACTTGGGTCAGTTCGATCAGGATCTGCAGCATAATGAGCTTGGCCTATCGCCGCTTGCCAGCGGGGCGCAGTGGAGCGGCAAGCAAGCCCGAAGCTATGTACTGGATATGAACGGAATGATTGCGGACGGCTCGCTGACGCTGGACCTTGGCTATAGCGGCAAGGAATACCGCAGGGAAACGATGGAGGAGCTGGCTTCATGCCTGCAGGAGAGCCTCCGCGAGCTGATCGCTCATTGTGCGGCGCAGGAGCGGACGGAGCTGACACCAAGCGATGTGCAGCTCAAGGGCTTGAGCCTGGAGGAGCTGGAGCAGCTTGCGGAGCAGACGCGCCATCTCGGACAGATTGAGAACATCTACGCGCTTACGCCCATGCAGAAGGGAATGTGGTTCCACAATACGATGAACCAGGATTCCGGCGCCTACTTCGAGCAGGCGAGATTTACGCTGCAAGGAGCGCTCCATATCGAGTGGTTTGCGCAAAGCTGGGAGGAGCTGGCGGTTCGTCATGCTGTATTGCGAACTAATTTCTATAGCGGCTGGAACGGGGAGCCGATGCAGATCGTGTTCCGCGACAGACGGATCGGATTTGCCTATAAGGACTTGACGGGTCTTCACGCGGCTGAGCAGCAAGCGCAGATCGATCAACTGGAGCAAGACGATAAAGCGCGCGGGTTCGATCTGCAGCGGGATGCGCTGGCGCGTGTAACGGTCATCCGCACAGCAGCCGAAAGCTGCCAGGTGCTCTGGAGCTTCCATCACATCCTGATGGATGGCTGGTGCTTGCCGCAGTTGACGAAGGAGCTGTTCGAGACGTATTCCGCCTACGTTCAGGATTCAGGGCGGGAAGACGCTTCGGAACGTAATGCAACGCCAGTCTACAGCCAATATATTGAGTGGCTGGAGCGGCAGAACATGGAAGCGGCAGCCCGTTATTGGGCCGGGTACCTGGCGGGCTACGAGGGGCAGACCGTGCTGCCGCAGGCCAAGACAGAGGAACGAAGCCCGGGGTATGCGCTGGAGCGCATCGTATGCGATCTGGGCAACGGCCTGAGCGAGCAGATGAGCCGTGTCGCCAAGCAGCACCAGGTGACCGTCAATACGCTCATGCAAGCGGCATGGGGCGTCATGCTCCAGAAATATAACGGCACCGGCGATGTCGTATTCGGCAATGTGGTGTCGGGAAGACCGGCGGAAATTCCGGGGATTGAGGAGATGATCGGACTCTTCATTAACACGATCCCGCTGCGCGTCGTTTCCGAGTCGGATATGAGCTTTGCCGAAGTGATGGGAAGATTGCAGGAGCAGGCATTGGAATCCGGTCGTTACGACTATTATCCGCTGTATGAGATTCAGGCCCAGAGCACGCAGAAGCAGGACCTGATCAGCCATATTATGGCGTTTGAGAATTATCCGGTCGATGAGCAGATGGAGCAGGCTGGACAGGAGGACAGCGGAAGACTGGCGATTGCTGATGTTGAGATGGCCGAGCAGACGAACTATGACTTCACGCTGACGGTGCTTCCCGGAGACAACATCCAGTTGCATCTGGATTACAATGCCCATGTGTATGATCGGGCGGACATGGAGCGGCTGAAGGGGCATCTGGTCCATCTCTTCGAGCAGATCGTCGACAATCCGCTGGCTGCTGTAGGAGAGCTGGAGCTGGCGACAGCCGGGGAGAAAGCCGAAATTGTGGAGCAATTTAATGACACGGCGACAGAGTATCCTCGGGACAAGACGCTTCATCAACTGATTGAGGAACAGGCGCAGCGGCGCCCGGATGCGGTGGCGCTGGTGCTTGAGGATCAGCAGTTCACCTACGGCGAGCTGAATGAGCGGGCCAACAAACTGGCGAGGACGCTGCGAGCTCAGGGCGTTGACAAGGATCATCTGGTCGCTCTGATGGCAGAGCGCTCCATGGAGATGATTGTGGGGATGCTGGCGATTCTCAAGGCCGGGGGAGCCTATGTGGCGATCGACCCGGAATATCCGGAGGAACGCATCCGCTACATGATCGAGGATTCGGGAGCCCAGGTGATGCTGGCGCAGCGCCAATTGCGCGAGCGCATTCCGACAGAGCGCACACTCATCTTCCTGGACGATGAGCAAGCGTACAGCGGCGATGGCTCCAATCTGGAGTCCGGCAACGAGGCGACTGACCTCGTGTGCGTCATTTATACATCCGGCACAACGGGCAAGCCGAAGGGCAATCTGACAACCCATCGCAACCTGATGCGGATTGTTCGCAATACGAATTACATTGAGATTACAGACCAGGATCATGTGTTGCAGTTGTCCAGCTACTCCTTCGACGGATCAGCCTTTGATATCTTCGGGGCGTTAACCAATGGAGCCAGACTCGTTCTGGTGCCGAAGGAAACGATGCTGGACGTCGAGCAATTGGCGAGTCTGATCGAACGGCAGCACATCTCGGTGATGCTGATTACAACCGCGTTCTTTAATGTGCTCGTTGACGCGAATGTCCATTGCTTGCGCCACCTGCGGGTGATCCTGTTCGGGGGCGAGCGGGTGTCCGTCAGTCATGTGCGCAAAGCGCTCAGCTATATCGGCCCAGGCAAGCTCAAGCATGCCTACGGGCCGTCGGAGAGTGCGGTCTATACGACCTGGCTGGACGTGAATGAGGTGAGCGCGGATGCCGTGAACATCCCGATCGGACAGCCGCTCAGCAACACGACGGTCTATATCGTTGACGCCCGGAACAAGCTGCAGCCGATTGGCGTTGCCGGGGAGCTGTGCGTAGGCGGAGACGGACTGGTTCGCGGCTACTTGAACCGTCCCGAGCTGACGGCAGAGAAATTTGTGGACAACCCGTTCGCGCCTGGCGAGCGGATGTACCGGACGGGCGACCTGGCCAGATGGCTGCCGGACGGCACGATCGAGTACGTGGGCCGGATCGATGATCAGGTGAAAATCCGCGGCTTCCGCATCGAGCTGGGCGAGATCGAATCCCATCTGCTCAAGGTGGAGCCGATCGAGAAGGCGACGGTCGTGGTTCGTGAAACCGAGGGAGGCGAGAAGCAGCTCTGCGCGTACTTCGTAGCGGGCAGCGAGCTTGCGGCAAGCGAGCTGAGAAGCGCCCTGTCCCAAGAGCTGCCGGGCTATATGATCCCGACGTACTTTGTGCAGCTGGAGCAGATGCCGCTGACGACGAACGGGAAGGTGGATCGAAGAGCGTTTCCAGCTCCAGAGGACAGCATGCAGACGGGGATGGACTATGTGGCGCCGCGCACGCTGCTGGAGGCGAAGCTGGCGCACATCTGGCAGGACGTGCTGGGGCTGGAGAGAGTCGGCGTCCAGGATAACTTCTTCGAGCTTGGCGGCCACTCGCTGCGCGCCACGACGCTCGTTGGCAGAATTCACAAGGAATTGAACGTCAGACTGCCGTTAAAGGACGTATTCAGATTCCCTACCGTCGAGGAGCTGGCGACAGCGATCGGCATCATGGAGCAGCAGGCTTACAGCTCCATCCCGGCGATTGAAGCCAGAGAGCATTACCCGGTATCGTCCGCGCAGAAGCGGCTGTACATCCTGCACCAGCTCGAAGGGGCGGAGCAGAGCTACAACATGCCAGGAGCGATGCTGCTGGAGGGAAGGCTTGAACGGGAACGATTCGAAGCGGTGTTCCGCGCGCTAGTCGCACGGCACGAGACACTGCGTACCGGCTTCGAGCTTGTAGACGGTGAACCGGTGCAACGGATCTACCCGGATACGGAGTTTGCGGTGGAGTATATGGAGAGCAGCGAAGCAGAAGCGGAGCGCAAGGTGCGCGAGTTCATCCGTGCGTTCGATCTGAAGCAGCCGCCGCTGCTACGCGTAGGCTTGATTCAACTGGCGGAGGAGCGCCACATCCTGCTCGTGGACATGCATCATATTATCTCGGACGGCGTGTCTACGGATGTCCTCGTCGAGGAATTCGCCCGCCTGTATGGCGGTGAGGAGCTGCCTGCGCTGCGGATTCAGTACAAGGATTATGCCGTATGGCAGCAATCCGCCGCGCAGCGCGAGCGTCTGAGGGAGCAGGAAGCGTACTGGTTGAGCAAGTTTAGCGGGGAGCTGCCGGTGCTGGAGCTGCCGACCGATTATGCGCGCCCTGCTGTGCAGCAATACGAGGGTCATACGCTGCAGCTTCGAATAGACGCAGAGCTGAGCGAGGGCTTGAAGCGAATCGCGGCGGAGAACGGCGCGACGCTGTATATGGTATTGCTGGCGGCGTATACCGTTCTGCTGCACAAGTATACGGGCCAGGAGGATATTGTCGTCGGCACGCCGATCGCAGGAAGAACCCATGGCGATCTGCAGCCATTGATCGGGATGTTCGTCAATACACTGGTGCTGCGCAACAGCCCGGCTGGGGAGAAGACCTTCCTGTCGTATCTGGAGGAAGTGAAGGAAACGACGTTGGGTGCCTATGAGCATCAGGATTATCCGTTTGAGGAATTAGTGGAGAAATTGCAGGTGGCCCGTGATTTGAGCCGCAGTCCGCTCTTCGACACGATGTTCTCGCTGCAAAACATCGAGAACAAGTCATTTGCGCTCGAGGGGCTTCGCCTGACGACGTTCCCGAGTGACTACGGGATGTCCAAATTCGATCTGAGCTTTGACGTCATGGAGGATGACGATGGCCTGGAATGCGCCCTCGAATATGCCACGGCCTTGTTCAAGCAAGCGACGATGGAGCGATTGGCGAAGCATTTCGTGCAATTGGTGACTGCTATTGTCGAGAATCCTGGCGCGAAGCTCGCAGCATTCGGCATCCTGACGGCAGAGGAGCAGGAGCAGCTTGAGCGTGTATTCAATCCAGAGACGGCGCCGCCGGAGCTGGAGAAGACGTTCCATCAGCTATTCGAGGAGCAGGCGGAGCGAAGCCCTGAGGCGATGGCGGTCGTGTATACGAACCAGCGTCTCACCTACCGCGAGCTGAACGAGCGTGCGAACCGTCTGGCGCGCAGGCTGCGGGGGCAAGGAGTGAAGCCGGATCAACTGGTTGGCATTCTGGCCGATCGGTCGGTGGAGCTGCTGGTCGGGGTGCTGGCGGTATGGAAGGCGGGAGGCGCTTATGTGCCGCTTGACCCGGATTATCCGTCCGACCGTATCCGGTTCATGCTGGAGGACAGCGGCGCCGAGGTGCTGCTGACGCAAACGCATCTGGCGGAGCGCGCGCAGGAGTGGCTGACGGAGGCGCAGGCGTTGCAGGCTGTGCTGTGTCTGGACGATGAGACGCTGTACAGCGAAGGAACGGCAACGAAGCGAATCGGAACCGAGTCAAATGCAAGCGTGCCGGGCCCTGTTCTCGGGCAGGACGGCACGGATGACCCGAGCCGCCTGAATCTGCCGCATGTCAACCAGCCTGGCGATCTGGCCTATGTAATCTATACGTCGGGGACGACCGGACGGCCGAAGGGCGTCATGATCGAGCACCGCAGTCTGGTCAATACGGCGGACGGCTATCGCCGGGAGTACCGACTGGGCGAGTTCCCGGTACGGCTGCTGCAACTGGCGAGCTTCTCCTTCGACGTGTTCGTCGGGGATATCGCACGGACGCTGTACAACGGCGGAACGATGGTCATCTGTCCGCAGGATGACCGGATCGACCCTGCCCGGCTGCATGCCTGGATTCGGAACGAGGAGATTACGATCTTCGAATCGACGCCAGCGCTGATCGTGCCGTTCATGAGCTATATCGCGGAGCAGGGGCTGGAGCTTCCTTCGCTGCAACTGCTGATCACGAGCTCGGATAGCTGCAGCGTAGGGGATTACCGCGAGCTGCAGGAGCGGTTTGGCGCGCAGATTCGCATCATTAACGCGTATGGCGTGACGGAAGCAGCGATCGATTCGAGCTACTACGAGGAGCCACTGGAGAAGCTGCCGCAGACAGGGAATGTGCCGATCGGCAAGGCGTGGCTGAATGCCCGGTTTGCGATTGTAGATGCGCATCTGAATCCGGTGCCGGTGGGCGTGCTGGGCGAGCTGTGCATTGGCGGAGCAGGCGTAGCGCGTGGCTACTGGAATCAGCCGGAGCTGACGGAGGAGAAATTCGTGCCGAGTCCGTTCGAGTCCGGGGAGCGTCTCTACCGGACAGGCGATCTGGCGAGATGGATGCCGGATGGGAACGTGGACTTTATCGGACGGATCGACCACCAGGCGAAAATCCGGGGCTACCGGATCGAGATTGGCGAGATCGAATCGCAGTTGCTGAAGGCGGAAGGCGTGCGGGAAGCGGTCGTGGTGGTGCGCGAGGACGCAGGCGGGGAGAAGGCTCTGTGCGCGTACTACACAGCGGAGGGCGAGCGCAAGGCGAGCGAGCTGCGAGCGGCGCTGTCACAAGAGCTGCCAGGCTATATGATCCCGTCGTACTTCGTGCAGTTGGAGCGACTGCCGCTGACTGCGAACGGCAAGATTGACCGCAAGGCGCTGCCAGCACCGGAAGGCGGACAGCGGGGCGTGGAGCATGTGGCGCCACGAACTGCGCTGGAGGCGGAGCTGGTGCGCATCTGGCAGGAGGTGCTCGGAGCTACGCAGGTGGGCATTCGCGACAACTTCTTCGAGCTTGGCGGCCACTCGCTGCGGGCGACGACGCTGGTCAGCAAGATTCACAAGGAGCTGAACGTGGAGCTGCCGCTGCGGGAGGTGTTCCGCCACGCGACAATCGAGGACATGGCGACAGCCATCAGCCAGATGGAGCAAGCTGAGCATGTGTCCATTCCTGTAGCTGAAGCGAGCGACTACTATCCGCTATCCTCCACGCAGAAACGGCTGTACATCCTGCACCAGATGGAGGAAGCGCAGCAGAGCTACAACATGCCGGGAGCGATGCTGCTGGAAGGGGCGCTTGACCGGGAACGGTTCGAAGCGGCATTCCGCGCTCTGATCGCGCGTCACGAGACGCTGCGCTCCGGGTTTGAGCTGGTGGGCGGCGAGCCAGTGCAGCGAATTCACCCGCAGGTGGACTTCGCGGTGGAGTACAAGCAGGCCGAAGATGAACAGGAAGCCGCTCGGCTCGTGCACAGCTTCATTCGCTCCTTTGAGCTTACGGAGCCTCCGCTGCTGCGGATCGGCTTGATCGAGCTGGGGCAGAGCCGCCATGTTCTGATGTTCGACATGCACCATATTATCTCGGATGGCGTGTCCATGGAAATTCTGGTGGAGGAGTTTGTCCGCTTGTACAGCGGGGAAGAGCTGTCGCCTCTGCGCATTCAATACAAGGACTATGCCGTGTGGCAGCAGTCTGAGTCGCAGAAGGAACGGATGAAGCAGCAGGAAGCGTACTGGCTGGAGCAACTGGGCGGGGAGCTTCCGGTGCTTGAGCTGCCGACCAATTTCGCTCGTCCAGTATTCCGCAGCTTCAAGGGAGATTCATACGAGTTCGTAATTGACGCGCGCAAGAGCGCGGCCCTGCGGCAGCTTGCCGCGGAGTCGGGAGCGACGCTGTATATGGTGCTGATGGCTCTGTATACGACGCTGCTTCATAAATATTCCGGCCAGGAGGACATCATCGTCGGCTCGCCAATTGCCGGCAGAAATCATGGCGATCTGGAGCCGCTGATCGGAATGTTTGTCAACACGCTGGCGATTCGCAGCTATCCGTCCGGTGAGAAATCCTTCCGCTCCTTCCTGAAGGAAGTGCAGGAAACGACGATGCAGGCCTATGAGCACCAGGATTACCCGTTCGAGGAGCTGGTGGAGCAAGTCCAGGTAACTCGCGACGTCAGCCGTAATCCGCTCTTCGACACGCTGCTGGTCATGCAGAACGTCGAGGAAGGGGAATTCGCAATTGACGGGCTGCGTCTGGCACCTTTTGCGAATGAACGGTCGGTAGCCAAGTTTGATCTGACGCTGGAGGTTGCAGAGGACGCCGACAAGCTGGTATGCGGCATCGAATACGCGACAGCGTTATACACGAGGGAGACGGTGGAACGGTTGGCGAAGCATTTCGACCAGCTAGTGGAGGCGGTCATCCAGACCCCGTCCGCGCCGATTGAAGCGCTGGACATGGTGACAGCGGAAGAGCGAATTCAACTGCTTCACGCCTTCAACGATACCGAGGCGGAATATCCGCGAGAGCAGACGATTCACGGGCTGTTCGAGGAGCAGGCGGAGCGTCATCCGGGTGCCGTCGCGGTCGAGTATGAGGACGAGCGGCTGACATACCGCGAGCTGAACGAGCGGGCGAACCGTCTGGCGCGCACCTTGCGCGGGCAAGGCGTAAGAGCGGATCAGCTTGTGGGCATTATGGCGGAGCGTTCGCCATCCATGGTGGTTGGGATACTCGCCATCCTGAAGGCGGGCGGGGCCTATGTGCCGATCGATCCCGACTACCCGGAGGAGCGCATCCGCTATATGCTGGACGATTCGGGTACCCAGGTGCTGCTGCTGCCATCGCATCTGCAGGACAAGGCAGCCTTCACAGGAGTGACCCTGCTGCTGGATGACGAGCAGACCTATGCAGCGGATGGCACGAATCTTGCCTCGGTGAACGAGCCGTATGATCTGGCCTATGTCATCTACACGTCGGGAACGACAGGCAAGCCGAAGGGCACCTTGATCGAGCACAAGAACGTGGTGCGGCTGCTGTTCAACAGTAGGAACCTGTTCGACTTCGGCCCGGCGGATACATGGACGTTGTTCCACTCGTTCTGCTTCGACTTCTCGGTATGGGAGATGTACGGGGCGCTGCTGTACGGAGGCAAGCTGGTCATTGTTCCGCCGATGACGGCGAAGCACCCGGCGCAGTTCCTGCACTTGCTGAAGGAGCGCGAGGTCACGATCCTGAACCAGACGCCGACCTACTTCTACCAGTTGCTGCGTGAAGCGCTGGCAGAGAGCGGACAGACGCTGAGCCTGCGCAAGGTGATTTTCGGTGGCGAGGCGCTGGCGCCGCAGCAGCTCAAGGAGTGGAGGAAGCGATACCCGGCAACGCAACTGATCAATATGTACGGGATCACGGAAACGACGGTGCATGTGACGTACAAGGAAATTACCGAGGTGGAGATTGCCGAGGGAAGAAGCAACATCGGTAGGCCGATCCCGACGCTGAAGGTGTATGTGCTGGATGCGAACCGAAGATGCGTGCCAGTGGGCGTAGCGGGCGAGATGTATGTGGCGGGCGAAGGACTGGCGCGGGGCTACCTGAACCGGCCGGAGCTGACGGCAGAGAAGTTCGTGGACGATCCGTTCACGCCTGGCAAGCGGCTGTACCGGTCAGGAGACCTGGCGAGATGGCTGCCGGACGGCAACATCGAGTATATGGGCCGGATCGACCATCAAGTGAAGGTACGGGGGTACCGGATCGAGCTCGGGGAAGTGGAAGCGCAGTTGTTGAAGCTGGAGCCGGTGCAGGAAGCCGTCGTCATGGCGCGCGAGGATGGCAGTGGAGAGAAGCAGCTCTGCGCGTACCTGGTGGCAGATAAGGCGCTGACGGTGAGCGAGCTGCGAGGCTGGCTGTCGGAGGAGCTGCCAGGGTATATGATTCCGTCGTATTTCGTGCAGCTTGAGAGGATACCGCTGACGGCGAACGGGAAGACGGATCGCAAGGCGCTGCCAGCGCCAGAGGGAAGCGTGAATACCGGTGCGGAATACATCGCGCCGCGCACCCCGCTGGAGGAGCAGCTCGTGCGGATGTGGCAGGAGGTGCTCGGAGCCGAGAGGATCGGAGTGAAGGATAACTTCTTCGATCTGGGCGGTCATTCCCTGAGAGCGACAGCATTGGTCAGCAAGCTCTACAAGGAGCTGAGCATCAATCTGCCGCTGCGGGACGTATTCCGCCTCCAGACCATTGAGGAGATGGCGCAGGCGATCGCCGACATGGCGCACATGGCCTATGCATCCATACCTGTCGCCGAGGAGAGGGCGTACTATCCACTAGCCTCGGCGCAAAAGCGGCTGTACATTCTGCATCAACTGGAAGGCGCAGAGCAGAGCTACAACATGCCGGAATTCATGATGCTCGAAGGTTCACTGAATCGCGAGCGGTTTGAAGAGGCGTTCAGAAAGCTGATCGCACGGCATGAGATTTTGCGCACCGGCTTTGAGATGGTGCATGGCGAACCGGTACAGCGGGTACACGCGCAAGTCGAATTTGAGGTGGAGTACGGGCAGTCTGACGAAGCAGAGGTCGAGGCTATAGTCCGCCGGTTCGTCCGCACCTTTGATTTGAAGCAGGCGCCGCTGCTGCGCGTCGGACTCGTCGAGCTGGAGCCGGAGCGCCATCTGCTGATGGTGGACATGCATCACTTGATTTCCGACGGTGTCTCGATGGGAATTTTGGTGGATGAATGGTCCCGACTCTATGCCGGCGAGGAGCTGCCTGCTTTGCGGATTCAGTATAAGGATTATGCCGTATGGCAGCAGCAGGAGGCGCAGCGCGAGCGCATGAATCAGCACGAGGAATATTGGCTGCGCACATTCGAAGGGGAGCTGCCTGTGGCAGACCTGCCAACGGATTACGAGCGGCCTGCGGTGCGAAGCTTCGAAGGAGCACAGGTCGAATTCGAGCTCGATGCCGAGCTTGCACGGCAATTGAACGAATTGGCGATCACCCGCGGCAGCACGCTGTATATGGTTCTCTTATCTGCTTATCATGTGCTGCTCTCCAAGTACAGCGGACAGGAAGACATCATCGTGGGAACGCCTGTCGCAGGCAGAACACATCCCGATGTGGAGCCGCTGCTCGGAATGTTTGTCAACACGCTCGCCATCCGCAATTATCCAGTGGGAGACAAGACATTTGCTTCCTTCCTGGAAGAAGTCAAGGAAACGACTTTGGGCGCCTTCGAGCATCAAGAGTATCCTTTCGAGGAGCTTGTAGAGCGATTGAAGGTGAGACGGGACGCAAGCCGCAATCCGCTGTTCGACACGATGTTCGTCATGCAGAACACCGAGGCGCGTGAAGCCCGGTTAGAAGAGCTGCACTTGACCCCATATGTGCTCGATCATACGAATGATGCGAAGTTCGATCTTTCCTTGTTTGTAGCGGAAGATAACGGCGTCATCACGGGCGGCTTCCAGTACTGCACCAAGCTGTTCAAACCGGCGATGATTCATAAAATGATAAAGGATTACGTGTTCGTATTGTCGCAGATTTGCGACGACCCGGGCATCCTGTTACATCAGATCCAGTGCCATGCGCCTGCGGCAAGCCGCCAAGGCTCACTGGAAGACATTGAATTTGCATTCTAGACAGAAATGAAGGAAGGCATCAGCTATACCGCAATAGGCCCGATAGAGTGTGTGTCCGTCTTATTCAGGGGGCACACACTCCGGGTTTTTATCTGACCTAAGCATGGGGAGGGATCATTAATGAAGTCGGTGTTTGAGAGGGAAGAGGCGTATTGGAGCGGGATTTTTGACAACGAAGATAGTATGAGCTTCTTGCCGCATAGCAGCCCCATCCATAAGGAAACAAGCGTGAAGGAGGCATCCAGCATCGGTGTCATCCGCCGCGAGCTGCCACAGGAGCTGTCCGCGAGGATCATCTCGCTGGCCAAGGGAGCGGACATGGCTGTCTATCTGATCGTATTGGCCGGAGTTAACGGGCTGCTCTACACCTATACGCATCAAGAGCATACGATTGTGGGCATGCCCGCGTACAGCGAGCCCGATGATGGAAGCGTGCCGACCCACGACGTTCTATTAATTAAGACGAGGGTGAATGGCGAGAGCACGCTGAGAACGCTGCTCGGACAGATCAAATCCTCTGTCAGCGGAGCCATCGAGCATCAGCATCTTCCGTTTCGCAAGATGGTTCAACCTCTGAACGTAGCGTACCATCCGTCTGGCGAGCCTGTGATCCCTACAGTAGTCTCATTAACAAGCCTGCATACGGACACTGGAAAGAGCATCGCCTGGAGCGACACTCTGTTTCAGTTTGAAATGGCGGAGGGCTCCATCGAGTTGAAGCTAAGCTTCAACTCCACCCGATACGACGAAGCCTTTATGACCAGGGGCATCGATCATTACATTCGGCTGCTGACAGGCGTGTTGTTCCAGCCAGACCTGGCTATTGGCGGAGTGGACATCCTGTCTGATGCCGAGCTGGACGAGATTTTTACTGTATTCAACGATACCGAGGCGGATTATCCGCGAGAGCAGACGATTCACGGGCTGTTCGAGGAGCAGGCGGAGCGTCATCCGGGTGCGGTCGCGGTCGAGTATGAGGACGAGCGGCTGACATACCGCGAGCTGAACGAGCGGGCGAATCGTCTGGCGCGCACCTTGCGCGGGCAAGGCGTAGGGGCGGATCGGCTCGTGGGCATTATGGCGGAGCGCTCGCCATCCATGGTGATCGGGATACTCGCCATCCTGAAGGCAGGCGGGGCCTATGTGCCGATCGATCCCGACTACCCGGAGGAGCGCATCCGCTATATGCTGGACGATTCGGGTACCCAGGTGCTGCTGCTGCAATCGCATCTGCAGGACAAGGCAGCCTTCGCAGGAGTGAGCCTGCTGCTGGATGACGAGCAGACCTATGCAGCGGATGGCACGAATCTTGCCTCGGTGAACGAGCCGCATGATCTGGCCTATGTCATCTACACGTCGGGCACGACAGGCAAGCCGAAGGGCACCTTGATCGAGCACAAGAACGTGGTGCGGCTGCTGTTCAACAGCAGAAACCTGTTCGACTTCGGCCCGGCGGATACATGGACGTTGTTCCACTCGTTCTGCTTCGACTTCTCGGTATGGGAGATGTACGGGGCGCTGCTGTACGGAGGCAAGCTGGTCATTGTTCCGCCGATGATTGCGAAGCATCCGGCGCAGTTCCTGCACTTGCTGAAGGAGCGTGGGGTCACGATCCTGAACCAGACGCCGACGTACTTCTACCAGTTGCTGCGTGAAGCACTGGCGGAGAGCGAACAGACGCTGTGCCTGCGCAAGGTGATCTTCGGCGGGGAGGCGCTGGCGCCGCAGCAGCTCAAGGACTGGAGGAAGCGATACCCGGCGACGCAACTGATCAATATGTACGGCATCACGGAAACAACGGTGCATGTGACGTACAAGGAAATTACCGAGGTGGAGATTGCCGAGGGAAGAAGCAACATCGGCAGGCCGATCCCGACGCTGAAGGTGTATGTGCTGGATGGGAACCGAAGATGCGTGCCAGCGGGCGTAGCGGGCGAGATGTATGTGGCGGGCGAAGGATTGGCGCGGGGCTACCTGAACCGGCCGGAGCTGACGGCAGAGAAGTTCGTGGACGACCCGTTCACGCCTGGCGAGCGGTTGTACCGGTCGGGAGACCTGGCGAGATGGCTGCCGGACGGCAACATCGAGTACATGGGCCGGATCGACCATCAAGTGAAGGTACGGGGGTACCGGATCGAGCTAGGGGAAGTGGAAGCGCAGTTGTTGAAGCTGGAGTCGGTGCAGGAAGCCGTCGTCATGGCGCGCGAGGATGGCAGCGGAGAGAAGCAGCTCTGCGCGTACCTGGTGGCGGATAAGGCGTTGACGGTGAGCGAGCTGCGAGGCTGGCTGTCGGAGGAGCTGCCAGGGTATATGATTCCGTCGTATTTCGTGCAGCTTGAGAGGATGCCGCTGACGGCGAACGGGAAGACGGATCGCAAGGCGCTGCCAGCGCCGGAGGGAAGCGTGAATACTGGTGCGGAATACATCGCGCCGCGCACCCCGCTGGAGGAGCAGCTGGTACAGATCTGGCAAGAGGTGCTTGGCCCGATGAGGGTCGGAGTGAAGGACAGCTTCTTCGATCTGGGCGGCCACTCGTTAAGCCTGATGCAATTGATTCAGAAGGTATATGCCGCAACAGGGGTCGAAATCTCGCTCCACAACATGTTCCAGCATCCGTCCATCGAAGCGATGGCGTATGAAATCTGGCAATCCGGTCTTGAGGGACATCGCGGCGACCGCTTCATGAAGCTCAACGAGCACGGCCCGATCAACGTGTTTTGCTTTCCTCCGGGGGGCGGATATGGCATCGGTTATATGGAGCTGGCGAAGAGGCTGGATGGGCGCTGCGTGCTGTACGCCATCGATTTTATGGACGATACGGAAGATGGCGAGGACATCACTGGCCGTTATGTAGACGAGATGCGCCGCGTGCAGAACGACGCTCCGTATGTGCTGCTAGGGTACTCGCTGGGTGGCAATCTGATGTATGAGGTGGCCCAGGCGATCGAGAGAAGAGGCGGCCGCGTCTCGGACCTGATCATGCTGGACTCCCTGTACAAGCAATGTGCCACTCCGCTGGAGGAAGTGGAGAGCGACATCAAGGAAATTCTGGAGCCTGCCGACGGTATGGAGAAGGAATTGCTTGACAATCCATTCATTCGCGAACGTGTGGAGCGCAAGGTGCGGGCGTACCTGACCTATGGAGCGAGCCTGATTCATTCGGGCACGGTTGAGGCCCATATTCATGGGCTTATCGCCGAGGGCACCAGAGAGCGTGGAGCGCTGGAGCACCGGCCGTCATGGCAGGATGCGACCCGGCTTAGCTACGAGGAATATGCGCTCGCCGGGGTTCACGAGCAGGTGCTTGCTCCCGAATACGTGGAAGAAAATGCGAACGTCATTGGGCGCATCGTCCAGCAGATCATGGAGCGGAAGCTGGAATCGCATAAGGTGCCGTTATGAAGTGGATTAACCCTGTGCATACCTTGAAAGGGGACAACATGTGGTGCAAGAGCGAAAAGACGGAATGACCCTGTGGAACGCGTTCCTTTGGTTATGGACCTATATGAGGGCTCATCTCGGATGGATGGTCATCGGGATTGTCTCCGCCATGGCAGCCGCGCTGATCGAGATCTGGATCGGCAGCTTCATTCAGGATTTAACGACGCATGCGCAGAATGGGGCAGGACAGCTCGTCATGCCCATCGTATTCACCGTATTTGCCGTCATCCTGATCGGCGTTCCCGCGAAATATTTTATGGCGTTCGGTGTGGAGCGCAGCAGCGCCATGGCCGTTAGAGATATTCGCAATCATCTGATGAACCATATCGGGAGGCTGCCTGTTCATTATATCGAGAAGCAGCATTCGGGGGATGTGCTGTCGCGGTCGAGCAATGACCTGCAGGTGATCCAACAATTCATGAGTCGAGATTTGGCGCAATGGTTTTACCATCCGCTCTTGTTTATCGGCTGCTTCACCTATCTGATCTGGATTCAGTGGCAGCTCGTATTGTTCAGCCTCCTGCTGCTTCCCATCTCCCTGCTTGTCTCGCACTGGGTCGGCAAACAAATGCAGCGACTGACGGAAGAGGCGCAGCGGCATATGGGGCAGATGAACGCGATTACGCAGGATACGCTGGGCGGGATGCCGATTGTAAAAAGCTATCTGCTCTCGGGAATGCTGCTGCGTTCGTACAAGTCGTTGCTGCAATTGACGCTGCTCAAGAAGCTGGCCGTGCGAAAACGGGAGGCCTGGGTTGATCCGCTCTTGTTCTCGCTGATGCTCAGTCCGATTATATTTGCGGTGATCTATGGCAGCTACCTCATATCGATCGGCAAGTTCGGCGCGGGAGAATTAATCGCCTTTCTCTACCTGCTTAATCTATGTCTGGAGCCGCTGGATCACATCCCGACGCTGATTACGAATACCTTCCAAATGACCGGGGCGCTCAAGAGGGTGGCCGAGATGCTGAGGCAGCCTGCCGAAACTCTGGAGGGGCATTCGATAACAAGAACGGGTGATCCGCCCGTCGTATTTGATAACGTGACGTTCGCTTATGATAACAAGGCTCCTGTGCTGCGAAATCTCAGCTTTACGGTAACAGAAGGGAAAACCATTGGGCTGGTTGGAGCGAGCGGCGGGGGCAAGAGCACGGTGTTTAAGCTCCTGTGCGGATTCTACCCCTTGCCCGCCGACCAGGGGACGATCCGAATCTTCGGTCAGCCGATCCAGGACAGCAACCCGAATGAGCTTCGCGCTTGTTTTTCGGTGGTGACCCAGGATGCGTATTTGTTCAGCGGCACGATTGCCGACAATATTGCTTACGGACGGGAGAATGCAACGATGGACGAGGTGATTGAAGCGGCGAAGCAGGCCAATGCGCATTCGTTTATTATGGAGCTTCCCGGCGGGTATCAGGCGGATGTAGGAGAGAGGGGAGGGCTTCTATCCGGGGGACAACGCCAGCGGATCACGATTGCCCGCGCATTCCTCAAGGATGCGCCGATTCTGCTCCTGGACGAGCCGACCTCCGCGCTGGATACCGCCTCTGAATTATACGTTCAGGAAGCGCTGAATGTGCTCATGAAGGATCGAACAACGATTGTGATCGCGCATCGGCTGTCCACCATCGAGAAGGCGGATGAAATTCTCGTCCTGGAGCAGGGGGAAATTGCAGAAGCGGGCCATCATGAGGAGCTGCTGACGTTGAATGGCCTGTACGCCCGATCGTACCATCAGGAGTTTGCCACTGCCGCTGTGAAGAGCAGAAAGGTGGCCTTCTCATGAAAGTAGCTCACTTGATCTCCCATGCGAAGGAACTGGGTCACATCCTGAGCTTTATGAGCAAAGGAAGCAAAATTCGTTATTTCACCGGGATTAGTCTAAGCACGACTATTCAAAGCTTGTTTCTGGTCTCCTTCAGCCTGGTCGTTCAGGGTCTGGTGGATTTCGCGGTGACGCAGGATACTTCGCTGATGTACCGTGCTATATTGATCCTGGCTGGCTCGCTGTTTCTCGTGAATTTCGTCGCTCCGGGCTTCTCCTATATGTTCCGCAGCAGCGTGGAGCGGACGATGGCAGATATACGGGAGCGTCTGTTTGTCAAGCTCTGCAAGCTGCGACCGAGCTATCTGGAGCAGACGCATAACGGGGACATCCTCTCGCGGATGAACAACGACGTGACGACCTTGGAGGTGACGTACACCGGCGTATATTTCGTACTGCTGCTGCAGTTCGTATTCGGTGTGGGCTCGCTCGTGACGATGTTTGTCATTCATTGGCCGTTTGCGTGCGCTTCGCTTGCCATCCTGCTGATCTCGTTTGCGATCAGCGCAAGGTTTATCCGGCAGATCCGCCTCCTCTCCGAGCAGTCGCTCAAGCTGCTGGCGCGGATGACGGAGAAATTCTCCGACTTTATCGGCGGGATTCAGCTTGTCAAATTATTTCATATCCAGCCGATCTATGCGCAGTACGCGAGCCTGAATGAACAAGTCACGAGCGTCGCTACACAAACCGCCAGGAAAAATGGCATGCTGTCCGCCGTGAATCACTTTGTAAGCTATGTGACCTTCTGTGGAATCATTGCCACGGGCAGTCTGTTCTATACGTATGGTCTGATTGGGATGGGAACCGTAGCAGCGCTGGCTGTGCTGCAAATCAATCTGACTCACGCCATTATGAATCTGGGGACGGTCCTGTCGATGGCGCAGAACTCGTTGGCCGGTGCGCAGCGCCTGCAGCAGCTATTGGACGAGCAGGAGGAGCCGGAGCATATCGGAGCCCCGCTAGAGAATGAGGCTTCGCGGAAGACCTCCTCCTCCTCCTCCTCCTCGCCTGCCATGGTGGAGCTACAGCGCGTAGATTTTTCCTATTCGTCAGGCAAGAAGGTTCTGAATGAGGTCTCGTTGCGGGTCGCCCCAGGGCAGATCGCCGCGATCGTAGGCAGCAGCGGCAGCGGCAAGAGCACGCTGATCAAGCTGCTGCTAGGCTTCTACCCCATTGATGGCGGGGCGCTTCTCATTCAGGGCAAGCCGCTCGGACAGTATACCCTGGACGAGCTTCGGGCGTGTATCGCCTATGTGCCGCAGGATGCCTTCCTGTTCAGCGGTACGATTGAAGAGAACATTCGTTATGGCAATCCGCAAGCGACCGAGGAGGAGATTATTGCGGCGGCGAAGGCGGCGTATGCGCATCATTTTATTGAGGAGCTGCCCGAGCGGTACCAGACGCAGGTGGGGGAACGCGGGAAGTCGTTGTCAGGCGGTCAGAGACAGCGGATTGCCATCGCTCGCGCATTGCTCAAGAACGCTCCGATCTTGCTGCTGGATGAGGCCACGTCTGCCCTGGATTCCGAGTCGGAATATTGGGTGCAGCAGGCGCTCGACCAATTGATGGAGGGCCGCACGACGATTCTGATCGCCCATCAGCTCAGCACCGTGGAGAGAGCGGATCTGATCATGGTCATGAGTGAGGGAACCGTGGTCGAACAAGGCACGTACCGGGAGCTGCTTGAACAGGGGGGCCACTTCGCGACATTATACGGTAGTATGGAAGCGAGCAGCAGGGGGTGAGCAGCCCCCTGACTCTCCCAATGACGAGGTGCTTTACCTTGAGCATACCCGAACATAGGAGAGTTGAATAAATATAATATAAATAGTATAATTATTCAACTATAACTCTATTCATTGGAGAGTGGCATCATGTTTAAAAATGTAGAAGAATTAACGCTTCACGCCTGGCCCTCCCTGCAAACCATGACGTTGGATGGATGGCTACTTCGCTTTGCGAATGGATGTACAAAAAGAGCGAATTCTATCAGCCCGCTATATGAGGGGAAAGAGAATGTGAAAGAGAAAATAGAGGAATGTGAGGCGATATACAAGGAAAATGGCTTGGCAACAATATTCAAGATCACGCCTTTTACGCATCCCGCCAATCTGGATGCCTTGTTGGAAGAACGCCATTATGTGATCCACGAACGGTCAAGTGTAAAAATTCGAGGGCTGAATCACGTGGAGAAGCCTAGTAACGATTCCATCTCTATTGATGCAGAGCTTACAAATCGGTGGCTAGAGCTGTTCAGCAGGTTCTCCAGCCTCGATGAGCAGCAATCTCGCGATCAAGAAAGGATCATTAGAAATATTCTAAGCAAGAAAGCGTTCTTTATATTATATCAACACGAGATTCCTGTTGCTTGCGGATTTGGGGTGGTGACCCGTGGATATTTTGGATTGCATCATATCGTCACCGAAGAGAAGTATAGAAATCAAGGGTACGGAAAACAGTTGATTTTAAATATGTTGAGTTGGGCGCGAGATCAGGGGATCGCAACGTGTTATCTTCAGGTCGTAAAGCATAATTTTCCAGCCGTAAAATTGTATCAGCGTCTAGGCTTCCAAGAAATTTATGAGTATTGGTATCGAATAAAGAAGAACGACTGACGTCTGTCAACGCTAATGAGCCTCTCATCATCCGAAGTATATAGGGAAGGGATTGACAGCTAGAACATTTATGATTAGTATAAAGGTGCGAATAATTGGGTGATCCAATTATCCACGAGCAACGATCAGACGGAAGGGTTATTAACAATGTCAATTAAGAAGATTAAGTATCATCGGGTATACGAGGATGTTATTGAGCAGATCGAGCATCTGATCCTCGAGGGGAACCTCGCTCCAGGCGATGTGCTGCCTACGGAGAGAGAGCTGGCTACGGCGTTCGGCATCAGCCGCGGCACTCTGCGGGAAGCGTTCCGTATACTGGAGCGGGAAGGGCTGATCGAGGCACGCCCTGGCGGCGGACGCTTCCTCAGCAGAAATATAAGCAAAGCCGAGGATCAGAAGCGCATGCTTGAGAATATCGAGCGGGCGACGATTATCGAGCTGCTGGAGGCACGGGAAATATTCGAAACCGGCATTGTCGAGCTGGCGGTGAAACGGGCGACCCGGCAGGACATCGCCGAGATTGAAAGCGCTCTCGAGCGCTGGGGCAAGATCGACATCGACTCGGACGATCCGGGCAATCCAGATCAGGCGTTCCATCTCTCAATCGCCAAGGCGACACATAATGTGGTATTGGTTAACTTGATCGAGCTGCATATGGATCTTCTGCAGAAGACGGCGACGAAGACCGTGGATATTCCCGGACGCCGAGCGGAGGTGTACACAGAGCATTTGCGCATTCTCCAGGCGATCAAAGAGAAAGATGCGCAGAAGGCAAAGGAAGCGTTGCTGCATCATATCGGCCAGGTCAAGCAAAACATTATGTTGAACAAAGCAGGATCAAATGGATGAGGAGCATCCTTTTGATCCTATAATTGGGTCATCCAATTATCCAATTCAAGAAAAAATGGAAAGATTGAACGCTAAGACAGCGAATGGAGGATAGATATGCTCAAAGAGTCATTCCGAATATTGGCCCCCTGCGGCATGCTGGGGTACGGTTTTCCTAAAGCCTCCTTTATGAAAGGGATGGAGCTTAAGCCGGATGCGATCGTCGTTGATGCCGGGTCTACAGATGCCGGCCCTCACAAGCTGGGCGCAGGCACGGCAATTGTCAGCAGGCAGGCCTGCAAGAAGGATCTTGAGATCATGATTACCGAGGGCGTCAAGGCGGGTATCCCCGTTATTATCGGGTCTGCTGGAGGCAGCGGCGCCAGGGTGCATGTCGAATGGACGCAGTCCATCGTCATGGACATTCTACAAGAGCGTGGAATCGGCGGCATCAAGCTCGCCATGATCTGGGCGGACATCCCCCATGAGGTGGTGGAGGCGAAGCAGCAGGCTGGCCAGTGCGAGCCGCTTGGCCTGTCCGTTACGCCGCTGACGCCAGAGCGACTGCAGGCGACGAGCGGCATCGTGGCGCAGATGGGCCACGAGCCCATAATGGAAGCGCTTGCCGCGGGTGCCGACATCATCATCTGCGGACGCGCTTATGATCCGTCGCCGTTCGCGGCTGTGGCGATGTTCCACGGCTATGATGCGGCCCTCGCGTATCATCTTGGCAAAATTCTCGAATGCGCCGCATTATCAGCGGAGCCGGGAACGACCAAGGACTGCATGCTCGGCACGCTCAAGAAGGATTCGTTCATCGTGCAGCCGCTTAGCGACGCGCGCCGCTGCACGGCGGTATCGGTCGCGGCCCATACGTTCTACGAGAAGGAGCATCCGTACCTTCTGCACGGGCCGGGACTGGTGCTGAACCTGGAAGAATGCCAGTTCACCGAGCTCGGCGATGGCAGCGTCGAGGTGAGCGGCAGCAAGATGGAGCTGACGCCGGTGTACAAGATCAAGCTGGAAGGGGCGATGAAGGTCGCCTATCGGACATTCGTCGTCGCCGGCGTGCGCGACCCGCTGCTGATTGCCCGCATTGAAGAGGTGGAGGAGCTGGTGAAGCAACAGGTGCAGAGCGATTACCAGGAGGTACCGCAAGACGATTACCGGATTCACTTCATTAACTATGGCTTGAACGGTGTACTCGGCGAGCTGGAGCCTCGGCGTACACCCGCCCATGAGCTGGGTGTCGTCCTGGAGGTCGTGGCGAAGACGCAGGAGCTGGCGAACGCAATCTGCAGCTCGCTCCGGTCGACCTTCTTGCATTACGGCTATGAAGGGCGCAAGGCGACGGCGGGCAATCTGGCGTTCCCGTTCGCCCCGAGCGACGTGCCGTTCGGCGCAGTGTACGAATTTTCCGTCTATCACTTGATGGAGGTCACAGACGGGCTGGAGATGTTCCCTATCGACTATATCGAGGTGAAGCCATGAAGCTCTATGACGCAGCAACCGTATTGCGGAGCAAGAACAGCGGCCCATTCGAAATTACGCTCGACGTGCTGTTCAGCGACCCCGACATCTATTACAAGCTCAAGCAGCAAGAACTTATCAATAAGGAACTTGTATCCCGGTTATATCATATCCCGGAGGAGCGTATTACACATATCGTCTTTTATGACCAGGCGCTCGGCTTTAAGATTACATTCTCCCGCACAGTATCCTCCGGCACCTTCCTGGATCGCGACGTGTACGGAGCCCAGCAGCACGCGCCGCTGATGGAGCTGGAAGTGGAGCTGTGAAGATGAACAAAGGATCGTGATAGCGAATGAAGCGAGAATATAATTTGAATAAAAATTTTCCCCTTCATATTTCACGCTGGATGCCCAGTATTTATCTCGAACCGTTCCATTGGCACACTTCATTTGAGGTGGGCTATTGCCTTGAGGGGGAAGGGCTGTTTTACTTTGAGGACAAAAAGTATGACATCCATACAGGCGATGTATTTGTCGTCAGTCATATGGAAAAGCACCGTGCGCAATCCGACCCGTTGAAGCCATGTCAATTTCACTTCTTGAAATTTGAAGGCTCGCTAATCGATGGCGGAGATAACGAGCTGCTGGCTCCATTCTTCATGAAGTCCAAGTATGTAGTGAACAAAATCGATGGAGGCTCGCAGGTGGCTGTACAAATTGGCAGGCTGCTTCGAGACATCTGGAATGAGGTTCAGGGGCAGGATCGAGCGCATACGAGTATGATTCGAGGCTTGTTAACCCAAGTGTGCGCACATCTGTTTCGTCATTATGCCAATGAAATACCGATGGAGGAGTGGAATCGCTCGCTGCACGCCTATAAGAAATTGCAGCCGGCTCTCGGGGTGATCCATCAACAATATCATGAACATATTCAGCTCAAGCATATTGCCGCTAGCTTATCCTTGAGCCCATCGCGGGCGTATCATCTATTCAAGGAAACGATGGGAGAGGGCTTCAAGGAATATCTGACGAAGGTCCGCATTCATGAGTCCAAGAAAAAGTTGAGCGACCCCAATATATCGATTACCGAGGTGTACTTGTCTTGCGGCTTTCAAGGCCATGCTTCCTTTTACAGATCCTTCAAGCAGATTGTGGGCATGACCCCCAAGGAATTCAGAAACGATATGCTTACTTCGTATCCATAGCTGTTTTTGAGAAGAATTAAATCGAATTGAAGACGACTCCTTCGTCAGAATTCATTACAATTTGAATTGTAGAAACGTTATGCGACCTAAATGTACAAGCGCTTTCATGTTAGACGTTAAGGCGATCTTCACACGGAATAATGATCAACGAACAATGGACCAGACAAGAGGTGAGAAAGTAAAGTGTACACCAGAATGAAGCGAATGTGGTCGGATAAAGTTCTATATCTTATGCTGCTGCCTTGCATGATCTATTTCGTACTGTTGCATGTCTGGCCGATAATCGGGATGAAGCTGGCCTTTTACGATTATCGCATTCTCGGCGATAACGAGTATGTTGGGCTCAAATATTTTAAGGAGCTGTTCAGTACGCCGGTTTTCGGTCATGTATTGCAGAACACCCTTATTATTAGCGCTATGAAGATGGTTCTGATCTTCCCTCTGCCGATCTGCTTTGCCTTAATGCTGAATGAATTCGCCAACGGGAAATTCCGCAAGTCGGTGCAGGTCGTGGCGTATCTGCCGCATTTCCTGTCCTGGGTAGTGATCGCGGGCATCTGGTTCGAGTTTCTGTCCCCATCGACCGGAGCAGTTAATGAATTGATGAAAGCGCTTGGCATGGCGCCGAAGGACTTTCTCACCGACAAGGACAGTATCCGCTGGGTGCTGCTCGCAAGTGAAGCATGGCGCAGTATCGGTTGGGATTCGATCATCTATCTGGCCGCTATCATGGGCATCAGTCCGAGTCTGTATGAAGCCGCTTACGTTGACGGTGCAAGCCGGTGGCATATCGTGACACGCATCGTGCTGCCGCATCTGTATGTGCCGATGGTGACGATATTTATCCTCAATGTGGGCTTCATCATGAACGCCGGACTCGATCAAGTGCTCAACTTCACCAACGATTCCGTCAACAGCCAGATCGATATTATCGATACGTATGTGTATCGGGTGGGTCTGATTAATGGACAATACTCGTTTGCGACCGCGGCCAACCTGTTCAAGAGCTTAATTGGCGTCGTACTGGTGCTGTCTACCCATTTTATCTCGAAGAAATTAACGTCCAAAGGGGCATGGTAGGGAGGTGGAATGTTCATGCCGGATCGAAAGCTGACCGTCTCCAAGGTGATCCTGGGCCTGATCCTGACGGTCGTCACGCTCACGATGTTCGTACCGATCGTCAATCTGCTCGCCCGGTCGCTGTCGCATCCCGACAAGGTGTACCTGCTGCACGGGTACGAAATTTGGCCGCGGGGATTCTCTTTCATTAACTATCAGGTCGTTCTCGGCAATCCGATTGTAGGGAAGGCGCTGCTGAACTCGCTATTCATCACCATTGTGGGTACGTGTTTCAGTCTCTTTCTAACCACCATTGCCGCTTATGTGCTGACCCGCAAGCAGTTGGCCTTCAAGACGCCGATCATGATTTTCCTCATCATCATTATGATCTTCGAGCCTGGGATCGTGCAGGAATATATGGTCGTCAAGGATATACATCTGCTCGACAGCCTCTGGGCGATGGTACTGTACCGGATGATCAACGTCTATTATCTGATCATCATGATGCGGTTCCTGGAGCAGATCCCGGACTCGCTGCTGGAGGCGGGCAAGATCGACGGAGCGGGGCATATGACCTTATTCGCCCGCATCGTATTACCGCTAGCGCGTATTCCGCTGCTGACCATCGGGATGTTCTATGCGATAGCGAAGTGGAATGAATTTTTCAAATCAAGCATTTTCCTGTCCAGTCGGGACAATACAGTGCTCCAAGTGCTGCTAAGACAGTTCGTGGTCGAACGGGATACGACGACGCTCGTCGGTGCCGCGGATCTATTGAAGAATAATAACATTGCCCAGCTCGACTTCTCATCCTTGAAAGCGGCTACAATCATCATCGCGATGATCCCGATTCTGATGCTGTATCCGATCATCCTGAAGTACTATACCAAGGGCGTTATGGATGGCGGCGTCAAGGAGTAAGGTTTCATACATGGACAAATACAGGGGAGGACAATCCAAATGAGAAAAATCGCTATCACCATGACCGCCGTCCTGATGCTGTTGACTACGGCTTGCAGCTCCGGCAGCACCAAGGAACCCGCCGATGGGGGGCAGGGCTCGACGGCGCCAGACCAGCCTGTGACGATTACGATCGTCGACAAGGACTTAACGCAGGACGATCTGTTGATCAAGGGCATCGAAGACGGAATGAAGGCCGAAGGGAAAAATGTGAAGCTGGAGGTCGTTCCGGTGCAGAGCGGCACCTATTCCGAGAAGCTGGGTCTGCTGCTGCAAAGCGGCAACATCCCGGATCTGATCTACTTCCAGGGCGGCGACTATCAGTTCGCCATCACACAAGAAATTCTCGAAGACCTGACGCCGTACATTGAGAGCTCCACGAACGTCAAGGCGGCGATGAACCCGTACAACCAGGAAAGAACGAAGAACTATCCGTATCTCGTCTGGCTGTCGCCAACCAGCAATTCCATACCTGTCGTCCGCCAGGACTGGCTGGATAAGACAGCCTCAGGCAAGGAGCTGCTCGCGAATCCGACGATCGATAACTACTATACCTTCTTGAAGGAGGTCAAGGAGAAGAACGGTGCCCAGTTCGCCTACACGACCTCGGGCACACTGGATGAGCTGGATTCCACCTTCGGTCAGGCCTTCGGTCTCACCTCCACCTGGATGAAGGGTGCGGACGGCAGCTACGAATTCGGCAAAACCACTTCGTTTGAGAAAGAGAAGCTGGAATTTTACGCCAAGCTGTACAAAGAAGGACTGCTTGATCCAGAGTTTCTGACGAAAAAATGGGATACGAAAGAAAAAGCATTCTATGACGGTCAAGCGGCAGTCATCGCGGGAACGCAGGGCAAAGTCATCCACATCTACAATTCCAAAGTGACCTCTCAGAACGGTGCGAGCGCGCAGATTACACCGCTGCCGCCAGCCAAGGGCAAGGCGCAGGGCTATACGCCGATTGATGTCAGCAAGGAAAGCCGCGGGTTCGCTATCGCCAAGACATCGAAGAACAAGGAAATGGCGTTTGCGGTGCTGGAATTCCTGGCGAGCCCCAAGGGGCAAATGCTCGACAAGCTCGGCGTTGAAGGCGAGCAATACCAAATCGTGGACGGCAAAATTAAACTGACGGATAAGGCAGCCGAATGGTATGCACGCTTTGTCGAATCAACCGTCAGCTTCAAGCCGGACAAGGAGTTCGATCCATCGACACCTTATTTGTCCGAGCCAGCGGTCAAGTCGCTGGAGATGATGGCCTCGATGTCGACCAAGGACAACAGCTTCATTATCCCGGCCGAGCTGGCTTCCAAGTGGGATGCCTGTAACGCGCTGTATAAGGAGTTTGCGGCGAACGTCGTCACCGGCAAGAAAACGACGGCTGATTTTGATCAATTCGTGGAGGAATGGAACGCTGCGGGCGGCAAGGAATTAACCGAGTATGCAAATCAAATTATCAAGTAGATCAGTAGATTACAGGACTGGGGAGTGCGGGGGCTAACCAGGCTTCGCGCTCCTAGGTAACGGAGGGGAGAGCAATCAAATGATTTCTTTTGCGGACCGAGTCCGAGGCGTGATCTTCGGAACGGCCTACGGCGATGCGATGGGGGCGGTAGTGGAGAAAATGACCCATGCCCGGATTAAGGAGCAGTATGGCCGGGTGGAGACGGTCAGGACGAGATGGTGGAAGGCAGATTGGCCGGAGGCGCTGCGGCTTGGCAGAATGAGGGGGGAAGGCATCGTCACGGACGATACGCTGATGACGCTGGCGCTCATGAATGTGTACTGCACGGAGCGACGTCACCTGGACGCCTACGATATGGCCAATGAATTTGTGAAGGAAATCGCGTTCCGTCCGCGGTATATCCCGGAATTCGGGCGGGAGGCGCTAATCCTGGATCGCCTGTTTTATCCCGAGAAGCATATCTATAACCGCCACGTGCTGGCGAATTGCGAGCCGCGCGAAGGGGGCAGCGGCAATATGGTCAACTGCGGCGCGGCGATGTACATCTCCCCTATCGGTATTGTCAATGCATGCGACCCGAAGGCGGCTTATGATGAAGCGATATTGTTCGCCTCCGGTCATCAGATAAGCTACGGGCTGGAGGCGGCGGGCGTGCTGGCAGCCTGCGTCGCCAAGGCGTTCGAGCCGGGCGTGGCAGTGCAGGATATTGTGGATACGGCACTTCACTATGCCAAGGACGGGACGAAGCGGGCGATTCACGATGTATGTGCGAGGGCGCTGGAGCTACGGGCGGAGAAAGAGGATCGGAGCAGAGTGGTACAGGCGCTGCATGAAGCGATCGCTCCGTATTCGCCGATAGGTGATGACGTTAATCGCAGCATCGATAAGCTCGGCATCCCATCGAACCATTACACGCCGAGCCGGCTGTTCTCCATCGAGGAGCTGCCGATGGCGCTCGGGTATATCCTGCTGCATGACGGCGATCTGACGGAGGCGGTCAAGGACGGCGCCAGCTCCGGGCGCGATACGGACTCCATCGGTGTCATGATTGGCGCGATTGTCGGCGCCATGCAGGGCGCGGGAGCGATCCCGGCGGACGACATCGCCGCGCTGGAGGAAGCGAGCCGGCAGAATCTGCAGACACAGTGCGATCGGTTCATCGAAGCGGCTACGGCTATCATTCAACAGGACTTGGCATATAACGAGCGCAGACAACAATTGCTCCATTCAATAAAGATAAAGGCGGTGGAGGTATAATGATTCCTTCGCAGTATGTAGAAAAAGTGTACTCCGGCTACCTTGGCATGAATATCGGTATCCGATTGGGCGCCCCGGTTGAGCCGACGATCTGGACGTATGAACGTATTAAAAATACGTATGGCGATATTACGGATTACGTCAAGCCATTCAAAAACTTCGCGGCGGACGATGACGCCAACGGCCCCTACTACTTTCTGCGCGCGCTCTATGACGACGCGGTTGATCGGGATGTGACGCCGAACGATGTCGCCCGCGCCTGGCTGAACTACGCCCGCGAGGGTATCGGCATGTTCTGGTGGGGAGGTTATGGCATTAGTACCGAGCATACCGCCTTCATTAACTTGAAGAACGGTGTTCCGGCGCCGCAATCCGGCTCTATCGAGCAGAATGGACAGATTATCGCCGAGCAGATTGGCGGACAGATCTTTATCGATACATGGGGGCTCGTCAACCCCGGCAATCCTAAGAAAGCTGCCGACTTCGGGGAAGCTGCGGCCCGCGTGTCCCATGACGGCGAAGGCGTGCTAGGCGCGAGATTCTTCTGCGCGGCAATTGCTCAGGCGTTCCTCACCTCGGATATTCATGAGATTATCGAGGCGGGGCTTGCGCAGATTCCTGCGGACGCCCTCTACACACAGGTCGCCAGAGCCGTGCTGGCGTTCCACGCCGAGCATCCAGACGACTTCCGCGCCTGCCGGGATATGCTGGAGCGGGACTGGGGCTATGATAAATACAAAGGCGTCTGCCATATCATCCCGAACGCGGGCGTCTGCTTCCTCGCGATGATCTATGGCCAGGGCGACTTCAACCGCACTGTCGAGATTGCCACGATGTGCGGCTGGGATACCGACTGCAATGCCGGCAACGTCGGCACCGTGCTTGGCGTCGCTGTCGGATTGGAAGGCATAGCGGACAAATATCGCAAGCCGATCAATGATTCCATCGTCATGTCGGGCATCTCCGGCTATCTCAATATTCTGGACATCCCGACTTACGCCAAGGAGCTGGCGATTCTCGGCTATCGTTTGGCCAAGGAGCCTTGCCCACAGCAACTGCTGGACAGCTACAGGGAGGACGAAGTGTACTTCGATTTTGAGCTGCCAGGCTCGACGCATAATATACGCGTCTCTGATCCATTCTTCTGCCAGGTTCGTCATTCCACGGAGCAAGCCTTCAAGGGAACGGGCTCTCTCGAGGTGCTGTTTGATCGCATGGTGCGCGGGGAGAAATCGAAAGTATATTACAAGCCGTTCTATACCCGTGCCGACTTCAGCGATGAGCGGTATTCACCAACCTTTGCACCGCGGGCCTACTCTGGACAGAAAGTGTCGATGAGCCTCTACCTCGACCAATGGAGCGGCACCGAAACGATGGGCATTGCCCCGTATGTCCGCCTGGCTCATAGTGGCAAGGAGCTCGTTCAAGGCTATATCAAGCTTGTCGATCAGCAATGGATTCATGTTGAATTCGAAATCCCGGACTCCGAAGGCGAGATGATCGACGAGGTCGGCATCGTGCTCGAAGCCTATTCCAACTTCAAGCCGAAGAGCCTTGGCCGTGTCTTCATAGACGAGTTCCGCATCTTCGGCAGCGCGGACTACCGCATTGATTTCCACAAGCAATCGTTGGATTTCGGCTGCGTCACGCCATTCGCTCACAACCACGGCGCTTGGAGCTTAGTGGATGGCGCGATGTATCTGATGACGGCCGAGCCGAGCGAGGCCTATACGGGCAACTACTTCGCACGGGATTACTCGGTGTCGGTGCGGGTGAATCCGCAGATCGGCGATTCGCACCTGGTAGCCATCCGCGCGCAGGGCGCTATGCGGGGGTATCACGCGGGCTTCGACGGGAAGGGCCAGGTTGCGATCTATATCAACGACTTCGGCTACCAGAAGCTCGCATCCGCCAGCTACGCCTGGCAGCTACAGCAGGAGTATGACCTGACCGTCACAGCGCAAGGGGATACGATTATGCTCCACATCAACGGTGAGCCTGTGCTGACACATACCGACAGGACATGGCGTTACGGCATGTATGGCGTGAGCACACTTGGGGCGGCGCGAGCTTATTATAGCGATATAAGAGTAAGAGAGATGTAATCGTCCCTTCAATTATCGCAAGTTGAAGTATGAGCCTCGTTATCGAAAATCGTAAGATCATATAGGATAAGAATGCGGCCTTAGCCCTGAAATTCATGGGACGGAGGCCGTTTCGTTTATTTCCGCACGTGTTCGCTCGTTGCTCTGGGATTTGGTATTTATGTGGTCAGGAAAATATTGTATGATGAAGATCAGTCCAATAGAAGTAGGATTGCAGTAGCAGAAAATGCTCAGCAAGACAAAAAATCTACAATGTAGAGGAGGCACAGCATGTTTAGTCATATGATTAGCGATGACCTTCAACTGAAGCTTCTTGAGTATCGCCATTCGGAGGAGCTGTTTCAAGTGATTGATGCGAATCGGAATTACTTGAAAGAGTGGTTGCCATGGATCGATGAGACCATAAGTGTCGAACAGTCTAAGGAATTTATCCAATTCTCATTGAATGTATTAGCCAGCCAGAATGGATTCAACCTGGGAATCTTTTATGAAGAACGACTTGCGGGTGTCATCGGATTACATCATATAGACTGGAAGAATAAGAAAACTACGATAGGCTATTGGTTGTCTGAGGAGCATCAGGGCCAGGGGATCATGACGAGAGCATGTGAAGCGGTGATCGACTATGTATTTCATGACTTGTGCCTGAACAGGGTGGAGATTAGAGCCGCCGAGCAGAATCGGAAGAGTCGGGCAATTCCTGAACGACTGAGCTTCGTGAATGAAGGAAAAGTCAGGCAAGCGGAATGGATCGAGGATCATTATGTAGATCATGTCATTTACGGGATGCTGAGAGAGGACTGGAAGGAGAGGGCAATCCTGTGAACATGAGAGAAGAGGTAACACAATTACGACATCGCAGAGCAGAGCTATTTGATGCAGATGTTTTACATATTTTTAATGGACAAATGATGTACGATGAATTTCAATCCAATGCATTAATAAGTAACGCGGATTATGTTCCATTCAACGAGGCCATGTGTGTGCATCCAGCTTCAAAGCCCATATTTGATGAAGCCTTTATTCAGCTTCGTGCCGAGGGGCACCAAAGCTCTGTAGAGAGCTACAGAAACATCGTCATCGAGCCATTACAACCTTTATTTGAACATCACTACAATGCCATCGTTTTATGGTTTGGTGAAGATGTATTTTGCCAGATGAATCTGTTGACCGTATTAGCTTATCTGGAGCAGTCAAACTATAAGGGGAAGGTATACTTGAATAGCTTTCGGGATGATGAATTTAAAGTGAGCCAAACCGAGCTCTTGTTAGGCAGTTATCTCCATGTATATGAAGAGGTACTCTTACATCAACAGAAGCCATCAATCGACATATTCCCAGTGATGCATCAAGCGATCGAGCTGCACCTGAGTATGCTTGCTGAGGACAACAGCGTAACGAGATATATTCAGAATTACGCTGATCTGTCCGAGGGCGAATTGGTGGAGCGGCTGATTACTGTATTCCCGACACTTGGGTATGGCGATCTGCAATATATCGAACGAATTAGGCAAGTACGTCAAATCTGAATCGCATTAGCTAATACAACAAGCTATTCTATTCGGGGTACGATGTAATGATCCGGGAAGACTTGAAGGGAGTGCATGAAGGTGAGCGAAGCCAGATTAATTCATGCTAATGAATTAGAGCCTCTTTTATTACTTTATACGTTCCTCCAACCTGATGATCCCGAATTGATCAGAGGAGACACACATCCTGATTATCGAAGACAAGGGTTTGGCCAGTTGGCTATAGCCAAAGCAATCGCTCAAGAGATGAATTGTTATAAACTGATGCTAATGACAGGCTCTCGAAGAGAAGAAGTGCATCACTTTTATGAGAGAGCAGGATTTGTTAAAGGCAAGAAAACAGGATTCGTTATAAACATGTGAGGGTAAATCGAAAATCAACACGAGTCCGATTAAAGAGCCGGGAGCGCGAAAATTAATGAAAGGAATCTGGAGGTACACCGCTATTTTTTTGGTATTAATTTTACCAAGTATAGTATTACAGGTGGCATTGATTCATCTTTTTCCCTATACAGGATTAGGAAGAATCTTATCCGTGCCAGCAACTTTGATACTTAATTCAACATTCATCACTCTTTGTATGATGCTGAACAGGAAGTATGGAAATAAGATTCTGAATATAACAACTGTATTAATTTTGAATATTGTATTGACTATTGGACTATATCCACAAGAATTTAACCCTCCAATTTTAGTTCAGAGTATAGAAGCAGTAAAGGCGATTCAAGATTTTGATCACATAACCATAGAGGATCTAGGTAACAGTGGTGATGTGAGTCCTCCAAGATATGTCGTAGCTCTATATAAATTTAAGGACGAACTGCTCTCAGAAGGAGTATATCAACTATATAATCGAGAAAATGTGTATTTTTATAATTACAGCATAAAGAATGTAGATGAAATCCCTTCAAAATTGATAGGATACCACAAGGTCATGTGGTGGTATTTAAATTTATAAGAAGGTTGTTCACAGATTAAGCGGAGGTAGACATGAACACGCTTTATCAATTCGATCCAGATGAAGTCGACAATATAACGATTCGTTTCGGTGAAGATTTCTATTATAAAGTCTTGAGGGATATTGCCGTGTATGCAGATCAATGGAAATTGAGCTCTCTTCAATTGGTTGCCTCCTATTCTGCAAACTTGGTTTTTAGATGTTATTCCGAAAACTATGGGAACGTAGTGCTTAAAATAGGGAATCCCTTCTTCGGTGGAATCGTTACTGAACTTAATACTCTGTATGAGTATGCGGGAGAACGATTCTGCCGAGTCTTCGACGCCGATATTGAAAACGGTATCATCCTTGAAGAGTGTGTGCAGCCTGGCATTTCGTTGAGGGAGGAGAGCTCTCTGGAGCAGCGACTCTCTATTTTTTGCTCTCTATATAGCGGCTTGCATAAGACGCCCGCAAATGCAGCGATATATCCAACCTACATAGAGTGGGTCTGTAGAATAACAGATTACATGAGCAAGCGGCAAGATTGTACCGATTTATATGCGTATATGCAGAAAGCCAAAGACATGTGCTTAGCAGTTGCTAATCTATATTCACAGAAGTTGCTGCTTCATGGCGACCTCCATCACGACAATATATTGCTCGGTGATGCTGGACAGTATAGGATTATCGATCCCAAGGGCGTGATTGGTGATCCTGTATTTGATGTCCCTCGTTTTATACTCAATGAATTTGAGGATGAAATTACTGCGGAGCTGTATAAGAAGATCAATGCGATCCTATGCAACCTTGAGGAGAAGCTTACGATTCCCCAAGACATATTAAAGCAATGTCTCTATATCGAAACCACAATGGGGGCATGTTGGAGCGTCGAAGACGGCTCACCCCCTGATCATTATCCAAGCTTGATGGAAAGGGTTGCTTTCGCAGATTCCATATTGAATTCTATATAAGGGATTAAAATCTAAAAAATGATATAATAAGCAAAAACATAAGGTCAAGCATCGTCGCTGGCGCTCCT
This sequence comes from Paenibacillus sp. J5, assembly GCF_054955055.1. Classification (NCBI taxonomy): domain Bacteria; kingdom Bacillati; phylum Bacillota; class Bacilli; order Caryophanales; family Paenibacillaceae; genus Paenibacillus; species Paenibacillus sp. J5. The sequence continues at coordinate 265,371 of NZ_JBUEDD010000001.1, read as the reverse complement.
CGGTCTGGTATTGTGGGCAGGGGAGTGAGGTTCTGTCAGATGCACATGGCGTTCAAACGAGCGTCATGACATAGACATTATGCATGTTGACCAGATGAAAGGATACTCCTCTATGAGATGTCTTGGTTGCCGATTAGCGAATCGGCTTGAAGAAGCACATGTAGTTTTCGAAGATGCTTATATGACCTGCATTCTAGATATTGACCCACTCAATGAAGGACACACCTTAATACTGCCTAAAGCACATTATTCAGAGCTTGAAGAAATCGATGAGTCTACTATGCAATCTATAATGAATGCGTCGGTCGTCATCTCCAAGGCAATGAAAGGGATCTACAAGCCTGATGGAATAACGGTTATGCAAAATGGTGGACTATTCAATGATCTCCATCACTATCATATGCATGTGTTTCCAAGGTATAAGGAGGATGGATTCGGATGGATAGAACCAGGGAAGAAACTCAATAAGGACTTGGAGCAGGTGAAGCTGAGAATTATTGAAGAATTAAAGTTCTATTGAGGGTGATTGAGCGAGTTCTGAGTAGTAGTGAATAGATTTCAAGGCACAAAAGCTGGAAGACAGATGGAGCGAATTACTGTCAAGGATATAATGCTGGATAACAATGAACGAATTATTGAGCGCCTTGATGTAATCATAAATGAATATAAAAAATCAAGAGCTAATAGAGAGGATGGACATGTGTAAATGATTAAGTAATTCACGGGGTCTTAGGAGCTATAGCCAGGAATCATCCACGCAGCCCTGCCACTTAACAAATCTAGCACCGGAGGTATATATGTTCGATGATCGATACTATTTAGAAATCGCACTCGAAGAGGCTGAGATGGCTTTCTCCGAGGGTACAATACCTATCGGCGCAGTCATTGTAGGGCCAGCAGGCGAGATCATTAGCCGGGGACGTAACCGAGTCTTTACTGCAATGGACCCTTCTTGTCATGCTGAGATTGATGTCATCCGAAGTGCGGGGAATGTCCTATTAGATCCAGAATACAAGAACAGATGCACGATGTATACAACGGTAGAGCCTTGCCCGATGTGCTCCGGTGCGTTAATTCTTGCGGATATAACACGGGTGGTGTGGGCGCTGAGCGATGATTATTTGGGAGCGATGAGGATTATGAAGGAAGGCAATCATTTTAGGCACAAATTTGACAAGATCCGTATAACACCTATGCCTTATACCGATTTGGCTATAAGATCACAAGAGCTGCATAGGAGATGGGATGAGAAACGAGGAGTAAGGTATATTGTAAGTAATATTCTTACGAATAATACGAGCAGAGAGGAATAATCAAGCTGAGCTCTTATATATAGGAGGCCGCTGACTGTTCCTCGACTGCGGTTAGCGGCGGTCTGGTTATTTCATTGTCGGGCAGTTATTTACATTTCTTTGTCCCCACATCACAAGAGACTCCAGTATTGGTACCAGCTCTTTACCCGAGCCAGTCAAGGAGTATTCCACACGCGGCGGAATCTCATTGTACTGTTCCCGATGAATGATTCCGTGCTCCATTAGATCCTTGAGACAATTAGTTAAGGTCGTCCCAGTAATACCGATCAATCTTCTCTTTAATTCGTTGTAGCGGATGACCTCCACTTCACTTATTATGGCGAGAATGGGAAGGTTCCATTTCCCCCCAATGACATGGAAGGCATACGTAGCCGGACATAGCTCGCTCATATTAAAATCATACTTCATTGCCAACACCTCACGCGGTATGTTTATGGATACTTAGTCCTTAATATAGTAGTACATCTCACAACATCGTCATGTATTATAATCGTACCACAAGAGGCGTTATGCATACAGCACGAAAACAACCCCGCATAAGACAAGCCGCTGTAAACACGGTTTTCCGATTGTAATATAAATGTAGCCTAATTCTTTATAAGGTTGGTATAATAAGATATATTTTTCCAAAGTTTGAGAGTGATCAGTTGAATAGAACATCATAGGGGGTGCCAGATGGATTATCATGTGATTCACCAAGCCAAAGAATTATCGATACGAATGGCTCGTCAGGCTGGAGAGATTGCAAGAGGAAAATTTGATCATGTTGTCGATTTAAAATCCAAAGATGAGTTTGGCGATGTCGTTACGGAAGTGGATCATTTGGCTGAAGCCATCATCATCGAGCACATTCAGTCTACATTTCCCACGCATCAGATCCATAGTGAAGAGGCAGGGAGTATCGGGGAGGAGAACGATTGGCTGTGGCTGGTTGATCCGCTCGATGGAACGAATAATTTCGCGATAGGATTGCCTATTTTTACGACCTCTATCACGTTGATGTATAGAAGACAACCTGTTCTTGGGGTGGTGTACGAGCCATTGACCGATAGATTGTTTGTCTCTGTCCTTGGGGAAGGGACGTATTGCAATGATCGGAAGGTTCAGATCAAGAAAAATCCGAATATTTTCAAGGGAAACATAGGCTGGATTCAAGGCCATGTCGTACAGAACGACCAACGGGCAGTCAAGCTAAGACAACATATTGATTTAAGCTTCAAACGAATGATGAGACTATGGGCTCCTACCCTTCAATGGTGCATGCTTGCCAAGGGGGATATAGATGGAATTATTCTGTACAATTCTGAAGGAGATGATCTCTATTCAGGTATCCTCATGGTACAAGAAGCCGGAGGTGTCGTGATCGATTATGATGGCAACCCATTCACAGGGATGAACGAAGAGCCCTATTTAATTGCGTGTCATCCAGACCACCAACAAGAGTTAATGAGAATCGTGAGAGAGGCACTTCCTTAACCGGGCTTGACCAACTGCTGTTATGCAGCAATGCACCGCGGGCTGGGAGCGGCGCGCGGTGCGAAGGTGCTCATTGGGTAAGAGACTATAGAGAGGGAGGCGAGTCCTTGGAGCCATTTTTTCATTTTGATACGGAGGAGATTCAAATTAGAAACCGCTTCCTCAAGTTATTTGCTTCGTATCCACGCTGAATGATTCAACCTGCCGAGAAAGACATGAGAAACCTCCAAGCTCATCCTAAGCCAATGTATAGCCTAATAGGAATATGCCTGTTCTTCATAACATTCATCGTTCATATATGTTTTAGATTTAGTAGCATCTCAGATGTAGGTATAGGTATGCTATTATCACTTGCAAATGCAGTATTATTAATATTTACGCTGTTATGGGGTGTTCTAGGGCTAACTGAGTTGTATAAGTTCTTAAAGCTTTATCAAAATGTTAAGGTGAAGTTGAATGATCAAAAAATGCAAAACACCAATATTTTTAATAGACTTCATTTTTGTCTCGCAGTGAATATAACTTATCTCTTTATTTTGAGTGGTCAAATTGGATATGTACTTTATTATTGGAACGAAATAAACCTCTAACCTTAGGAGATGAAGAATATGAGTCAAAACAACGTAGTAGCCTCATTTGAAATTGAAGTTGTGAATAGAGAATATAAGCTTGTGGGCATGTCGATTACGGGAAACTATCCAGATTCCTTCCCGGAAGTCGCCGTCACGATTCAAAGAGCATTTTGGGATAGAAGGAAAGAGATTAAGAACTCCAAGGACTACGACATCCTATTCAGTCCTGGCATGTGCAATGGTATTGTGGCCACTTATTTTGCGTGTACAGAGGTGACAGACATTGGAGAGGTGCCTGAAGGGATGCTCGCATTCACATTGCCGGACATGGAGTATGTCAAAATAGCCTGTACGAATAAAACGATCGCACAAGGCTACGATAAGCTATTTGAGTGGATGAAGCAAAATCAATATGAGCATAGATTCTATAATGCTTGCCAAATCGAGATATTCTACATTGATGAGGAGGCAGAGGAGGAGCCGGTGGACATTCTGATTCCACTAAGCAAAGTGAAAGCCTAACGATAACATCTCTCGGGCGAGTTCAACCAATCAGAGGAGTGCTGCACATGAACATAGATCAATTTGTGGTGAGAAGAGCGGGCCTAGAGGATATGCGGGCGATTGCGCCTCTGTTCAATCAATACCGGATGTTTTACAACCAGCCCTCCGATGCGGATGGAGCGTATGCTTATTTGTCGGAGCGTGCGAAGCGGGGCGAATCGGTCATCTTCGCGGCGTGGGACAGGGGCTTAAACCTTGCTGTGGGCTTCACGCAGTTGTATCCATCCTTTTCTTCGATCTCCATGAGGAATAGTTGGATACTGAATGATCTATTCGTTGCAGATCACCACCGCGGCCAAGGGGTTGCCCGACAACTGATGAATGCGGCTTCGGAATATGCGGCTGAGACGGGGGCGAAGGGGCTAGAGCTATCGACAGGTACAGCTAATAAAGCGGCGCAGCAGTTGTATGAATCACTCGGATATGAGCGGGATGATGATTTTTATCATTACTATTTATTGATTAACTAGCATACTTGGCGAGCGCGGCGTGGCCGCTAAAGCAACTACTATCGCCAATCTCGGCGAGTAGGCCCGCTGCATAGACGCGATCGATGCCGGGCACCTTCTAGCGGCCTATGGATTTACATCCTACTACACGAGAAAGAGATGAGTATGCTGGGAAACCATTGGAACAAAATAGTCTATAAGATATGGGCTCCGATTTATGATCGCTTTTTCAACTCAGGTGCTTTTCTGGCTGCACGAAAAAAGGTATTCTCTGAGCTTCGAGTGGAGCCCAGGCAAAAAGTTTTATTTATCGGAGTGGGGACGGGAACAGACCTTCCATTTTTGATGGGCAAGGATGTGGAAATCACAGGCATTGATCTGTCGCCTGACATGCTTTAGAAAGCCAAGGATAAGTACAATTCGTCACAGATTACATTTATTGAAATGGATGCACAAGCTCTTACTTTCTCATCGAATTCATATGATCTGGTTGTTGCGAACCTTATTTTGTCTGTTGTCCCCGATCCGCAGCAGTGTCTGCGAGAAATGATCCGTGTGTCACGTGATGGAGGGCAAATGATCATTTTTGATAAATTTATTCCTCAAAATCAGGAGCTGTCATGGATAAAGAAGATGCTACGTCCTGTTATAGGGCTGATGGGAACCGACATCGGTCGCAGTTTCGAACAAATTACCAAGCCTTTTTTGTTATGCTTAAAAATAGAAGAAGATATACCTGTCCTCTTCAACAATATGTATCGTAAAATTGTACTAAGAAAACGGCCAAGCACTGAAACCAGTGCTTGACGATATGAATTAATAAATTTCTAGTAATAATCGGGGAAATACCGCAATATTCGCTGTAAAGTGACAATATCCGCGATAAAAACAAGGAAAAAAGTATTATACCAAAAATGTTATAATATAGTAAAATTAGATATAGTAGTACAAATAAATTTTGCGGGAGGTAAATGATGAAGAAGAAGCTTAAGCTAATCATTCTGATGCTCACGATGCTGTTGACCTTCTCCACATCCGTCTCTGCGGTACCGCTGGCTTCAGATCCGACTGAACCAGCAAATAACTCTCCTACTACAACTTACTGGTACTCTCAGAACCTTTTGACATCATGGATTCAATCGCCTAATGATATTGATTTCTGGAATTTCATTTCTCCCAAGACAGGTTATCAAGAACTGTGGATTTTACCACCTCCAGGAACCACATACGGGTTCGGCATTTATGAGTATGGTGCTTCAACTCCACTGCAATATGTCATAGCGAGTGGCAGCGTCGGAATCTCTTCTATTTACGTTCCGTTGGTTGCGGGGCAAGCGTATACTGTGATGGTCTTACCATTTAACGGTACCTACGATGATGTGACTCCGTATTATATTGGGCATCCCGTGTTGTTCCCCTACTAAGACAGCCTGATTGCAGGTAGAACACATACATGATAATAAGCGGCCTTGATCCTGAAAGCTGGGATGAAGGCCGTTTTATTTTGGCATGAAGAAGTCTTGGTATCCATGAAGGGAGGCCATGCTCCAGTTGGTCTTGATCTCTATTGGTATTGAAGAATGTACTTATATGTAATATAATGTACTGTATATATAAGTACACTTAAAGGGGGAGGGACGATTGGAGATTATTATCAGCAGCAATACCAGCAAGCCGATCTACGAACAGATTACGTCACAAATCAAGGGAATGGTAATGAGCGGGCAGTTGAAAACCGGCGATCCGATCCCCTCTATGCGCTCCCTCGCCAAGACGATTCATGTCAGTGTCATTACCGTGCAAAAAGCATACGAGGATTTACAGCGGGACGGTTTTATTGAGACAACTGTCGGCCGGGGCAGCTTTATATCCGCGTTGAACCGGGAGTTTATTCAGGAAGAGCTGCACAAAAAAATAGAGGAGCATCTACGGCTGGCCGCAGAAACTGCGCGATCAAGCGGGGTGAAGCTGGAACAGCTTACGGAGCTTTTAAGCATTTTCTACAAGGAGGACTAGACCATGAATTATTGCTTGGAGGTTAAGAACCTGTCCAAGGCCTATTCCAATTCCGAATTCAAATTAGATCATGTGTCGTTTTCTATCCCTCAGGGGTGTATCATGGGCTTTGTCGGCGAGAATGGAGCAGGTAAAACGACAACCATTAGTTCAATCTTGAATACCATTAAGCCGGATAGCGGCAGTATCGCAATTTTCGGCGAGGAACTGACCGATGAACGAACGGACCTACGTGAACAGATCGGGGTTGTATTTGATGCCATTAATTTTCCCGAGGCTCTCACTGCCCGTAAGCTGGCTCTGGTGTTTCGAGATATATATCGCAACTGGGACGACAGTCTATTCCAGAACCTAATCCGTAGACTTCAAGTACCCGCCGACATAGCTATTAAGGATCTGTCGCGCGGCATGACTATGAAGCTGGCCACCGCGGTAGCTATGTCTCATGGCGCCAAGCTGCTGCTGCTTGATGAGGCGACCTCTGGCCTTGACCCGATAGTAAGAGAAGAGATGCTGGACTTGTTTCTGGAATTTGTAGAGCATGAAGAGCATTCCATCCTCATGTCGTCCCATATTACGAGTGATCTGGAGAAGGTTGCAGATTACATTGTCTTTATGCACAAAGGCAGGGTCATTTTGAGTGAGTCGAAGGATGATCTCATGTACAATTACGGGATTGCTCGTTGCAAGGCGGAGCAGTTTCATGCCCTGGATCAATCCGAGTATGTGGCCTATCGAAAAAGAGGACTGCAGACGGAAGTTCTGATCCCGGATAAACATCGATTCTCCAAGGAACACCATGGGATTATTGTAGATGACGTAACCATTGATGAAATCATGCTGCTGCTAGTCAAGGGGGATCAGTAATGAAGGGACTTATCCGCAACAACCTGTATTCCATGGGAGGCAACCTCCGAGTCACGCTGCTCATTGCTGTACTATTAGCCTTTTTTCCTTTACTTCTTAAGGAGTCTTCCATGGTTCCGATTATTTTCTCGATACAAATCTTTCTGTTTGTTGCCAACACAGGGACTTCACTCCGAGTGGATGAGTCCTCCAAATGGAACAAGTTCGAGCTGACGCTGCCCATCAAACGCCGCACCATCATTGGGGCGAAGTATGTGTCGTTCTTCTTGCTGATCCTCCTTGGTGTGCTGATGAGTTTCCTCACGCTTGCTGTTGTCAAAGTCTCAGGGAGTCAGCTCGATCTGAATAGTGTGATCTATAGCTATAGCTTTGGGCTGACGTTGTCCATCACATCCGTGGCCTTGATGTACCCGATCATGTTGAAGATAGGCACAGAAAAAAATGAACTGATCGTATTTATCTCCTGTCTTGCTGCGATCGGGATGATGGTGGTGCTTGCCACGATTCTGATCCCTGCGACTGGTGGGATGCAGCTTCGTCATCCGCTTGTTGGTATCGTCTCCGCGTGCATGGCTGTTATCCTATTTGTTGCTTCCTACTTTTTGTCCATTCATATCCATCGGAATAAAGAATTCAGGTAAGGTACCCTAAGAAAAGACACAGGAAGCCAATGCAAGCAGTACATCGCTCCCCCTAAGACATAAGCTGTCTAAGGGAGAGCTCGGCGACATCAGAGAAGCCATAGCATGATGCAAAGCAGGCTATCCTTTGTTTTGGCGAAGGAAGCGGCGATTGATCGCAAAAGCGATAAGAATAGACAGGAAGCCGAGTATAACGGGTATGCCATATGCTTCAATCGAGAAAGCTTGGCCTTCGAGCTTCAGGTGGTCGGCAGCGCGATACTCGAGCCGCTTGGCGACAAATCTCGCCGTCATTATATCCTCTTGCTCCGATAAATCCTCGAATGCGGGGTCCATTGCGAACCGACCGACCGCATCACGGTGCAAGAACAGCAGACCCGGGCTGTTGCCGCTGTCTTTCCATTGCTTGATGTCTTCGGAGGCTGTAGCTTCGGCATCTGTACCAACAATAATCATTTTTGATAGCTTCGGCACCTCTTGAGTCTGATAACGCGCTGCTAGATATAGACCATGCTTGGTTACGATCGGTTCATTGTGGCTAGATACGGTCAATGTCGTTGTCGTTCCAGAAGCAGCATACGTATCGAATGCGGCGGACAAATCCAATTCGTCCACACCGTTATATAGCAACACACCTGCTTTGACTTTATTCCATTGAAAAGCATTGTTCAGAACGTAGGTTATATCACTCCATTCGATATGGAACGGTTCCATGTGAGGGTTTGTCATGTAATCGTAAGAGGGATAGTTCATCTGCTTCGCCACCGCTCTTGCAGCCGCCTCTCCTAACTGCTGAGAGATGACATATAGTGTAGCATCGATACCCGATGTCAGACCGGCAGAAGATACGATATTGCCTTGCGGGACGTAGCGCTGGTCGTTGACCCACGAAATTTCAGGATAGGCCTTAACGAGCCGATTGAGGTCACCCCAGTGTGTCGCGGCCGATTTTCCATCCAGTAGACCCGTATCCGCGAGGTTCTCCGCTCCGTTGCATATCGTGAGCAATGTAGTATGGGGGCTCGAGTGCCTCTGAATCCATTCCCGGACAGGCGCATACTTCTTTTCATCCAGTATAGGCATAAATGGGATAACGATAATATCCGGGCTTTTGCCTAGCATCGCGTCCAACTCTTCGAACGAATAATGCGGGAGCACATCAAGTCCCCCGGTTAATGATTTTATCTCGCGATCAGGCGCAACGCCGTATACATTGTAAGACGCTGTCATCGCAAACATCTCGTAGGGAACGAGAAAGTCGAACACCTCCGTCACCTCGTTGGCCAGTAGCACAGCCACCGTAGGTTTGTTGGCGTCATACGTTGGTACGTGCACATTCGTCCAAGCAGGAGGGGGATTATCGTATACCGACATTCCGGCATTCATGGTTTTGACGAACCCGATGCCTCCTGCTCCCCCCACAATAACGATAAACACGAGGAAATACATGATGATACGCAATCCAGCTTTCACTTCCAAATTCCCCTTTCAACCCTCAATTGATGTGACCTTATTCACTATAACAACTCAAGATTTACTTCACATCTGTCTCGGGGTGGGTGGGGGAGCTGGACTTCCGATGGGAGGGCCGCTGGACTCGAGTCTGTTTCCCTTTTTATGCAAGACTCGATAGAGCTATCTTTTACGTGCAGGCTACAGCCTCTACAGATGCTTCTGTAGAAACCGTAGCGTATGTTCATTAATCACGCGATGTTGCTCCCTGTTATTGGGGGCGATTGGAGCAAGAAGCGGCGAATATAGCGGCAGATCGGTGAAGCTGAGATGCCCGGCTTGCGGCAGCGTAATCTCCGCTCCTGACTTCTCCAACAGTCGTTCTCGCAAGGCGCGCTCTTCCTCCAGTCCGGCCATTGAATCCTCCAATCCCTTGATATGAAGGCCGCCATTTAGAATGAGCAGTGGCTTGGCTGGCGGAGGCTCTGGATATTCGCCATAAAGGTAGCCATCGAGATTAATAGCGGCCTTGACCAGTGAAGAATGGAACAGCATGCTAGCGGCTGCCGCGCCTCCGAAGGAATGTCCGATCAAGGCCGCTCTGTGCGCATCTATCCGATTGGCAAGGGGCGAATCCGGGGCGAACCGGGCAAGGGTACGGAGACGAGCAAGCACAAATTCTATATCGGCCTGCTGCTCGCGGATGATCGGGATGGCCGCCCTGTTATGGGCGCCGAACGTATTCGGCAGACCCCCGAAGTGATCGGTAAACGGCCTATCGTTGCCTTCGCCCTCGGGGACAGCACTAATGAACGCCGTCCCGGGATGTTCGAGGGCGACGACGATGTAGCCATGACTAGCTAAATGTAATGCCTGGAACGTACCCGTAAAGCGAGTGCCGAGCAGGTTGCCGTGCAGGTAGACGACGACCGGAGCCTTCTCCACATCAGGGTGAAACGGTGCAGCATCATCGGCAGGAACGGTGAGATTCCGGTAATCAGTCAGCAGATTGGCCCATGGGCCGTAATGACGACGAACCGCCTGGACAAATAGATCGTACTGGGGGATATATCGGGCAGGAGCGGTGTGGAGGCCGCTCGCCGGGTACCAGATGCGTAGATTCAATGGACGGCTTCCATTCGCTTCAGTGCGTCCAGGGGCACTCCAGGTGTAATCTACGACACCTACGGCATAAGGGCCGTCAGGCGGGGTGAACTGGAACAACGGCAGCGAAGTCGGAATGGTCCAGCAGATGACGCCAACGAGTACAATCGGAATACGGAGCAGCATAGGCCGCAGACGGCCTGACCTGTGAGGAGCCGGGCTGCTTTGGCTGCCGCGCATATAGCCGCTTAGCACCAGCGCCACCGTCACGTATAGGGGCAGCAGTGCCCAGCGTAACTGCTCGATGTATATATGCAGGATAAGAATGCCGATCAGGCCTCCGACGACCAGGCGCCTTGTGAGCCGTGTGATGCGAGAGCGTGATCCTGTCAGAAGGAACCAGCCGAGCAGAGCGGCAAGCAGCAAGATGAATTCCCATCGTCCCATCCCTTCATCCCCTTCATAGTCAACCTGGTTAAAGAACATGGATCGTCCCATCAGGTTTATCATCCCTATGGTCACCACTATGATTTAAGATGGCTGATTATGATGGGAATTATGAAGCTGGGTCATTGAACAAAGCGAAGCGTTGCCGACTCTTAGACGGCAACGCTTCGCTTGGAAAATCATGATTCTGGCTGGTGCGCACGATCTGCGCTCCTCAGCTCCATTTATGGCTCCATGCCCCATTGCAATGTTCCATTGATATAGCCTGCAAGCTTGCTGTGCTCTACATAGCCGCTGGCCGTAGCGTTGAAGGAGTAGTCATTGGACTGGCTGTAGCTCGACCAGTCGGACTTGGAGAAGCGGATCTGCAGCTCAATGCTCTGACCCGGGTTCAGCATGCCGGCTCCTGCTGTAAAGCCGATATTCATATACGTATCTGCTGTTGGCTTGGCGCTCGCCATGGCATGGAAGGTGCCGACGACATTGGCGCTGCCGATATGAGACCAATCGCAGAAGAAGGCCTGGCTTTGGCTCCCGTCTGCGGTATAGAAGTAGCGTAGACTTACATCAGCGAGAGCAATAGCCGCATCTCCCGTATTGGTAAGCTTAATGCGCGGATTAATGGATACGGTAGAGCTGGCGCGCTCGCCATTGTACATCTCCACCTTGATCTCGCCTTCCACGCCTGGTTCGGGAGTCGTGGTGTCGATAATCAATAATTGCAGGACAGGATGGGTGCCTGCGCTAAATTGAAAGGTCAGATTCACTGTGCCCAGCGGCAGGGTGGACAGGTACGGCGGGAGCAATGTAACCGTTGTGCCGCTAAGCGTATAGTCGACTCCGGCTGCCAGCGTGTAGCTGCCTTGCTTGATGCCTGTGAAGGTATTGCCATTGAGCGTCAGAGCGACAGGAATCGCAGCTTGGGCGCCTGCCTTACGGTCAAAGCTGGCGCTGGTAGGGCTGATCGTGGAGGAGGTGACAGGCTCTGGCCCGCCTGGCTCTGTGCCGCCAACCGGATCAGCGAACAGGATGCCCCGACCATTCGTCCCGAGGTAGACTCTGCCATAGACCCGCGGATCGCCGGTGATGGTCGCGTTCGGAATGCCATACTGATGCTGGTCATCGTTGATTCTGACCCAGGAGGCGCCTGCATCATCCGAGCGATAGATGCCGCGAACGCCATCGATATTCGCTGTGGCATACAAGGCCATATAGGTTGCCCCAGGCGCTGCCTTGCCGAACCCTATGGTGTCTGCCTGCGCGACATTGGACAGCTTGGTGAAGCTCTGTCCAGAGTTGGAGGAATGCCACAGGCCATACAAGCCGTTGGCTTGGCCGCCTGCAAGCCAGATTTCGCCTTCCAGTCCAGGCATAGCCTTGAAGTTAAGCGTACCGCCGCTTGGCAGGCCTGTCGCCGCCGTCTGAGTAAAGCTTGACCCGCCGTTTGTGCTGACATAGAACTTGCCCCCAATTGAGGCATAGAATTTGTTCGGGTTCACACGGTCAGAGCGCACCTGCGCGCCACTTGGCACGCCCGTACTCTTCGTCCAGCTATTGCCAGCATTCTTGGAGACGTAGACGCCGACATCTTCGGTGCTCCATACGACGCTCGTGGCATCAGCAGATACGGCTACCGTGCCGCCGCCCCTCGTGCCCGGAGGCTCGCTGTTGCCCCAATTCCAATTGGAGCCGCCATCATAGGAAAAGCCTACGGATTTGCCATTCGGATGCAGCTCATAGTTTTCTTTACCTACACGGGCAAAGAAGTTGGGACTCTGCTCGGCAAAATCCAGGCTCGTAGAAGATGTGGGACGCGTGAACATCTTGGTCGGTGTCTGAAGCAGATTGTCATGGCGGAAGCCTGTGACGTCACCGATTGCACTGACGAGAGGCGCACCGGAAGGCGGACTGACCAGATCGAGAACAGCCATCTCCTCAATCCCCTGAGCCATCACCTTAATATGGATCTGCTCATCCTGATCCCAATCGGTCAGATTGTTCGTTCCATAGATCGTTGCCCCCGTGCCATACATCATGCGATCCGAATCGAACGGATCGATCTGCAGCTCGCCAATCATCCAGCCCAGCTTCGGGGTAATTTCCGGTACCTGCGGATTCGTAGCAAAATCCAGCCAAGGTGCGGCAGAAATATCTTGTGTATAGCGGAAGGTGCGTTCTGGATAGATAGCCCAATCCCAGATGCGCGTCCAGGTTGCGCCGCCATCAGTGCTGCGGTAGATCATTTCATCCGGCCACCAGGAGTTCAGCGAAGCTACCATCAGCGTATTGGGCTGCTGCGCATCGACAGCCAAGCCGCCGTAACCGAAATAGTTGTCCGCGTCCGGCATGGGGCTGATATTTTTCCATACCCCAGTCTTCGTGCTGTATTTCCATACCTCACCCCTCGTTCCATCATAAGGGCCAATGCCGTTGCTGTAGGGGATATACAGATCGCCTGTCGAGGAAAGCACGCCATGATGAGGCAAATATCCTGTCGGCTGACCCGGCACAGCAGCCCAGGTTGCGCCGCCATCGGTGCTGCGATAGATGCTCTCTGCCACATCGGCTACACCGACATAGATGGTCTGGGTTGCTTGTCCAGGAGAGCCTGTCGAAGGATCAAAGGTGATCCAGGCGAGTCCCATAATATCACTTTGGTATTCATTTGCCGGATTTTGCACATAGTTGCCGGGGTTGGGGAAGCTGACGACCTTGGACCAGGTGACGCCGTAGTCTGCGCTCTTCCATAATCCGTTGCCGCTGCGAGCGCCGAAGAACAATATGGAATTGTCATTCGGATCGATCTGGAGCCTCTCGCCCATCGAGCGTCCAGGCATATTGCCTCCGACCTTGAAGGGCAGCTCCGTCTCCTCCCATGTATCCCCGCGATCCGTGGAGCGCATAATATACCCATTATTAGGGTCCCAGCTATTCGTATAGGTACCTGCAGCGATATACAAGCGATCCGGGTCGACGGGATCGGTGGCCAGCGCATCGACTCCGGTCTTGCCCCATTCATCCCAGCCTACAAAATCCAATAACGGAATCCAGGTTTCGTTGGCCGGGTTCCAGCGATAGGCTCCACCGATGTCGGTGCGGGCATAGATCAAGTCCGGTTCGGATGTGTTAAAGACGATGCCCGGGATAAAACCCCCGCCAGCGTTCGTCACCACATTCTTCCACTCGTAAGGCTGACTAGTGGCGGCCTGCGCCCTGTCAGGCGTCACGGCAAAGGTCGAGGCAACGATCAGAAAAGCAGTAAAGAGGGAGAGGAAGGGACGATAGCTTCCGATTAACATTATGAAACCTCCTTATGATGATGAAATCTTATTTTTCATGCCGTCTGTCCATATCGTAGCAGTGGGGAAATCACAGCTCACCTCCTTCTATAGAATTCAATGTCTTCAATGAAGAGTAATTAATGTATAATGGAAACGCATTCATTTTAAAGTAATCTACATGTGAACGTTGTCTACAGGCTGAATGGAATTCGAGTTCGATGAGGCAAGCTAGTTAGACGAAGATGAAGACAGAATGAATGGGGGATACACCGTGCAAAATTTTCATTGATAGCGATACATAAATTGGCAAATGATACACATATAGATTATCTTCATGTAAAAAATTTGTCAATATATCAAATTATACAAAATTAACATGACATCTAATAGATAGAAGGAAGGGATTGCAATGTCAACACAGGATCGAGATCACATCATGGAGCTGCTGCCACAGCAGCGGGAGGAATTGCTGCGAATGATGCAGCAGCGGTTTGAGACCTATCCCCACCGTCACCCGGAGCTGAAATGGGAAGACATCATGGCTAAGCTTGCTGCCAACCCGAGCAAGCTGGGGTCGCTTCATGCGATGGAGCGTACAGGCGGCGAGCCGGATGTGGTCGGCTATGATGTGGAGTCAGAGGAGTATCTCATCTTCGATTGCTCCGCGGAGAGCCCTAAGGGGCGGCGGAGTCTATGCTACGATCATGCAGCGCTGGAAGCGAGAAAAGAGCATAAGCCCAAGGACAGTGCGGTCGGGATGGCTGCTGCGATGGGCATCGAGCTGCTGTCCGAGGAGCAATACCGGAGGCTACAGCAGCTTGGGGCGTTCGACCTGAAATCCTCAAGCTGGGTGAGAACGCCCGCACGAATTCGAGAGCTGGGCGGGGCCCTCTTCTGCGACCGCCGTTATGATACGGTCTTCATGTATCATAATGGCGCGGAATCCTACTATGCCGCCAGAGGCTTCCGCGGCTGTCTCCGGGTCTAGCGACTAACTAGACCAGCTTAGCCACACTCTCTCTCACCACAAGCTTGTTCGGCAATAGCAGCTTGGCAGGCAGCCTGTGACGCTTGTTAATACGGTCAATCAAGAGTCGTACCGCCCAGTTGCCCATCTCCACGATCGGCATGCCGACAGTGGTCAGCATCGGAGATACATAGCCAGACAGCTCGATGTTATCCATACTAATGATGGAGAGCTGCTCTGGCACCTTGATGTTCGCTTCCGTGAACCGCCGCAAGGCTGCGATGGCGGCAATATCCGTCGCGCAGAATACTGCGGTCGGAAGCGGTGCGGCCTGGGTCAGCAGCTTGTCTGCTCCCTGGTACCCGCCGGGCCCATTCTGCGGACAATTGCTGACCAGATGATCCGAGTGCTCCAGTCCATGCTTGCGGAGCGTGTCGCAGTAGGCCTCATAACGAACCTCGTTCGCCGTCTCCCCGATATATCCGATCTGCCGATGTCCGCAGGAGATCAGATGTTCAATGGCAATCTGGGTGGCTTCATATCCATCACAGATGACCTGATCGCAGTTGGCCGCAATGACGTTGCGTCCGGCGTACACCAGATTTTTGTAATGCTTCTCCAGAAAATTCATACTGTCGCTGCTAAAGCGGCCCAGGATGATCGCGCCGTCTGCGCGCGACGATTCGATCTTGTCCAGCAGCGTATCAGTCTCGATGTCGAACAGCGAATAGGATAGATGAACAGCATAGCCCAGCTCCAGCGCCTGCTGCTCGATCGCGCGGGACATCTGGGCAAAGAACGGATCATCATCGAGCTGGCGCGTTCTTCCTAATATGCAGGAGATGGAGCCATTGGGTGAAGGGCGTGCAGCGCTCCTGCCGCGCTTGAGCTCTCTGGCGCTCTGGTTGGGCACATAGCCGGTCTCCTTCACAATTCTCCACACCCGATCCCGTACCTCCTGGGTAGCAAAGCTATTGTCAGGGGAATTCAATATACGCGATACGGTCGAGATCGACACGCCTGCCATCGAGGCGATCTGCTTCAAGGTGGTCATCTGCCATCCCCCTTCATGAGCGTGAATAACGTCAAGCGAAACGATGCGACAGCTTACAATCATGCAAGCCGCGTACCACGACGCGCAAACGTGCAGTTTTCTCCATCATATCGCGTTTTTACGCAAAACAAAAGTGGATTTGCGCAAAAATGCTTTGATTTTTGCGCAAATATCACTCGAAAATCATCCGCGAAACCCTATAAAATTGTTGTCAAACGTTTGCGTAATCAATGCTGGTGTTCAACGCCCAAAAAGCATATAATAAATGAAAATTATGCTGATATTTGCGCGGAGGGGCTGTGGGTTGCCTGCAGTCTTGTTCGTCATGGCTGTCGTGGCTGGTGCTGCCGGCGGCTCACCCAAGACCCCGGTGATGGCTAGTCACAGCGCCTTATTGTGGTCAGCAGCGTTTCAAATTGGCATTATAGGAGTGATACACATGTCGCTGACACACTTGGATAAACTTGAGGCCGAGGCGATCTACATTTTCCGCGAGGTGGCTGCCGAATGCGAGCGCCCGGTCATGCTGTATTCCATCGGCAAGGATTCATCGGTCATGCTGCATCTGGCAATGAAGGCCTTCTATCCTGAGAAGCCGCCGTTCCCGCTGCTGCAGATTGATACGAGCTGGAAATTCCGTGAGATGATTGAATTCCGCGACCGTCGTGCACAGGAATTGGGCGTCAACCTGATCGTTCACCGCAATGAAGCGGCTATTGCTCAGGGCATTAACCCGTTCGACCACGGCTCGGCATATACCGATATTATGAAGACCCAGGCGCTCAAGGAAGCGCTGACCAAGCATCAATTCACGGCTGCCTTCGGCGGCGGACGCCGGGACGAGGAGAAGTCGCGCGCCAAGGAGCGGATCTTCTCCTTTCGTAACGAGCAGCATACATGGGACCCTAAAAATCAGCGTCCCGAGATGTGGAAGCTCTACAATACCCGCATCAACAAGGGTGAGAGCATGCGCGTATTCCCGATATCGAACTGGACGGAGAAGGACATCTGGCAATATATTCGCCGCGAGAATATCGAGATCGTGCCGCTCTATTTCGCCGCGGAGCGCCCTGTAGTGTACCGGGACGGCAATATCATCATGGTGGATGATAGCCGGATGCGTCTGCTGCCTGGCGAGGAGCCCGAGATGAAGAAGGTGCGGTTCCGCACGCTGGGCTGCTATCCGCTGACGGGGGGCATCGAGTCGGATGCCGATACACTGGATGAGGTTATTGCGGAGACACTGTCGGCGACGACATCCGAGCGCACCAGCCGTGTCATCGACAAGGAGGCGGCCGGCAGCATGGAACGGCGCAAACGGGAGGGGTACTTCTAATGAGCCATACAGAGAGCGGACTTCTGAAATTTATTACCTGCGGCAGCGTGGACGACGGCAAGTCGACACTGATCGGGCACATTCTGTACGATTCCAAGATGCTGTATGCCGACCAGGAGCAGGCGCTGCTGCTGGATAGCCAGGTGGGCAGCCGGAACGGGGCGATCGACTATTCGCTGCTGCTTGACGGCCTGATGGCCGAGCGCGAGCAGGGCATTACGATCGATGTGGCATACCGCTACTTCAATACCGAACGGCGCAGCTTTATTGTGGCTGACACGCCGGGTCATGAGGAATATACGCGCAACATGGCTGTTGGCGCAGCGTTTGCCGATCTTGCCGTCATTCTGATGGATGCGACCCAGGGCGTGCTGGTGCAGACGCGCCGTCATGCGCGCATCTGCGCGCTGATGGGCATCAAGCATTTCATCTTTGCGGTGAACAAGATCGATCTTGCCGGCTACGACCAGCAGCGCTTCGAGGCGATCAGCGAGGATGTTCAGCGGCTGCGCGAGGAGCTTCGTCTGGAAAATGCGGTGATCATTCCGGTCTCTGCGACAGAGGGCGATAACGTGACGCGCCGCTCGGACAACATGGACTGGTATGAGGGGCCGACCCTGCTGGGGCATCTGGAGAACGTCGATATTTCGGCAGACGTAACGGAGCGCGGCTTCTACATGCCCGTGCAGCGTGTATGCCGCCCGAATCATAGCTTCCGTGGCTTCCAGGGACAGATTGAGGCGGGCGAGGTGAAGGTGGGAGATACACTGACCATCCTCCCAAGCGGCGAGAGCGCGATTGTCAAGTCGCTTCATGTGGGCGACAGCCCATCGGATCGCGCAATCGCTGGCCAGCCGGTCACCGTTCAACTGGATCGCGAGGTTGATGTGTCACGCGGCTGCGTGCTGTCCAAGGAGGCTGGTCTGCAGACGGCGGCCACCTTCACAGCGACGCTGCTGTGGATGGATGAGGAGCAACTGGTACCCGGTCAGGAATATTGGATCAAGCTGGGCACGAAGCTCCTGCCTGCTCTGGTGACAGAGCTGCGCCACAAGGTCGATGTCAACAACGGAGCCTTGCTCCCGGCAACCACTGCCATCAAGAATGAGCTGATTAGCTGTGACATCGTCGTCTCCGAGCCGCTCGTGGTCGACGAATTCAAGCAGCATAAGACGATGGGCGAGCTGATCCTGATCGACCGTGTTACGCATGCCACCGCGGCCTGCGGGGTGGTGGTGTCAGTGGGCGGCGCTGGCGAGGACGGCGTGTTCCTGCACGATGGTCAGACCAGGCAGCAGGTGCAGTTGTTCGACAGCTTCAGCTATGACCCTGGGGTGAACATGGTGCTGCGGCAGAGACATCCGTCTACCACGTATCGCAAGGGAGATGCGCTGCCGCTGCAGAGCGCCGGCTGTCATTATCCCGAAGATTTTGACCTGCAATCGGAGGGCGGCATTGCCAACATCCGCGGCGGCATCTTCACAGGCTTCGGCGAGCGCGATGCCAGGCTGCCGTTAATCGATGCCAGCGGGCTGGAAGCAGATGCCGAGACGGGCGCAGCGTTTGGCACATACCGCAGCATACTCGTTCGCAGCAATGGCTAGAGTGAGGAAGGAGCAGCGCGGTTAATAAGAGCAGTACGCGACATTACAGCATAGCCGCGTGCAACGAAGAAGGCGATTCCTCAGCAGCAAGGTGCTGCGAAGGATCGCCTTCTTGTTGTTCATATGTTCATCCCATACGTCTTCTCCATAGCGGTCGGCATCCAGTCTAACAACTGCTGCTGTAGTTGAAGACGGATCTGGATCGCCTGCACGAGCTGCGACGGGTCAAAGCTCGCAGGGAGGTGTTGCGCGTACACATCCCGGTTCATGGTCGTCACTTCATGCAGTGTGCGCAGCTTGTCAACGTCGGTCTCCTTCAGTCTGACGGTGTCCTCTGTAGGGTCAACTTGCATCAAGAGCCCCTTTAAGTAACCGATAACAGGATTATAGAATACTGAGCCGGGAACGGAGCCAAGGCGATACGCCTCCAGATTCTCTACGAAGGGCTCAATGGCTTTGCGACCGGAATGTACATAGTCTTGAATGAGGCCGGTGTACGTATGTTGTTTTTGGGCAATCTCCTGATACCCGATCCACCAGTACTCCAAAGTGTTATGCGAGACGCTCCGGGCTGCAATCGCCTCCTCCAGAGTGGGCAGCAATTCATTCAGATAGACGAGCATCGGCCGCTCGTACTCTTCAAATAACACCGTCGAGTAGCGAAGATGGGCATACGCATCCAGCGTATGTTGATCCGATGAGCGAAAGAAATGGACATTATAGACGATGGACAGCAGCAAGGCAGCCGAGAGACCAAGGAGCACGGCTCGCATCTTCCATGGTTTTTTTGTGCTAGACATGAAGATGAACCTCCTCAGATATTCATAGTATGAAATAACGAAGGACCGATTTTTCGTTCCAGACAAGGCGGTGAGAGATGCCCTTGAACGGTTTCTTAAGTCATGACCTAGACCGATTCCAGCTCCACGCTCATATCTGCTTCCTGCGGAGGTTAAAGCTTCATCCTAATCCGCCTGTGGCCCGTTGTACGGCGCTTGAGAGGCGCGGCGGTAGGAGCGGGGAGTGAGACCGGTTAGTTTGCGGAATTGCCTGGAGAAATGCTCTATATTGGCATAGCCGCACAATGCGGCAATGTCGCTGAGCCGCTGCGACCCGTGCGCAATACGTTCCTTGGCAAGCCGAATCCGGCATTGGATGACGTCCTCCATGCACGAGATACCGAACGTGGACTTATAGATGGACTGCAGGTACCCTGGGCTGAGATGAACGTATTCCGCCATCATGGATACCGACCATGGCTGCCCTGGATGGTGATGAATCTGCTTGCGCAGATCGAGCAATTGCCGATAATAGGGCGGGGGGTCTGCGTATTGCGATGCCTCCAGCAGCTTGTTGAACATAATGTGCAGCAAGTAATCAATCGTCATCTCCCGGTAGTCATGGGTGAAGAAATTCTCAGTCGCCAGCAGTTGGAACAGCTTGTGGCAATAATCAGGGTCTGGCATGGCGATCGGCGTGGCGAGCGGAATCGTTGTTTCCGTCACAAACGGCGCCTCCGATTCGAAGCGAATCCAGTCGTTGATGAAGGGGCCGGCGCTGGCGCGGTACAATATTTTTTGGCGGGGCGGGAAGAGCACCGCGTAATGCGCGGGATAGGCTCTTATCTCCCCCTTCACCCAGATCTCCGCTGGCGTCTGCGTCAGCACGAGCAGCCAGAAGTCATGCCCGTCCGGGATGTCATAGACGAAGTCGTCCGGGTGGGCGGTGTCATAGCCGACATAATGGATGATGGTCATCGCGTACCCCCACATCTGAGAATAGATCAACTTATTAAAAGTATAGATCATTGTTCTATAAAAGTCATTCCTCTATACTGGCACTGTGAAAGCGCTTCTCATCCCGAAGGCGGTTCACATGTGCTGGCCTCTGCAGGAGCATCGGCATATCACTGCCGGTAACGGCATACGAGAGAGGAGAAGGAGCAATGACGCGAACAGGCCCCTATGTTCTAGGCTATACGAGACAACCTCAGGAGGGGCAGATTTATTCCCCCAAGCTCGCCTACAGCCTGCATCTGGCCTACAGTGAGGATGGAAGGCGCTATGAGGCGCTCAACCACAATTCCGGTGTACTCTTCGCCCTGGCAACGGAGCGGCCGGAGGGTACACTTGCAGCGAAAAGCATCAAGCAGCCCTACCTGTTCCTCATGGCCGATGGCTCGTATGGCATCGTAGCTATACGGACAGAGGCGGACGGGACGCCAGATGAGGAGAGCGAGGGAGCAGTGCTGCTGTTCACCTCCACAGACTTGATCCGTTATGAGGAGCATGGGCTGCTCCACCTGGGAGGTAATGGCCATGTACAGGATCTGTCCTGCGAGTATAACGAGCAAGGGCAGCGCTATGTGATTCATTGGCGCGGGGAGGATGGCTGCTGCTACCGCAACGAGCTGGCGGACATCACACAGCAAGATCAAGCCTCCAGGCCTGAACGTGTGGAGGACTCCAATCGGTTCCCGCTGCCCGCCATTACTGTGGAGATTGAAGGCGCGGTGCCGCGCAATGCGATACCGATCGCAAGCGATATAGCGAAGCGGCTGAGGAGCAAGCTCACCGTTCCGACACATATAGCGAACAGGCTGCCGGAGCGTGTCGCTGCAATCTCTCCCGATCAGGTGGAAGCAATCAAGGTTACGTCACTATACAGTGATGGCACGACAGCCGATAAGCCGGTAGATTGGGAGATGGACGGGATCGATTGGAGTCAGCCTGGCAGTTACCGGATCGAGGGTCGGATTCGCCAGCATCGCTATCCGTTCCCGATCGCGACGCATCGTGCCGATCCATGTATAGCGAAATGGGAGGGTCGGTATTATTTTATCGCTACTAATGATGCCGACGGCAACCACTCCTTATCGATTCGAGCCGCGCGCACCCTCCCCGAATTGGTAACGGCAGCGGAGACGAAGATTCTGGATACGGAGCAGCACGACCATCTGAAGAACTTTTTGTGGGCGCCCGAATTTCATCAGATTGACGGAAAGCTGTATCTATTTCATGCGGGCAGCACCGGTGAGTTTGGCGACATTCAATCGCATGTGATGAAGCTCAAGCAGGGCGGCGACCCTGCGATGGCGGCAGATTGGGAGACTCCTGTCCGGGTTGTGCGGCATGATGGCCGTCCATTGTTTGAGAGCGGCATTACGCTCGATATGACGGTGCTGGAGTGGAGGGGGCGACTCTATGTGCTATGGGCGCAGCGCCAATTCGTCCCCCATGATCTAGGATCTTGGATTTATATTGCAGAAGCTGACCGCGGGCAGCCATGGAAGCTGCTATCTGAACCTGTACTGCTGTCCAAGCCGGATTACGGCTGGGCTAATAATCATACCTTCGTCGATGAGGGGCCGTATGCGCTAATCACGGAGAACCATATCTTCGTGACGATTG
This sequence comes from Paenibacillus sp. J5, assembly GCF_054955055.1. NCBI lineage: Bacteria > Bacillati > Bacillota > Bacilli > Caryophanales > Paenibacillaceae > Paenibacillus > Paenibacillus sp. J5. The sequence continues at coordinate 242,818 of NZ_JBUEDD010000001.1, read as the reverse complement.
CAAGTGCACTGGTGGATGCCACCTACTGCGTCGGCCTGCTCCGTGCGTCGCATGCTGCCGACCTGCTCGATGCGGGGAGTTGGACGAAGGGGAACTATCCGCTGCTGACCTCCAGAAGCGTCCCGGGGCAATTCGGGCCCGGACACAACTCCTATGTTACAGATGATGATGGCGTCATATGGAATGCCTTTCACGCGCGACCCGGTATCGATCAGCCGCGCAGCGCCGGGCTGCGGCGGGTACACTTCGACATCGACGGTGATCCGGTGCTCAATCTGACGGAGGAGAAGGACGTGAACCCGGCACTTGCGCAGGTCAGTCTGGAGGTTGTGGTGTCAGAGGCGCGATAAGTAAGGTGGTGAAATAGGGAGTATCCTGGATTCTGCGGGGCAAGAGGAATGTGAGCGGAAGCCGGGATATTCCAGTCTACTCAGTCAAGGAAGACATATATTAGGAAGGTGTTTGAAAATAACCAATGAAATGGGTGGATTGATTCCAGCCGAATCCTCTCCGATCAGGAGAACATGAAGGAGGAAATGAATGAGATCGTTTGTAAAATCCATGGTAGCTGCTGTATGTATGACGTTTGTATTTGCCTCTGTAGCCTATGCTGATAATCCGATCGTGCAGCATATGTACACCGCCGACCCTGCTCCACTGGTGTATCAGGACACAGTATACCTGTATACCGGACATGATGAGGATGGGGCCACCTATTTCGAGATGAATGAGTGGCGGGTGTTCTCCTCCAAAGATATGGTGAATTGGACGGATCATGGATCGCCCTTATCCACAAATACATTCAGTTGGTCGAGTGGGGAGGCATGGGCAGGGCAAGCCATCGAGAGAAATGGGAAGTTTTATTGGTATGTGACGGCCAAGGATAGAGCGCTGGGCAGGCATGTGATCGGTGTGGCGGTAGCGGATAGCCCGACTGGCCCGTTCAAGGATGCGCTGGGACGGCCGCTGGTTGCGGCGCACTGGGGAGACATTGACCCGACAGTATTCATCGATGATGACGGGCAGGCATATATGTACTGGGGAAATAACAATCTATGGTATGTCAAGCTGAACCCGGACATGATCTCGTACAGCGGGTCGATTGTTCAGGTACCATTGACGACAGCAGCATTCGGGCCGGATTATGAAGAGGGGCCATGGCTGCACAAGCGCAACGGCATCTATTATTTGCTCTATGCTGCCGGAGGAGTGCCGGAGCATCTGGCCTATTCGACCAGCACCAGCCCTACCGGGCCATGGGTGTATCGCGGCGTCATCATGCCGACTCAGGGCCGAAGCTTTACCAATCACCCCGGCGTAATTGATTTCAAGGGGAACTCCTATCTATTCTATCATAATGGCGCCTTGCCAGGCGGAGGGGGCTTTACACGCTCCGTGGCAATCGAGCCATTCCGGTATAATGCAGATGGAACGATTCCGTTGATGAATATGACGACAGCCGGTGTCGTTACGGGTGTGGGCAATCTGAACCCCTATGTTCGGACAGAAGCCGAGACGATGGCCTGGGGGCAAGGAATTAAGACGGAGCCCTCCAGCCAGGGCGGCATGAACATCGGATTTATCGAGAACGGAGACTACATCAAGGTAGAGGGCGTCCAATTCGGTACAGGAGCAGCCTCGTTTGAGGCGAGCGTCTCCTCGGCAGGCAATGGCGGCCGGATCGAGCTGCGGCTTGACAGCCGGACCGGGCCGTTGATCGGGACGCTGCAGGTGCAGGGAACTGGAGGCTGGCAGAGCTGGCAGACCCAATCTGCCACCGTCAGCGGCGCTGCCGGCATTCATGATCTGTATCTGGTCTTTACTGGAGGCAGCGGGTATCTGTTCAATGTAGATTGGTGGATGTTCAAGGCTAATACAGCCGCTTCTCCCGTCATGAATGGCGCGGTCTATACCTTGCAGAACGCGCATAGCAACAAGCTGCTCGGTGTCGAGGGCATGTCGTCGAGCAACGGGGCTAAGGCGATCCAGGCAGAGGGCAATAGTGTTGCAAACCGATGGCGCTTCGACCTGCTGAGCAACGGCTACTACAAGCTGACGAACATGCATAGCGGCAAAGTGCTGGGCATAGAGAACATGTCCACGGCCAATGGAGCGAAGGCGCTGCAGTGGGAGGATAATGGCACTGCGGATCACGAGTGGAAGCTCGTGCCCTCAGTGAATGGCAGCTATAAGCTGGAGAACCATCATAGCGGCAAGGTGCTGGGAGTGGAAGGCATGTCTACAGCGACGGGAGCTGTGGCTGTACAATGGGAGGACAACGGGACAGCGGATCATAACTGGACCTTCTCAGGGGTGAATTAGCTGTTTCCCTTCGGACAGATTCTCCAGCAGGCAGCCTAGTAAGACGGGCTGCCTGTCTTGGAGTTCTGCGCTCTGCCCGAATCCTGGCACTGCATGAGAAATAGAGGTATGGAAGACGCTTTAATATTCGAAACAGGGGGTAGGCGTGAGATGAGAGAGTTGAAGGGCAAGCAGGTCATCATCCGGGATCGGGAGTTGAAGCGTAGAGAGGAAGCCAATAGAGACTACCTGCTCCAATTAAACACGGATCATCTGTTATTCAACTACAGGCTGGAGGCAGGACGCTATACGGGACGGAGTATTCCTGAGGGGGCGCATGGGGGCTGGGAAACACCGGTCTGCCAGCTTCGCGGTCATTTCCTGGGGCATTGGCTGTCGGCTGCGGCGATTCATTATAATGAGACAGGCCATCCTGAGCTGAAGGTTAAGGCAGAAGCCATCATCGATGAATTGGCGGAATGCCAGCGGGACAACGGCGGGCAATGGATAGGCCCGATCCCCGAGAAGTATCTTCATTGGATCGCCAACGGCAAGAATGTCTGGGCACCGCAGTACAATCTGCACAAAATATTGATGGGACTTGTCGATGCGCACCGCTATCTGAATAGTGATAAGGCGTTAGAGGTGGCAGGCCGCTTTGCTGACTGGTTTGTGGAGTGGAGCAGCCGGTTTTCGCGGGAGAGGTTTGACGATATTCTGGATGTGGAGACCGGCGGAATGCTGGAGGTGTGGGCGGATCTGCTGGAGATGAGCGGGGAGGACAAGTATACCACACTGTTAGAGCGGTATTACCGCAGCAGGCTGTTCCAGCCGTTGCTTGATGGCAAGGACCCTCTAACCAACATGCATGCCAATACGACGATTCCCGAGGTGCTGGGCTGCGCCAGAGCGTATGAGGTCACTGGTGAAGAGAAGTGGCTTGATATTGTACGCGCTTACTGGAACTGTGCAGTTACGGAGCGGGGCTGTCTGGCGACCGGCGGGCAGACGGCAGGTGAGGTCTGGATGCCGAAGATGAAGATGAAGGCGCGTCTGGGGGACAAAAATCAGGAGCATTGCACCGTCTACAATATGATACGGCTGGCGGAGTTCCTGTTCCGGCAGACGGGAGAGCCTGCCTATGCCCAGTATATGGAGTACAACCTGTATAACGGAATTATGGCGCAGGCATATTACCAAGAATATCATCTGACTGGCAACAAGCATGGTCATCCAAGCCGCGGGTTGCTGACGTATTTTCTTCCGATGAAGGCAGGACTGCGCAAGGATTGGAGCTCGGAGACAGACAGCTTCTTCTGCTGTCACGGTACGATGGTTCAGGCCAATGCAGCCTGGAATCAGGGTCTCTACTATCAGGAGAACGATGCGGTCTACGTCTGCCAATACTTTCATTCCGAGGTCAGGCTGGAGATCGGAGGAGCCAAGGTGCGGCTCGTTCAGACCCAGGACCCGATGAGCGGAAGCCTGCTCTCCTCCTCTAATACAGCGGGGTATCAGGTAATCAATGAAGTGACTGCCCGTCATGAGAATATGCCTGCATACCGCAAATATGATCTCGTTATTCATACGGAGCAGCCGACGGAGTTTGCTCTATGCTGCCGCATTCCCGACTGGATCATGGACGAGGCGTCGATCTATGTCAATGGGGAATGCCTGGCTAGGACGAAGGACAGCAGCCAGTTCCACGCCATCCGGCGCGTCTGGCAGGACGGCGACCGAGTAAGCCTGATATTGCCGATCGGCATACGCTTCATCCCGCTCCCGGATGATGCGAATACGGGCGCCTTCCGGTATGGCCCTGAGGTGCTGGCGGGTCTGTGCGAGGAGGAAAGGCTGCTGTATGCCGAGTCGGATGACATTGCTGCCGAGATTGAGGCAGAAAATGAGCGCGAGTGGGGAAGCTGGAGATTCTTCTTCAAGACAGTCAATCAGGACCCGGGCATTCAACTGCGGCGCATCCGGGATATTGGCTATGAACCGTATCAGATGTATTTTAAGGTGAAACGGCGCTAACAGGTTAAACAACCTCCGGTCGCTTGAGCAAGGTAGCCGCGTTTCGCCCATGCCGGGATGGTCAGAATTGTCCACGGAACGGGTCGTGCTTGTACAGCTTCAGGCCCGTGCAGTATCTTGGTGAATCATGATGGCCATCACCGAGGAGCTAATGGCGTTGGAGGCTGGCAGGTGTAGCCCAAGTTTGCAACAACGAACCTCATGTCATTAGCGCATGAGGTTTTTGCCAATGTCCCGATGCTTGTCCTGTCCGCACATCAGGGGTATGATAAATAGCAAAAGCCAGCAGGTATGGAATGGGAGATTCAGTATGAGAGCCAGCATACGCACCAAGTTATTCGCAAGCTTCTCCGTTGTTATCGTTGCTTCCTTGTCCATTGTGAGCGTGCTTTGGTACAACAAATATTACAACAGCCAGCGGGAGTCAGCGGAGAATTTTATGTCACGAACCATTCTGGATGCGAACAAAAGCCTTGAGCTCACATTGAAGGATATTGACTATATAAGCACGATTATTTCGCTTAACAGACCCAATGTGATTGATATGTTGTTGCCAGATGCAACAGAAACGTTAATCGAGCGACTCGAAAAGGATCGCAAGCTCGATAATTTCATTTCCAGCCTATACGGCTACAAATATTATATATCTAGCATTCTGGTCGCGAGGACCGACGGGCGCAGCTATGCACAAGGTTCAACGGTTCCAACGGATGAATTTATGCAATCAAGCTGGTATAAGCAGCTTCTGGAGCAGCAGGGGAACAAAATATTTATTACGACGCACGCCAATACGAAGCTGAATAAGGTGTCTGCCTATATGAACCAAAACGTTGTTTCCATCTCGCGTGCAATCATGAATGGAAACGAGGCAGTGGGTTACGTTAACATTGATTTCAATTACGAGGTCGTGGACCGGATTTTTAATACTCCGCTGCCGAATAAGAGCCAGTTGTTTTTGCTGGACGATCAAGGCAACTTTGTTTATTCTCCCCGCGCAGATAATATTAATAAGTCAATTTCTGGTACAGACTATGCCAGTGTGCTTCCGCAGCTAACGGGAAACTCGGGAAAGCTCAGTATGAGAATTAACGGCGAAGAGCATCTTGTCGTCTACCATACATCGGATTATATGAATTGGACAACGGTTGGTCTGATCCCAAGGAGTGAGTTGCTGGCCGAGAGTAGGAAAGCTGCGAATAACATTATGCTCATCCCCATTCTTACACTGATTGCTGCATTGATTGTGGCAACGATTATTTCAAATCACATTACCAAAAATATTGGACGCTTGCGCCACGCGATGAAAAAGGTCAGTGCAGGCAATTTGTCGAATCCAATTGCGATAACCTCCGGGGACGAGGTGGAGGAGCTAAGCCGTGGCTTTAATGCGATGGTAACCAATTTGCGTGTTCTTCTCGATGATATCAAGCAGACGGAGGAGCAGAAGCGGGTGCTCGAATTCAAGGCGCTGCAAGCCCAGATCAATCCCCATTTCTTGTTTAATACCTTAAACCAGATCAAATGGCTTGCCGATGTACAGAAGGCGGACAACATCAAGCAACTGGTGACCTCGCTGGTCACGCTTCTCCATAGCAGTATGGGCAAGGGGGGCGAATTTATTTCGGTGCGGGAGGAGCTGCAATATTTAGAGCATTATTTAAATATCCAGCAATTTCGCTATTATGATAAATTCGATGCCGTATTCGATATCGAGGAAGAGATTCAGGATGCCCGCTTGTTGAAGTTTTTGCTGCAGCCTATTGTTGAGAACGCATTGATCCATGGGCTTGAGCCGTTAAAAGGAAGAGGGAAGCTTGTCATTAAAGGGTATGGGGAAGAAGGACATATCGTGCTGAAAGTATCGGATGACGGTGTGGGTATTGAACCGGAAAGACTTGCTACAATGTTTGATCGGGCGACGGAGCAAAATCAATCACGATTTAGCGGGATTGGGCTAGGCAATGTGCAGGAGAGAATTAAACTTCATTATGGGGCTGGCTACGGCCTCCAGGTTGAAAGCGTGCCAGGTCTGTTCACGACGGTAACGCTGCGGATTCCGGTTGAAGTGGAAGGAGAAGATCAGGATGCTTAAGGTGCTGCTCGTCGACGATGATTTGCCCATGCTGAGCAAGCTTAAAAATATGGTCGACTGGGAACATCTTGGATGTCAGCTTTGCGGCGAAGCAAATGGGGGGCAGGCGGCAGTTACGCTTCTCCACAAGTGCAAGCCCGAGATTGTGATTACGGATATGAGCATGCCCGGCATGGATGGGCTGGCGCTTATTAACTATATGGAGGCGTATTTCCCTCACACACAAGTTATTGCGATCAGTAGCTTTAGCGATGTTCACTTTGTGAAAAATAGTATGCGCAAGGGCGCAGTCGATTATATTCTAAAGCATGAGCTGGATGTGCAGGTGTTGCAGGCAGCACTTACCACCGCCAAAGAGCTGCTCGCCAAGGGGCAGGAGGTGCAGGAGCAGACGCTGAATATACAGAAGCATATTCAGCAGAGCCATACAACGCTGCTTAGGAACTTCATTAGAGAGCTTGTAGAGAATGGCTTCGGCTCCGAGAAGGAGCTGGTGCAGAACGCGGACAAACTTGATATCACACTGAACCTGCGTATGCTGACGGTTGTTGTAGCGGAATGGGATAGCCGGGGCAAGCTTGCAGACCGCTATGATGCCAAAGAGCTTGCGGTTATGAAAGGCTCCTTCATGGATATTGTGGATAATATCCTGACTGATACTGGAAATGCCTTTATGACACCGATTGAAAATGGGAAGTTCGCGTTTTTGTTCTCATTGGAGACGAATAGCAGATTTATGTGGCACACGATGATTTCAGAGGCGCTGTCACGAATTAGAGTAAGTGTTAAACGTCAGTTGAATTTTACGATAAGCTGTAGCGTGAGTGAGATATGCAGCAAGCCTGACCACCTGCCGAGCTATTTTCAGACAGCGGACAAGGAGCTCCAGCAACGGTTTTATGAGGGGGGAGACGTCGTCATTTGGCCAGGTATTCAACGCAGGGAGGCCAACTCTATCAGCTTCTCCGTAGATGTGAAGCTCGAGCGGCTGCTGCTGTCACATCTTGCAACGCTAAATGAGACAGAGCTGATCCGGCAAGTTGAAGAGTTGTTTATTCGGATGGGGCAGGCGAGGGCTCCGCATAAAACGACACAAATGGTCGCAGTCGAGCTTATCCACCTCGTTAACCGGAAGTCGAAGGAGGCTGGCATTTCCGAGCAGGAGTTATTCGGAGATGACCAGAATCCGTACCAAATCATCGGCAAATTCGATACGCTGGTCGAGATGAAGGAATGGATTATAGAGATTTACCGCAAGCTAATACAAGCCTTGCGGCCCTCCTTGCACGATAACCATTATTCCGATAACATAAGGCGGACGCTGGAATGGATTCGTCAGCATTTCGCCGAGCCCATCACCTTGCAGGAGGTAGCGGACGTTGTTGGCGTGAATGCCTCTTATTTGAGCCGATTGTTTAAGGAGGAGTGCAAGCAAGGCTTTACCGATTATGTCAATCATGTGCGGGTGGAATACGCAAAGCTGCTGATCCGCTCCGGCGAGACTGATCTGAAGAACGTGGTGAAGCAGGCGGGTTTTAATCACTACAATTACTTTTTTACGGTATTCAAAAAAACAACTGGAATGACTCCATTGGCATACGAAAAGCAGCAGAAACGGTAGCTCAAGCGGGAAAAGTAAAAAAGATAGAGTAAAAGTAAAAATAATGGAGTCCGCGAGCGGGCTCTTCTTTTTTATGATGAAGGAGCAAGAAGAGAAGTGTACATCCAAGGGGAGATGAAAAAATGAAGAAGTCCATGAAATTTACATTAGCGCTTTCATTATCGGCTTGCTTGCTGATTACTGCGGCTTGCGGCAATAAAAATGAGTCGCCAAACACAGGCGCTAACGGAGACGGGTCAGCTAGCAAGCAGGAAACGGTAAGCTTCTGGTCATGGGTTCCGACAGACGTGCAAGCAGAGAAGGCGATTGCTGCTTTTGAGAAAGCCAATCCGGACATCAAGGTTGATTACTGGCGCGGAGAGCAGACGGATTACCAAAAGAAGCTTCAGGTTGCGATGGCGGCCAATGAAGGACCTGACTTGTTGGGTATGCAGGTTGGCGGGATGCTGAATCAATATGCGAATACGCTGGAGCCGATCGAGCCGCTTGCGGATCAGAAATGGGGAGCAGGCTGGAAGGACAAATTCGTAAAGGCATCGATCGATCAAGTTAAAGCGACAAACGGTACGATGGTTGCTTTGCCGCTGAACCTGACGGGTCAAGAGTTTGTACTTTATAATAAAACGATTTTTGATAAGCTGGGTATTACAAAAGTGCCCACCACGTATGAAGAATGGCTAACCGTAAACGCTACAATCCGTGAAAAAGGCAACGGAGTTGTGCCTGTAGCTTTTGGAGCAAAGGATATTTGGCATGATGTTGATATGTTCGTATCGCTTAGCAATCAATTTGCGCCAGGTAAAGTGTATGAGGCAGAGCAAGGCAAACTGGCTTGGACAGATCAAGTTTTTGTAGATACGATGACAGCCTGGAGCAAGCTGTTCACCGATAAAGTGATGCAGGACGGGGCGCTTGGCTTGTCGACTTATCCAGATGCGCGGGATCAATACTTTTACTCTGGCAAGGCGGCAATGTTCTTGACCGGCTCTTGGCACGCAGGCTACAGTCTGCCAGGCGGCGAAAAGGCTGGTACAGCAATCGAACAAGACGAAACCGGCATATTCCTGCTTCCGCAAATTGGACCAAACGAATCCAGAGCGGTAGCAAGTGTAGATACGGCGCTTTCGATCAACAAAAACTCGAAGCATAAAGAAGCGGCATGGAAGCTGCTTGAATTCATGACGCAAGGAGAAGGCCAACAAATTATGGCGGACTTCATTCAAGGCTCGCCTGCTAAGGTTGGTATTGAAATTCAAACGCTGGATCAATTTAAATTCGATGCCGAGCGTGAGGGGATCACAGTGGTAAATAACGCGATTGCCAATGCAGTTGGCAAACGTCTGCTGGACTACCCGGAGCTGACGAACGCAATCGGTATAGCGATGCAGGATGTAGCGGCTGGCAAAGACATTGAAACCGCGCTTAAGGATATTCAAAAAGCTTCCGAAGGCATCGATCGTAAATAAGCAATCAGACAAACAAAGAGCATGAATATGCGAGTTGGTATTCATGCTCTTTGTTTGTTACGAGAGAACCTATCAAGAGATAGAGATTTGGAAAATGGAGGAGTGATGCACCATGACTGGCAACCGCTCAGTGCTTTCCGGCTGGAGAGCGTATCTTTATGTGCTGCCGATACTTATATTATCAGGCATGTTTTTGTACTACTGCATTGGATTTACTGTATACACCAGCTTTCATTCCTGGAACGGCATTGACTCGGACATGAAATTTATCGGCTTGGATAACTATATCAAGTTGTTTAACGATAAGTCTTACCATATCGCTTTGCGCAACAATCTCATATTCTTCGTGTTTACCGTTGGTATACAAGCGGCGCTTGGCTTAATGCTGGCGGTGCTGCTGCGCGCCAAGTTAAAGGGGAATGCCATTTTTCGTTCGATTTACTTCATCCCAACCATTATGGCGCCGATTATTATCGCAGCCATTTTCCGCATCATTATGGATACGAATTTCGGTAGCCTGAATGAGGGGCTTCGTGCGATCGGTCTTGATTTCTTGGCTGTATCCTGGCTGGGAGACCCCAAGTACGCGCTAATGTCCATCATCATTGTTAACATTTTTGAGTGGATGGGCTTTAGTATGACTCTGTATTATTCAGCCCTGCTGGCAATCCCGGATGAAATCTATGAATCAGCCAAAATTGACGGCTCTGGCTTCTGGCGCACCTTGTTCAAAATCACGGTTCCGCTTGTTGGAGGAACGACCTCCACACTCGTTATTCTTGGAATTGTTGGCTCGCTCAAAACATTCGACATCGTTTCCCTTCTTACTGGCGGCGGTCCTGGGCGTTCTACCGAGTTTTTGACTACCTATGTCTACAAGAAGGCGATTGAGGAGTTCAACGGAGGCATGTCTGCTGCAGCGGGCGTTACCATTCTCATTATTGCGCTTGTACTTGCTATACTGCAAATCCAATATACGAACCGCCAGCAGCGTGATCTATAAGAGGAAGAGGTGAGCTTATTGTTTATTAATTTGCGAAAAATAGATAAGTGGGTCATACAGTCTGTATTGGCGGTGTTTGCGCTCATTTGGCTGTATCCGCTGGTACAATCGATCATTAAATCGCTTGAGATCAATGGCTTTGGAAACTATCTGGCCGTCATCCGCCATCCCAAGGTCAGCTATTTCCTCGTTGTATTCAACAGCTTCTTCATCGCTATCTGTACAACTATTGTTGTTGGCCTACTCGCTACTCTGGCGGCGTATGCGTTCTCCAAAATGCAGTTTAGGCTCAAGAATTTCATGTTCTACTCCCTAGTAGCTTGCTTGGCGATACCGGCTACCGCTGTGATGTCGCCGCTATTCTTCACAGCGAAGACGCTGGGCATCATGAACAGCTACTCGGGTGTAATATTGCCGTTGGTTGCCTTTAATGCGCCATTCATGCTGCTTATTCTCAAAAACTATTTTGATTCCATTCCCAACGCCATATTGGAAGCGGGCATGATTGATGGCGCTTCGTCATTCCTCATGTATAGAACGATTATGATTCCGCTGGGTATTCCGGCCATTATCAATATTGCGGTGCTGACCTTTATTTACTCGTGGAATGATTACATTATCCCGCTCTTGCACATTCGTGACGAGAAGATGTATACGGTCACGCTGGCTACGCAGTTTTTTACAGGAACAACCAACCAGACGCCGGAAATGGTCGCACAGCTGTATGCAGCGCTCATTATGATGACAATTCCGTCCATTATCGTCTACATGCTTGGTCAAAATGCCCTGAAGTCCGGCTTGACTGCGGGGGCAGTCAAGAGCTAATGAATTAACAAATGGAGGAAACCCATGATGAAAAAAAGAACGCAAGCTGAGGGTTGGCCGTTGCATCAGGCACAAACATATCGCAATCCGCTCCCAATAAAAGCAGGAGCTGGGCAGAGGGAGCCGTTAACACTTGTACACCCCGATCCGTATGTGCTGAAATATAATGGCTGCTACTACACCTATGCGACGGGAGAAGCGGGAGTTGTCGTGCTGCGCTCGCTGGATCTGCTGACTTGGGAGCATCTTGGATATGGCTTTCAACTAACAGGTCGCAAAAACTTTTGGGCCCCGGCTGCTGTCTATGAGAACGGCCAATTTTATTTGTACGTATCCTCTATGCCTGCAGATACGGAGGATGTGCACGAGGAGCGCCTTATGGTTGCTGTAGCCGATACGCCTGAGGGGCCATTCAACTATGTGAGGACATTTTATGATACATTTTCACTTGACTCCCATGTGGTCAAGGATGAGCATGGCGATTACTATCTGTTTTATTCCAACAATGAGTATTCAGGTGTAGAGCGTGACCGTGCAGGCACGGTCATACTGGTGGATAAGCTCATTGATATGGTAACGCCGGCGGGTGATCCACGAATCGTTGTTGTGCCTACGATTGATGAGGAGATTTATGAAGAAAATCGATTTGGAGACGGTCGTGATTGGCACACCATCGAGGGAGCCTTTTATTTGAAACGGGGCTTGAAGCATTACATGATGTACAGCGGCAACGCATATGTCCGGCCAAACTATTTCCTGGGCTATTCGATGGCCGATGCAGGCAAAGCAGAATCGCTACTGGAGCTGGAGTGGATGAAATATCCTTCTGCTGATGAGTACAAGCCCCTGTTGCGTAAAAATGACGGGGTAGAGGGAGTTGGGCACAACTCGGTTATTCGTGGCCCGAACAATGTAGACAATTGGGTGTTCTATCACGGGCGCAATGCCGACGATGTGCTGGATACGAATCAAGAGCAGCGCACAATGCGAGCTGATCCTCTGCTTTGGAGCGGGGATCAACTGTATATCGCCGGGCCAACGTACAGTGAGCAGCCAGCGCCAGCAAGTGCAGCTTTGCGTGATCTGTTTGAAGGCGAGGATGAAGGTTTAAGCGCCCACTGGCTAACGGTTGCAGGCGAGTGGACGACAGCAGGCAGGGAGGCACTTCAAGCGAATCGCTCTGTCGTAGCCGGTGCTGTGACATGCGAAGTCTACAGTCACTATGTGCTGGAGATCAGCATGAAGTGGCAGCAGGATCACACAGGAGGTCTGTATGGTATTTATGCCGTCTATGTGGATGAGAGCAACTACGTATCCGTCTTGTTTGATGTGGGGAGAAGGGTATTACAGGCTCAGGCCGTTTATAAAGGCATTCAGCACGAGGCCGTTTCGCATGTGTTGCCAGAGACGTTTCAGTTTGCAGCGTTTCATTTGCTCCGTGTGGAGAAAACGTGCAGGAGCTTCGTTATCAAGCTGGACGATGTTGCCGTCATCCAAGCGGACTTTCCGCTTGCTAATGGCAGTGTAGGCATGCATACGCGTTACACTTCAGCCTCCTTTGCAGGATTTGAGGTCACACGTTATGCGGCGATGACGACTGGCAATGGTGCTTCGTTCGGGGAGTTGCTGGAGCGGGTGAGCGGCGACGGCATATGCAAGGTAACGAATGGGGAGCTTCACTGCCGCAGCACGCAGAATCGAAGCAGCCAATGGCAATTGCAGGCGTTTGGGGCTGCAGAAGCAGGCAGGAATTATCGAATTGAATCCGATATTCTTGTGAAACGCGGCGGTGCATTTGGCTTGCTTGTCTCGTATTTCGACGAGCACAACTGGATTGACGTTGTATTAAGCCGAGCAGTTGAATCCATTACAGTCACACAATGCCACAATGGCGTCGTGGAGGTTGTTATGACTGCCCCACTGACGGCCTCTTCGTTTGATTGGACAAGCTGGCATACGTTGTCCGGCACGGTGTCTGGCGAAAGCCTCGTTATCCGTGTCGATCATCATGTATGGTCTACAGACGTCCTTGGCGGCTTGGGAGGGACGCCGGGCTTGATTGGAGCAGGCGAGGCTGCATATCGCGAAACTCGCTATACGATTTTATAAGAGCAGGGGTGTGCTGCCCCTTCATGCCCACCAGGCATAGCAAGCCGAGGCGGTTCGCGGAGGGCGGATCAATCGATCGAGACATGCACGCGTTTCCACACCAGCCGGATGAAGGCGAGTCAGCGTGCCCAATACGACGAAGCGACCGCTCCGCAAGCATGGCAGCTTCATGGTATTCATTAGAATTTTCATCGACCCTCTGAATACCGTCCGCATAGGCCCTAAGCAGCGATTATGCCCGACTGGATGACAGCAGCGAATATGACCAGAATCCCTTTTCAGGAACACATCCGAGAAGGGATTTTTGCTGTGGAATCGCGGAATTTCAAGGCTTCAGTGCGGGGAGCGCGCTTGCTCGGGCCTTTACGCCTAATCGGTCTCACAGACGTCTCTCGTCGATCGTCGCCAGGGGCTTAGGCGCTAAAACCAATTATTAAAATTTTAAAAAATTATTAATGTCCGCAAGCCGCTTGCGATATTGAACGCTCTTGCAGCCCTGTGCTACATTATGGGAGGTCAAGACTGGCCAGGGCCATCTTCAACGTTTGAAGACATCCCCCTAAGAAACGAGAGGACAGATGTGAGGAAGACCATCATGAAAAAACGATTCCTGAGCAGTTGGGCTAAATTAGGCGTTGTCGTCGTGCTGGCGGGCGCTGCTGCTGTGTATGGGCTGCTGCCTCCAGTCGCCAAGGTGGAGAGTGCCGTAATCGGCGAAGGGGTGAGGGTGACATTCAAAACAAACGGAACGCAGATCGAGCAATTCCGCAGCCAGCAGTGGCAGCCGTATTTCGCCAAGGGAGTGAATATGGGTGCCGCCGTCCCGGGGCATTTCCCCGGTGAGCTGGCGATTACCGCAGATGACTATATGCGATGGTTTGAGATGATTCAGGATATGGGCGCTAACGTTATCCGCGTCTACACCATCCTGCAGCCGGAATTCTATGAATCTCTCGTTCGCTACAATGCGAAGCATCAGGAGCAGCCGCTCTTTTTTATTCAGGGTGTGTGGAGCCCGGAGGAGGAGCTGATCGAGGGGAAGAACGCTTATGATCCGGTCATAAAGCAACGGTTCGAGAAGGAGATTCGGGAGGCCGTCGAAGCAGTATATGGCAATATCGAGCTGCAGGCCGAGCCGCACTCGGGCAAAGCCAGCGGGAATTATCTCTTCAATGCCGGTCCGTATCTGATGGGCTGGATTATCGGCACAGAATGGGACCCGGTCATGGTTGATCAGACCAATAAGAGCAACCCGGAGGTCACGGCGTACAAGGGGACGCATTTTCAGAGCCGCCAAGGTGCGAGCCCCTTCGAGGCATGGCTGGCCGAGATGGTCGATCTGACAGCAGTGACGGAGGCGAAGCATGGGTGGCAGCATCCGATTGCCTTCTCCAACTGGGTCACGACAGACCCGCTGGAGCATCCGGGCGAGCCGCTGGTGGCCGAGGATATGGTCAGCGTCGATCCGACGCATATCGAGGCGGTCGATTGGGATGCGGGGTATTTTGCCTCCTATCATGTGTACCCGTACTACCCGGATTTCTTCACCTTTGATGCCTCGTTCCAGACGATGAAGAACGACCGGGGGGAGATCGACAGCTACAAGACCTACCTTCACAAGCTGAAGGCGTATCATAACGAGATGCCGATCATGATCACCGAGTTCGGTGTTCCTGCCTCGCAGGGCATCGCCCATACCGGCATGCTGGGGCGCAATCAGGGAGGGCATGACGACAAGACACAGGGTGAGATGGATGCGGAGATGTTCCGCCAGATTCATCAGGAGGGATACTCCGGCGCGATCCTGTTTACGTGGCAGGATGAATGGTTTAAGAAAACGTGGAACACGATGAAGTACGACATTCCTGACCGGCGGGCGTACTGGTACAATACGCTGACGAACGAGTCCCATTTTGGCCTGCTGGGGATGTATCCCGGCAAGGATGACGTCCTGCATATCGATGGAGACGATGGGGATTGGGACAAGCTCGCTCCGAAGGACAAGACCAGGCTGGATATGCAGGTGGAAGGCTTCGATGAACTATGGGCAGCGCATGATGAAGGCTACCTCTACGTGCTGGCCAAGTTATCAGAACCTTTTGACTCTTCTGACAATTATTACTTTGGCTTTGATACGATGCCGGGCGGCAACCGTCATGCGCCGCAGCTACAGGGTCGCACGCTGGACGAGGGGCTCGAGACGCTGCTGGAGCTGGGGCGCGGGGATGCCGGACGGATGATGGTAGCCTCCAACTATGATGTCCACACCCGCATGTATGGCAAGGAGCAGCAGATGCTGGATGTTGCCCCTGAGGAATTGGAGGACGACAGCGGCATCTTCAAGCCATGGAAGCTCGTGGTCAGCTACCTGCTGGAGCCGCCGGATGCCCGGGCCAAGCATCCCTTCACCGATATTGAGGTCGGTGAGATGCTGAGAGGGAATAGCAACCCGGACGATCCGAATTATCATTCCAAGGCGATGTGGCAGGCCAAGGGTCAGGTGCTGGAGATCCGCATTCCATGGATGCTCCTCGGGTTCAGCGACCCGAGCTCGCTGCAGGCGATCAGCTATGAGGATACGGGCACGAAGTCCTTCGCCTCCTCCGTTGTGGATGGCATTCGCATCATGCCATGGGTTGCCCGCAGCGATGCGAAGGGGAGCAGCTCTACAGGCGAGGCGCCGTATCCCGTATCGCAGCTACCGCTCTATACGTGGAGCCGCTGGGAGGATGTGGACGTTCGCTATGTCGAGCGGCCCAAGCAGAGCTACGGGATCATGAAGCAGGCGATGCATGAGGTGCAGGCACCGGCAGGCGGGCCATGATGAAGGAAAGAAGGGGTATGGGATGTACAGCAATTTGGATATAGCCATCACATTTTTGTATGTTTTGCTGCTGCTGAATGTCCTCTTTGCCGCTCTAGTGTACGGAGTCAAGCTCAGACGCTTGGCCCGTGCCAGAGCGCAGCAGCGGTTCGAGGAACGGGCGAGAGATTATCGTTCCTATATTCTGGTTCATATGGAGGGCGAGGAGCCGCTTCTCGCTCCTCCCTTCACGATGAACAGGGCCGAGCAGGAGGCGATGCAGGCGTGGCTGAACGATATGATAGAAGGCTTGAGCGGTATCCCACGCGAGCGCTGCATCGAGCTGTGCAGGCGGATGGGGCGTGCCGATCACTACCTTGACCGACTGCGCACGGGCTCCTACGGCGCGAGACTCGATGCTGCGTACCATCTGGGCTGCATGAGAGTACAGGAGGCCGTTCCTCCATTACTCCAGCTTCTGCGGTCGCATCCGCGGAATTCCGCCTTCTTCGTTATCGCCCGTGCGATTGCCAAGTGTGCTCGCAGCAAGCAGGACATCCATGAGATGGTGCAGATCGCTCTGAAGCATAACAAGGGCTTCTATGAGCTGCTGGTGGATATGGTGAAGGAAGCCGACATCGATCATGGCGCACTGTTCGCCGAATACATCCAGCGGGAGGACAAGGCGCTCATTCAGATCGGCTTATGTGGGTTGAAGGCTGCGAGTGAGCCGAGGGCGGCATCTGCGGTGTACCGTCTGCTGGATTCGTCAGACAGTGCGATCTCCGCTCTGGCGGCTGCCATCTACCTCAGATCGGTACACTTCATTCCGCGCCATGCCGTACACAAGCTGCTGCGTCATCCGCTGGAGGAGATCCGGCTGCTTGCCGCCGAGGGCATCGCGGATCTGAAGCTGGTCTCCTATGCCGAGGCGTTAAGGCAGGGTGTGGGGGATGACAGCCGCCGTGTAGCCTATGCGAGTGCATCGGGGCTGCTGCGGCTGGGCGAGCAAGGGATTATTCAATTATGCGCTGCTGCTGTGGACGCGAGTGGGACGACGCGCGGAGACGAGCTGAATCAGTGGATACAGGATGAGCTGCGTTCATTGTCCGGCTTGCAGCATGACCTGGAGCAGCTTTCTCGCTACAATTCGCTGGCGTACCACTATGGCAAAGCAGCAGGCGTCAAGCAGCCTATCTACCGTGTAGTTTAGGTTTAGGGTAAAGCCAGCAGGCGAAGGAGGTAATGAACGCATGAGAATGCTGCACTATTATAGCGAACAGGCTCTGAATGGCTTGCGGGAGGTGTTATTGGGATATGGATACATTGCGATGTATTATGCATTGGTCATTACCTTCATCTATTTCCTGATCTTCTGTCTCTCGATTCGCCATACGTTCCCGCTTCAACGGGGCATTCAGTACAATCGGATACAGAAGCTGTCCGGTTCAGAGCAACTGCCGCCGGTATCGATCCTGGTGCCGGCCTACAATGAGGAGCTGACGATTCAAGAAAATGTAAGGTCGCTGCTGGCGCTGCATTACCCGGAGTATGAGGTGATTGTAGTCAATGACGGCTCCACCGACGACACCGCCAAGGTAATGATCGAGCACTTCCAGCTTCAGGAGATAAGGCCGACCGTCGCCAGCCATATGAAGACGGAACGGGTGAGGGGCTACTACCATAATCCAGATTACCCGAATCTGTACTTCATCGACAAGGAAAATGGCGGCAAAGCCGACTCCCTGAACGCCGGCATCAACCTGTCCCACTATTCGCTCATCTCGACGATAGATGCGGACTCTCTGCTGGAGAAGGATGCGTTGACCCGCATCGCCAGAGTCTATATGGAGAATCCGCAGGAGACGGTAGCTGTTGGGGGGAATGTGCGGATCGTGAATAGCTGTACGGTCGAAGATGGCATCGTCAAGCAGATCCGGTTCCCGAAGCAGCTATGGCCAGCGCTCCAGAACGTCGAATATATGAAGGCCTTCCTGGGCGGTCGGATCGGCTGGAGCGCGTTGAACGGCTTGATCATCGTCTCCGGCGCCTTCGGCGTGTTCCAGAAGGATAAAGTCATTGCGGTCGGCGGCTATCGCGGTGGCTATCCCGGCGAGGATATGAACATCGTCATCAAGCTGCACCGTTATTGTCTGGAGAACCAGATTCCGTATCATGTCGCGTTCTGCCCGGATGCGGTCTGCTGGACACAGGCGCCCGATACCTACCGCATATTAAGCAGCCAGCGCAAGCGCTGGGGGCGGGGCAATCTGAAAAATATGGTAGAGGAGGGCGTACATATGCTGTTCCGACCGCGTTACAAGGTGTTCGGACTGCTGACGATTCCCTACAATATTTTGTTTGAGACGTTGAACCCCTACATCCGCTTGACGGGTCTGCTGGCGATGCTGGGTTACTGGCTGCTGAACATGGCGGATTGGAAGATCGTTGCCGTCTTCATGCTGGTCAATCTGTTCTCGTGCTTCATCCTGAGTCTGGGCGCGCTCTTGATCGAGGAGAAGGCGTTCAGCCGCTATCCGAAGCTGAGCGATCTGAATAAGATGATGCTTTATTCCTTTCTGATGTTTTTCGGCTATCGCCAGCTTGGTGTGCTATGGCGGCTGCTGGGACATATCGATTTCTTCCGCAACAACAATTCATGGGGAACGATGGTCCGAACTCAATTTAACAAATGATGGTCCGAACCCATATTTAACAAATAAGGAGTGGAACCGATGGCTGTTGTTATTCGCAATACTGTGCAAGAGATCAAGCTGAAGCTATTGCAATCGATACATGCGGCTACCCGCAAGGGAGCGGCTGGCGGCGTCATTCTGGCGCCTTGTGCGAAGATGAATCCGAAGCAGGTCGAGCAGGCGGGCGATCTGCTTGGCAACAATGAGGCGGCTCTCTCCTTTCATTGCTTCTACGATACGCCGAACCAGATGCTCTGCGCGGTCGCGGAGGGCGGGGGGCTGGGCAGCACCCATTACGCTTCCTTGGCCTTGAAGGATCGGCTGCAGCAACAGCAACTTCTGCAGGGGCAGCTCGTGGTGGCGAGCTTCCCGGAGAGTGCACAGCCGACCGAAGCGATGGTCGAGGCGATGCTGGAGCAGGCGTTCCAGAGCAAGGGGAAGGAGGGAGACATCCGCTTCTTTGCGCCGCATCAGGCGGCGTGCTCGGTGCTGCTCGCCGAGCCGGATGATATCGTGCGCGACTTCATCAAGATACGGCTGGAGCTGAAGGGGTATCTCGTCCATGAGGCGAGGGAAGGGCAGGAGGCCTATGATGCGTTCCTCCGGCACAGACCTGACCTTGTCGTGACCGAGCTGAACCTGCCTATTCTCGACGGGTACCAGTTGATCCGCAGCATCCAGGAGCAGGCGCAAGGTTCCGGGCAAGTGATTGTACTGACGGACAAGCTGCAGGAGGAGAGCCGGAGTCGCGCCTATGAATCAGGGGCTGCGGATTATGTGACCAAGCCGCTATCGTTCGCTGAGTTGCTATGGAAGATGAAACGGCTTACCCAGACCCATGAAAATATGCGAGGAGTGGATGGCAAATGATGGACAATCTGTTGCGAGAAAAGCTGATGAACAAGACGGCGAAGGTCGGCGTGATCGGCTTGGGCTACGTGGGCCTGCCCTTATCGATGGAGATGGTCAAGGGCGGCTTCACCGTCTATGGCATTGATCTGGATGCCTCTAAGGTCGAGGCGCTGCACGGCGGCCAATCCTACATCCAGGATGTGCCAGCCACGCTGGTTGCCGACGCGGTGAACAGCGGGAAGTTTGTGCCCACCAACTGCTACGAAATGATTCAGGAGCTGGATACGATCAGCATCTGTGTGCCGACACCGCTCAGTGAGCATCAAGACCCGGATACCTCCTATATCAAGAATGTCGTAAAGGAAATAAAGACGTACCTGCAAAAGGGAGCCCTGATCGTGCTGGAGAGCACGACCTATCCGGGAACGACGGAGGAGCTGATTCAAGTGGAGCTGGAGGCGATGGGCTTGACGGTGGGCCGTGACTTCTTCCTCTGCTTCTCTCCGGAGCGGGTGGACCCCGGCAATGCCAACTACAATACGTATAATACGCCGAAGGTGATTGGCGGCACGACCGAGACCTGCAAGGAGCTGGGCGTGCTGCTGTATCAGCATGTGGTGCAGACCGTCGTGCCGGTCTCCTCGCCCAAGGTGGCGGAGATGTCCAAGCTGCTGGAGAATACGTTCCGCAGCATCAACATCGCCTTCGTCAACGAGCTGGCGATGATGTGCGACAAGATGGCGATTGATGTATGGGAGGTCATTCGCGCCGCCTCCACGAAGCCGTTCGGCTTCATGCCCTTCTATCCAGGGCCCGGCATCGGCGGGCACTGCATTCCGCTTGATCCGATGTACCTGTCCTGGAAGGCCAAGGAATTCCGCTTCTACAGCAAGTTCATCGAGCTGGCGCAGTCGATTAATGACAACATGCCTGAGTATGTGCTGAACAAGACGGCGCAGGTGCTGAATGTATATGCCAAGTCAATCCGCAATTCGAGAGTGCTGATGCTGGGCATGTCCTATAAGCCGGACATCGATGATCTGCGCGAGTCGCCGGGTCTCTCCATCTATGAATTGTTCAAGCAGAGTGGCGCACGGGTCGACTATTATGATCCGTATGCGACCTCATTCAGGGATGAGCACGGCTTGACCGTTCATACGGTGGAGTATGACCCGGAGGTCTTCGCCCAATACGACTGTATGGTGCTCATTACGAATCACCGCAGCTTCAGCTACCATGAGCTGGCGGAGATGGGGGTTCCGATCATCGATACGCGCAATGCCTTCGCCACGATTCAATCCGACCATATCCATAAGCTGGGAACCGGTATGCAGCCTCCACATGTGAAGGTCGCGGTAGGAGCCTGAATATCGACCTGTCACGTAAGCAACCTCATATAGCTATATACCGCCTCCTGCTGCTTATCAGCATGATTATTGCGGCGCTGTTGTCGCTGAAGTGGGAGGAGGAACGGCCGGAGGTGCTGGCTACCTGGGTATGGGAGAGTACAGATTGGATGGATGATGGCGGTCGCCTGCTCTCCTTTGCCAAGGAGCAGGGCGTGAATGTCATCTTCCTGCACATCGACCGCACATCGCAGGATATGGAGCCGTATCGCCGCTTCATTGAGCAGGCGCATCAGTTAGGCATCGAGGTGGAGGCGCTGGGAGGCGATCCCTCCTGGGGATTGGCTGCATATCGTCAGGAGGTGGAAGCCTTCCTGAGATGGATCGAAGACTACCAGCGCAGTGCGCCAGAGCAGGCGAGATGGGATGGCGTTCATGTGGATATAGAGCCCTATCTGCTGGAGGAGTGGGAGCAGGAACGCGCCACGGTAGTCAGGGAATGGAGGGAGACGGCGGCCTATGTGGCTCATTGGGTGAGGAAGGAGCTATCGCTGCGGGTTTCGGCAGATGTGCCCTCCTGGATTCATACGATCGATGACGAGCAGGGCGAGAGCCTGGGCACATGGATGCTGGAGCAGTTCGACTGCATCGTGTTGATGAATTACCGGAACGCTGCTCTAGGGCACAATGGCATTATGGACCGTGCGCTGCCGATGGTTCAGGAGGGGACACGGCTTGGCAAGCCAGTCCTGATCGGTCTGGAGACAGGGCCGACGGAGGAGGGAGCGCATACGACCTTCTATGGTCAGGACAGCTCCAGTCTGTGGCAGCAGATGAGCATCACCCATCTGTTCATGCAGTGGTATAGCGGGTATCAGGGATTCTCCATCCATGACTATCGCAATTGGAGAGCGGCTGCGGAAGGCAGGGAGTAAGACACTGGCCTGGGCACAGGCAAAAGGTACGGGCTTGAGGCGCGGCATAAGACATCAGGGAATTGCCCTGGTAGTGCTGTGATAAAGCATACGAGCCACTGGATGCGAGACGCTAGATTAGGGCGCTAGATTAGAGCAGGGTAGCTAGATTAGAGCTGTTAAATTAGAGCTGTTAGATGATAGCTGTTAGATGATAGAGAAAGGAAGAGGATGATGGGAAACTATTTTGGCACAGACGGGGTACGGGGCACGGCGAACAGGGAGCTGACGCCTGAATTGGCGTTCCAGCTCGGACGGGCAGGCGGTTACGTGCTGACCCGCAAGCGGCAGGGGGAACGCCCGCAGGTGCTGATTGGGCGGGATACCCGCATCTCGGGCGAGATGCTGGAGGCGGCGCTCGTGGCGGGTCTGCTGTCGATCGGCGCGGATGTGGTGCGCCTCGGTGTGATCTCTACGCCTGGCGTCGCTTATCTGACGAGAGCCCGTGGCGCAGATGCGGGAGTGATGATCTCTGCTTCCCACAATCCTGCCCAGGATAACGGGATCAAGCTGTTCGGCGGTGACGGCTTCAAGCTGTCCGATCAGTTGGAGGCCGAGATTGAAGCGCTGCTCGATGCACAGGAGGACGGCTGTCCCCGTCCGATCGGCGGCGATGTAGGCAGGGTGCAAGATGATGAGGCAGGAGGATACGACTATCTTGGCTATCTTCAATCTACCGTTGAGCAGCGGTTCGAGGGAATGAAGGTGGTGCTTGATTGCGCCCATGGGGCAGTCTCCAGGCTCGCTCCGCGCCTGCTGCGCGAGCTAGGGGCGGATGTGGTCGTATTGGCCGCTCAACCGGACGGATTGAATATAAATCAAGACTGCGGCTCGACGCATCCCGAGGCGTTGCAGCGTGCAGTCGTCGAGCACGGTGCAGCGCTCGGATTATCCTTCGATGGGGATGCAGACCGGCTGATCGCGGTGGATGAGAAGGGTGCGATTGTAGATGGGGATCATCTGCTCTATATTCTGGCCCTGGCGCTCCAGCAGCAGCACCGCCTTAACCACAGCACCGTCGTCTCAACAGTGATGAGCAATCTGGGCTTGTACAAGGCGCTGGAGCAGAGCGGTCTGACAGCCAGGAAGACGAAGGTCGGCGACCGCTATGTGCTGGAGGAAATGCTGCAAGGCGGCTATAACCTGGGCGGAGAGCAATCCGGCCATATCGTCATGCTGGATTATAGTACAACCGGAGACGGCATGCTGTGCGCTCTGCAACTGATGGCAGCGATGAGGACGGCTGCCCGCCCGCTGAGCGAGCTCGCCGCCGGTCTAACCAAATATCCGCAGTTGCTGGTCAACGTCCGTGTGGAGGACAAGTCCATGCTGGCAGACCACCCTGCCCTTGAGGCAGCCGTTGCGTCGGCAGAAGCGCGGATGGGCGGCAACGGGCGCGTGCTGGTTCGTCCCTCAGGCACGGAGCCGCTGGTGCGGGTGATGGCGGAGGGGCCTAACGAGCAGGAGCTGTCGCAGCTAGTGGATGGTATCGTTCAGGTCATTCGCGAGGAGCTGGAGCCGCGCAGGAGTGCCATTCAGGCGATATGAGACGGTGGCTGTGCTGGATCGGGGTGATCCTGCTGAGCGGGCTGCTGCTGGCTCCCGCAGCGGCAGCGACGGCGATTCAGATCGCGGTGGACAATCGGCAGATGGCCTTCCAGGCGGAGCCTCCCTATGTCGATCCCCGTTCGAAGCGCATTATGGTGCCGCTCAGGGAGATGGCGACAGCGCTGGGAGCGGAGCTGAAGTGGGATAAGTCGACCTCCGAGGCGATACTGAGGCTGAACGGGCAGAGTATACGGTTGGCGGCTGGACAGCCATCAGCGCTAGTGAATGGCTCGGCTGTTGCACTGGAGGTGCCCGCACAGCTTCGTCATCAGCGGATGATGGTGCCGCTGCGCTGGATCAGCGAGGTGCTGCAAGCGGAGGTTACGTGGGATGAGGCGCGTCAGCGTGCTGAGGTGGCGACGATGATGCCGAAGGCAACATGGATCTGGGACAGCCGCCTGATCGAATCCGAGTCAGGGAGGGACGAGATTCTCCGATTTTCCCATGACCATCATGTGAATGCGATCTATCTTCAGATCAATCGGGACGTGTCGCCAGACGCGTATGGCGCATTCATCCGCAGTGCAGCCCGCGCAGACATCCGGGTGGAGGCGCTGGCAGGTCGTCCCGAATGGGCGCTCGCCACGAGCCGTGAGTCCGTCCGTCCAATTTTAGCCTGGGTGCGCCAGTATCAGATGTCTGCTCCACCAGAGGAGCGCTTTGCCGGGTGGCATCTGGATATGGAGCCGTATCTTCTGCGGGAGTGGACAACGAATCGTCAGCGAGTGCTGGAGGAATGGATGAATACGGTACAATGGCTGGGAGAGGAGATGAACGGCAGCGGCCTTGGCATCGTGTTCGATATACCGTATTGGCTGCATCAAGTGAAGGCGCCAGGGACGGAGGCCAGCATGAGCGCTTGGCTGCTGGAGCAGTCAGACGGCGTCGTCATCATGAATTACCGCAACCACGCACGCGGGAACAACGGCATTATCGACAATGCAGGTGCTATATTAGATGAAGCTTATGCGCAGGGCAAGCAAGTCCTCATCGCTGTAGAGACGGTACCTAACGCTGAGAGTGAACGTACATCTTTTTACGTCAAGGGAGTGAGGCTAATGGAGCAGGAGCTGCGGACAGCCCACAGCGAGCTTACCGGACATGCGGCTTACGGAGGAATGGCGATTCATGATTACCGAAGCTGGGCAGCGCTGGAGCAAAGAGCGGAATAGGCGAGCTCGACAGTGCTTGTGCCTGCTGCTCATATGGTATACATAAACTCTCGACACGGCGAGTGAACATGATAGAATGAATAGTAGCTGAACCTATTCGATCCGAGTCGGAGGAGAAATTATATTGAGCCCGTCTGAAGTATGGATTCCTATCGTGTGTTACTGGGTGCCGATGCTCCTTTTCTTTTATATGGGCGCCGAAGTGCTACTGCGCAATCCACGGAAAATAGAGCATATATTGGTGAGCCTGTCGATATTATGCTATTTCCTGTTGCTTCTTGAGGAATACATTCGCTATATGCTGCCCATTGAATATAGTCCGGTGCTGGCGGCCGTATGGTTCTCTAACATTGGAATTGCCATTCCAGGATTGGGGTTCCACCTGCTCGCCAAATTAATCGGTTTGGATAAGCATCTCCCACGGCCGTGGTATCCGCTCATCTTTCATATCTTGCTCCTGGCGATTCCGGCAGGACTGCTGAGCCATCAGGAGCTGATCTCGGTTCAGCAATTCAAGGAGGTGGGCGTATGGAAATGGCCGGTAGCCAATGGCGCTTATTATGGAACGCTCACGGTCAGCCTGACGCTCAGCATGGTTTCCATCTTGATGGTGCGCGTTGCCCGCAAATGGAAGAGTCCTGCTGACTCGAAGGAGCACGAAGGCATCTTCAAGCTGCTCGAATATGGAAGCCTGGTGACCGCCTGCTGGGTTGCTGTATTCGGTTATTTTCAATTCGGCAATGTAATCCCGCCGTATCCTTACATTTATGCCGGTCTGATCTGGTGCTTCGTGCTGCGGCTAGCCATGCAGAAGTATGAGTTCCTCAATCATTCGAGCCATCGTTATGAGAAGCTGTTCCAGCTCAATCCGCTGCCGATTCTGCTGGTAGCTATGGATGGCACGATCAAGGAGGTGAATCCGAGCGCAAGGCAGATGTTCGATCGGGTGGCGCTCGATTCGGCGAAGCTGACCGCCCTGCAAGGGGGAGTGTTGATGGAGCGGCTGCAAGACAGAGCGGAGATTGGAGAGCTGGAGGCCGTGCTGTACAATGGCGACCGCGTCCTGGAGACATTGGTCTATGGCGACTATGTCACGTTCCATAACGAGCCTCACGCGATTCTGCTCATCCGTGATATTGGAGCGCGCAATGAGTATATGCGCCAGGTGGCGTTCATGGCCTATCATGACGCACTGACAGAGCTGCCGAACCGTCGCCATTTCACGGAAAGGCTGGAGCAGGCGATAGCTGAAGCACAGCAGCATGGCATCAAGCTGCTAGTCATGATCATAGATCTCGATGATTTCAAGCTTATTAATGATTGGTACGGTCATGAGGCCGGGGATCTGGTGCTATGCGGTGTCGGTTCCGTGCTGCGGAGAGCGGCAGAGCCAGCGGGAGTCGCAGCGAGGCTGGGCGGCGATGAGTTCGTGCTGTTTCGCCCTGTGAGTAGCTATGAGTGGACTGCCGAGGAGGCGCTACGCTGGGTGGAGAAAGCGATGAAGCAGGAGCCGATTGAATATGATGGCCAACACCTGGATGTTCAGATGAGTGTAGGGGTGAGCTACTATCCGCAGGACGGAGATACGCTCGATGAGTTGCTCAAGCAGGCGGACAAATCGATGTATGATATGAAGCACAGGCGTAAAATTCTGCAAGCCTCTGAGGAGAATGATGCCAGCTCGTGAGATGTGGTTCGACCGACTGCCGTTACGCAGCATTGCGTCGCGCGGGGAGCTGCGCGCGGTGCGAAAAGATGAATGGACATGGAGCAGGCGTGATTGGCTGGCGAATCCGAAGGAAGGAAGGGCGTACTGCGCAGCAGTGCGCCCTTGATTTGCTCGTGGTGCTGACCCTCCATCGCAGCGTTCGCAAAAACATTCATTGACAACTTAAATGATAATGAATATCATTAGCGTTATCAATCTAATTCATTTTCTATAAGGGGTCTTATTCATGAGGAAAGCTGTAATGATGCTCAGCACCGTGCTGCTTGCAGGCGGTGTACTTGCTGGTTGTGGAGATAGCGGGGAGAAGACGGGCAATGGACAGGAAGCAGCACAGACAGCGGCTCCGGCCGTGCAGGGCGCGGATTTGTCGGCGGAGGTAGCGGCGTATCGCGAGTTTGTACTTGAGCAGCAGGATCAGTTCTTGCTGGAGACGCAGAAATTCGTGGATGCAGTGAAGGCGGGGGATATGGAACAGGCTAAGGCGATCTATCCGCAGGCTCGCATGTATTTCGAACGGTCGGAGCCGGTGGCGGAGGTGTTCGGCGAGTTAGACCCGAAGATAGACGGTCGTCTGGCTGATCTGGAGGAGGAAGGGAAGGGGAAGGAGGAATGGTCCGGTTATCACAAGCTGGAGTATGGGCTCTGGGTGGAGCAGACGACCAGCGGATATGAGCCGGTGGCGGATCAGTTGCTCGCTCATGTCAAGGAGCTCCGGGCCAAGGTGGAGACGGTCGATGTAACCGCGGAGCTGATGATTAATGGGGCCGTCGACCTCCTGAATGAGGTATCCACCTCGAAGATTACAGGCGAGGAGGAAATCTACTCGCACACCGATCTGTATGATTTCAAGGCCAATATTGAGGGAGCAGAGAAAATCTTCACCATCTTCCAGCCGAAGCTAGAGAGCAAGGACGCTAAGTTGACGGCTTCACTGCAAGCGAGCTTCCAGAAGGTGAACGAGCTGCTGGCGAAATATGAGGACGGCAAGGGCGGTTATCTGTCATACGAGGCGTTAACGCCTGCAAATACAAAGGAATTGTCAGAGGCTGTGGATCAATTGGGCGAGCCGCTTAGCCAGATGGCAATTGTTGTGGAGTGATTACGATGTCCTCGGAACAGGAACCAAGACACTCGGGCCATCCGATTTCCCGCAGAGAGATGTTGAAGCTGATCGGGATCGGGGCTGTTGGGGTAGCTCTCGGAAGTGGCGGAATCCTCGCCGCTCCGGGAGTTCGTTCGTTAATCGATGAACATCCGACCAATCAGAATAAGGTCAGCTTCTATGGCAAGCACCAGTCAGGCATTTTAACCCCGCATCCCCGCTATGTGTATTTCGCAGCGCTGCATTGTGAAGCGACATCCCGCAGTGAGCTGAGGGAGCTGTTGCAGCGATGGACGGAGGACAGTGTGCGGATGATGAACGGGGAGAATCTGGCGCATGCTGGCAATGTCCTGCTGCCGCCGGATGATACCGGCGAGACGAAGGGGCTGAACGCTGCGCGGTTGACGCTCACCTATGGCCTCGGCCTCAGTCTGTTCGAGCGAGCGGAATATGGACTACAGGCGAAACGTCCGGCAGAGTTCGTCGCGCTGCCGCATTTTCCCCGCGATCAGTTGGATTCCCGCTATACGGGGGGCGATCTATGTATTCAAGCCTGTGCGGATGATCCGCAGGTTGCGTTCCATGCGGTGCGCAATCTCGTGCGGGCAGCTCGCGGCAAGGTGACGATGAAGTGGTCGCAGGCGGGATTCAACTCGTATCCGGTTCACAAGGGCAAGAAGGAGACACCACGTAATTTATTCGCCTTCAAGGACGGCACCGGCAACCCGGATGTGAACAACAGCCAGGAGATGCAGGATGTGGTGTGGGTGGGCGCCGGCGCTTCGCAGTCCTGGCTCGCGAACGGTACTTATATGGTCGTCCGCAAAATCCAGATGCATCTCGAAACATGGGATCGCACCTCGCTCAAGGCTCAGGAGCATACCTTCGGGCGGCATCGCGACAGCGGAGCGCCGCTGGGCAAGCAGCGCGAATTCGAGGAGATGGAGCTGGGGCGTACCGACGAGGGGGGCAATCCGGTCGTACCAATCGACTCGCACGTCCATCTGGCTAAGCAGGTGAAGGATCGTATATTGCGTCGTTCCTTTTCGTATACGAATGATATTGATCCGCAGACCGGGCATTTTGATGCTGGCTTGCTGTTTGTGTCGTATCAGAGAGACCCGGGGCAGTTCGTCCGCATTCAGAATCAGCTCGGTAGGGCGGACAAGCTGAACGAATACATTACACATCGCGGCAGCGGCCTGTTCGTCTGTCTGCCAGGGGCAGCCAAGGGGAGTTATCTGGGCGCCGGTCTGTTGGATTGAGGTGAATGATGCGGCATAGATGGACAACAATCATGATGGCTATGCTGCTGCTGTGGCTTGCGGCGGTTATGCCAGCAGCAGCGGCGGATAGCTTGTATAGCAGCGCATATACGGCAGTGGGTGAGGCGTTGATGAGTACGAAGAAGGCTAGCTGGGCGGAGAGCGAGCAAGCGCTGGCTGTCTTCGCGCAGCAATGGGAGCAGTTGGAGAAGCCTGCGGGCACACATACAGAGGCGGTCGATCAAGCCTTCGCGGCGGCGCAGGCCGGAGTGCGGGAGCGGGATCAGGCGGTGACGCTGGAGCAGCTCAAGACGTTATCCAAGGCATTTCTGGAGTTTGACCGGATGATGCATCCGCTGGATGAGGCGGCGGTACGCAGCGAGGTAGGACAGAGCCTAAGTCCTCCACTTGATGCGCTGGCGGGCTCGATCGCGAGCCAAGATCAGGAGGCGCTAGCAGCGGCCTACAAGAAGCTGCAGTCCGTATGGACGAAGAAGGAAGCGGCGGTGCGCAGTCTGGATATGGCGATGTATGGTCAGATTGAGTCGAGGCTGGGCATTCTGCGCATCTCGACCGTGAAGGAGCCGCCTAGCTATGAGGAGATTTCCTCACGCTATGAAGCGCTGCGAGAGGCTGTCGAGCTCTTCGCAGAGGGAACAGAGCCAGCGGCCGCAGCGGTTGAGGGCAGCTACAGTCTGTCGTCACTCACTGGGCTGCTGCGGCAGAGCGTGGCGCGCATCGGGGAGGGGAAGCCGCAGGAGGCGGCTGGCTTGCTGGAGCAATTCCTCATTGCCTGGCCCGCCGTGGAGGGCGAGGTCTCGACACGCGATGGCAGTATGTATCGGGCGCTGGAGACTCATATTCCGCTCATCGCTGGCAAGCTGTCCTCTCCGAATGCTGCATTCGATGCGCTATCCGCACAGTTGTCTGGCTATGCAGACAGGCTGGAGCAGTTGCAGCAGCAAGGCTATACCGTATGGGATGCGGCGCTTGTGCTCCTGCGGGAAGGGATGGAGGCGCTGCTGATCATATCCGCGCTGCTTGCCTTTCTGGAGAGGGCGGGCTACCAGCGCTATCGGCGCTGGATCTGGCTGGGCGCCGGGGCTGGCGTGCTCGCGAGCATAGCTGCGGCCTTCACCCTCAATGCGTTATTCTCCACCGCAACTGCGGGAGCGAATCGTGAGATTATTGAAGGCGTTGTCGGCATTGCGGCGGTGGTGATGATGCTGGGTGTTGGCATCTGGCTGCATCAAAAATCCCGGATGCAGGGCTGGACCCGTTATCTGAATCGGCAGATGGGGGCGGCGCTGTCGGCGGGAAGTGTTGTATCGATGGCGGTGGTCAGCTTTTTGGCGATTTTCCGCGAGGGAGCAGAGACGATTATTTTCTATATGGGGATGGCGGCTACGCTTACTACGTCCCGGCTGCTGGCAGGCATGGCGATTGCAGTTGTGATCCTCGCCGTCTGTGCGGTGGTGTTCATTCGCTATAGCGCCAAGCTCCCGCTTGGCCCGTTCTTCAAGGCGGCCACGCTGCTGATCTACATCCTCGCCTTCAAGATGCTTGGCGTCAGCCTGCACGCCCTGCAACTGACCGGCAAGCTTCCGACGACACAGGCGTTACAGATGTCAGCAATCGAGCTCATCGGCTTGTATCCGACGTGGGAGACGCTGCTTCCGCAGCTCGGGCTGCTTATGATCATCGTATGCTCAGCGATCGTATTGGCAAGAAGGGGGCGATGAGCCTTCAAGAGAGTGTTCAAGATGAGCCTTCGATGAGCCCTCAAGATGAGTCTTCGGGATGAGTGTTCTAGGTGAGGCTTTGAGGTGAATGGTAGAAAATGCATGATAAACAGGCAGCCGGAGGGCTGCCTGACTGCTATCACATATACCGTTAAGACTTGGCTCATCCAACCGGTTCATGGCCGGATGAGCGTTCCTGCGGCATGAACAGGCCAGAGGAATAAAATACCTGACGTTGCCGAGGCCAGGGGAGCTCGCAGGAAAGCGGAGTGCGCGCCATCTAGGGTGTCATGCAGCGTTTGAGCCGGGAGGCTTCGGCCAGGTAGCCGCGTGTTGTTAATTCGCTGCCCAGCAGCTTGACATATTCGGGATGCAACAAATCCTGATGCTGCGCATCGCGAATGAGGGAGAAGAGTCCCGGCGCGTCAGCCTTTCGGACGAACTGTCCGACGGCTTCGAGCTCATCATAGGTAATGTCCTTCTTATGCCAAGGATGAGGCGCGTAAGGCTCGGAAGGACTGTTTCCAGGGCCTAAGATGATGCCGAGGCCGTCCAAAGTGGGGATAATCACCTGACGTTGGCGGCTTGCACGGGCGGCTTGTACGGTTTGGAATGCATTCTCGATCGGTCGGAATCCAAACTGTTCTGCTGCTCTCTCCCGCACCCATTGCTTCTGCTGATTCCGCGTGTCTTTATCTATATACTCCGAGCTGTTATCCTCCTGCTCACGACGATGATTCATATAGTCCTCTTCCGTCTTGAAATCATTCAACAGCAGATCCTCATGCCCCTCGAAATGCAGCTCGAAAAATTCATGCAAATTCCGTGCTACGATACGAACACAGTTGCCGAAGTCCATCGGAGACACACAGAGGATAGGTGCCTGCTCCAGATCAGTGTGCATCCCGAAGTCCGTAAGAAAGGAATAATGAATGCCGTCCATTCCAGTGTTGGCAAAGACGATCGCGTCAAAGGGCGAGCAATAATAGCCGCCGTTATCCAAGGGATCAAATTTCAAAAAGTAACCGCTCGGCCGCTCCAGCTTCGGGACATGCTGCGCAATGTCATTCTCCCATTGCATGATGCGCTGTAGAAGCTTAGGTATCGTTATATTATCCATTCAGGTAGAGTCTCCTTAGTCGAGGATGCGGATTAGCTTCCTCGTTAGTAGTTATGCGCTTACGGGGAGGCCACTGAGTCAGAGGCGAGTGCGGCAATCTCTTGGGACTCCAGCACCTCGAAGGATGACCCTGCGCGGCGCGCAGCGGCGATCATTGCCCTGGCGACCTCCCGTCCCTCGATGGCCTTGTACTTCGCCAGCGGGCCGATCATCAGCCCGCCGAGCAGCCGATAGGCAGCACTTGCAGCATGCTCGCCGGGGCGTTTCTCCGCGCGCTCCCCCAGCAGGAGGGAGGGGCGCATCACGACCAGTCGCTTCAGCTTCAGAGCGGACAGGTCCCGCTCCACCTCCCCCTTGACCCGGCTGTAGAATATATTCGAGCGGGCAGATGCGCCCATCGCGGTCACAATGACCAGACATGCCGCATCATGACGTCGCGCCGCGCGCCCGAGTGCGAGTGGATAAGTATAGTCCACACGTCGGAAGGCCTCCTGGCTGCCCGCCTTCTTAATCGTGGTGCCGAGCGCACAGTACACATCGGCTCCTTGCAGCCACCTGCCCTCCACTTCATCCTCTAATTGATCAAAGGAAAGCATCTGCTGTAGCAGCTTGGGATGAGACATGCCGAGCTCGCGACGCACGAGCGCTACCACCTGGCTATAGGCCGGATGCTCTAGCAACTGCTGCACCAGTTCTTGCCCGATGAGCCCGGTTGCCCCGGCAACGACTGCTGTTGCGCCTGTGGAATGAGCCTTCTTCTCGATCATGGAATCGTCTCCCTATGATTTGTCATATAGAATATTGAACTTCCCAGGAATGGCAATCCTATACGGTTCATTATAGACAGGATCGTTGCACCATTCAAGGCAGCAGCATCGGTCTCGCGATTCTCTCCCACAATCCCGTCATGCCCCATATGAAGGGTGTCAGTCAGTATCACCGATGCCTTCAATAGGGCAATCTGGTGTCATCGTGATACGAATTGTATAGAAATATAAGGCAATTTTTCTAAATACTTAAAAAATCAAGGTAAATCCTTTAATTTGAGAATTGTTCTGTATACGCTTACATTTTATAATCTCGGGTGAAGGGAGGTGATCGAGAGTTTGCAGGAGGCAAGTGCAAAGCAATGTACTGCATCATGAGGAAGCGCAGAGTGTGGTAAAGCACGACCCCAATATACCATTAGGAGGTTTTTAACGATGTTTAAATTAAAGAAAAAAGTGGCGGCTGTCATGGTCGCAGCTAGCTTATGTGCAGGCTTGTTCGCAGCAACTGCGAATGCAACGGACTACTGGCAGAACTGGACGGATGGCGGCGGCACAGTCAATGCGGTCAACGGCTCCGGCGGAAACTACAGCGTCAACTGGTATAACACCGGAAATTTCGTTGTGGGCAAGGGGTGGACAGTGGGATCACCGAACCGCGTAGTCAACTATAATGCTGGCGTGTGGTCTCCGTCGGGCAACGGTTATCTGACACTCTATGGCTGGACTAGAAATGCGCTGATTGAATATTACGTGGTGGACAACTGGGGCACCTATCGTCCTACCGGCTCTTACAAAGGAACGGTAACGAGCGATGGCGGCACGTATGATATTTACACCACGATGCGTTACAATGCGCCTTCCATTGACGGGACGTCAACCTTCCAGCAGTATTGGAGCGTTCGTCAGTCCAAGCGTCCGACCGGAGTGAACTCCGCCATCACGTTCAGCAATCATGTCAATGCTTGGAAGAGCAAAGGAATGAATCTGGGCAGCAGTTGGTCTTATCAGGTATTTGCAACAGAGGGTTACCAAAGCAGCGGAAGCTCGAACGTTACTGTGTGGTAAGAACGCCCTACGTGTTATGACCACGTAGTAAGATCGTAGCCAGCAGTGTCTGGTGAAATGTCGGACACATAAGCTAGCCTCACGGCTTCAAGAATTGCCCGATTCTCGGCGGCATATCGTAAGCGCATACATATGCTGCTGAGAACGGGCTTTTGGACGTATCCCTGGTCTATGCGAACGGCTAAAGGAGAGCTATCGATGAAAAAAGCATGGTTGATCAGCATGGTCGCGCTCGTGTTGCTTATCACCGCCTGCTCACAGGCGGAGCCCGAGCGAAGTGTCAAGACGGAGAACATGGATCATAATCTGGTATACGTGGAAGGAGGTACTTACGTCAGCAGCCACCAAGACGGTGGCGAGAATACGGAGATTGCGAGCTTCTATATTGGGAAATATGAAGTCACTCAACAGGAATGGATGGAGATCATGGGCAGCAACCCATCCGGCTTCCAGGACAGCCGCCTGCCGGTAGAGATGGTGAGCTGGTATGATGCTGTCGAATATTGCATTAAGCGGAGCCTGAAGGAAGGGCTGGAGCCTTATTATAACTTGGACAAGAATACGAAAGACCCTGATAACATCAGCGAGCACGATCAGTTGAAATGGCTGGTGACGATTAATGAAGGGGCCAACGGATACCGTCTTCCTACGGAGGCTGAATGGGAATATGCGGCAACCGGAGGGAAACAGAGCAAGCAGTACAAGTACAGCGGAAGCCAAGAAGCCGATGAAGTCGCCTGGTACTGGCGCAACGCGGGCGATGAATATCTATCTGGAGATTGGAGCTGGCCCAGCATCGAGAATAACAAAAATAAAACCCATCCTGTCGGCTCAAAGACGCCAAATGAGCTAGGGTTGTACGACATGTCGGGAAATGTAAGGGAATGGTGTTGGGATTGGTTCGAGGATGAGAACTTCCAAAGAGGCATGCTGCGGGTTGTCAAGGGGGGCGGCTGGATCGGCGACGTGAGCAATACGGAGCCGACCTTTAGCGGCAAGTTCGAGGCTAATGGCTATGGCCCTGACCAAGGCTTTCGTGTGGCTCGCAATGGATAGCGGGGAACAGCGGACATTGGAAAGCAGCAGGGTGTTTTCCAATGTCCGCTATAGGGAGTGCGATGTGCATGAGGGCGGCTATTTCTCAAGTGGAGACGTTAGGCCAGCTCTTGCCACATGGTGCATTGTGATACAGGGAGGATGGAGTCCTCCAGGGAAGGCGGCAGCAGCCTGTTAAGGGGTTCGCTGTCGCTTATTCGTGTACACTGCTCCAGAACGTCTGGAACGCCTCAGACTCGACCTGGAAGAATACCGGTGCATTGCCGTAGCGCACCAGACCTTGGGCGAACAGGACAAGCTCGACACGAGTATGATCCGCCAGTGTCAGATAGATCAGCTTGCGATCCTCGCTGTCATAGATCCCTTCCTCCATGAGCGGTTGCGCCTTCAGCGGCTTGGCAGACAGCAGCGCGGCGAGGAAGTCGTCAAGCTTGCTGTCCACCGCGAGCGGCGCATATTGCTGACGTGCATTGTTCCAACTGTCGAAGCTCTCCCATTGCGCGGAGGTTACTCGACCCTCCAGATGGAGCTGACCCAGCAGATCGGCGCCGCTGGCTACCGTGATGCCGTTCGTATGCTCATACAGCTCAGCGAATACCTGACCCTCCTGCTCAGTGTAGGACATCAGCAGAAATCCGGTATCATAGCCCTTCACGGAATAGATGTCGGCTTCACCGATTGTGGAGGCCAGCTCGGTGTACGCCTCCTTACCGCTCAGCTCATGAATGCCGCCTGTCGTGCGCCCCAGCTTGTCGCCGCGCAGCGCTCTGGCGTCAGCGGCATCTATGCGGATGGCTGCCTGGGTGTATACATTGCCCTGATAGACAACCAGGCCGACCATATCCATCGCTGCCCCGCCTTTGCTGCTGGGCAGCTCCAGCTTCGGGATGACGACAGCGCCTGGTGCTGTAGCGCCTGTATCGGACGCGCCCGGAGCAGGCTTCGCGCCGCTCTGCGTCTGCCCGATTCCTGGCGCTGACGTACCGCCGAGCTGCTGCCACACGCTCGGGGCAGCCAAGCCGATCCCCGCTGCGAGCACAATGCTGGCGGCGATATAGGCGCTCTTGCGCGGACGCCTGCGCTCTTGGCGTTGTGATGTGTGTGATGCTGACTGTCCTATGCGTTGCTCCAATTGCTGTCTCATGGTCTCGCTTGGTTTCATGGAATCCACCGCTTTCTTATAAGCTGCTCTGAATTGATCTTCCTTCATGAGGGTTCGTCTCCTTCCAGCTCCAGCTTTAGCAGTTGCCTTCCCCGCTGGAGCCTCATCTTCACTGCCGACTCGCTGATCTGCAGGATGCTGCTGATCCTCTGAATCGGATAGTCCTCGTAATAGTACAGATGGATGACGGTCTTATATTTGACTGGCAGTGCCATCACAAGCTGCAGAAGTGCAATATCCTCATGGTCGCCTGTCGCGTGTAGCGCGTCAGCCTCCAGCTTGACCTCGCGCTTGCGCCAGCCTCTGCCCAGCATCGTCTTGCAATGATTGGTCAGCACACGTATCAGCCACGCCTTCTGATGCTCGGCGTCTTGAAATGCGGGTGCTTTTTCCATTAATTTGATAAAGGTCTCCTGCGTGGCTTCCTCTGCATCTTCGCGGCTGCCCAGATGAACCATCGCAATCCGGAACAGCATGCTTGCATAGCTCTCATAAACGTGTATCACATGATTACCCGGCCGGGCCATGGATCGCTGCATGGTCTCTCTGCCCTCCTTTACCTTTAACACTATCTAGGACGGCGGTTGGTCACATTTTGTTGTGGGGAAAGGTGATTCGCTCGCAGATTCTATCTATGCTATGATAAGGGTACTATTCAAAAGTTTAAAGCTAAGGGGCATAGAGCATGAATCAGAGCATTCAACAGTTTAAAGCGGATTTTTTCAAGGCATTGGCTCATCCGATGCGAATTCGAATTCTTGAATTGCTGAGTGAAGGTGAGAAAAATGTCAATGAACTGCAGAGTATCCTCGGCTCGGAAGGCTCCGCTGTATCCCAACAGTTGGCTGTACTGCGTAATAAAAATGTCGTTCAGGGAATCAAGGAAGGCACGACGGTCACTTATTCACTGCGCGATCCGCTGATTAAAGATTTGTTATATGTAGCCAAGCAAATTTTTGATAACCATCTCGTAGACGCCATTTCATTGCTGGAAGACATCCGAAAAGAATCCTGAATGCACAAAACAAGGGGAACCGTGAGCTAGACGAAGGAACTTCTTGTTTTTTGCTATGTACTCCCGCTGTAGCCGTCCGAAAACAGGCTTTTTCGCGATTGACTTTACAGAGGTAGGGGAGTAACATTCGTAATATATTCAAATATTCAAATATATGAAGAGAAGAAGGTCATTGCGAATGAAATGGACGGGAAGGTTTGACGGATACAATGCTGCGTCGTTGCGCAAGGATATGGTATCGGGCCTGACTGTAGGGATTATCGCGATTCCGCTTGGGATGGCGTTCGCCATAGCTTCCGGTGTGAAGCCGGAATATGGCATCTATACGACGGTCATTGCTGGCATTCTCATCTCGCTGCTAGGCGGGTCCAGGTTTCAGATCGGTGGACCGACCGGCGCATTTATTCCCATTTTATTCGCAATTGTGATGCAATACGGATATGAGGATCTGCTGCTGGCAGGTATTCTGGCAGGCTGTATGCTGGTGCTGATGGGGCTGCTGCGGCTAGGGGCGCTTATCCGCTACATTCCCCGTCCGGTGACGATCGGGTTTACAGCAGGGATCGCTGTTATTATTTTTGCTGGGCAGATTCCTGCCTTCCTGGGGCTGAGCGGCGTGGAGAAGCATGAAGATTTTCTGTCCAATATGAAGGAGATTGGCCTGCATCTGGGCACAGTGAATGGCTACAGTCTGGCGACGGCCGCGATCTGTCTGGCACTCATCCTGCTATTGCCGAGGATCGCACCCAAGGTGCCTGCCTCGCTGGTGGGACTGGTGGTCTCCAGTCTGCTGGCGGCCTGGCTGTTCCCAGGCGAGGTGGCGACGATCGGATCCTCCTTCGGCGCCATTCCAAGCTCGCTCCCGCAGCTTCATCTGCCTACGATCACATGGGAGCGCATCGTGTCATTGCTGCAGCCTGCGCTCGTCATCGCACTGCTCGGCGGCATCGAGTCGCTGCTGTCTGCGGTCGTAGCTGATGGGATGACAGGAACGCGGCATAACAGCAATCGCGAGCTGGTCGGTCAGGGCATCGCCAATATCGTGGCCCCGTTATTCGGGGGCATCCCGGCGACCGGAGCTATCGCCCGCACGGCGACTAATATTCGTTCGGGTGCGGTATCGCCGATGTCCGGTGTCATCCATGGCCTGGTTGTGCTGCTGGTGCTGGTGGTAGCGGCGCCATATGCCTCGCACATTCCGCTCGCCAGTATGGCACCGATCTTAATGGTGGTGGCCTGGAACATGAGCGAGCGTCATTCGTTTATGCATGTGCTGAAGACGCGAACGAGCGACTCGCTGGTGCTGGTTCTTACCTTTATGCTGACGGTGTGGACGAATGTGACGCTCGCGGTGGAGGCAGGGCTCATCTTGGCGGTGCTGCTGTTCGTGAAGCGCATGAGCGATATGCTGACTGTAGCCAAGGTGCTGCCTGACCCGAACGACAAGCATGAGAAGGTGATGGCGCACATGGTCTATGAGGGCCATGATTGTCCGCAGATCAGCATGTTCACGATCGAGGGGCCGTTGTTCTTCGGCGCGGCGGAGCTGTTCGCGGCCTCGATCATGGATTCAGTAAGAGAGCGTCCCCGTGTGCTGGTGCTGCGGCTCGGGAAGGTGCCGTTCATGGATACGACCGGGGAGGCGAATCTGACTCATCTGGTGCGTCATGTCGAGGGGAATGGGGGGCGGGTTCTGCTGACTGGGGTGCAGCCGCAACCGTTGGAGGTGCTGAAGAAATCCGGGCTGTATGCGCAGATCGGAGCGGAGCATATCTTCGCTCACACGGGTGAAGCGATTCATGATGCTCTCCAGCATTTGCAATATAATCGCTGCATTGGATGCAGGCATTTTGCCTTTCGTGAATGCACCGCGCTATCTGGCGTTGGCAGGCTGCCGACCGGGAACGGGCTAGGGTGCGCAGCTCAGACCCAGGCGAACCTTGCCGTGAACAGCCAGGCAACGGTCGCTTCACAGAATTCCCTATTGCGTGGGTAATTCGGATCTGGAAAATAAATAAGACCCGTCTCAATCGTGATATGCTCCGCTCATGGAACCAGCTTCCATGATTCATCTGCCAGCTTGATGGAGAGCATAACCGTTCATTGGGGCGGGTTAATTTTGTCTACTTTAGCGTGAGGCATTGAATCTCCTCATTTGTTTTGAGTCTTATCGTTTTTCATTATCATTATACACTTTATTGGAATTCTTGAGAGCAATCTTCAGGACGGTTCCAATCCTCATTGCACGCTTGTTCGGCGGATGGTAGTATAAGACGATGGAGAAGCGGGAGTCGCTGTGTTAAGAGTGGCCTCCCAGATGGATGGAATTGAGGCTGCAATGAAATTGCTGTGGCCTTCTTATATAAAATGAAATCGGAGAGAAGCCACATGAACGAACGTCGTCCTTCCTCCCGCATCGGGAGGAAATCACATACTGAGCCGGGCATGGAGAAGGCCAAGACTTCGGGCACTGCCAGAGTATCAGGCCACGCTGAAGCTGCAAGGGGGTCAGCCAAGCAGGGCTCCCGGCGTATAGAAAGTCGGGGTGGCAAAGTGGCTAAGCCGAGTAAGCCAGCCCAGTCGCCGCGTTCCACTCAGGAGCGCCTTCAAGGCAGAAGCGACGAGCTCCGTCGCACAGCGAAGCCCTCAGGCGAGGCGACCCGGCAGAACGCCCCGACCCCGAAGCGCAGTGAATGGCAAGGGGGCAGCCATCATTCCAAGCCGAGGCAGGCTAATGGCGATCCAAGGCCGGGGCGCAAGATGGCCAGTACAGTGGCAGCGGCTGCGAGCGCTGGAGGCAGACCAGCGGAGCAGCTAGGTGTGGGCGACCGGATCGTCGTCACGATCAAGCGAGTCGGTATCAACGGTGAAGGAGTCGGCTACTACCGTCGCAAGACGGTGTTCATCGACGGAGCGATCGCAGGCGAGGTGGTGAAGGCGCAGGTGGTTGCTGTTGAGCCGAGCTATGTGAAGGCCGAGCTGCTGGAGATCGAGAAGCAATCTTCCTATCGTCAGCAGCCCCCGTGTCCGGTGTTTGATCGCTGCGGAGGCTGCCAAGTGCAGCATATCGCTTATGAAGGACAGCTTCAGGCGAAGGAGGAGCTGGTACGCGAGGCCTTCCGGCGGTATACGGGCTTGAATGAGCTGCCCATGAAGCCGATTGCAGGAATGGAGCAGCCGTGGGGATACCGCAACAAGGCGCAGCTTCAGCTCCAGCGGGTCAACGGAGACATCGTAGCGGGGCTGTACGAGGCCAACAGTCATGCGCTGGTGGATATTAGCGATTGTTCCATTCAGCATCCTCAAGTCAATGAGGCCGTGAACACCATCAAGCGAATTATGGACGAGCTGCGTATCCCGCTCTACCGGGAGCACAAGGGCAAGGATGGCATTCGCACGCTCGTTGTACGCTACGGCTTCCAGTCTGACGAGCTGCAGGTGACGTTGGTTGCTGACGGGGAGCGTATTCCACGGATAGATGAGCTTGTTCGCAAGGTGCATGAGGCATTGCCGCAGGTGATCGGCATTTCGCTGAATGTGAATGCGAAGAAGACCTCGTTAATATTTGGCGAGCATACGCGCACGTTGTGGGGACGGGAGACGATGAAGGAATCGCTGGCGGCTCTGGAGTTTGAGCTGTCGCCGCGAGCCTTCTTCCAGCTCAATCCGGTTCAGACCGTGAAGCTGTATGATTCGGTTCGTGCGGCTGCGGCGCTTCGCGGGGATGAGCTGGTCGTGGATGCGTACTGCGGAACGGGGACGATCGGCCTGTGGCTGGCTCCGTATGTGAAGGAAGTGCGCGGCATCGAGCTGATTCCAGAGGCGGTGGAGGACGCGCGGCGCAATACAGCGCATAATGGCTACGAGAACGTACAGTTTTATGCTGGACGGGCAGAGGAGCTTCTGCCACGCTGGGCCGCTGCGGGCATACGGCCTGACGTAAT
The DNA here is from genome assembly GCF_054955055.1 of Paenibacillus sp. J5. NCBI lineage: Bacteria > Bacillati > Bacillota > Bacilli > Caryophanales > Paenibacillaceae > Paenibacillus > Paenibacillus sp. J5. The sequence continues at coordinate 201,946 of NZ_JBUEDD010000001.1, read as the reverse complement.
CATCGTAGACCCCCCGCGTACCGGTCTGGAGCGGCAATTCATAGATACGGTACTGCGTGTTAAGCCCAAGCGCTTCGTCTATGTCTCCTGTAATCCATCCACACTGGCGAAGGATTGCAAGGTGCTGATCGATGGCGGTTATGCGATCGAGTGGGTGCAGCCGGTAGACCTATTCCCGATGACGAGCCATGTGGAGTGCGTAATAGGAATGCAACGCAAAGATACCTAGACAGCATAGTACGTGTTGTACGTGTATCTGTAGTTGCTGGCACTGTTACTCGAAGGCGATGGCTTCGTACTGCTCAGACTGATCCTTCTTGTCCAGCCGCCGACCGGAATTCACGGATGAGTGCCCTGATCACACTGCAACGGAACAGTAACAAGGCTGACTACAGTCGGATATGGAAAGGAGACGCGCCGCGGCGGAGCTTTGCCGTTCTGGGTGCTTCTCCTATTTCGATTCCATGGGCACCGCCCTTGCCTACCGACGACGGGCGGTGCATTCACTGGCCAGTGCCATTGCGGGTCGCCAGCCTCCCCGGATTACCGTCTAGACTTCTTCGACCATACGATTCGTCAAGGCACCCAGCTTTTCGATCTCGATCGTGACGATATCGTTAGGCTGGAGATACACCTGTTGCTCCTTCGGATAGCCGAGGACTACCCCCTCTGGCGTGCCGGTCAGGATAATATCTCCGGGCTCCAGCGTCAGATGCTGAGACACGTAGCTGACGATCTCGTCGCACTTGAAGATCATGTCCGAGGTGTTGGAATGCTGGCGAACCTTGCCGTTCACGATACACTTGATCGCGAGCTGATTCGGGTCTCCGACCTCGTCTGCGGTTACCAGGTAGGGGCCGATGGGCGAGAAGTGATCGCAAATTTTACCGAGCATCCACTGCGAGGTGCGTAGCTGAAAGTCGCGTGCGGACAGATCGTTGACGTTGCAATAACCGAATACATGGTCAAGCGCTTCTTCTTTCGACACATACTTCGTTTTGTTGCCCATCACGATGACGAGCTCAGCTTCATAATCGACCTTGGACGATGCCTTTGGCAGCGCGATATCCTGTCCAGGCGCAGCGATCGTATTGTTGAACTTGTTGAACAAAATAGGGAACTCAGGAATAGACGCTTTTGTTTCCTCGGCATGCTTTTGATAATTAAGTCCTACGCAGATGATCTTGCCGGGCGACGGCACGCAAGGCGCCAGCTTCAAAGCTTGCTCGTCCAGCAGGAACGTCGAGCTTTCCTGACTAGCCAAGGCTTCGTCTATCAACTGTTGCAGCGCGGGTAGTGCCGTTGCGTGGTCTTCAATAACGGCCTGAATGTGCGACGGTACAGCATCATACCCCAAGTGGCGAGCAGCCTCAGCGATATCGAGCACCCCGCGGTCTGTTTGAATGCCAAGCTTGATGTCATTTTTATCGTAAAAATTCAACAACTTCATGATTGCGCTCCTCTCCGCTTTACAATGCGTCAGGCATCTTTTCCAAATGTGGCTCCGCCATCAATATAGAATGGGGCCCCCATCATAAATGTTGACTCATCCGACGCCAAAAATAAAGCCCCATTTGCAATATCCTCAGGCTTGCCCAAGTCGCCGCTGAGCTGACGTTTTTTGAGTGAAGCTATCGCCTCTTGCGGGTCGTCGTAGGAGGCTTGTAGATAGCTCTCTACAAAGGGCGTAAAAATCGTACCCGGCAATAGCGCGTTAATGCGAATGTCGTAGCTCGCATAGTCCACTTGCATCGACTTGGTCAGCGCGAGGATGGCTCCCTTGGCTGCCGCGTATGGCGCTCTGCGGGCGAGTCCGATCTCCGCGATGCAGGAGGACATGTTGATAATGCTGCCGGATCGTTGCTTCATCATATGCGGGAGCACGTATTTGCTCGGCATGTAGACGCCCCGTACATTAACCGACATGACGCGGTCCCACTGCTCGGGCTCGACCTCATGAAGCAAGCCGATCCCGCTGATCCCGGCATTATTAAACAGAATGTCGATGCGGCCATAACGTTCGATGACCGTGTCAGCCAACTGCTGCATGTCCGCGGGATCTGTAACGTCTCCTTGGACAAACAAGGCTTGGCCGTTTTGTTCAAGGATCTCTGCGGCCGTTTCCGAGCCATGGTCAGCATGCAGATCATTGATAATCACAGCGGCTCCTTCCGCAGCAAAACGCAACGCCGTGCTCTTGCCGATGCCCGATCCCGCGCCGGTAATGATCGCAATTTTATTCGCGAGTCTCATAGTATCATTCCTTTCTTGACTCTAATATATCAGATAATATATCAATGTCAATAGAAGTCGTGGGGAAGCTTGTTCTCCATAATATCATGTGATATATTAGCGTAAAGGATGGGGAGATAGAATGGATAAAAAGTTGGACGCCTTGGATAAACAAGCCTTGACAGGTCGTCAGGATCTGAAGGAGGCGATCTATGATAGGCTGAAAGAGATGTTCATGCGGCGTGATTTTACGCCCAATGAACGAATTGATGCCGTAGCGATCGCTGAGAAACTCGGAGTTAGTCGCACGCCTGTTCGAGATGCGCTGAATATGCTCGATGCCGAAGGCTTTATTAAGACAGTCCCGCGTCAAGGGATTTATGTGAAGGGGATCTATCGTCAGGATTTAATTGAATTGTTTCAGTTCCGAGAGATGGTCGAACTGTACGCGCTGGAGAGCGGCTTTCAGACGCTGCGCGAGCAGAGGGAAGAGATCGTTACGATTATCCAACAATTCGAAACGGCGATCACGTCGACAAGCTATGATGGGGTGCGGGCGATGGATGCGGATATTGAGCTGCATAAGAAGATTGTGGCTTCAACCGGCAATACAATCGTTATCGACTCATATGATAAGGTGAACGGACATGTCCAGATGGTGCGGGCTTACTATCTACAGGATATGCAGCGGATCAAACAAGCGCATCAGGAGCACCAAAGCTTCCTTCAGGCACTCCAAGGAGGGGACAAGGAAGGGGCCAAGCTCGAGTTGAAACGGCATCTGGAGCAGACGCTTGCGAATTTGCTGTCGATCATCGATATTTACAAGGTTTTTTGAAGCGTCCCTTGCGGACAATTGAACAGCCCCCTATAGTCGCGGATGCTGCACGTCTGACCGGTTACCTGCTACGTAGCCTAGCCAGCAATCGCGCAAATAATCAGCTAGAGTTATTCATCTAACGAATCAGCCAGCTGCGCCAAGCGCAAAAACAGCGCCGTCATTTCCGCCCCTGCGGTAGAATGTGCGGCGCTGTTCGTTTGGCAGCATGCTTTACTCGACGTTTAAGGCTCGTCATGCAAGGTGCTTTCGAAGTGGGGCAAATGACTACCTGGTTGCGATTGCGGTTTTCATAGCGGCATAAGCGGAAACTACACTGGCGACATAGTCTCGTTCCGCATGCTCGCCGACATTGACCCATTCCCAGATCCCGTTTGCTTGGAAGTCTTGGATGGCCTCCGTAAGGATAGCAAGGGCTAGCTCTTGATCGAGTCTTGCGATGGATTTGTAGATCCAGAGCAGCGGCGTAGCCCAGTAGGCTCCGTTTTGGTATTTGCCGGGGGTGATGCTGCTCAGCACGAACTTCGTGCTCCGACCTCCGGTGCCGTTTCGGTAATCCTTGGAGTTGCTTTGCAGCATTTCCCATACATATGGGAGGGGAAGATGGCGTATTTGGCCTCGCAACACATACAAGTCTTTTTTGTCCCGCAGGGAGGCGGCGAGGTTCATCGTCTCTGCTTCAGGTGCAAGCGCTTCCGAGCAGGCATAAGCAGAGCCCCAGATATCGTTTTGATTGCAATGATAGGTAGCGGCGTTGTACAGCTGGGCTTCCTCATCCCAGAATTGATGAAGATGGTTCTGAATATAGCGAGCATTGTCACGATGCCTGTTGGCTTGCTCTTCATCGCCAATCTGGAACTCCTCCCACCACACGGATAACTTCAAGGACGCATCCTGAAATAAAAGCGAACAGAATAGCTCATCGCCCGTTTTGTTCACGATATCCGTAAAGCCGTAGCTGCAATGAGGGCGCAGCGGGTCGATCCATACCATACCGGTGCCACGGTTGCGCGGGATGGATCGCAGACCGGCCGTCAAGGCTGGGAACCAGCTCTGAAGCGTAGCGATGTCGCCGGAGCGACGCAAATAGACATCGGCAGCCTGGACCAGAAAGGAAGGATTGTCCGTAGCAGGATCAGAACCGAAGACCGGAAAGTTCGCTTCGCCAGCAGCGCTTACATGATCGGGAATCGCGCCGTCCGCTCTCTGACGGTCAAGGATGTACTGTATCGCTGCTCTGACCTCGTCTGGCTGGAACAACTCAGGCGCGTACTGCAGCATATAGCTAAAATCTCGGGTCCAGATGGCGCGATACAAGGTATGCCGGGCGCTCCCAGGCATAAATAACGTCGTCCCGTTGTCGGCGGTAATCCGACAATCCTGAATGCATCGTGCGGTCTCGCTTGCGATCCAGGCATACATCTCTTCGATCGCAGGCTGTGGTGTAGCTGTCATAGTGCTCTCTCCCTCTGTAGGTCTTTACTCAACTAAATATAGCCAATAGATCGATATCAATTCTAATATATCAGATAATATACCGAAGTCAAGAGATCGTTTTTACTCCTTGTTTGCAATAATATCATGTGATATATTAGCGGCGAAGGGACGAGACATCGATACACAAAAATAATTTTGGCGGAGAGGTGACTTCCCATCGAGCGCTATGAGCAGCTTCAAGAACAAATGAAGTCCGCAAGGCTGGATGCCGTCGTGTGCAGATTGCCGGAAAATGTGCTTTTATTGACAGGGTATTGGCCGGTTAGCGGAGTAGGCTGTGTGGTCTGCCCGCAGTCTGGCGATCCGGTGCTGATCGTAACGGATCTCGAGCAACCGTACATGAGGAAGAATCGAATCCGGGATGTCCGATTGATCGCCTGCGGAACGTTAACATCAGGCGACCTGTATGAGCAGACGGCAACGGTATTGCGGGATATTGCCACGGCATTCGACTTGATCGGCAAGACGATCGGATATGAAGCGAGCTTCGAAACGATCGCACCGCCGATGAATTCCGCAGAGCCCTCCATTCCCGCACAACGAACTGCAGCTATGCTGCAGGCCGCTTTTCATAACCCGGCGCTGCAGGATGCGACTGGCATCCTGCATGAGGTGCGAGCGGTAAAGAGCCCGTATGATATTTCTCAGCTGCAAATTGTGCATGAAATTGCCGCCTGCGGCTTGGCTGTTTTCGCAGACCTGCTGAAGCCGGGGGTCAGGGAGATCGATATCTCCTCGACTGTGGAGGCCGAGATTGCCCGTTATGGCTTCGAGTATAAAGGCATGCAGCATGTCCGCGCATGGGCGCAGCTGATGAGCGGTCCACGCGCCGGGCAAGCCTTCAGTCCCTTCCCGGCATCGAGCGCCAGGACGATTCAGCAGGGCGATCTGGCTGTATTGGAGCTGGCCGTTGTAGCGGACGGATATTGGGCGGATTTGACGAGAACCCGTGCTGTCGGCTCGGCGACGAAGGAGCAATCGACAGCGTATCAAGCGATTATGGAGGCGCATGAGCGGATTCGACCGCTGCTGCGGGAAGGCAACACGGGCGCGACTGTGGATGCGGCGGGAAGGGATGGTATTGCTGAGTACGGGTTTGCAAGCGAGTTCGTTCATCTGACAGGTCACGGCCTGGGCTTCAAGTACCATGAGCCTGTCCCCATGCTGCACCCCGCATCACAGCATGTACTGATGGCCGGGATGATGACATCGGTTGAACCGGGCATCTATCGAGCTGGCGAATGGGGCATGCGTGTAGAGCAGAATGTGGTGATTACAACGGGCGAACCGTTGTATCTGTCCACCTTCTCGACTGAACTGCTGTAAGGATGACCACAGAATCGGGAGGAACTTATATGTCAAGATTGGCAGGGAAGACAGCTATCGTTACAGGGGGCACGGCAGGCATAGGAGCTGGGATTGCCAAGCGGTTTGCGCGTGAAGGCGCCAATGTGGCGATTATCGGCCGGAATGAGGAACGAGGCAAGCAGGTGGTGCAAGCGATGGAAGCGTTTGGCGTCCGAGGCTTGTTCATCCAGGCGGATGTTGGAGTAAAGGCGGATGTGGTTCGCTATATGGAGGAAACGCTTTCTGCTTTTGGAAAGCTGAATATTATGGTCAATAACGCGGCGATTATTCATCAGGCCAAGGTAGTGGATACCGAAGAAGAGAACTGGGAGCGGGTCATCCGCAATAATCTGACGAGTTGCTTTCTCGGGAGTAAATATGCCGCGCGGACGATGATTGAGCAAGCGCAGGGCGGGCGAATTATCAATGTATCCTCCATCCATGCGATTCTGTCGGAGCCCTCCTGTTCAGCTTATACTGCTTCCAAGGGCGGGATGGAATCGTTCACCAGAACCTTGGCAACGGAGCTGGCGCCTTACCGAATTACAGCCAACATTCTCTCTCCTGGTGCTACTTATACCGAGCTGACAACGCCGATGTATACGCCTTCTGTCAAGGAGGCTCTGTTCAAGCGAATTCCGTTGCAGGATATTGCGCAGCCGGACGATATCGCCAATGCGGCTCTATTCCTCGCCTCGGATGAATCCAGGTATATGACCGGATCTACACTGACGATCGATGGCGGGTATGTGATGGATGGGAGCTTGCCAGGAGCGGCCTATTGGGAGAAATAATGGAGAGCGCAGGAAGGGGAAGGCCAGATGACGCTAATTAACGTATCGGAGCAGCAGCTTCGGGAATGGTGTGTCAATAAGTTCAAGCGGGTTGGCGTGGAGGAGCGACACGCCCGGATTGCCGTCGATGTTTTGATTCATGCCAATTTGCGCGGCGTCGATTCGCATGGCGTACTGCGGATGGAGCATTATCTAACTAAGCTGACGCACCTGGGCATTAACCCGAATCCCCAGCTATCCGTCCTGCAGACGGGTGCGTCGACCGCGCGCGTGGAAGGGGATGACGGACTAGGGCATATCGTGGCCGAGAAAGCGATGTCCACCGCCATTGCGTTGGCCAAGGAGAACGGCATCGGAGCTGTAAGCGCAGTGAATAGCAGCCATTGCGGCGCACTGTCCTATTTTGTGGAGATGGCGGCCCGGCAGGACATGATCGGTATCGCGATGACGAATACGGATAAGATGGTAGTGCCTTTTGGCGGCAGCGAGGCGTATTTTGGTACCAATCCGATCGCGTTCGGCTTCCCGGCGGGAGACGAATCGCCGGTGCTGCTTGATATGGCGACCAGCGCTGTAGCCTATGGCAAGCTGTTGGAGTCGATGCATCTGGGCAAGCAGATCCCGCTCGACTGGGCTGTAGACGCTGCCGGGCAGCCGACCGCAGATCCGGGCGAGGCGACGGCATTGCTGCCGTTCGGCGGGCCCAAGGGGTATGGACTGGGCTTGGTTGTGGATGTATTTGCGGGACTGTTGACCGGCTCTCCCTTCGGTCCCTACGTCCCCAAGATGTATGGCGACGATCCGGGGGAACACCGAAAGCTGGGGCATTTTGTATGCGCGATTGATATCGGCAAGTTTACGGATACTCATGCATTTATGGCGAATATGATGCGCATGATGGAGGATCTGCACCGGATGCAGCCGGCTCCGGGCTTCGAGCGTGTCATGCTGCCGGGAGAGCCGGAGGCCTTGCGCAAGCAAGAGCGCTTGCTGCATGGAATCCCCTTAACGGAGGAGCTCTACCGTTATTTGCAGAGCTAGTACACTGTGCAATACTATAGAGGCCCTTCTACAGCCGGACCGCACTTGGGGGCTGTGGGAGGGCTATTTTGTCGATTCTATACATGTTATTATACTGGTGATATGGAACTATCATTTGCACAGGAGGCAGGGCCGGATGAAACTGTTTCACAACTCGACGCGATACCTGAAGCAGAAGCGGAAGTCTATCTATATGAAGCTTGTGCTGTCCTTTTTGCTGATGGTGGTGCCGATCCTGATGCTGAGTCTGTATTTGAACCACTTGAGCAAAAATAAAATTCAAGACGAATTATCGGAATCGTTTTTGTCCCGCATTCATTTCTACTTGACCTCCTTTGAGACGGAGGTGAGCCGCTTGAACAAGATGAAGACAGAATTTATTAACGATGGCGACCTGCTCCGCCTAAGCGGACTGTTATCCTCGTTGGATGATTTTGAACGCACGCAGACGATCCTTCGTCTCCAGAATAAATTGGCCTTCATGAAGGACTCCAGCCGGTACATCGAGCGGATCAAGCTATTCATCCCGGCGCTCGAGCGTACGCTCTCCGAGACGTATGGGATGCGTATTCCGCAAGAAGCGATAGATCGCTATGTGCAGCATCAATTCGAACACGACGGCAAAATATTAGCCATGAATGAGATGCTCATCCTGGCACAAGTGTATCCTGCCTTGCTGAAGCCGGGCGTGGCTCCGCAGTTCGTCATTGAGATCGACCTCGACAAGGCGTGGATTGAGGCTACGCTCCGCGATGTGCTCGGCACCTCCGATGGAGGGGGGGCGATGGTCATCGCCAGCGGACAGGAGTGGTGGCTCTCCTCCAGGGAGCAGGCCGTGTTTATCGACCGCATCCAGCAGGAGATGCGTTCTTTGCCGCCGAGCGCGAGCAGCTCCGGTCTGCACGAGATGAGGTTTGAGGATCAGACCTATGTCATTTCATTTGTTCGATCGACCGAGTTGGACCTGCTCATGCTTGTGTGGCAGCCGCAGAACAGCTTCCTCGGCGAGTTGGAACAGTATTACGTATGGTTCTGGGTCTTGCTGGTTCTTTCCGTGTTGGTGGTCATCACCTTTTCCTTCTGGATCTACCGCCTCATTCATAAGCCTCTTGAGCGCCTGGTTCGGGCCTTCGGCAGGATTGAGGAGGGCAGTCTGAAGGTGCAGTTAAGTTTGAAAAGAGAAGATGAATTTGGCTACCTGTACGAGCAATTTAATCATATGGTCGGCAGATTGCAGCAGTTGGTCCATGAGGTGTATGAGCAGAAGATTAATTCCCAGCGTTCCGAGCTGAAGCAATTGCAGGCTCAGATCAACCCGCATTTTCTGTATAACAGCTTGTTTATGCTCAAACGGATGGTCGTTGCCGGCGACACCCAAAAATCCGTTCAGGTCATTCAGCATATCGGCGATTACTTCCGCTATATTACGCGCAATTCGTCAGATTATGTAGAACTGGCGCAGGAATGGCAGCATCTTGCGGCTTATGCCGAGATTCAATCGATGCGCTTCGCCAGACGTATTACGCTTCGTATGGAGGAATTGCCGGAATCGCTGCAGAAGGTGCCTGTACCGAAGTTAATTGTTCAACCGTTGCTTGAAAATGTATTTCAACACGGCTTGCATGGCAAAGAGGCGGGCGGATATGCTGAAATCATGGCGAAGCATGCTCAGGACTTCCTGATCATTACGGTGGAGGACAATGGCGACGAGCTGCGGGATAGCGATATCGAGGAGCTGGCGAATCAGCTGCTTCGCACCGTGGATCACTCGCTGGAGCGGACCGCTTTATTGAATATACACCGTCGTCTGCGCTTGAGGTATGGCCCCCTCTCAGGCTTGAGGGTCGGGCGTTCTTCCTACGGAGGGCTGCTGGTCGAGCTGAGAATAGAGTTGAACGGAGGAGCTTGATGTATAGATTGCTATTAGTCGATGATGAGGAAGTTATCCTGCGGGGCCTGGTCGAGCTGATCGAAGAACATGATCTCCCGGAGCTGGAGGTTGTCTATGCCTTCTCTGCCAGGGAAGCGCTGGCGCTCATGCACGACTTGAGAGTAGACATCGTGATGACGGATATCGAGATGCCCCAGATGACAGGGCTTCAGATGCACAAGGAGATTATAAAGCATTGGCCGCATTGCAAGGTGATCTTTCTGACCGGCTATGATGAGTTTTCCTATGCACAAGAAGCTATTCGCCATCACAGCTTTGATTTCTTGCTAAAAACCGAATCCGATGACCAGATTATTCAGACGATCCAGCGTGCCGTTGATCAGCTCAATTCGCAATTTGAGCTAGAGCATCTGATTCAGAGCGCCAGGGCGCAGATGCGAACGGCATTGCCTTATTTGCAAAAAGCGTTTTTCTCGGAGCTGCTGGCAGGAAGTCCTGCGCGGATGAACGGCCTGCAGCAGCGGTTCGCCGAATTGCAGGTTCCGCTTCTCGAGTCATTGCCGCTCATGCTGGTGTTGGGGAAGCTGGAGCCGTGGCAATCCAAGTTCAACAGCCATGAACAGCCGCTGCTGCAATTTGCCATCCAGAACATCGCGGAAGAGTTGTCTCCCTCCTCGCGAGTGGTGTTGTTTCCCGGCGGCAAGGATGAGCTGGTCTGGTTCATTCAGCCTCTGGAGGCGGAAGCGGTGGAGAACGAGCAGGCGGAGCAGCGTTTGATGTCTTTTGTGAACGGCAGTCTGGAGGCGATTCAGAGCACATGCCAAAAGCTGTTGATGACAGAGATCGCTTTCTATACGGAAAATCAGTGGGGCTCATGGCTTGAAGCGCCCGAGATGTATGTTCAGGCGAAGCGACTCGCTAGCGAGAGGGCGCGAACGAACGAACGCTCGGAGACGGAGCAGCATCTCATTGCACGCATCCATACGTACATCCATGATCATCTGGAGCAGGAGGTGTCGCTGACCTCGATCGCGCAGGAGGTATCGCTCAATCCTTCGTACCTCTCTCGAACCTACAAGCAAATAACCGGTAAAAGCCTGTCGGAAGAGATCACAAGCATACGACTGAGGAAATCGATTGCGTTGTTGAAGCAGCCTCACTATCGCATGCATGAGATTTCCGCTGCAGTAGGCTTTTTGTCGGACAACTATTTTTATCGGTTTTTCAAGAAGTATATGAATGTCACGCCGCAAGAATTCAGGGAACGCGAGAGCGAGTAAATAAAAGATAGTTTGGTGTAAAAAACGGTCAGTATTGGGGCCGTTTCTATTTGTTTTATAATCAATGATGTAAAGCATCATACTATTCTTGCATCTCAGGAGGGGCACAATGAAAAAGAAAACACAGTCGATGCTATTCATGTCCGTGCTTATGTGTACACTGATCCTTGGCGCATGCAGTACTGCGGAAGAGAAACAGGGGAATATAGCGCCGCCCCAAACGGAGGGTACCGCGGGAGAGCAGGTCGAAGCGGTCGAGGGAGATCATGATCCCTTGGGCAAATACGAACCGCCGATTACCATCACGTCGATTCGGGATGTGGGCGCGTCGGTCAAGTTCGTCGAGGGAGAGAGTATCGATAATAATGACTGGACACGCGAGATTGAACAGGCTCTGGGGGTCACGATCAAAAATGAATGGACGACCTCAAGCGGGGAGCAATATAACCAAAAGCTGAATGTGACCATCGCTTCCAATCAACTGCCGGATTTGTTCGTAGTAGGATCAACACAACTGAAAATGCTGGCGGACGGAGATCAAGTGGAGGATCTGACCCAGGTCTATGAAGCATATGCCTCGCCGAAGGTGAGGGAGCTGTTGGACCCTTATCTACAATCGGCTACCATTGACGGCAAGCTGTTGGCGATCCCCAATGTGTCCTCTGTATTGGCCGGGACGTCGGATGTCATCTGGGTAAGAACGGATTGGCTGACGAATCTGGGGCTTGCGGAGCCCAAGACAATGGAGGATCTGTTGAAGATCGCGCATGCCTTTACGACGCAGGACCCCGATCAAAATAAAAAAGACGACACCTTCGGCATTGCTGCCGAAAAGGGGCTGTTCGGTTATCCGAGCCTGACGGGGTTCTTCAACGGCTTCCATGCTTATCCTAACAGTTGGATTAAAAACGATGCCGGCGAGCTCGTCTTCGGAGGGATCCAGCCAGAAGTGAAGGAAGCGCTCGGAGTCCTGCAGGAGCTGTACAAAACCGGACAGATCGACAGGGAATTTGGCGTGAAGGATACGACAAAGGTCAATGAAAGCGTAACGAGCGGCAAGGTTGGCATCTGGATCGGCCCGACATGGGCGCCGTTTTTCCCGCTGCAGGATCTCAAAAATAATGCTCCGAAGTCGGAGTGGAAGGCTTTCCCGATCCTCAGCATCGACGACCAGCCGGCCAAGGCGCAAATGCCGAATCCGATCAGCAATTTCTTCACCGTGAAGAAGGGCATGGCCCACCCCGAGGTCGTGGTCAAATTAATGAATCTGTATGTGGATCGCAGCTTTATCAACACTGACTTCTCAAGATTCGGGGCTCACGACGGGGTAGAGCCATGGCACTATCCGCTCGTGCAGACGTTGAACCCGGATACGGATATCGTGTATGCGGTTAACGTCGAGAAAGCATTAGCCGACAATAATGGGGATAGCCTGGTGCCGACGGAAAAAGAGATCTTCAATAAAATTACGAAGTATCAAGCTGGCGATAATACGTTCTGGGCCGACAAAGTGGTCAATGACGCCAGGGTCGTCATTAGTGAACAATGGGAAAAAGACCTCATCATGGCCGAACAGTTCGTCGGCGCGCCGACGGAGACAATGGGCGCCAAGGCGGCTGCTCTGAATAAATTAATCAGCGAAGCCTATACCAGCATCATTATGGGCGGCGACGTGAACACCTTCGATGAATTTGTGAAAAACTGGAATACTCTTGGCGGCAAAGACATTACGGCTGAAGTGAATGCATGGTATGCAAACACTCAAAAATAAAGAGCGACAGGTGAAGGCAGGACTGCCTTCACCTGGCCTCTACCTACAGATAGGTGGACGGATATGAAATTCAAAACCTACTACAGCGAGCTCCCGTTGCATTTCATGATATTGCCGGGTCTGATAATTGTCATCCTCTTTCAATATATCCCGATGGCCGGCCTAACAATTGCTTTTCAGAAGTTTCATCCGGTGAAGGGGATGTTCAACTCCGACTGGATCGGCTTCGACAACTTCAAGTACGTCTTAGCGATGCCTGATTTCGGCCAGGTGCTATGGAATACGGTTTTTATCGCCATGATGAAAATAATAGCCGGCTTGATCGCTCCGATTGTCGTTGCGTTGCTACTAAATGAAGTTCGAGTATCAGCTGTTAAACGAAGCGTCCAGACGCTCATTTATTTGCCTCATTTTTTGTCCTGGGTCATATTGGGCGGCGTGCTCATCAATATTTTGTCGCCGTCAGAAGGAATCGCGAATCGGTTTTTAAATATGCTCGGGCTAGAATCCGTGTTTTTTCTCGGTGACAACAATGTCTTCCCTTTCGTGCTTGTATTCTCAGATGTATGGAAGGAGTTCGGCTTCGGCACCATTCTGTACCTGGCGGCATTGACAGGCGTCAATCCTGCCTTGTATGAAGCCGCTGTCATCGATGGCGCTAACCGCTGGAAGCAAACCTTGCATATTACGATCCCCGGCATCTTCCCGATCATTATCCTCTTGGCAACGCTTAGCTTGGGCAATGTGCTGAACGCCGGCTTTGACCAAGTGTTCAACCTGTACAATTCCAGCGTATACAAGAGCGGAGACATCCTGGACACCTACATTTATCGATTGCTGCTGGACAATGCGCAGTTTAGCGTAGCTACGGCGGTTGGGCTGTTCAAATCCTTCGTTTCCTTTGCGTTAATCGGATTGTCGTATATTCTGGCATACCGATTCGCCAATTATAGAATTTTTTAAGGAGGGAGGTGTATGGCATCCCGGATTTCAAAGAGCAGAATGGTATTTAATGTCGCAAACTATTTGTTTTTGATGTTGATGGCGATTTTATGTGTCCTCCCGTTAATTAATGTGCTCGCAACCTCTCTTAGCTCGAGCAGCGCCGCCACAGCGGGGCAAGTTACGTTTTGGCCGGTCGATTTCACGTTGAAATCGTATGAATTTATGCTGAACAAACCTGAATTTTTACGTTCCGTATGGATCACCGTTCAACGTGTGGTGCTGGGAACTGCAGTCAGTATGGGACTGACGCTTCTGATCGCTTTTCCGTTATCCAAGACGTCGAGCAGATTTCGCTTCAGAACCTTGTATGTCTGGCTATTTGTGTTCACCATTTTGTTCAACGGTGGGTTAGTCCCATGGTATTTGACTGTACGGAACCTGGGGCTGCTTGATTCCATCTGGGCGCTCGTTTTGCCGGGAGCTGTCCCTGTCTTCAACGTCATCCTGCTCATCAACTTCTTCCGAGGGCTGCCGAGGGAGCTTGATGAAGCGGCTCTGATCGATGGAGCCGGCCATTGGGGCACATTATGGCGCATCTATGTTCCGCTGTCGCTGCCGGCCATGGCAACCTTGGTTTTGCTGACGGTCGTAGGACACTGGAATTCCTGGTTTGACGGATTGATCCTGATGAATTCGCCAACCAACTATCCGTTGTCCACGTACCTTCAGACGGTGATTGTGTCTCAGAACCTCACCACCTTAACCGCAGATCAAATGAAGGATTTGGCGGAGCTGTCCAATCGTACAGTGCAATCGGCTCAAATCTTTTTAGCCGCGCTTCCTATTCTGCTGCTCTATCCGTTTCTGCAAAAGTATTTTGTAAAAGGATTGACGTTGGGAGCTGTAAAAGGATAACTGAACATGATAGTCGGGAGGGTATGGGAATGAATACAAAAAAAAAAACGGTTTCAAAAATAGGAGTGGCGTTGTCTGCTGCGCTGCTGCTGGCGAGTCTTCAGCCTGCCTGGACGTTCCAGGCGTCGGCCAACGCCGGGGAGTCCATGCTGGATTTTGACGATCATCATCTGATCTTTGGCGATGCCATGTTTATCCCGTTGCTGCATGCCTCCGAGCCAGTCCATATGGGGATTCAACTGCCGGCAAGGGATAATCAGGTGCTCATTCCGAGCTGGCAGGGGGCAGCAGACTTGTCGGCTGAGATCGAATTTGCTTACGATGCGGACAATCTGTATCTATCGGCGACGGTCACTGACGATCACCATCATCCGGTAGCTGCCGAGTCGATGTGGTCTGGGGACAGCATTCAGATCGCGTTCAGTCCCGACGGAGTGACCTACGGTGCGGAGTACGGATTGGCCGCAGGCTCCAGCGGTCCAGAGGTCTGGCGTTGGAATGCGGGCACGGCTGTAGCAG
The DNA here is from genome assembly GCF_054955055.1 of Paenibacillus sp. J5. Taxonomy (NCBI): domain Bacteria; kingdom Bacillati; phylum Bacillota; class Bacilli; order Caryophanales; family Paenibacillaceae; genus Paenibacillus; species Paenibacillus sp. J5. The sequence continues at coordinate 186,876 of NZ_JBUEDD010000001.1, read as the reverse complement.
ACAAGGATGTCGTAACGCTGCTAACGCAACGCACCGGCACGACTACGACCTATGAAGCGACGCTGCCATGGGATGCGATCATGGCGACCAGTCCTGTAGGCGTACAGTCGAGCCTGAACTTCAGTCTATTGATTAATGACAATGACGGCAATGGCCGCGAAGGATATGTGGAATGGACGCAGGGCATTGGCATGGGCAAGCATCCCGAGAAATTCGGTGCGCTGGAGTTGATTGATACTACGGCAGCATTCAGCGCCTTCGCGAAGGCTCCGGAGACGATCGTCGCCGAGGAGGACGGAACGTATGCCGTCTATATCTTGAATTACGGGACGGCGTCGCGGGATTTCGAGCTGGAGCTTCCCTTCCAGCAGGTGACGGCAGCACAGCCGATCACGGTGCCAGGGGAGACGATATTCAAAAAAACGGTGGAGGTGCAATGGCAGCAGCCTGGGAAGTATAGCGGCGATGTGCTCGTCACCGATCTGGCCACGAGTCAGACGCAGAGTCGTACCGTGGAGCTGAAGGTTTCCCCTAATCCGACTGTGCTGGAGGGACGATTTGATGATCTGGAGCTGGGGCTGGCGGATCTTGACGAATTGCTGTCGCAAGCCGAGACGTTGCAGCTGGCCACTGATTATGAGACTGTGAACGCTACGGTCATCCGCAACTTCGTCGGCTATGGCAGGGAGGATATTCTGCAAGGCGAGCTGGAGCGGGCGAATTATGTAGCGACCGAGCTGGAGCGGTTGCTAGACGAAGCCACCGCGCAGTTGACGGACTACATCAATGCCGTGAAGACGCCGCTGGCAGTGCCGCGATACGTCACCGATCGCAGCACGATCGATCAGTATTCCTTTATGGCGGACACCTTGCTTGCGGGCGAAGCGACGCCGAGCAAGCGGCCCGTGTTCTTTACCGGATACGGACATTTCGGCCAGGTCAAAGCGGATATTCCGAAGTTCGAGGACTATGGGACGAACCTGATCCAGATCGAGATCGGGCCGAACGGCATTATCGTTCCCGAAGAGCCGCTGCCCGGATGGGCGCCTTCCGAGTCTGGCGGAGTTCAGGCCGAGAGCGAGCTGGATCAAGCGGTCTATCATGGGGGAACGGCTTCGCTTCATATCAGCAATGCTTCGAGCTATGGGCCGCATGTCTTCTACAATCTGAGCCAGTGGCTGACTGTAGAGCCGAACACGACCTACGAGGTCAGCGCATGGGTCAAGGGCAACGGCGTGCAAAATGCGTGGATCGGCGGCGGCAGCGGCTGGGGCGATCGCTTGTTGGTCCCGCATGGAACGTATGACTGGCAGCACATTACGGCTCAGTTCACGACAGGGCCCAATGACCACAGCTATCCGTTCCTCATCCTGAGCGAGGATGTCACGCCAGACTTGTGGATCGACGATATCTCGTTTGTAAAGGTCGGCACGTCGACCAATTTGCTACGCAACGGCGATTTCGAAGAAATCGGCGCTCCGAATCCGGCGAAGGGCTACCGAATCTCTACAGATCCTATCGTGAGCGTACAGCAAACGCTGCAGCAGGCTGCGGAGCATAACGTTGCAGTATCGTTGCTCATCTCGCCGCATTATTTCCCGGCGTGGGTACTGGAGGAATGGCCCGAAACACAGAGCGACAGCATCGGCTTCATCCGTTTCAATATCGAGGCGGCCAAATCGCGCGAGATCATCGAGGATTATTTGCGGACGCTGATTCCGATGGTGAAAGATTATGAGTCGCTGCATAACATCGTCCTGTCCAATGAGTCGACCTACCACTCTAATCTGGAGAGCGCTCACCTGGCAGAATGGCAGACCTACCTGGAGACGAAATATACGAGCATCGCAGATTTGAATCTGGCCTATGGCACGAGCTACACCGCCTTCAGCGAGGTGCCGATGCCGCAAACGGAAAGCGCTACGCCGCAGTTCTACGACTATGTTGTTTTTAATAATGAGCTTTTCTCCGAGTGGCATAGCTGGATGGCGGACATCGTACACGAGCTGGCACCGGACATTCCGGTTAATGCCAAAATTATGAATTACGCTTGGGGAGGCAACGGCCTGAACCTGGGTGTGGATGTCGAGCAGTTTGCCGAGTTCAGTCAAATGAGCGGCAACGATGCGTATAATTTTTATGGCTGGGGCATCCCCGGGTACATGAATATGTTCAAATATTATGATCTGCAAGCTTCGATTAAGGAGATGCCGGTCTTTAATTCGGAGGATCATATTATCCAGGACTGGGACACCAACTACATCCCGGAGATGGTCGGACACGCCCGTACAAATCTGTGGCAGGGCGCCATTCACAACCGTACAGCTACGACCTACTGGGTCTGGGAGCGCACGTATAATGACGCCAGCGATTTTAATGGCAGCATCATGCATCGTCCAGATGTTACGGCTGCGATCGGCAGAACCAATCTGGACTTGAACCGATTGGCGGAGGAAGTGACGGCTTTTCAGGAGGATACGGCTAAGGCGGCAATCCTGTATTCGATCCCGTCGCTGGTCTACCAAGCGCGTACGCCTGATGTCGTCGACAGATGGAGCACCGGAGCTTACGTCAAAAAGCTGAATGCGTTCTACGAGGCGCTTAACTTTAGTGGACAGAAGGTAGGCTTCGTCACGGAGAAGCAAGCCGCTCTTCAAGGGCTGGACAAGCATCAGCTGGTTGTCGTGCCCAACGCGACGCATGTATCACTGGATACCTTGATGGCGTTGCTGGCCTATGTACAACAGGGAGGCAAGCTAGTCATTACCGGAGACGATGCGCTCAAATACAATGAGATGAACCAACTGCTGCCGACCACGCAGCGGAGCCAACTGCTCAGTCACGCCAACACGATCGTCATCCCTGCGACTGCGGATGCAGCCGCGATCCACGAGGGTATGATCGCCGTGCTCGACGGTCTCGATCTGATGAAGGTTGAGTTGATCGATGTGAATACCGATGAGCTGGTGCAAAATGTCGAATGGCGTTCGGTCATGAAGGACGGCAAGCTGCTGATCAATGCGGTGAACTACGGATGGGATGATTACGAGGTTGAGATTGTTGTGGATGGGGAGCCGCTGTCGGCCTGGAAAAATCTATTCACAGGGGAAACGGTCACTAATGCAAACCCATTGCTGTTGGCCGGCAATGATCCCGTGCTGCTGTCGATCGACCTGGCTAGCGAATAGCGAAGCGCCGCAGATCAATGGCAACAGAGGAAGAACACCGAAAAAAGGTCTAGCTTAGCCTCAAGAAAGCTGGTTGAGAGAGCAAATAGAGTTTGCTCCCCGTAGGAGAGTGGGAATTTGACAATATCCCCGATTCCTCCTATGATTGAAGCTTGAAAGGAGGTAGCGAATGAGACGGGTATTCATTAGTCGCATGATCCAAATGAACGAGCATTCCATCTCTGTTTTTGATAGATAAATTTCTAGCAGTGGATAACTGTATACGGCTGAGGTATGCAGTGTTAGAAATTATTTATCCAATAGAGAAGGGATGTTATCTGAATGAATCAACATGTCGTTACTAGATTATCTTCATCAGGAATAAGTAAAGCCGTGGGGAATTATACGCATATCACCAAGATCAAGCCTAATTCGACGCTATATACCTTTTCGGGACAAATCGGAGCCGATTTGGACGGGAATATTCCTGAGGAGTTCAATCAACAAGTAAAGAATACATTTATAAATATATCCAATCTACTGAAGAGTATAGATCTGGGGCCAGATCACGTGACAAAGGTAAATATATGGTCGAAAGAAGAAATAGATTGGGAGTATTTCTATAAGGTCTATGGAGATTTCTTCGGGGAGACTCCACCTTCGATGACCATTGCTTATGTCACGGCTCTAGGTCTGGAAGCTATCAAAATAGAAATAGAGATATGGGCTGCAGGCTAATGTGAAGGTCAGGCCAGGAGTCCATACATGCAGGATGATTGTGTTCACATGAAATAGCAACCTAAGAAAGGAAGTATCCTGGGGCCCCTACGGATACTTCCTTTTCTCTGCCGTTTTCTCTGAAGGTCAGGTGGTTGCAACTTTATTCTCTGGCTGATCGAGAAAACCAATGCGTGTCATGTAGGAGAAATAACGTCGCAGCAGCTCTGTATCCATATCGGGGCAAGTCATGCCGGTCGTTACCAAGGCATTCCGGGTGTTGGAGGAATCGTAAGCTGGCATGTTCTCATATAGCTCCCAGATGCTTTTTCCCTGTTCAATCTTCTCCGTGAGCATGGGGAGGAATGGAGTCAGTGCGTTGCTTGAATTCTGGCTTTCCTTCACTAAGGCGTTGACCCAGACATGGTAAGGCTGCTTGTCCATATCATAGCCGAGCTCTGTGGTTATCATCTCGAAGAAATCATTCAAATCCATCGTCCTGTGGTGGGGAGGAACCAGATGATAGGCCTTGCCAAAGTTGGTCGGCTCCTTGCATATATAGGCGATGGCCTTGGAAACAAAATCTACCGGAACAAACTCCTTGCGTTGATTCGGCAGATCGGCGAAAGCATGCAATTGAATGCAGCCTTTAATGAGCCTTCCCATATAATCCTCTGTATTGCTTATCCCGCTCTGGCTGTCTCCCATGATGAAGCCTGGGCGGAACACGGTGACAGGCAAGCCGCGCCGCTCGGCCTCCCATACGAGCTGTTCAGCTACCCATTTGCTCTGCGAATAGCCCATATCCATTTGTACATAGGTATGGAAGGATTCCAGGCGTGCTTCTTCATAGATGCAGTTGATCTGTCTGTCATATCCGGCAGGCCCGAATACAGAGATAGTGGACAGGAAGTGTACGGGCTTGAGTCGTCCCGTGCAGGCCAATTCCAGAATATTCTCTGTGCCGCGAACGTTGCTATTTTTGTGCATCGTGTAGGATTGGACATAGTTGACCATCGCACCATTATGATATATGGCATCGATGAAGTCCGTGAGCTGCTGATATTGCTCTGCAGGCAATCCGAATTGAGCCTGTTCCAGATGCCCGGCAATCGCCTTAATGTGAGCCAGGTAACGCTCCTCCCAGAGATGATATTTCTCCATATTGACTACAATACGTTGCAAGGCGTGATGTTCATCTCTCGCCCGCACCATGCAATAGATCTGAATTCCCGGATGCAATGCGATAAGCTCCTTGATCAGATAAGCTCCTAGGAAGCCTGTCGCACCCGTTAACAATACGGCATGCTGCACGAAGGAAGCAGGAGAAAAGGGATGTGACGGCTGAATATGAGCATTCAAGTGAACATCGGATGAAAACTCGGAATGTCGTGCTGCGGGCTCTTGCTCCAGCATGCGGCAAAGATCATGGATGGTGGGATAATCATAGAGGGTGCTTGCGGGAAGCTTGCTAGGGCTATAGGAAGGATGATGAGCTTGCAGCACTTGTTCGGTCTGTATCATTACCTTGGCGGCCAGCATCGAATTTCCACCCAAGTCAAAAAAGTTATCGTGCCTGCCAATAGGCCCTATGCGTAGTCTGTCTGACCATAGCTCACAGAGGTCGCGCTCCAGAGCATTAGCCGGTGCTTCATAGCGGGTGTGAAGCTCCGGGCGTTCAAACGATGTGGCTCGCAGTTGATGACGGTCTATTTTGCCATTATGGGTAAGGGGAAAGGCCTCCTTGATCACATAGTGTGCAGGACACATGAACTCGGGAAGCTTTTGGCGGGCATAGCGCTGAATCTCGCCAGCCTTCCAGCCTTCTCGGTATGCAGGAATGATGTAGGCCACCAACCGTTTGTCACCCGGCGCAACCTCCGTAGCCGTGACGACACAGGCTGTGACCTCGGGATGCTCCATCAGCACATGCTCAATCTCACCGAGCTCGATGCGAAATCCCCTGATTTTCACCTGGTCATCCGCTCTCCCTATGAATTCAATGCAGCCGCCTTGCTGCTGACGAACGAGATCACCAGTCTTGAAGTAACGTGTCCCCCCCTTCTCGATAAAGCGACTGTGGTTCAATTCATCTCTCTGCCAGTACCCCAAGCATAGTCCATCCCCTCCAGCAATCAATTCGCCAGCCTGTCCCATGGGGACGGATTCACCATGCTCATTAATAATATCGATGACTGTACCGGCGACTGGCGTACCGATCGGGATCGGTGTATTCTTGTCCCACGCGCCCGGCAATTGAAAAGTCGTCGTGAAAATAGTATTCTCAGTCGGCCCATATCCGTTAATAAGGGTAGTATTCGGCAATTGCTGGAGGGCTGCATGTGCGATTGCAGGAGACATGACATCCCCGCCAGATAGGATGTAGCGTACCGTGCTCAGTGAGGCAAGATGCTCCTCAACCATCAGGTTGAACAGTCCTGGGGTCAAGAAGAGAACGGATACCTGAAAGGTGGAGATCATTCTGACGACAAGATCAGGCGTAAGCTTTTCAGGAGCAGGGATGGCTAGCGTTGCACCATTCAACAAGGCGGACCAAATTTCTAATGTGGAGGAATCGAACGAAATACTAGATAGACATGCTACGATATCAGAGGGGTGTATGGGCAGGAATGAGGGATGATAGGTGAGATGTGCAACCGATTGGTGTGAAATAACGACGCCTTTGGGTGTGCCGGTTGTGCCAGAGGTATACATCATGTACGCGGCATCGGAAGCCTGTACTGTAATCGGCGGCTTGGTGAGGGGCTGTTGGTCAATGATATATCGTACCTCATCTAAGTCGACGATGCTTAAAGTCAAATCCTCGAAAATTCTCTCATGATCTGATCTTGTGAGGAGCAACGATATTTGGGCATCCTCGATCATAAAGCGGATACGCTCCTGGGGATAATTCATATCGATAGGAACATATAAGGCGCCTGTCTTAATAATAGCCAAGATAGATACGATCAAATGGGGAGAATGGTTCAGTGCAAGTCCAATCCGATCTCCTCGCTGTGCACCCGATTGAAGCAGATAGTGGGCAAGCTGATTGCTTCGCTCCTCAAGTCTGGCATACGTAATGGACTCGTTCTCGCAGACCAGAGAAATATGAAGCGGATGTTCAGTGACACGCCTGGTGAACAGGTCGCTTAAACTTAAAGAAGTCATCGTTGCCTCCTCCTTTAATTTGGTATGCGTAATCACTTTAATAATATCACATAAATACTAATTTGGGATTATATGTTTATGTAGATTGTATGTACTACTCATCGTCCAGTATGGACTCCCTTCGGGAGCGATCATCGGCAGTTCCGTTCTCATGTTGATGCGGCTTACTTCTGATATAATGGTGGTAATGTCAACGTATTAAGGCTGGCTTCAGCTTAGGGAAGGAAGACAACGCTCCATTGAAAGTGAACGTTCAAGAACACCTACGGATCTGGAATGATGCTGCGCTCAAATTGATGGATGTACGACATATCCGCATGAAAGCCGGCGAGCATGCGAGCCCATACCTGCTTCCTGCCAGCGCATATCTGTATGTGACGCATGGCAGTGCAACGCTACTGTTGGACGGGAATGAGCATGCTGCCACGACTTATTATATGCTGCATGGGGGCAAAGGCGCTCGTCTTGAGATGATCCCGGCGAATGAAGCGTTTCATTATTACCTGATCTTCTATAAGGCCACCTTATCGTTATCGGGGAAGCAGCAGACACTTCGGCATATGGATCAACAGCAATTGCCCTTCCATCTCCAATACGGCTTTATTCCGCTCCACCCGGCACTCCTGTACGAATTGGCTGAGCGAATGCTGGGCGAGTGGCTTGCACAGGAACAGGGGCAGGGGCGCTTGGAGCGATTCCATGTCAAAACGCTGTTTTATCAATTTGTCTATGAGCTGCTGCGGCAACTGGATCAGCAGCAGGTCAGCCTCGCTAAGCCCAATCTTACAACTCAGCTCATTCGATATATGCAGGAGTACTATGCCGGGCCGCTAACCCTGGAAACCCTTGCGCACACCTTCCACTATAGTGTCCCTTATCTGTCCAAGCATTTCAGGCGGGAGACTGGCACAAGTATCATCGATTACCTCATTGGGATTAGGATGAGACGAGCAGGAGCACTGCTGCAACAGACACATTTATCCTTGCAGGAAATCGCAACACGTGTCGGATATACCGATGTCTCCTATTTCATCCGGGTATTCAAAAAGCATACCGGAATAACGCCAAAGCAATACCGGGAGCAGTCGATACAAGCTGGGGGAAGCTCTTATCATCCTATCATTAGGCTTGGATCATCCATTGCTCCGCGTAGACTTCGTCGTTATATTGATAACAGTGGTGATAATGATTATCAATATAATGAAAAGGGAGATTTACAAATGGATAGACGCACGTTACCTGTTGGCATTACGCTCCTGCTGTGTCTGACTTTATTACTAAGCGCATGCTCCTCCGGTTCAGTCAATACAAATCGAGGCGCTGGCACGAATATGGCGACAAGTTCGACTGCAGGTGCTGAGAGTGGGGCGAACAATTCCGGGAAGACAGCAACTGGACATACAAGCAACAGCTCAGAGATGATCACCTATTCCGGGCCAAATGGCAAGGTCCAAATCCACAAAAATCCTCAAAGAGTTGTCATGGTGGCTGGGGCATTCACTGGATATTTGCTGGCGCTAGGTCTAAAGCCGGTTGGAACGGGCGATGAGTCCTTTAACGACTATACTGTCGGGAAACTGGATAACGTTGTGAACCTAGGAAATGAGGTGCCTTACGAGAAAATACTGGAGCTACAGCCGGACTTAATTGTTGTCTGGAATGATCCCCAGACGATTGAGGAGCTGTCTAAAATCGCACCGACCGTCGCTGTGGAATACGGAACACCTCTAAGGGAGCAATTAATGGAATTTGGCAAGATGACAGGCAGAGAAGAACAGGCGAGGGCCTGGATTGCAGAGTGGGACGCCAAGATCGCCCAGTATAAACCACTCGTGAAGGAAGCGGTAGGTGATCGTACCGTATCGATCTTCGATTCGGGAAGCGCCAAGGAATTTTATGCCTATGGCAGCTTTGGCAGGGGCGGCGACATTATTTATGGCGAGTTCGATCTGAAGGCGCCGCCGATTATTCAGAAGGAAGCGATAGACAGCGGCAAGGGGTGGGCCAAGCTATCTCTTGAACTGCTGCCAGAGTATGCAGGCGATTATATCTTCATTAGCGGGTGGACAGGCGATGATCATGCGTCCGAGGTTTTTGAAGGCACAATCTGGGAGAAGCTCCCTGCTGTCCAAAATCATCGGGTGTATCGTGAGAACAGCCGCGGCTTTGTGTTCAGTGATCCGATTTCGTTGGAAGCTCAGCTTCAATTTGTCGTAGATAGCTTAACTAAGACCGAGTAAGATACAACCGCCCTACATCCAGGTGCAGGGCGGTAAGCCATCGTTCAGCGAGATGGAAGCCGACCTGCATCCACTGTCCAATGCCTGCTCGGCTTTACGATGAATAAAGAGAACAAGGGTGGATGAACCACGAGGATTCACCCACCCTTTTCTCCTATAATATGAAGGCCACTTTTTCCCGTGGTTACAGGAAAGATCACAGCCGCGGCAATAGAGGGAAGTATCTAGCTGCCCCAGTACTGCTTCGCAATTCTCTGGCCTTGATCAATCTTCGCCCACTGCTCACCTTCACTAAGCTCATTACCTCCGTCACAGGAGGCAAAGCCGCATTGGTGAGACAGCAGCAGCCGATCCTTATCGATGATCTTGGAGGCCTCGTCCAGCAGACGAATAACGCGAGCTTCATCATCAAGTGTGTGTGTTTTGGAGGAGAGCAGACCTAATACAATCTCCGTGTCCGGTCTGTCCTTGAACACCTCGAGCGCCTCGATGGAGCCGGCACGTTCATCATCCCACTCCAGGAAGAAGCGGTCATACTTCAATTGCTTCAGGAACAGATGAGCGATCTTCGCATACGAGCCACCGCCCATATTACGGGAGTCATAGTTGCCGCGGCAGTTATGCGTCCACATCTTCAGACCGAGACTGTGACCGAAGTCGATCACGGTATTGTTAATATCGATAAATTCGGTGGCGAGACCTTGCACTTCCTCTTGATTGATCTGCTCTCCAGTGAATGGAGAATTCGGATTATCGTCTGCGAACAGCTCCCACAAGCAGTCATCCATTTGCAGAATTTTGCCACCCGCTGCAGCAAACTCCTCTACAAATTCCTTATACGCGCTAACGAGTCCAGCCTTGAGCTCTTGCGTATTCTGATAGACGGCATTCGTACCGCCAATATTATCCGACCAGGACAATTCACCGAAGATATGGGAGGGCGACGGAATGCACAGCTTCGTCTGCTGATTGCCTGCTGCGTCCTGAAGCTGCTTGAACAGTTGAATGAAATGGTGATTTTTCCCGCCCAGCTTGTCTGTAATGCGCAGTCCGATATCCTTGCGCGTCTCGTATTTCGATGTTCCATCCACATCTCTGAAGAAGTAGCCATGGTCTGCAATATAACGCTCGACCCCGCTGAAGCCCCATACAAAGTCCAGATGCCACATCGATTTGGAAAATTCGCCATCCGTAATAATGGACAGGTCATGCTCGATTTCCTTCTTCACGACTTGCTTGATCGCCTCGGACTCACACGCTGCATAGCCCTCGAAATGATCATAAAACGGGTACTGAATATCATCGCGATGCTCGATCTGTGTTTTATATTTCAGCAGCTCTTCCGGCCGCAACAAGCTTCCTACGATCTGGAACTTATCGGTCATGTAAATAACCCCCTCAACATGTTATAAATATCATACCATGCGAGCAGGGTTAAAACAGATACTTAAAAAGTATAACTGATTATAGCTAAAAGCTATAACAGATTCGATCCAAAGTGATCGACTCATCCAGCGTTTATCGTTCCTGTGTCCTATCCTGTACGCTGTCAAACTCGTCGAGCAGTGCACGCACTTCACGGGTCGACTTGGCGTTCATCAAGTGATTGCGGAGCTCGCCTGCTCCCCGGAACCCACGGACATACACCTTGAAGAAACGTGCGAGCGCGCTGAACGAGCGCGGCACCAACAGGGCATATTGATCATGCAGATCGAGGTGCAGTCGTAGAAGATGCAGCAATTCCTCACTGCTGTGCTCCCTCGGCTCTCGCTCGAAGGCAAACGGATTGTGGAAGATGCCACGCCCAATCATAATGCCATCGACGCCATATTGCTCCGCGAGCCTCAGACCGGTCTGACGGTCAGGGATGTCCCCGTTAATGGTGAGAAGCGTATTCGGCGCCACCTTATCACGAAGCTGCTTGATCTCCGGAATCAGCTCCCAGTGCGCCTCCACCTTGCTCATCTCTTCCCGGGTACGCAGATGAATGGACAGATTCACAATGTCCTGCTGCAATATATGGGTCAACCAGTCGCGCCATTCGTCCACGGCAGTAAAGCCAAGCCTCGTCTTCACACTGACGGGCAGTCCCCCCGCCTTGGCTGCCTGGATGATCTCCGCTGCGATAGCGGGACGGCAGATCAATCCGCTTCCCTTGCCATTCTCGGCTACATTCGCGACAGGACAGCCCATATTAATATCGATGCCCTGGAACCCTTCCTCCGCCATCCCGATGCTCATCTGATGGAAGTATTCCGGCTTGTCGCCCCAGATATGGGCAACAATCGGCTGCTCATCCGCAGTAAAGGTCAACCGTCCACGCACACTTTTGTTCCCCTCAGGATGACAATAGCTCTCGGTATTCGCGAACTCTGTAAAGAACACATCCGGTCTGCCTGCTTCGCTGACGACATGACGAAACACCACATCCGTCACATCCTCCATGGGCGCCAATACAAAAAAAGGGCGCGGTAATTCATGCCAAAAATGATTCGTCATCTTAAAAACCTCTCTATGGATACATGGGTGACATGTAAAATCTTCTGAAAAAGTAAGCGAAGCGGCTGCTTGCTTCTTCTACACTTATAGCATGTTTAAGCCTCTCGTACAACGACAGTATATGTTAACGGTCGACCTCAGCCTAGCGGTACACATGCAGCCAAGCCTCGAAGCAGGGTCATGATGGCCTCAGCTTATAGATGGCGCTGCGATCGTCTCGCATCCATTGAAGAGGGCGAAGTGTTGAAGGCAACGATTCACAGCGGCTCGCAAGGGCTTGGTTGGCTGGATGTCATGCTCGTACCAGATATTTCTGACCACGAGTGTCCCGCTCTTTCGTTCTGCGATGATCTCGGCTCGGCCGATGAAGCGATCTCCGTACAATAGCGGCAGCACATAGTAGCCGAATCTCCGTTTCATCGCAGGTGTATAAATCTCCCACGTGTAATCGAAATGAAACAATTCGTTGATCAGCTTTCTGTCCCATATCAGATTGTCGAGCGGGGCGATGAGCTCGCAGCGTTGGCTGGGCGCCGCATGCTGCAGGATGGTCTCGATGAGCGGGACATCCTCCGCGCGGCAGTACAGCACATCCTTCATTTGCTCGACGGCAACAGCCATAATGCGGGCTTCCTGCACCAATTGGCGGAAAGCCTCATTGCGCTGCTCCGACTTCAAGCCCCATATATTCAGCCAGGCGTCAGAGGCGCGGTTCCATAGCAGACCGACAGCACCGATGCGACGAAGCACCCGCCACTTATGATGCTCCAGCTCGTCTTCCAGCGGATCAGGGGCACTGCGCAGGCTTGGAGGCAAGTGCTTTTCGGCTAGATCGTAATACTTGCGGGTTCCTTTCTTGTGATGGATGACGAGCTCGCCTGTGGAATACATCTGCTCCAGCACCGACCGGGATGCATTGTTTCCGCCGCTCCAGTGAATCGCCGACTGCCAGGTGAAATCCCCCTCCAGATTCAGCTCATTCGAGCTTATCGCACCGTGATGTTGAATATGGGCTCGCACCTGCGCGATCAGGGGCATCATCTCGGGATAGCGCGCGGCATGCTCTCGGGCAGCCTTCCGGTATCGTTCGAAATACGGCCAGTCCTCGGCCGGGATAATCGCCAAATTTTTGTCTGGATAATCGATCAGGCAGCGATCCTGATACAGCAGCTCGTCAAGCATCGGCTTGGCAAATCCCTTGATTCGCGATTGCAGCACGAGTTCGGCATTCTTCCCGCACACATCGATCGGATCATACTGAATACAGCCGGCCCGCCGTATAAATTCCATGACGCCCTGCTTGCCGGCAAATCGATGCTCGCCCCACAGTCCATGCTTCAGTAACAGAAACTGGCGTGCCTCACGGTTCGTTAATTGGATCATATCCAGTTCGCTCCTTAACGAGAATCTCCTGATTCGAGTATGGTTCTCTACCCACGATCACAATTCGTTCTATCCCTCTATTTTACAGAAAAATGCATGACGAAGCAAACGAATGTTCTGGTTGGATTTTGAATAGTATGGTTGTCATATCTGGAAGATCAAGGTACACTTTGGGTATCTGATGCAAAGGAGTGATGGATATGAAAAGTATTTCCGTCCAGTTTCAACAGGGGAGAGCACACATTTGAACGGCGGAGGTTGCATGTAGCTGCTCTAAGTATGCCAGCTTCCGTGTTCACAATACATGGAGGTAACGAGATGAAGAATAATTGGATTGCGTTTTTTGATGCACATGCCCCGCATTATATGAGCAACGGATTTACCCGAAACACGATCAAGGAAGTTGATTTTCTTATTGATGAATTGAAGCTGTCTGAAGGGGATACGGTTCTTGATATAGGGTGTGGGACAGGAAGACATTCTATCGAGTTAGCCAGACGCGGGTATAAGGTTACGGGTGTTGATATATCCTCCGGGATGCTATCTGAAGCGGCACAAGCCGCAAGCGAGGCACAGGTGAATGTCGAGTGGATTCATCAGGATGCGGTGTTGTTCACTCCTACCCGTTCCTATGATGCGGTAATATGTCTGTGTGAGGGTGCTTTCGGCCTCGTTGGCAGAGAGGAGGAGCCTGTGGAGCATGATCGGGCCATTCTCCAAGCCATCTCTGATGCGCTTCGGCCGCAGGGGCGATTTATCTTAACCACATTAAATGCCTATGCCAACATCCGCAAGCTCACGCAAGAGCATGTTGAAGCTGGCCGATTCAATCCGGCAACCATGATCGAGCATTATATGGAGGAGTGGGATTTGCCGGAAGGGAAGAGGCAGGTGGAGATTAAGGAGCGCCGTTATTTTCCTAGTGAACTGCAAGCCATGTTTGCTCAGTCAGGGCTCAAGGTCGAGCATATTTGGGGTGGTACGGCAGGTAACTGGAAGCGTGCACCTATTGATTTGGATGAGATAGAGATTATGGTTGTCGCTCACAAAGTATAATGATACAGGGGGTTGCTGTGTCCGTTAACGGCAATCCCTTGTTCTAGAATACAGGCTATGCCAATCCATATGAACGAATACGACCTGTTGAGTGCTTATTGCGCCCGGTCTTCAATTGGATGAAGTCTGTTTTTCAGAGCAGACAGATCTGGATTGTCATACAGACGGATTACCTTATCCTTATACATGGTTAATCGGGATTCGAATTCCTCACGGTGTTCTTCGAAATCTCGTGTCCATGTATACATCATGCTCAGCATTTTCAGATCAGGCTTATAGTCACAGGTCTCGATGCCAAGGTTTTGTTTGAGAAACCGGGTAAAGATACGGATTCTGCGCTTCCACAAAGGAGGATCAAGAAATAATATCGTATCCGCCATGTCGAATAAGCAACGATACGATGACCGGTCCACACCTTCAAATATCCATTCGCCATACTGATCAATATCATGAATCACGCCCAGTTGCTCATCCGCCGTTCGTTTGTACCGTACAGCTCCGGTCTTATAATGAACGATACAATCCAGCTCATACCAAGGGATATGCAGGATTTCGGATAGCTGCTTGGCAAGAGTTGTCTTACCGCTGGCTACAATTCCAATGATAAGTATCTTTTTCAATTTCATATCCCCCTCCCCACATTGACTATAAGCTTGTACAGGCAAGGAGTGCAATAGGTATTCATGAATAAAATGTATATCACCTTATTATGTTGCTTCGTGCTGATCACGGCCATGCTCTGGCTAAATGGAAAGCAAGATTCTGAAGCAGAGGTTCAGAAGCTGCTTAGCAAATGGGACAATGGAGAAATCACCAGTGAACAAAAGGCCAAAGCCATAGCAGAGCTTCAACGATACTGGGCGAAAAACCCGGAGCTAACTAGCGAACAAGTCCAGCAATTATCCAGGTTCATCACGGTCTTTGAAGCGGATGGCTTCCAACTAATGGAGTACATCGAGAATCCGGAGATCTATGGCGCCAGTGCAAGGGAAAGCTACCATATCGTTCTTCATCAAGGAGTCGTCCAGATACTGGATCAAAAAGGGAGTCTACGTGTGGATGAGATGTTAAAGCGAGACGATAACCTGTATTACATCTATGCTACCGACTACAAGATGGGAGCCTTGACCGGCCTGCGGATGTTCAGCATCGGCATAGATGAGGATCAACAACTGAAATTAACTTCGCTCATTGACAAGGAACCGTTGGATCCTGAAGTGGTCTATGATGAACGCAGTGAAATCCTGTATGCCCTCGAGGGACATATCTATGTGGAGGATATTAAGGATCGCGGCGCAGAGGTAACGCTGCAAGCGGGCGCCTCACGTCTGGTGCTGGAACTGGGTAAGGAGGGACGGTATACGCTGTCCCGGAATGAATTGAATCTATAGCCTCAGATGGATGGTAATTTCTCACACTGAATTACACTAGCGGAGAGCTACCATCCATCTCTTTTCCCCTCTTAGCCGCTGCACTCTCCGGGGTACGCTGGCTCCTCGATCGGCACCATAACCTTGACCAGATACTCCTCCGAATTTCGCAGGGACACCTCGTCCTGCAGATACTCCTCATAAGCATCGCCAATGATAGTATATCGGTGGCGCTCCAACGCTTCGAAGATACGCGGATAGATTTTTTCCGTATCCCCATAGTCAGCTCTGGCGTAAGCAATGAAATAGAACCCCTCCGGCCGATATGCCTGTTCATGGGCATCCGTAGTCATGTAGCTATACATATGGGATACCATGTCCCCATCTTTCCGCAGCAAATACTCCTTAGGGATCACGATCCCATTGGGGTAACCAAGAGGCGCATGCTCCCGTTGCAGCCGCTGTTGAAAATCCATCCACAGCTCCTCGGTGAATTGCTTCTTGGATGCGTGGACGCGGCAGCTCAGGAGCAGAGGCGTCCGCGGCTGCCAGATGACGTACATCTGCTGAACATTGACCGTCATCGATTGCTCTAAATCCTCGGCTCGACGGATAATCATCTGTCTTGCTCGCTTGAGCTTCGCAATCTGCAACTGTAGAATCTGTTCCTGCTTTCGCAGAAGCTGAAGCGTGCTGATCGGCGTTCGTTGCTCCAGATGCTCCTTAATCTCCTCCAGAGACATGCCCAGCTCCTTGAAGATATGGATGACGCCCATCGTATCCAACTGACTGCGATGGTAATAGCGGTAGCCGTTATCAGCGATGAACGTCGGCTTGAACAGCCCGATCCGATCATAATAGATGAGTGTTTTACGAGAGACATCGGACATCTTGGAAAATGCGCTGATGGACAACATATCGGTCTGGCGCATGGCAGTTTCCCCCTCAAAAAGTCGAATTGACTGTATAGCAACTATACAGTTTATAATAGCATGTATTGTACGGTTCATCCATCCTTGAATGACGGAGGATGCCAACCAAGAGGAGAGATCTATATGCTAGGAACATTGCTGCAGAGTGTGAGGGAGTACAAGAAGGATTCGTGGCTGACGCCCTTGTTTCTGCTGGGTGAGGTTGCGATGGAGGTCATCATTCCGTTGTTCATGGCCGAATTGATTGATCAGGGAATTAGCGGCGGACAGATGAATCTGATTGTGAAGTATGGGTTGATTCTGGTGTTGTTTGCCCTGGTATCGCTTATATTTGGCGCACTGGCTGGCAAACATTCGGCCATCGCCATGGCGGGATTTGGCAAAAACCTGCGATATGATCTATTCCGCCATGTTCAGCGGCTATCTTATGCTAATATGGATAAGTTCTCCACCCCGGGGGTCGTCACCAGGCTGACGACGGATATTACGCATGTGCAGAACGCTTTTCTCATGATCCTCCGAATTGCCTTTCGCAGTCCGGTTATGATGATATTTGCCACGATCATGACCTACCAGATCAGCCCTGCTATTGCGATGTGGTTCCTGATCGTTGTCCCTATACTTGCCGTGGGGATGCTGATTATTATGAAGCTGTCCTTCCCTATCTTCGAACGCGCCTTCGGCAGCTATGATGAGCTGAATCAAGTCGTGCAGGAGAATGTCCGGGGAATCCGTGTCGTGAAATCCTATGTCCGGGAGGAGCATGAAATCTCCAAGTTCCAGGCAGTGTCCCTGAGAATCTTCACACAGATGGCGAAGGCAGAGCGCATCCTGTCCTATGAGCTGCCGCTTATGCAAATGGTTCTATATGCTGTGATGCTGCTCATCTCCTGGATTGGCGCCAAGCTGGTGGTCAGCGGGTCGATGACGACTGGAGAGCTGACGAGCATATTTGCTTACTCGATGCAGATTCTGATGAGCCTGATGACGCTCGGCATCGTCGTGATCGTCATTGCCATTGCCCGAGCGTCCGCCGGGCGGATTACCGACCTGTTGAACGAGGAGCCTGACATTGTAAGCCCTCATTCTCCGGTCACGGAGCTGCTTACAGGCGAGGTGGAGTTCCGCAACGTTTCCTTCCGTTACTCCTCCAAGGCAACGAGAGATGCGTTATCCGGCATTAACCTTCATATTCGCTCTGGACAGACCATTGGCATTATTGGCGCTGCGGGCAGTGCGAAGTCAACGCTGGTGCAATTGATTCCACGGCTCTATGATGCGAGCGAGGGCGAGGTGCTCGTTAGCGGAACGAATGTCAAGCAGTATGAGCTGCGCGTGCTTCGCAATCAGGTGGCGATGGTGCTGCAAAAAAATGTTTTATTTGAAGGCACGATTAAGGAGAATCTTCGTTGGGGCAATGAAGCTGCGACGGATGAAGAGCTGGTGGAGGCTTGTAAGGCTGCTCAGGCCCATGAGTTCATCTCCGCCTTCCCTGATGGCTATGCTACCCGCCTGACCCAAGGAGGAAGCAACTTGTCAGGAGGCCAGAAGCAGCGGCTCTGCATTGCCAGAGCCTTGCTCAAGAAGCCCCGCATACTGATCCTGGATGACTCGACCAGCGCCGTCGATACACGAACAGATGCGATGATTCGCAGGGTCTTCCGGGAAAGCATCCCGGATACGACGAAGATCATCATTGCCCAGCGCATCGCTTCTGTTGAGGATGCCGATCAGATTATCGTGCTGGACGAGGGCAAGATGGTCGATAAGGGCACGCACCAGGAGCTTCTGAGCAGAAGCGCGATATATCAGCAGGCCTATTATACGCAAACGAAGGGAGAGGATGAGCATGAGCATGCCGCAGAGCACGAGCTACGGTAGAACGATGATTCGCCTGCTTGCCTACTTCAAATATTTTAAATTCAGTGCTTGTCTGGTGCTGCTGCTCGTCCTGATCAGCTCCGCGGTATCTGTCGTTTCGGCGGCCTTTCTAAGACTGCTTATCGACGACTTTATCGTTCCCTTGCTAGGCGACCAGCACCCGGTTTTTGATGCCTTGCTGCAAGCATTGGCGATACTTGGCGCGATCTACGCCGCGGGGGTCATCAGCACGTTCGCCTCCAAGAGACTGATGATTACAATCTCACAGCACATCATGAGGCGGATTCGCGACCACTTGTTCCGTCATATGCAGAAGCTGCCGATCCGTTATTTTGACCGCAAGGCACATGGCGATCTGATGAGTCACTATACGAATGATGTCGATACGCTGAATATGATGCTTACCGATGGCTTGCCCCAGTTGCTATCCACGGTGGTGACACTATTGGTCGTGCTGGGGACGATGCTCTATCTCGATGTTCCATTAACGCTTGTCGTGGTGGTGGGCGCGTTCGCGATGTTATGGATAACCAAGACGGTGGGCACCAAGGCCACGGAGCATTTTTTTCAGCAGCAGGAATCGCTAGGCGTAGTAGACGGGTATATCGAGGAGATGGTACATGGGCAAAAGGTTGTGCAAGTGTTCAGCCGCGAGGATAAGGCCGTGGAGCAGTTCGCCCGGTTCAATGATGCCTTGTTTCATAGCTCGGCTACGGCTAACAAGTTTTCCAATATCTTAATGCCCATCAATGCCAACCTTGCGACCTTCATTTACGTGCTCGTTGCCATCGCAGGCGGTGCCATGGCGGTAACCGGCTGGAATGCGGGCTTGACACTCGGAAGTATCGCGGCTTTCTTGAGCCTGTCCCGTCATTTCACGATGCCGATCGCCGAGCTCTCCTCGCAGATCAATATGTTTGTCGTAGCTCTAGCAGGGGCGGAGCGGATATTTAACCTGATGGATGAACGTCCCGAGGAGGACGAAGGGCGCGTGACGCTGGAACGAAATTCGCAGCATGCGGGATGGCTATGGAAGCTGGAGGATGGTTCTACGGTACCCTTGAGGGGCAAGGTGGAGCTCAGACAGGTATCCTTCTCCTATGACGGACAAAGGCAGGTGCTTCAGGATGTGACGCTATATGCGGAGCCAGGACAGAAGCTTGCCTTTGTAGGCGCTACCGGGGCAGGGAAAACGACGATTGCCAACCTGCTGAACCGCTTCTACGATATTACAGAGGGCGAGATCATCTATGACGGCATTAATATTCAGCGTATCCGCAAGGCGGATCTGCGCCGTTCGCTAGGCATTGTACTGCAAGACACCCATCTGTTCTCCGGCACTGTGGCCGATAACATTCGCTACGGGCGGCTGGAGGCCAGCGACGAGGAGGTCAGGGAAGCAGCCAGACGGTCACATGCCGCCGGCTTCATCGAGCGCCTGCCGGAGGGGTATCAGACCCGGCTGGACGGCAGCGGCAACAGCCTCTCACAGGGACAGAGCCAACTGCTGGCTATCGCCAGAGCGGCTATTGCCAATCCGCCTGTAATGATTCTGGATGAAGCGACTTCATCCATTGATACGCGGACGGAAGCACTGGTACAATCGGGAATGGATCATCTGATGGAGGGCCGAACGGTATTCGTCATCGCACATCGGCTGTCCACTGTGCGGAATTCCGATGCCATTATGGTGATGGAGAAGGGCAGGATCAAGGAGCGCGGCAATCATCATCAGCTCATCGCGCAGGGCGGAATCTATTATCAATTGTATACGGGTGCGTTTGAATGGGAGTAAGGGGAGAGAACATGAGAACAGGAGGCGAAGACATCGATGATCTACCTGAGAAGCTTCAGGCTGTCTGATTACACAGATCGCAATCCCAACATTTATCCCGATCATGTATTCAAGT
This sequence comes from Paenibacillus sp. J5, assembly GCF_054955055.1. NCBI lineage: Bacteria > Bacillati > Bacillota > Bacilli > Caryophanales > Paenibacillaceae > Paenibacillus > Paenibacillus sp. J5. The sequence goes on along the minus strand of NZ_JBUEDD010000001.1, from coordinate 166,550 downwards.
CGATCGCCGGGGAAGTGCTCTTGTTCGATCGGATTACCGTGCTGTATGGAAGCAATGGCAGTGGGAAATCCACCTTGCTTAATAGTATTGCGAACAAACTGAATCTGGCCGGGGCAGAGAGGATGAGCACGGGTCAGAGCATGTACGCTCAGCGGTTTCTCGAACGCTGCAGCTATCAGTTGGGAGAGGACATAGAGGAGAGGGAGCTTAGGCAGCTTCCCGAGGGGAGCCGGTATCTGAAGTCGGAGGACATCCTGTATGAGATCAAGAAAATCCAGCAGGCCGCGGTATTGCGCGAGAGCCTCCTGCATGAGCAGTTGAGCCAGGGGATGAGCAAGGAAGAAGCGAGACAGTATGAGCAATCCTATGAGCTGAAGAAGAAGCTTGCGAACATCCAGTTCGCACAGGAGAAGTATTCGAATGGCGAGACATCGATGCAGTTTTTTGAGGAGCATCTGCATCCCGGTCAGCTCTATCTATTGGACGAGCCGGAAACCTCATTATCCCCGTCCAATCAGATCAAGCTGGCGGAGCATATGAACGAGCTGGCACGGCTGTTGGATAGTCAATTCATTATTGCGACGCATTCGCCCTTTGTTCTCGGCACACTGCATGCCAAAATCTATAATCTGGACACCCAACCCTTGAGGACGGCGCAATGGCATGAACTGGATCATGTGAAATTTTATGTTCAATTTTTTGATAAACACAGACGGCTGTTTGAATAGACATGATGCCTAGGGTGCCCGCAGGATTGGCTGCGGTGTAACGCAAGAAGCGCAGGCTTGCAGCTCGCGCACCTATTATGGTGCATGGCAGCAAGCCTGCGCTTGTTAGGTGCGGGCAGCGCTAGATAAGGAATTAATCTCTCAGTGCTGCCTGCCGCTTGTACTGATCCTCCAGAACGATGCAGGCCATCGCCTCTACGACAGGGACGATGCGCGGGCAGATGCATGGATCATGCCGTCCGATCGTCGCGATGACCGTCTCCTCGCCGGAGGTCGTCAGCGTCTGCTGTGGAATGGAGATCGAAGACGTCGGCTTCACCGCAATGCGGAAGATGATCTCCGCTCCGGTGCTAATACCGCCCAGGATGCCGCCGGCGTTGTTCGTCAGGAAGCCGTCCTTGTTCATCCGGTCATTGTGCTCGCTGCCGGCCATGCGAGCCGCAGCAAAGCCGGCGCCGAACTCGATGCCCTTGACGGCTCCGATCGATAGCATCGCCTTGGCAAGCTCAGCATCGAGCTTGTCAAAGGCGGGCTCGCCCAGACCAGGCAGAACCCCCCGGATGCGGCATTCCACGATGCCGCCACAGCTATCACCGGCCTGCGCCAGTGCCTCGATCTTCTCGACCATGCGCACCGCGGCAGCCGGATCGCAAGCACGTACCGGATTCGTCTCAATGCTGGCCTCATCATAGCTTTCGCAGGCGATGCCGCCAATCTCCGTCGTGTAGGCGACGATCGATACGCCCCGCTGTTCGAGCAGCTTGCGCGCGACGGCACCGGCTGCGACACGCGCCGCCGTCTCCCGACCCGAGGCCCGTCCACTGCCGCGATGGTCGCGAAGGCCATACTTGTGCAGGTAGGTGTAATCTGCGTGACCGGGGCGGAAGGAGTTCTGAATATCATCGTAAGCCGACGGACGCATATCCGTGTTGTATAAGATGATCGCTAGCGGCGTGCCTGTCGTCTTGCCCTCGAACATGCCGGACACGATGTTAATCTTGTCATACTCCTTGCGGGGAGAGGTTACAGAGGATTGCCCCGGCTTGCGGCGATCCATCTGAGCCTGAATATAGCTTTCCTCCAGCTCGACGCCGGGTGTCACGCCATCGATGATCACCCCGACCGCTTCGCCATGCGATTCCCCGAAGGTGGATATTTTAAACCGCTCTCCATACACATTTCCTGACATTGTTGATTCCTCCAGCTCGAATAGTTGTTGTTCTTTCATTATAAAGCTATAATTGCGATAAATGAAATCGAGGTTTTACCGACGTGATATAGAGAGGGTGAATATCATAGATGGTCGTCCAAATTGAAGGGTATCGGGTCTTCCTGACGGTCTCCCGCCTCGGGAACATGTCGAGAGCTGCGGAGCAGCTCCATATGACACAGCCCTCGGTGAGCTACGCGATGAAGCAACTGGAGGACAGACTGGGCGTAAGGCTGTTCGAACGGCTGTCAAAGGGGATACGGTTGACGGAGGAGGGGAAGCTGCTGGCGGAGCATGTCGAACAAGCCTTCCAGCATCTGGATGCTGCAAAGACGCAGCTTGATCTGCTCAAGCAATATAAGCTGGGGCAGATTCGCATTGGCGCAAATGGTGCAATCATTAAGGAGGTGGTCTTGCCGATCCTCGATGAATTTCATTCGAGCTACCCCGATATTCGGATACGACTGCTTCAGCAGCGGACGATGAGCATTATGAAGCTGATCCAGGAGGGGAGCCTCGACGCCGGCTTCGTCTATCTGCCGATTCATGCAGCCGAGCTTGTAGCTACCCCGCTGAAGACGATCGATAATTGTCTGGTAGCCGGTCGTCCATTCTCGGCATGGTCACAGCAGAGGCTGCCGACAGCCCGGCTGCTGGACATTCCACTGCTGCTGCTGACCTCAGGAAGCACAACACGCAGCATGCTGGAGGGCTGGTTTGCCGCCCAGGGCTACAGCATTGAACCCGATATGGAGCTGACCAGTAATGATATGCTGATCGAGTTCGCCAAGCGGGGCTATGGGGCGGCATTCGTCCCTCGGCCATTCGTACAGCAGGAGATCGATGCGGGTGAGCTGGTGGAGCTGCCTACAGAGGTGCCGCTGCCCTCACTGACGCTAGGCATGGTCGCCAAGCCGCAGCCGACGAGAACGGCGGAGCTGTTCATCAGCAAGGTAATGGAGGCATACCATGCGCACAGCTAAAGTCGACAAACCATGAGGTTTATGCTATGGTAGTGAACAAGGCATGTCGCTCTCTAACTCAGAGTGGGATGCCTTTAGCTTATATTCTATAACCAATGACGATGAAGGCGGTGATGTCATGGTGCTCTATATTTCCCCCGGTAAGGGGGACGAAATCAGACGTTCAGCGATGAATAGAGATTTTGAGGGCACAAATAATTAGCAATTAACCAAGGAGTGTTATAATGATGAGAGCATGTATTGCAGCGGAACACAGAACAACAATGAATAAGTCGGGTCTTAAACGTATGCGTCAAAATGGGCGTATCCCTGGTGTCGTCATGGGATTGAATCAAGCAAGTGATCGGATTCATCTCTCGGCAAGGGAGTTTGGACGTTGGGTCAGAACGGGCGGAACGGGGTTGTTGGATATTCGGATCGCAGACTCTGAGCCTGTCACCGTGCTGCTTGAGGATGTGCAGCGGGACCCGGTTACCGGCGACTATATTCATATTGATCTGCTCCGCGTAAAGCACGATGAAAAGGTTCGCGCGAAGGTGGCGCTTCACTTCGTCGGTACCCCGAAGGGAACGAAGCTGGGAGGCAGCCTGCAGACGCAGAGCACCTTCATCGAGATTCAAGCATTGCCTCACCAATTGATGCCATCCATCAGCGTGGATATTAGCGAGCTGAATATTGGCGATTCACTTCTAGCGGGACAGGTCGAGCTTCCGCCGGAAGTAACCTTGTTGTCGCCTGACAACGAGTTGCTCCTTTCGGTACTCGCGAAAACGCTCCATATGGAGGAGAGCGACGCCGAAGAGGCGGTTTAAGTCTTTATAGATATACGTATAGGCGACTTGCATTCATGCAGGTCGCCTATTATTTGTCCGCCCGTGACCAAGGATTATACACGGGGATTCCATGATTTGGGCAGCCCTGTTATACGGTAATCATTTGCCCTTGCGCTAGTTGAATCGGTATAATTATATACAGGAAGTGGCATCTACGAGGAGTTATTGAGCCCGACTTCACCTGATTTTCTTGTCTTTGGTATCATTGAGGGCGGCGGGTCGCATAATACTAATTATCCGACATTTCAGGTGTAAATAATGTTGAAAAGAGAAAAATTTGTCGAATTGAGTATAAATGAATTATAGGACATAAGCCACAATGTTGTATAGTGGAAAAATAGCAACCGAGAAGTGGGTAAAAAAAGGGGGGGGACGAACAGGAGACCTCAACTAACATTCATAAGAATACATCCATCGTGACATTCGCCCAGACAGCGTGGTAAAGAGGCCTCGAGAGGCCGCATGTAAACAAGTGTATCCTGTTAACTCGTGCACTCTTGTTGGTTGGACAGCCTTCGGCATAAGGAGAACAAGATTGGCAGGTGATTCGATGTCAATGGATAAACTCCTTTAGCGAATCCTCAACAAAATCGGTGGCAGACTTCTTTAGCTGTTCAACGGTGTGCATGTAACGCTGTGTCGTATTAATATGGGAATGACCCAGATTTTCCTGTACCTGCTGCAAGGAAGCCCCGTTAAGCAAGGCTAATGTAGCATTGGTATGCCGAAGCCAATGGGGGGTAACCTTCTTGTTCAGGCCGCTTTCTCTCCCTGCTTGTGCAATAATGCGTTCAACTTGCCGAGTTGTGATGGGAAATAACAACAGCTCGGACGTTGGAGAGTCATGTCCAGCCAGCGTCTGCGCATGTTCCATATACAGCTTCCATAGCTGTTGCGGTACTTTAATCTCGCGGGTTTTCCCGCCCTTGGTGTGTTCCAGCGTCAGCCATACCCCGGACTCCATAACATCCGTATGAAAGTTCCCCCACCGGACAGCGACCAGCTCCGATACCCTCATCCCTAGCAGTACAAGTGAAAGAGCAATCAGATAATTTCTGAAGTTCGTCCCCTTTAGCTGATTCAGCAAGATGCCCACCTCTCTGCGCGTCAAATAATGCTTCTGGCTAACCACATGCACAACAGGCAATCGAACGCTAGTTGTAGGATTATGCTGAAACAGACCAATGTTGTTGTCGCTCCCCCATCGATAAAAGGACTTTAAGGGTGCCAGGAAAGCAGCGACACTCGCAGGCGCCAATGCTTTGTCCAAGGTGACCGCTCCTCGCTGCTGCAAATACAGCTTATAGGCCTCGATCTCTCTCCATGTAATCAATTGAAGAGCCGTGTAATTGGTAAATTTCCTGAAATAGCGAAAGGCTTTCAAATAGCTTCGACGTGTATTAAGCGAAGGGCAACAAGTGGTTAAAAACATCTGAATAATTTGGTCATCAGTATACAATCTGGAGTTCTGCTGCGAGAAAATTTGATGGTCTGGCTGCTTGGTGTGTTGTGCTTCCATGGAAAATTCCCCCTCTTGAAATGTCGGATAATTAGTATTATACGACCAAGCCATCAGGAGGTGAAGCGTGGAGTGCAGTACATAGAATTTGAAGTGGAGGGTGAGCATTACGCTGTTCCGATCTCGGATATACATGAAATTATTAAAATGCAGGAGATTACCGAAATTCCGAATGGCCCGAGATATGTGCAAGGGGTCATCCAGTTGCGTGGCAGTATTATTCCGGTTATTAGTTTGCGGCGCTTGTTCTCGTTGCAGAAGGACGAGTATACCAAGATGACCCGAATTATCGTCGTAAGTCATAAGGAGGAATTAGCGGGCTTTATCGTGGACAAAGTGAATCAGGTGAAGGTGCTGACCGAGATTCAGCCGCCACCCTACAAGACATCCAGTGCCAGTGGCAACTATTTTACTGGAATCGGCCTCTCGGACGATCGTTTGGTAGGCATTCTGAAGCTGGACGAAGTGTTGCTATAGAGACCAGAGAAGCAGTACAAAAAAAAGAAATCAGGAGCTGAGCAGCGTAATGAGATGGATCTATAATTTGAGAACAAGCGTGAAATTAATATCATCATTTTTGCTTGTTTCGATGCTGATGGCAATGGTTGGAATATACAGCATGGGCAATCTGAGCAAGATGAATGTTTCGCTCGCAGATATGTACGACAACTACTTGATCCCTGTCCAGACCTCTATGTCCACCCAAATCAGCTATACGCGCTTGAGGGTGCTCGCGCGTGATAATTACATAACAACGAATCAGGCACAGTTGCAAGAAAACATAAAGTCTATAGAAAATGAAAAAAAAATAATGGTTCAAAGTATGGATACCTTTCGAAATACAAAGCTGACAGAAGCGACTCAGGAAATTTTACGCCCTTTTGATGCCATGATGGATCAATATTTTGCATTATATGATCAATCTATCCAGTCAGCTCTGGACGGAGACAAGGACGCGCTGAAGGCATTAATTGAAGGCGGGCTCAGAACTACAGGCAATCAGATGCGTGACCTATTAACTCGTCTGGTCGAGCAACAGGTACTAGAGGCAGAGCAGGCCAAGCAAGAGGGACAGAGTCTGTATGAATCCTCCCGCAATATTACAATCGCCGTCCTTGTTGCCGCGGTGATTATAGCTATTGCACTGGGGTACTTTATCTCTCAGATTATTTCCAGGCCGCTTCAACGGGTTTCACAACTGGCAGTCAGTGTCGCGCAAGGCGATCTGCGCCAAACAATCGGTATAACCTCGAAGGACGAGGTAGGGCAGTTGGCTCAAGCCATGGATGAAATGGTACATAATTTGCAGCATACAGTAGGCTCCATCCTGAACCATTCGCAAAGCCTTGCGGCAGCCTCCCAGGAAATATCCGCCAGTACAGAGGAGATTGCCAGTGGCAATGCAAGTCAGGCAAGCGATGCACAGACGATCAGTGAATTGTTCAAGGAGCTGTCTGGCACGATCCATGAGATCGCGGCCAATACGGAGCAGGCCTCGCAATTGTCTGACGAAACCGTGAAAATAGCCCAGCAAGGCAATAGTATTATTCAATCCTCCAGTGATAGTATGCAGGCGATGAGTGCCCAGATGACTCGTCTTGAGGATGACTCGCAAAAGGTTGGAGAAATTATTGGTGTGATCGAGGATATTGCGGATCAGACGAATCTGCTTGCGCTCAATGCGGCGATTGAAGCGGCACGGGCAGGAGAGCAGGGACGCGGATTCGCGGTTGTTGCAGATGAAGTGCGTAAGCTGGCCGAGCGCAGCGGAGAGGCAACGAAGCAGATTACGGGTATTATCAAAGGCATGCAGGAAAATACGAAATCCAGTGTGAGGGCGGTTCAGGACAGCGCCGGGTTATCCGCACAGTCAGGGGACGCCTTCCAGAACATCGTCGCTTACATCAATGAGGCGGGACAAAAAGTGATGGAAATCGCCGCTGCGAGTGAGGAGCAGGCTGCCCAGACCACTACAGTGCTGGCCGCTGTAGAGAATATTTCGGCAACGACGGAGGAAGCGGCAGCCAGCAGTCAGCAGACCGCAGCGACGGCACAGGCAATGGCTCATCTCGCGCAAGAGCTGCAGCAATCCGTCTCTATCTTCAAAATAGATTAAGTGACGAATCGGGTCGTCGAGTTGGTTACAATCATACGATTCAGAATACGCGAAACGAAGCTTGCCCGTCAGGAAGCGGCAGCCGTTTACGCTGGGGCGAGCGAATCCATCATCTGTGGGTTCGCTCGCTTTTCTATTGATTAATGGGAGTCATATACTCCCGCTGCTACCATTCCAGAAAAGACCAGGCATCGAGTCAATACGCTCTCCAGCATTTGGGGGTCGTATACTTGTGCATGATGATTGTGCTGAATTAATTTGCCAACCCAATTAATTGCCTTCTCATAAGATTCGGTATGATGGGTGGGTACCTGGAAATAGCGCATTTGCCTATGAATAGCATATTCCTCATCCGTTGGCGTAATGCCAAGCCTGTGCAATTGGTCATAGTGTACCCGTTTGGCGCTGTTCTCTTGAATAGCCTTGAACTGTAGGGATACTTGTCCTTCATGTGCCCTGTAATAATGGATGCAATAGGGCAGATTGGCGAGCTGGGTTACACGGCCAAGACGTTCCCAAATCTCATAATCCTCGGCATGTTTATATTGCTCGTCGTACCGGATGCCATGCTGATGCAGCACATTCGCTCGCAGCATGACAGTCGGGTGGCATAGACAGGAGTGGAACAACTGCCAGCAGCGGATGCCGTCGTGACTCACAGGCTTGGGAATGAGGGCATGCGTGTGGAGCCAACGCATCAGCCCGCCCAATACGCCTACTTGAGGATTGGCATCAAGATAGGCAACCTGCTGCTCCAGGCGATGGGGCGTTGCGATATCATCCGCATCCATTCTGGCAATGTATTCCCCGCTGGCCAACTCGATTCCTTCATTCAGTGAATAGATTAACCCTTTATTATGCTCATGGATGACATAGCGGATTCGAGGGTCCTTGAACTGCTCTAGTATAGCTAAGGTATTATCAGTGGACCCATCATCTGTGATGATAAGCTCAAAGTCCTGATACGTTTGCTCCAGTATACTTTGGACAGCTGCGTCAATATATTTGGATGAATTGTAGGTTGACAACAAGACGGAAATTTTGGGCACCTTATCGATTCCTTTCTTAACAGGATTGAATTCCAAATATTGTATGACCCCAAGAGTGGAGAAGACACGGCACTGGCGGATACAGGGGCGTTTATACTTAAGCCGCTTCATTTGGCGGCATTTACTGGTGTATTCGACGGCAATCGCTCATCGCCGTAATTGAAATTCATAATTTCAGTGTTAACTTGTGAAAAAAGTCACATAAATTCATCCCGATTCGCTCTATAATCAAGAAATTGAAAGGGGAGGTTGGGATGGAAGCTGTAGATTTGGCCAGACTGCAATTTGGCGTGACGACCGTTTATCACTTTTTGTTCGTGCCGCTGTCTATAGGTCTGGCGTATTTGATTGCCTTCATGCAAACACTGTACGTGGTGCGGAATGATGAGAAGTACAAGCGGATGGCGAAGTTCTGGGGCAAAATCTTCTTGCTGAACTTTGCTGTCGGGGTAGTAACGGGAATTATGCAGGAATTCCAGTTCGGGATGAACTGGGCCGATTATTCCCGGTACGTAGGGGCGGTATTCGGCGGGCCGCTCGCTGTAGAGGCGCTCGTCTCGTTCTTCCTGGAGTCGACGTTTCTGGGCGTCTGGATCTTCGGCTGGGATCGTCTGTCCAAGAAGGTGCATCTGGCGTCGATCTGGCTGGTCGCGATCGCGGCCACACTGTCCGCGCTATGGATATTGAGTGCGAACTCCTTCATGCAAGAGCCGGTAGGCTATGAGATTGTGAACGGCAGAGCCGAGATGACCGATTTTTTCGCCTTGCTCGGCAACAAGCAGCTATGGGTGGAGTTTCCGCATGTTATCTTCGGTGCGCTGGCAACAGGAGCATTCTTCGTGGCAGGAATCAGCGCCTACAAGCTGCTGCGCAAGCAACAGACAGACATCTTCCGGCCATCGTTCCAGATCGCGATCGTGCTGGCACTCGTCTCGAGCCTGCTGACGGCGTTCGCAGGTCATGACCAAGCTCAGCATCTGATGAGCTCGCAGCCGATGAAGATGGCGGCTTCTGAGGGACTGTGGCATACGAGCGGGGAAAGCGCGCCGTGGACGGTCATCGCATCAATCGACCCGGAGAAGCAGCAAAATTCGTTCCAGCTTGAGGTGCCATACTTGCTGAGCGTGCTGTCCTATAACAAGCTGACCGGCAGCGTGCCGGGCATGCTGGAGCTGCAGGCACAGTATGAAGCGCAATACGGACCGGGCAACTATATCCCGCCCGTGCGCACGACATTCTGGAGCTTCCGCATCATGGTCGGCGCGGGCATGCTGATGATTCTGCTCGGGCTGATCGGCTCCTACAAGGTGATGCGGGGCAGATTAGTGGAGTCGAGGCGTTATCTGCCATGGATGCTGCCAGCGATCTCCCTGCCGTTCATCGCCAACTCATCGGGCTGGATTATGACAGAGGTAGGTCGTCAGCCATGGATTGTCTTCGGGCTGCAACGGACAGAGGAAGGCGTATCGCCGCTCGTCTCCAGCGGGATGGTGGCGACGACCTTGATCGGATTTACGGTTGTATACGGACTGATTGCCGCCGCCTTTATCTATCTGGTTGTGAATGAGGTTCGCAAGGGCGCCGAGGACGATGCGCCGCCGCATGGCGGAGCGGATGCAGTGCCGCACGGTGCGGGTACAGCCGTCCTGTAGACGTTGACCCTCTGAGGCAGAAGCGTTCGGTACGCCGAGGTAGACGTTGGTGTACTGAGGCTGAAGCGTTCGGAACGCCGAGGGTGTACGTCGGTGCACTGAGGCAGAAGCGTTCGGTACGCTGAGGGTGTACGTCGGTGTGCTGAGGCAGAAGCGATTGGCACGCTAGAAGCTGCAGACGTCGGGCACTGAAGCTGTATGCGGGGCATGTCTAAGCTGCGGCACAGAGATGGTGCGAACAGGATTCTTATATATTCAGAAAGCGGGGCGTAAAGATGCTGGAGACGTTATGGTTCATATTAATTACGGTGTTGTTCATCGGCTTCTTCTTTTTGGAGGGCTTCGATTTTGGGGTTGGCATGCTGACTCCCTTCCTGGGCAAGACCGATACGGAGCGGCGGGTTGTCATCAATACGATCGGACCGTTCTGGGATGGGAATGAGGTGTGGCTCATTACAGCGGGCGGTGCGATGTTCGCGGCGTTCCCGAACTGGTATGCCACACTGTTCAGCGGCTTCTATATGGCGCTGTTCCTGATGCTGCTGGCGCTGATCGGCCGCGGGGTCGCCTTCGAATTTCGCAGCAAGCTGGAAAGTCCGAAGTGGCGTTCCTTCTGGGATTGGGTCATCTGTATTGGCAGCCTGCTGCCGGCGCTGCTGTGGGGTGTGGCGCTCGCCAACCTGATGCGCGGTGTTCCGATTGATGCGAGCATGAACTATGTCGGCTCCTTCTGGGATTTGCTGTCCATCTACTCGGTGGCTGGCGGAGCAAGCATGGTGCTGCTGTTCCTGCTGCACGGGGCGCTGTTCCTGACGCTCAAGACTGATGGGGTGCTGCGCGAGCGGGCTCGCGGCGTAGCGCAGCGTATCGGCGCTTGGACGAGCGGCGTGCTGCTGCTGTTCGTTGTGCTGAGCTATTTTGAGACGGATATGTTCACCTCTCAAGGGCTTAGCCCAGGGACGGTGCCGGTGCTGGCGGGTATGGCGCTGCTGTCGGTGCATTTTCTGATCAAGGCTGGACGGGACGGCTGGGCATTCATTATGACAGGAGCTACGATCGTGCTGTCGACGATTACCGTCTTCATGCTGCTGTTCCCGAATGTTATGATTTCCTCGCTGAATGCGGAATGGTCGCTGACCATCTATAATGCGGCTTCCAACACATACACGCTCAAGGTGATGACGATCGTGGCGGCAACGGTGCTGCCGTTCGTACTGGCCTATCAGATCTGGACGTACTGGGTGTTCCGCAAGCGGGTAACAGCGGAGGATCATCTGGATTATTAATGAACGAGAGGGTGGGCAGCAATGATGAGAGCATTGTTCAGACGGGTAAAGGGTGCGCGCAAGCTATTTGCCGCTAGCGTTCTGCTGGGCGCGGCGGGCGGGATACTGCTCATCGCGCAGGCCATCTACATGGCGCGCGTTGTGAACGGCGCATTCCTCGGCGGCCTGGAGCTTGCCGCGCTGCTGCCCGCCCTCTATGTGCTGCTAGGCATCATAGCGCTCCGCGCGCTGCTGCATTCGGCTGGAGACTATGCGGCCGCACATATGGCGCAGCGGATCAAGGGCGACCTGCGGCTAAGGCTGGTGCGCAAGCTGTCCGAGCTCGGGCCGGGCTACGCCAAGAGCGAGCGCAGCGGCGAGCTGATCGGCACTGCCTATGAAGGCGTGGAGCATCTGGAGAGCTATCTGGCGAAATATGTCCCCCAGGCCGCACTCTCTGCCTTCATCCCCGCAGCAGTCTTCTGCGTCGTAGCCGGGCTGGATACGGTGTCGGCGATCGTCTTCGGCGTGACGCTGCCATTGCTCGTGCTGTTTATGATATTGATCGGCAAGGCAGCCAAGGCGAAGACCGACAGGCAGTTCAAGCTGCTGGGTCGGCTGGGCGGCCATTTTCATGAAATTTTGCGCGGGCTGCCGACATTGGCGATGTTCAACCGCAGCAAGGCACAGATCGAGATTATCGACCGGATTGGCGAGGAGCATCGCCGCTCGGCGATGGGCACGCTGCGGCTGGCCTTCCTGTCTGCGTTCGTGATGGAACTGTTCGCCTCGCTCAGCACGGCCATCGTGGCTGTATTCCTCGGCTTGCGGTTGGTGGAGGGCGAGCTGGGCTTCGAGACGGCCTTCCTCGTGCTGCTGCTCGCGCCGGAGTTTTACACGCCGATTCGCACGCTTGGCGCGCAGTTTCATGCCGGGCAGAACGGGATGAGCGCGATTGCGCGCATCTTTGACATCCTGCAGGCGGAGCCGACCGGCTTGCCAGAACGCGAGGACGGCATCGTGCTGCCGCTCCGGCAGGAAGGCTATCGCATCGAGTTCGAGCAGGTGTCGGTACGTCGCAGCGGCGCGGAGCAAGATGCGCTGACGAATGTATCATTCACGCTGGAGCCGGGTGAGCGCATCGCACTGGTCGGGCCGACGGGCGCAGGCAAGAGCACCATCGTGGAGCTGCTGCAGGGATTTCTTAGACCGAGCTCCGGGCGCATCCTGATCGACGGCATTGACATGACCGAGCTCTCGATGAAGGCATGGCGTCGCCGGCTGTCGTCGATGCCGCAGCGCGTGCATCTGTTCCGCGGCACGGTGAGCGACAATATTCGGCTGGCCGCACCGGAGGCGACGGAAGCCGAGGTGGCAGCGGCAGCGCAGGCTGCACAAGCGGAAGGGTTCATTCGCCAGTTGCCGCAAGGCTATGAGACCGAGCTGGGCGAGGCGGCTCAGCTATCGGGCGGCCAGATGCAGCGGATCGCGCTGGCGCGGGCGCTGCTGAGGCAGGACGCGCCGCTCATGCTGCTCGATGAGCCTACCTCGTCGCTCGACTCCATCCATGAGGCGGCGCTGCTGGATGCACTGGAGCCGCTGCTTGCCGCGCGGATGTCGGTGACGGTAGCGCACCGACTGCATACGGTGCAGGGCGCTGACCGCATCATCGTGCTCGCCGAGGGGCGCGTGGTTGAATCGGGCACGCCTCAGCAACTGCTGGAGGCTGCCGGGCTGTATGCACGCTTGCGTCATGCGGCGGAGGCGGAGAGCGCCGCCTTCGCCGCAGGCACGGCCGCCAAAGCAGCCGCCGATGCAATGGCAGCCCAGGCTGTAGCCGTGGCTCCGGCTGCGGGCGCGGCGCATACGAAGGCAACAGGCGCGACGAGTGATATTGCGGCAGACAGCACGGCGAAGATAGAGACAGAGCCGCCGCTTGCCGCATCGCTTGCGAGCCGTAGGGGCGGGAGCCTGCCGACCGCTGCGGAGATGGCGGAGCAGGAGACGGCGCTGCCGGAACTACCGAGGCTGCCGCTACCGGAGCGGCCACATATCGAGGCGGATGCCGACAGGCGGTCAGCAGAGCAGCAGCTAACAGCAGAGCAGCCAACAGCAGCGCAGCCCCTGGCAGCAGGGACGAAGCGGGCACAACCGCCACAGGCAATCCCGCATGGTTCACGCGGACAGACAGGGAGCGGCAGCAGCTTGGCGGTTCTGCGCCAGTTGCTCGGGTTCGTCGCTCCTTACAAATGGCGCATGCTCATTGCGGTGCTGATCGGCTTCGCAACCGTGGCCTCCAATGCGGGGCTGATGGGCGTCTCCGGTTACCTGATTGCCAAGGCGGCGCTGCGCCCGGAGAACATCCTGCTGCTGTATGTGCCGATCGTTGGCGTTCGCTTCTTCGGCATCGCGCGAGGCGTGTTCCGCTATGTGGAGCGGCTGGTGTCGCATGATCTGACCTTCCGCATCCTGAAGCAGTTCCGCACCTGGCTGTACAGCAAGCTGGAGCCGCAGGGCGCCAGACTGCTGGAGAGACAGAGCAGCGGCGGTCTGCTCAGCTCGGTCATTAGCGATGTCGATCAGTTGCAGAATCTGTATCTGCGGGTTATCGCTCCTCCTGTCGTCGCTCTGCTGGCAGTCCTACTAGGCTACTCGATTGTGGCGGCGCAAGACCCGTCGCTCGGCTGGATGCTTGTCGGCATGATGGTGCTCTCCGGGCTGGTCGTGCCTGGACTTGGTCATCTACTAGGCAGAAGGGGGGCACATGCCCACGTGGAGACGCGGGCACAGTTGTATGGCGAGGTGGCCGACCTGCTGTCCGGCATGGAGGCGTTGTCCCTGTATGGGCGCACGGAGCGTCAGGAGGAGCGGATCAGCGCGTTGCAGCAGCAGCTCGGGCAGCATCAGGATCGACAGCATTGGATTACTGCCGCGACAGGTGGTCTCATGAGCGGCCTGGCCAACCTGACCATGTGGCTAATGCTGGTGGCATGCATCCCGCTGGTTGTGTCGGGTGCTATGGAGGGCTATATGATCCCGGCATTAATGCTGGCTGCCTTCGCCTGCTTCGAGGCGCTGCTCCCCTTGCCCCAAACCTTCCAGCACTTCTCGCAGACGGTTTCCTCCGGCAGCAGGCTATTGAAGCTGGCGGAAGACGCGGATCAGATGACAGCTCAGATGGCGAGCGTCCCACATACGGACGCATCGCAGGCTGTTCGACACGCAGCACCCGCCGCAGCGGATGCTGCTGAGCCAGCGAAGGCCGCTGCTGCCGAGCCAGCAGAAGCCGCTGCTGATGGACAACAGCGGCCAGCCGGGGCACAGAGCAGACGGCATTCTGTGTTAGCCAGCATACTCGCGGAGGGCGAGTCGCCACAGCCAGCCAGCGCGCTGCCAGCAGCGGAGGCCGAGCAGTCGGCAGTTGACATGGAGGCAGATCGCAGCAGAGCATGGCGCACCGAGCTTACAGGGGTCTCCTTCCGCTATGCGGAGCAGGAGCACGATGCACTGCGTAACATCTCCCTTACACTGGAACGCGGCAAGCAGGTCGCGGTGGTCGGCGAGAGCGGGGCGGGCAAGAGCACACTGCTGCAGTTGCTGCTCAAGCTGCGGGACTATCCGGCGGGAAGCATCACGATTAACGGTCATGAATTGAAGGAAATGAGCAGTGAGAGCGTGCGCTCCCAATTTGCAGTCGTCTCACAGCAGGTACAGTTGTTCAATGCTTCCGTTGCCGATAATCTGCGCCTTGGCCGCACAGATGCTACCGAGTCGGAGCTGCGTGAGGCGGCGCGGCTGGCGATGCTGGATGAGAGAATTGAACGTCTGCCGCAAGGCTATGACACGGTGATCGGCGAATGGGGAGCGAAGCTGTCCGGGGGCGAGCGCCAGCGTCTGGCATTAGCCAGAGCGCTCGTGCGCAATGCCCCGGCTCTGCTGTTCGATGAGCCAGGCAGCGGGTTGGACGCCCTGACGGAGCGAGCCTTCGGTGACAGCATCCAGCAGGTGCTGCAGGAGCGGGCGGTGCTCTGGGTCACGCACAAGCTGTCTGGGCTGGAGCGCATGGATGAGATTATCGTACTGCACGGCGGCGCCATTCGTGAACGGGGAACCCATGCCGAGCTATTGCGCAGCAAAGGGATGTATTGGCGCATGTGGACGATCCAACAGCAGGAGGCGTGGAGCCGTTATTTAGCATAGCATCATGGAACGGGGCTGGCCGCTGCCCCACGGGGGGGGAGATGGGCGGCGGAGTGAAGCTTCACTTCGCTGCGGCTCGCATAGGGGAGGCAATAGAAAAGGGTGGAACAGATTTGAAAGCATCCGTTCCACCTTGGCTGTTATATCGTATGTTAATGGCAGCGAAAGCCGTCTATGCTCAGGCCTTGTTGTTGCTGCCGAAGAGACGGATTTTGCTGCGGATGACGTCTTTCATCGCTTCGCGGGCAGGCCCTTGATATTTTCGAGGGTCTGTTTCGGTGTCGTTGGATGCGATAAATTTGCGAACCGCGGCAGTATAAGCGACGAGATTTTCCGTATTGACGTTGATTTTGCCTATGCCGGCAGCTATTGAATTGCGGATCGCATCGTCCGGGATGCCTGAGCCCCCATGGAGAACGACTGATACATCAATCGCATTTGCAACCTTCTCGATGATGTCCGTTCTAATGTTGGGCTCTCTCTTGTACATGCCGTGAGCCGAGCCGACCGCGATCGCCATGGCATCGACCTTCGTCTCATTCCAGAAATAGATGGCTTCCTCTGGCTTAACCAATGCGGCATCCGCTTCATCGACGGTATGATCGTCTTCGGTTCCTCCAATGGAGCCCAGCTCCGCTTCAACAGATACGCCGACGGCGTGGGCGGCTGCAACCACCTGCTTCGTTAAGCGAATATTTTCCTCCAGCGGGTATTTCGATCCGTCGAACATCACCGAGCTGAAGCCTGCCTGAATGCATTTCATGGCAACCTCGAAGCTGCTGCCGTGGTCCAGGTGCAGGGCAACCGGGACGCTGACCTTGCTGGCCGCAAGCTTGGCTACAGCGACGCAATAGTCGAGTCCCATATACTTGATGGACATTTCTCCCGCTCCAAAAATAACGGGAGCATTCTCTTCCTCTGCAACCGTGGCAACGATGTCGGCGAATTCCAGCGTAATGACGTTAAATTGACCTACCGCAAACTTTTCTTTTTTCGCTTTGGGCAGAAAGTAGCTCATTGGAACTAATGTATTCATTAGAATCACTCCGATTATGATAGAATATGTTAGAATGCTGTTAGGTCGTGTCTGAACACCCGTTCAAGGGCATCTCCCGCCGCCTGTTCGCCCCATGCTGCGTTGCCTTTTTTTGACGTACCCCGGTACGCCTGCGAAAAAGCGCCTTGCCTGGAACGAACATTCGGCCAGATCTGATTCGCTCAGAGTGTTCACACACGCCCTAGTAAGGCGTGGAGATTTTATCCTATTTGTTCATGTAAGCTTCGATCTGTGGAACGAGACGGTCGGCCGTAAACCCGAATTTTTCGATCATGTGGTCCCCGGGCGCGGATGCGCCGAATCGATCTATTCCGAAGATCAGGCCATGGAAGCCTACATATCGTTCCCAACCGGATGGATGCGCCATCTCGAGCGCTACACGTTTGACAACGGAAGGGGGCAGGACGGCGTCTTTGTAAGCTTGACCTTGCAAGTCGAATAGCTCCCGACAAGGCATGCTCACGACACGGACGCCGAGTCCTCTCTGACTGAGCTGCTCGCGAATTTGCAAGCTGAGATTGACCTCGGAACCAGAGGCAATCAGGATCAGATCAGGTTCTCCGTGCTCTGCATCTGCAAGGACGTAAGCTCCGTTCGACAATTGATCGGCATGCTCGGCTGTCCCTGGCAGCACGGGGAGATCCTGACGGGAAAGAATAAGCGATACGGGTCGATCGTGTTGGGATAGCGCTAAGCGATATGCAGCTACGGTTTCGTTGGCATCGGCAGGGCGAACCACGAGCATGTTCGGAATCAGTCGCAAGGAGGGTATGTGCTCAATCGGCTGGTGTGTCGGTCCATCCTCTCCATAGGCGATGCTGTCATGTGTGAATACGTAGATTACAGGCTGCCCCATCAGGGCCGACAGGCGCATGGCCGGACGCATATAATCGGAGAAGACGAGAAATGTTCCGCCATATGCGCGAGCTCCGCCATGCAGGAGAATCCCGTTCATTATGGCGCCCATTGCGAATTCCCGAACGCCATACCAGATGTTGCGGCCTTCGTAATGCTTGGGCGAATAATTTGGCGATTGCTTCATCAGAGTTTTATTGGAGGAGGCCAGGTCAGCCGATCCGCCAAGCAGATTGGGGAGCGTGTCTCCTATCGCATTAAGAATATCCTCGGATGCCTGACGAGTTGCAATGGGCGTGTGATCCGGCGCGTAGACGGGCAAGTGCTCGTCCCAGTTAGTCGGGAGCTTGCCGTCAATAGCGAGCCGAAGCTGGTCTGCAAGCTCTGGATAAGCTTGGCTATACTGCTCCCATAGCTGGTTCCATTCTTCTTCGGCTTGAATGCCAAGCTTGTTGAGCTGCAAGAAATGATCTCGGACTTCATCTGGAACATGGAACGGTTCATGAGTCCAATTGTAAAACTCGCGTACAAGCTTGACCTCGCTGCTGCCTAGCGGCGAGCCGTGCGAAGCGGATTTTCCGCCTTTATTCGGGCTGCCGTGACCAATGATAGTATTAATCTCGATCAGCGTCGGGCGGTCTTTGTCCTGCTTGGCTTCCAGAATCGCGGCTTCGATTGCGTCTGGATCATTGCCGTCCCGGACCTGCAACACCTGCCAGCCGTAGGCCTGAAAGCGCAGCTTCACGTCCTCGGTGAAGGATAGATCGGTTTCGCCATCCAGGGTGATGCGGTTGGAATCGTATAGGACGATAAGCTGTCCCAGCTTGAGATGTCCCGCAAGTGAGGCGGCTTCCTGACTGACTCCTTCCATTAGATCTCCATCGCCGCATAAGGCATACGTGTGATGATGGATGATTTCATAGTCAGGGCGGTTGTAGACAGCCGCAAGAAACCGTTCCGTAAGCGCCATTCCGACGGACATGGCCATTCCCTGGCCAAGCGGTCCCGTTGTGGCCTCTACTCCCTCGGTGTGACCGAACTCTGGATGACCGGGGGTTTTACTGTTCCAGCGTCTGAATTGCTTCATATCCTCAATGGAAACATCAAAACCGCTCAAATGAAGCAAGCTGTACAGCATCATAGAGCCATGTCCCGCCGATAAGACGAAGCGGTCACGGTTGAACCATTTTGGATTGGCGCTGTTCTGACGAAGTATTCGTGTCCATAGCGTATAGGCCATTGGGGATGCGCCTAATGGCATGCCGGGGTGACCGGAGTTGGCGTGTTCAACAGCATCAATAGCTAACATTCGAATGGTATTGATCGACAATTGATCAATTTCCGATCTGATTCTAGTCATTTCCTCACTCCCTACAGGTGTAATTTTGTCCATATGATCTGTTTCGATCAATTACACTCCAATAGTAAGCGATTACAAAACATTTTACAATCATAAAAAATAAAAAGAAAACGCTTTACATTTCCGTAACGATCATTATATACTGGTGACATCACAGATTCGATCACAAAATGATCATTATTGGATGAACTCAAAAGAAAAGGTGACAAATTGTGATCTTGAAAAAACGGCATGACCAGATTATTGAAATGATAAAGGCAAAGAAAACGATAAGTATCATAGAAATTGTGGACGAATTGCAGATTTCCGAGATTACGGCTCGCCGGGATTTAAGCTTTCTGGAGAACAATACGAATCTGCTCGTTAGAATCAGAGGCGGCGCCCAGCTAGTTGAAGATGACTCGGAGAAGAAAACCTCTTATCTGAATGAGAGGTTCACGATGAAGCTGACGCGTAATTCGGAAGCTAAGGAGGCGATTGGAAAGCTGGCTGCATCGCTTGTCAATGAAGGGGAAACAATTATCATCGATGCTGGAACGACAACGATACAGGTAGCCAAAAATTTACCGGAGCGTAAAAATCTGACGGCAGTTGTATCGGCCGTTAATATTGCGGAAGAGCTGGAGGATAAGGAGGGGGTTCTGACGATTATTACCGGCGGAGTATTTCGGTCGAGAACAACAACCTTGCTGAGTCCTTTTATTGAACAAAGCCTAATGAGCATATATGCGGAGAAGGTCTTTATCGGTTCGTCTGGAATTTCTTTGACTCATGGAGTTACGGATGAGGATATTATGGAAACCGAGGTCAAGAAAGTGCTTCTGAAGTCGGGCAAAGAAATCTATTGGCTGGTCGATTCTTCGAAGATTAATGTGATCGGCTCCTTCCAGATTTCTAAGATCGAGGAGCATCATACGATCATTACGGACGATGGAATCGCTGCGGAAATGAAAACACTGCTTGAGACTAAATGCCGCGTTATGATCGCGGAAAGGAGGTGACTTTCTAGTGAATGTGCTGATTGCGCAGTCTGGCGGACCGACTCCTGTAATTAACAGGTCCTTGCAGGGGGCGGTCGAGCAGGCTGTGAGATTAAAAGGCATCAATCATGTATACGCATCTCGCAATGGCATTGAAGGCATACTGAACGAGCAGCTTGTCCTGCTGGAGGGGAGGCTGGCGGAGCTTGAGCAAGCTTCCCTCCAGCCAGGCTCCGTGCTTGGGGCCTCCCATTACCTGCTAGCAGACGGCGATTTTGAGCGAATTATTCATCGACTAGAGCAGCTTCAGGTCAATATTTTCTGCTTTATCGGGGGGAATGGCTCATCTCGGATGGTAAAAGCTCTGCATCAGCTTGCGCTATCGATGGGAAAGAATATTCAGTTTGTCCATATTCCCAAGACGATAGATAATGATCTGTTAGGAACAGATCATACGCCTGGTTTTGCAAGCGCTTCAAAATTGGTATCTCACATGATTCAGTGGATTGGAATGGATATGGCTTCCATGAAGGCCTATGACAAGGTCGGGATCGTAGAAGTCATGGGGGGAAATGCAGGATGGCTTGCGGCAGCAAGCGCTTTGGGCAAGAAAAATGCAAGCGCTTACCCGCAGCTCGTCTATATGCCAAAGCATGAAACGGATGTGGAGCACTTTCTTGCGCAGGTGGAAGAAGCTTATCGCAGCTATGGACAGGTTATGGCTGTCATTCCAGATCACATAAAATTTCGGAATATTCAGTCAGATCAGACGGGAAACAAACAAATTCGCGAACGTCTGAATACGGGAATCAGCGGACATCTTGCCGCAGCGGTACGCGAGCGTCTCGGCTTAAAAACTCGCGTCACAGCACCGGGCGTACTCTACAGATGCATGAGCGGGATGGCTTCCCAGTGTGATATGACGGAGGCCTACAGGCTTGGAGCAGAAGCCGTCAGATTCGCTTCCGAAGGCTTGTCGGGCGGCATGGTGCGATTGAGGCGAGTTTCCAACGACCCTTATCATTGCGACATAGAATGGATTGAATTGGACGATATCGCGGGTAAGGAAAGATATTTGCCTCCCGAGTTCTGGGATGCCGAGCAACAGATGCCTACCCGGGAATTTAGAGAATATATGTTGCCTTTAGTAGATGGACAAGTCCCTGAACCGGTTTCACTGTAAGAACAATATAATCCAGTCACAAAGGGGAGCTTTATGTGAAATTGAAAAGCATGTTGGGCTTAATCACAGCGATGGTATTATTGTTGACCGCTTGTTCACCGCCTTCTACAGGGTCTAACAAAGTCGAAGAGCAGAACATAGCCAAAGAAGGAGAAAGGACACAAATTCACTGGCTGCAGCACTGGGTGAGCGAGCAAGGACCGGACAAAATCAACGAAGTTAAGGCTGCGTTCGAAGCCAAGCACCCGGAAATTGAATTGATTATCGATGATCTTCCATTCGCACAGGAGCATGACAAGATTCTTTCGCTTGATCTTGCGGGCTCTCCCCCGGATATTATTACAGCAAGCGGAGCTTGGGTAACTGAATTTGCGGATGCGGGGATTATTTCTCCAATAGATGAGTATGTTGCGCAGCTTCCGCAAGAATACAAGGACGCGTTAGAAGGTCCTATGTTCCTTCCTTGGAAAGGCAAGCTCTACGGCGTACCGGTAACGTTCGGCAATATGGGCTTGTTCTACAACAAGAAAATTCTCGAAGCCGCCAACGTGCAACCGCCAACCACCTGGGAAGAGTTCGAAGCGGCGGCCGTCAAAGTAACGGATGCGAGTAAAAATCAATATGCGATGACTGGTAATCTGGTTGCGGATCCGCCAACGGTCATCAGCTACGAAATTTTCCCTTATATTTTGCAGGCAGGCGGCAAAATCATTCATAACAACCGTGCGGCATTCAATAGCCCGGAAGGCGTGCAAGCGCTGGAGTTCTACAAACGCTTGGTTAAAGAGCTTAAGGTAATGACGCCAGGCGAGCTGAGTGCCGGCGAGAAAGAGAAGAGAGCCAACTTCAGCGCAGGCAACATTGCGTTTATGTTCGAGGGGCCGTGGGGTGTCGCTATTCAGAAAAAAGCGAATCCGAATCTGGAGTTTGGCGTTGTTCCAATGCCTGCTGGCAAAACGACCGGGACGATTGCGCAAGGCTCTGTGCTTACCTTGGCGGCAAAAGGAAAAAATAAGGACGCAGCGTGGAAATTCATCGAATTCATGGGCAGTGCGGAAGGGCAATTGCTGTGGGATAAGGCGACTAACTTCTTCCCGTATAACAAGCAGACGATGCAGGACGAGTATTTCCAAAGCAATGAGTACCTGAAAGTGTTTATCGACCAACACAATAACGCTAAGAATGTAGAAGTCATTGATAATTTCCTGCCGGATGCTACGGATCTGAGGAAGCAATTTACGATCGAGGTGCAAAATTTCCTGACGGATAAGAAAACGGCGCAGGAAGCGCTTGAAGATGCCGCAGCCTATTGGGATGCTGCCTTCGTTAAAGCAGGGCTGTAAGAGAACCGTAAGCGATACTTGAGAACAAGGGGAACTCCGTCTCCGTCGGAGTTCCCTGCTCAGGAAGAGAGGATGCTGGATGAAACAAGCCCACACCAACAGTGAAAATCACCTGAAGTCCTCCGGTCGTTCTCGATCCCAAGGACTAATGGATTTCTTTATAAAAGCGTCTTTCGTAATGCCTGCAATGATTCTGCTGCTGCTGCTGACCGGTTATCCCCTATTTCAGGTTATCCAAATGAGTTTCTTTGACTACACCGACAAGGCGAAACCGGTATTTACCGGCGTCTCCAACTACGAAGCGATCATAAACGATCCTTTGTTCTGGAATGCCATGAGCAATACGGCTGTTTTTACAATTGCCAGCGTCATCTGTGGACTGGTGCTTGGATTAACGCTTGCAATTCTGTTGAATCAGCCTATCAATACGAGGTTCCGCGCTATTTACAGATCGTTGTTGATGTTCCCGTGGCTAACCTCGTCCACTGTCATTGCGGCAACATGGATATTGATTCTTAGTCCTTTCGGTTTGTTGAACTGGTTTCTGAGATCCATTGGCTTGGAATCGCTTGGTCAGACCGCGTGGCTGAGCGAAGAAAGCACGGCCATGTTCGGCGTTGTGCTTGCGAATATATGGCGGAGTTTTCCGTTCATGATGCTGATGTTTCTTGCCGGCCTGCAAACGATTTCCAAGGAGCTGTACGAGGCTGCCGAAATCGATGGGGCAGGGTTTATGCATCGCTTGCGGTATATCACGATTCCCCAGTTGAAGAGCATACTGCTCACGGTAGCTATGCTGGAGATGATCTGGAACTTCCGTTCCTTCGATCTCGTGTTCCTGATGACGGGCGGCGGGCCAATGAACGCTACGGAGGTCATGTCCACCTTCATCTATCACTTTGCATTCCGAAAGCTTAATTTCGGTTATGCTTCCGCCGCTGCGATTATTATGCTTCTTATTATGATTTCAGCATCGATTCTGTACTTAAGGGCATCACTGAGGAAGGAGGCGAATGACCATTGAGAAGGCGCAATCAAGTCTCCACTTATTTGACTATTGTCGTTCTCGGCAGCATCCTGATGGTTCCGATTGCCTGGATGATCAGTATTGCGTTCCGCAGCAATCCGGATGTCTTCTCCATGCCCTTGCAACTAATACCGGAGCATCCAACGCTCGACGCCTTTAGAACGGTGTTCGGCAACAAGAGCTTGCTTCGCCTGTTTGTGAACAGCTACATCGTTGCTCTGTCGGTAACCGCCATCTGTATTCTGTTCGCCTCGTTGGCGGGGTATGGCTTTACGCGCTTCAAGTTCAAAGGCAAAAATGGCGCACTTATTTATATCCTGCTTACGCAAATGTTTCCGATGGTTCTGCTCAGCATTCCTTACTTCTTGTTCATTACGAGCGTCGGTCTGTACAACACGTATATTGCGCTGATTCTGGCCTATACCTCGTTCTCGCTGCCCTTCTCCATTATGATGATGCGCGATTTCATCGCCACAATCCCCAAGGAGATGGATGAAGCTGCGACAATTGACGGCTGCGGGCCCTTCAAGACCTTCTTCTTAATTATTCTGCCGCCGAGCTTGCCGGGCTTGATCGCAACTGGCGTCTACACCTTCATTCTGGCCTGGAATGAATTCCTGTTTGCCGTCGTGCTTACGAACTCCGTTAACGTCAGGCCTTTAACGATTGGAATCGGAATGCTGATCGGGGAATTCGCGACAGAGTGGAATGCGTTGATGGCCCTGTCCTTCATGGCCAGTGTACCCCTGATTCTAGTCTTCCTCTTCCTGCAAAAGTATTTCCTGCAAGGCTTGACTGCGGGGAGCGTGAAGTAAGCAACCGGAACGGCGCACAGACAAAAAACTATAGATTGACGAGGTTGAGCACCTATGATATCACCTTATATCGTGAAGAGCGCTACGCAACCGGATGCTTCGGGTCAGGTGCTTACGGTAACCCCTGAATCCGCCGGATGGGAGTATGTCGGTTTTCAGATTTACAAGCTGGGCATCGGTCAAAGACTGGAGCGGCAGACGGGGGATCGCGAGGTATGTATCGTCCTGCTGAGCGGCAAAGCGAATGTAGGCACGAAGCATGAGCAATGGCGGGAAATCGGCAAGCGAATGAATATTTTTGAGAAAACGCCGGCATTTTCAGTGTATATTCCCTCCAATGACCAATATAGCGTTGAGGCGGTAACGGAGCTGGAGATTGCCATCTGTTCCTCTCCGGGCAAAGGCACGTACAAGGCCCGATTGATTGCGCCGGAGAATGTCGGCGTGCTGACGCGCGGCTCCGGTCCGGTCGAGCGTCTTGTCCACAATATTTTGCCGGAGGATCAGGAAGCGGACAGCTTATTGGTTGTCGAGGTCTATACGCCTGGCGGCAATTGGTCCAGCTACCCTTCGCACAAGCATGATACGTTGAATGTGCCGCATGAGTCTCAGTTGGAAGAAACCTATTATCATCGTCTGAATCCGGAAGACGGCTTTGGCTTTCAACGGATCTATACAGACGATCGCTCCTTGGACGAGGCGCTGGCGATCTGCAACGAAGACGTGGTGCTGGTGCCTAAAGGCTATCATCCCGTATCCTCGCCCCCTGGCTTTGAGCTGTATTACTTGAACGTCATGGCTGGACCGGTTCGCACGTGGAAATTCCATAACGATAAGGATCACGAACGGCTGATACCTTTGTTCATGAAGTAGATTAGGGTCAGGAGGGAGAAACGGCATGAGCTTGATACAATTCCAGCAGCAGCGCGAGCTTGATCTGATTGGCGTAGGTCGCCTGTGCATCGATTTGAATGCCAACGAAATCAACAGACCGATGGAGCTGACGAGTACATTTACGAAGTATGTAGGCGGGTCTCCAGCGAATATAACCATTGCGTTGTCCAAGCTGGGGAAGCAGACCGGGTTTATCGGGAAAATTGCAGACGACCAGCACGGTCGGTTCATCATGAATTATTTGCAGCAATGCGGCGTAGATACGTCCAATGTGGTTAAGGATCGATCGGGCAGCGTCACGGGCTTGGTCTTCACGGAAATCAAGTCCCCGGAGGAATGCAGCATTCTTATGTACAGGGACAATGTCGCGGATCTGAAGCTGGAGCCGGGCGATGTCAGCGAAGCTTATATCAAGCGGGCGAAGGCCATTCTGATCTCCGGTACGGCGCTAGCCAAAAGCCCTTCGCGCGAAGCCGTGTTCATCGCTCTTGAATATGCGAGGAAACACGATGTCATTGTGATTTTCGATATCGATTATCGCCCCCCCACATGGGTTTCCTTGGCGGAGGTCGGCGTATACTGCCGGCTGGTTGCGGAGAAGAGCGACATTATTCTGGGCGGGCGCGAAGAGTTCGATTTGCTAGAGGATCTTGCCGGACAAGCCAGAGACGACCAAGCAACCGCGAATATGTGGTTCGAGCATAGAGCCAAGATTGTGCTTGTGAAGCATGGAGGGGCAGGCTCTACGGCGTTCACTCGGGACGGCCAGGTTCTGAAAGGCGTTACCTATAAAGCGAATGTGGTAAAAACATTCGGTGCGGGCGACTCGTTCGCAGGCGCATTTATATATGGATTGATGAATGGGCTAAGCATAGAAGAGAGCCAGCGATTGGGCGCGGCATCCGCGTCGATTGTCGTCTCCAGCCACAGCAGCTCGGACGCTATGCCTACCATAGAAAAAATTCAAGCGCTTATCCAGAGCGCAAATTAAAGGAGCCGGTCCAATGTCAATTCCAACCTTGCATAACTTCATCGGCGGACAATGGGTAGCCTCAACCAGCGGGAGAACAGACGTCATTCCGAACCCTGCAACAGGGGAGCCTATCGCAATCGTCCCGATTTCCTCACGTGCGGAGCTGGATTCGGCAGTTGAAGCTGCGCACACAGCGTTTCAGGAATGGAAGCGGGTAGCTGTCCCGAAGCGGGCCAGAATCTTGTTTAATTATCAGCAGCTTCTGGTCAAGCACTGGGACGAGCTGGCGAGACTGATTACTCAGGAGAACGGCAAAAGCTACGGGGAAGCTTACGGCGAGGTGCAGCGCGGCATCGAGAATGTGGAGTTTGCCTCGGGAGCGCCGACCTTGATGATGGGCAGCACCTTGCCGGACATTGCAACAGAAATCGAATCTCATATGTACCGCTACCCGATCGGGGTCATCGGCGGCATTACGCCTTTTAATTTTCCTATGATGGTTCCTTGCTGGATGTTCCCGCTCGCTATTGCTTTAGGCAACACCTTCGTCCTGAAGCCCTCCGAGAAAACGCCGCTGCTGGCTAATCGGCTTGCCGAGCTGCTGGCTGAAGCCGGGCTTCCCGCCGGGGTGTTCAATATTGTTCACGGCGCTCAGGATGTCGTAAACGGGCTGCTTGATCATGAAGATGTCAAGGCGATTTCCTTCGTCGGATCTCAGCCTGTCGCGGAATACGTGTACAAGCGTGCGGCTGCGAATGGGAAACGCGTGCAGGCGCTTGCAGGCGCCAAAAATCACGCTATCGTGCTTCCGGACGCGAATCTGGAGTTGACCGTCAAGGAAATTATTAATGCTTCTTACGGCTCTGCAGGGGAGCGCTGCATGGCAACCTCGGTAGTCGTGGCGGTAGGAAACGTCGGGGACGAGCTGGTGTCTCGCTTAACCGAGGCGGCGAGCCGGCTCACAATTGGAAATGGGCTTGAGCAGGGGGTATTTCTAGGTCCTGTTATTCGCGATGCGCATAAGGAGCGGACAGTGTCCTACATTGGGATTGGCGAGCAGGAGGGAGCTTCGCTGGTCCTCGATGGCCGACAGGCGCCTGAATCGGAGGGGAAGGGCAGCTTCGTGGGACCGACCTTGTTCGATCACGTGAAGCCGGGAATGCAAATCTGGAAGGATGAAATATTCGCGCCAGTCTTATCCGTTGTCCGCGTCAGCAGTCTGGATGAAGCCATTGAGGTTGCCAACCAATCGGAATTTGCCAACGGCGGGGTGTTGTACACCGATAGCGCCCAGGCAATCCGCCACTATCGCGAGAATATTGATGCGGGCATGCTGGGCATTAATGTTGGAGTTCCGGCGCCTATGGCGTTCTTCCCCTTCTCGGGCTACAAGAAATCATTTTACGGCGATTTGCATGCGAACGGCAAGGACGGCGTTGAGTTTTATACTCGGAAGAAAATGGTCGTCGCGCGTTATTCCTAACAGGAGCGGAAAGGTTGCTTGAGAGATGAGCGAATCGATGTTTAATTTGGCGGGCAAGGTTGCGGTGGTGACAGGCGCAACGCGAGGCATTGGTCAACAGCTGGCGATCGCCCTTGCCGAGGCCGGAGCCGACTTGGCGCTGCTGCAGCGGGAGCCGGAGGATCAGGGGACGAAAGCGGTCATTGAAGGCTTGGGCAGAAACTGTATCGTTGTTCCCTGCGATCTGGCGCATATGGATCAGGTGAAGCAAGCGATCCCGGCAGTGATCTCTCATTTCGGCAAGGTCGATATTCTAGTCAACAATGCCGGGGTACAGCGTCGTGCCCCGGCTGTGGAGTTTGCCGAGACAGACTGGGACGATGTACTCCAGGTGAACCTGAAGGCAGTGTGGCTTCTCTGTCAAGCCGCCGGTCGTCATATGACGGAACGTCGGCAGGGGAAAATCATTAATCTGGCTTCGCTCTTGACCTATCAGGGCGGGATTACAGTTCCGGCCTATGCGGCAGCCAAAGGAGGTATCGGACAGCTGACCAAGGCGCTTGCGAATGAGTGGGCGAAGTATAGGGTTAATGTAAATGCCATCGTCCCAGGCTATTTTGCTACGGATATGAATGAAGCTTTGCTTGCGGATCAAGAGCGCAACAAACAGATTACAGAGCGTATTCCGGCGGGGAGATGGGGATCGCCTGAGGATATGAAGGGCAGCATCGTGTTTTTGGCTTCTTCTGCTTCCGACTATATCCATGGACACCTGCTTGCCGTCGATGGGGGCTGGCTCGGCAGATAGTGTGAGGCAGCGTAGCGATGGAGCCGGTGTGCTGTGTATGATCAGTGCGGCTGCTGCCGGGCTGGCCATGGCTTATCGATCCAGACTGATTAAAGAATAGACTCTTCTTAATAAGAGGACCTCAGCTCCCACGTCGTGGAATTTGAGGTCCTTTCGGTTAATAATCGGGACGTTCCCATCTTCCGATAATTTGGACAGCCCCATTCATGCTAGGCAGGCCGGGAGCTGCAACGCAACAACCCATCTCGGCTGAGAATGGATCGTTAGAGAGGTAGACCATCACGAGTGCAGGCACGGACAGGCAAAGAAAAGCTATGCTATAATGATGGGGCTATATAGTAGGAAGGCAGCCATTTACATGAAAGAGGGTAGTCAACATGTCGATCATCAACCTAATCGATCTGGATGAGGTTGAGAGTCACTGGGACAATGAGGAGGAGGCGCTTCAATTTTTGCGGACAAAGCCATCTGCATCTGCATTGAATTAACATGTAAGCGTATACTAGACGTGTCTTCTATACGAAGCGTGCTTGAGTCAGCAGCACGCTTATTTCTATATCCTGCACGATAAATGAAGGGGAGCGGTGAAATGAGCAACTATATAATTGGCGTTGACCTGGGCGGCACCAATCTGAAGGCCGCGATATTCGATCTCGAATTTCGCTGTGTCATGGAGCGGGTGGTGGATACCGAGGCGGATCGAGGCCCAGATCATGTGCTGAGCCGAATCAGCGGGCTGGTGCATGCACTGCTGGAGGAGGCTCGTATCGACCAAGCTCAGGTAGTCTGTATGGGAGTAGGCATCCCTGGCCTGCTCGACCCGCACACGGGAATGTCGATCTTCTCACCGAATTTCCCAGGCTGGAGTGATGTGCCCGTCGTAGAGGAGCTGGAGCGACACGTGTCATTTCCGGTGTTTATAGACAATGATGTACGGGTCAATCTGTACGGCGAATGGAAGTTCGGGGCGGGCGTCGGTCATCGCAATCTCGTATTGCTGACGCTTGGGACGGGCCTTGGCTCCGGGATCGTCATGGATGGGCGTGTGCTGTATGGGACGACCTCCAGCGCCGGGGAGATTGGGCATATGAATATGTACCGCGAAGGGCGTCCTTGTCGTTGCGGCAGCTCGGGCTGTCTGGGCCGATATGTATCGGCTGTCGGCATGGTCAATACGTTCAAGGAAAAGCTGACCGCCGGGCGCAGCAGTGTGGTGATGGAGTGGACGAACGGGGAGACGGGGCAGATTACCGCCCGCATGATCTCTGAAGCCTACGATGAAGGCGATGAGCTGGCAGCCGAGGTGCTGCAGGAGACGGGGATTCTACTGGGATTCGGGCTTGGCAATGTCATTAATCTGTTCAACCCCGAGCTGATTATTGTGGGCGGAGGCATGTCTGCTGCCGGAGAGCGGCTGCTTCAGCCCGTGCGCGAGGCGATCGCTAACCATGCGCTGCGATGGCCCCGCGAGGCGTGCCGTCTGGTGGTAGCGAAGCTGGGGGGCAAGGCGGGCATGATCGGGGCGGCGGCTTATGCATATGAGAGGCAGAGCCTCACACCAAACGAAATATTATCAAAGGATTAACATGGCAATGATGCTCAGCAAACAAACGGCTGGTAGAGTGTAGTTGTACCCCACAATCAGTCAAAACGAGGTAGCACATGAGAAGATCTGATCGCATTATTGCTTCGATTACGAACGAAGAGCATCTGGATATTGCCCTGCGCAGTCGCGTGAAGCGGATTAATCTGGTTGCAGGCAGCATGAATACATTGCCATCGATAATGGAGCGCATACGCCGTGCAGAGAAGCAAATATATCTGCATGTGGAGATGATTCAGGGAATCGGGCGCGATGCAGCAGCCATTCAATACTTGGCGGAGACGTTCAAGCCAGACGGCATCATTACGACGAAGAGCAATATTGTCGCCTATGCCAAGCAGGTGAACCTGCCTACGATCCAGCGAGTGTTCGCTGTCGATTCGACGGCGGTGGACAAGGCGATCAAGGTGATCAAAACATGCAAGCCTGACGAGATTGAACTGATGCCGGGACTGATGCCCAGAGTCATCCAGGAGGTGAAGGGGCAGATCAGTCAGCCGCTGATTGCCGGCGGATTGGTGCGGTACCAAGAGGAGATCGATATGGCGCTTCAGAGCGGAGCGGATTATGTATCGATGGGCAATACCAAGCTATGGTAAAACAACTGCATAGTTATTTGGGTGGAGACGATGAGAATACCCGGAGCACAGATGCAACGCCGGCATGGCCTATAGGGCCGCCAGGCGCGCTGTTGCTGCGAGTGGATGTCGTCTCCTTTTTGCGTCCGTAGGCTCGTGGTCAGCAGCGCTTCATTCCCAACATAAAAGAGGTGTCCCTACGTATGAAGCATGACATCCGTCTGGTCGTATGCGACCTGGACGGCACCGTATTGCTGCCGGATCATCAGTTGCCGGAGCACGTCATTTCCGCGCTCCGGGCATACCGGCAAGCCGGCGGCATGGTGACGATCGCCACCGGCAGACCGGCGCTAACCGCGGCAAGTATAGTACAACAGCTAAATATTGAGCTGCCCGCTATCTATTGCAACGGCGCCGTGATTGCCGACCCGGACAAGGTGTGGCATCAGGCGGAATTTGCCGCAGCGCCGTTCCTGCCCTTGCAGCAAGCGGCTGCCCATGCCGGAGCCGAGCTGCTGATGTTTGGCGCAAGCACAGTGTATGCCTTTCGCCGCAGTCAGGCAATTGAGCACTACGAGCATAAGGAGAGGGTGGTTTGTGAACTGATCGAGGAGCAAGCGATGCTGTCGATGGAGCGATTGAACAAGCTGCTGCTGATTGGACCGATGGCAGTAATCCGCAAGGTATGGGAAGCAGCCGGGGCCTTGCTCCATACGGAGTACACCGCCTTGCAGTCGGAGGATACATTTCTTGAGATCGTGCCCAAGGAAGTGAACAAGGGGAAGGCGTTATGCCGGCTCATGGACATCCTGAACATCGAGCCCAAGCATGTGATGGCGATCGGCAATCAGGTCAATGATCTGGAGCTGTTGCAGGAGGCAGGTATTGGCGTTGCCGTAGGCAACAGCCACCCGCTGCTGATGGAGCAGGCGGATTACATCTGCCGCCATGAATATGGAGACGGCGTGATCGAAGCATTGCACCAGTTTGGCTGTCTGACGGAACGAACTTACCAATAAGGGAGAGAACCTACCATGATGAAACGAATGAGAACAGCAGCAGTTACCACGATTCTGGCCATGCTGGTTGCCGCATGCGGCTCCACTGGCGCGGGCAATGCGCCGACAGGAGGGGCTTCCACGCCAAGCCCGGCGCAGGCGCCGGTTGCCAGCTCGGAGGGGAGCAAGAGCACGGATCAGGGCAATGACAAGCTGGTTATGGTCTGGCTGCCGAATGAATCGAGCGACACCGTAAAGGGGGCGCGGGAAGCGATCGGCAGCGTGATCTCCGGAGCGCTCGACAAAGAGATCGAGCATGTCACAACAACGGATTATATTATTGCGATCGAGTCGATCGTGAACGGCAAGGCAGATGTCGCGTTCCTGGGCGCACAAGCGTATATCGAAGCCAATCAGAAAAATCCGAACGTGCAGCCGATGGTGGTGAACAGCGGCGCTTCCGGTACGCTGGATGATGCCGTCTATTACAGTTGGCTCGCGGTCAACAAGGGGGAAGAGGACAATTACCGCAGCGGCGATGGCTTCGCGATCGATAACATCGCAGGCAAGCGCTTCTCATTCGTATCGAACAGCTCGACCTCCGGCTTCAAGGTTCCATCTGCAGGGATTGTCTCCTACTTCAGCAAGCAGGACAAGTACAAGGATCTGACGGTTGAAGACCTGCTGGAGGGCGGGGACAAGGAATTTTTCAGCAAGGTGTTGTTCGGCGGCTCGCACCAGGGCTCAGCGGTCAATCTGCTGTCAGGCAAGGCCGATGTGGCGGCGGTGTGCGACTACTGCATTAAGAAATATATTGAGCTGGCTGATGGGCCGGAGAACACGCCGGGCTCGACCTATCGGGTGCTGCAGGATGCCGAGGAGCCCTTCAATACAGTGAAGGGCGCGGAGTTCGCCATCATCTCCGTAACACCCGTGCTCAATTCACCGATCGTTGTGAACAAGGACAAGGTGAGCGAGGAGGAGATTGCCAAGATTGTCAAGGCCCTGACCAGCGATGCGGCTGCCGATAACAAGCAAATCTTCGTCCCTAAGGATTCGGAGATCAAGGGCATCTTCTCCAAAACCGACAAGGAGCGCTTCGTGCCTGTAACGGACGATTGGTTCAACCCGGTTCGGGAGCTGTCGAAGTAAGGATGCGGACGCATGTGATGAAGCCCGTGTTGCTGGAATTAACGAACGTATCGAAGAGCTATGGCAGAGGCGCTCCGGCGCTGTCCGGGATTGACTTTGCCGCTAGGCAAGGCGAATTCATATCGATTATCGGCCCCTCCGGGGCCGGGAAATCGACGCTCCTGCGCTGTATCAACCGGATCATCGAGAGCGAGCAGGGGCAGATCCGGTTCGACCAGGTGATGATGGGGAGCTTATCCCGGCGCGAGCTGCGCAAGGCGAGAACGAAGATCGGCATGATCTTTCAGCACTATAATCTCGTCGATCGTCTCAGCGCGCTCGAAAATGTACTCCACGGCAGGCTCGGATATAAAAATGTGCTCGCTGGCGCACTGGGCCTGTATTCACGGGAGGAGAAGCACAAAGCGTATGAGCTGCTCTGCTCCCTTGGGCTGCAGGAGCATGTGCATAAGCGCTGCGACCAGCTTAGCGGCGGTCAGAAGCAGCGTGTCGGCATTGCGCGGGCGCTCATTCAGGAGCCGAAGCTGCTGCTGTGCGACGAGCCGATCGCCTCGCTCGACCCCAGCTCCTCCAAGGTGATTATGGATCATCTCCGCTCGATCAGCAGCAGGCTGGGCATTACGGTTCTGGTCAACCTGCATCAAGTGGATGTCGCGCTCAAGTACTCGGATCGCATCATCGGCGTCAATGGGGGACGGATCGTATTTAACGGCGCTCCTGGCCTGCTGACCCATGATGCCATTCACCACATTTACGGCTCCGAGGCCGGCGAGCTGATGATGGAGCTTGGAGGTAAAAATGCGGGATGACTTTCTAACACGCAAGCGGCTGATGACGCTGGGCAGTCTGCTCGCGATCATGCTGATCACCTGGGGGGCTGCGCTCCTCACGCGATTCAATGCGGGTCAAGGACTGTCTGCCATTCCCGCGGCGCTGAGCTGGGGCATCGAGAATTTCTACCCGGATGAGAAGGCGTGGCGTCGACTGCCGGGCATTATGGACAAGCTGCTCGACACTGTACTGCTTGCCGTGGCCTCTACAACGGTAGCCGCCATGGCTGCGCTCGTATGTGCTGTAGGCGGATCGCGGACGATGCGGCTGAACCGATGGTTTGGCCTGATCAGCAGGGGGATGGCCTCGGTCTTTCGCAACATTGACATTGCTGCATGGGCGATTATTTTACTGTTCTCGTTCGGGCAGAGCGCGTTAACGGGATATTTCGCGCTGCTCTTCGCCAGCTTCGGCTTCTTGACCCGGGCGTTCATGGAGGCGATCGATGAGATGAGCAGCAGCGCGGTCGAGGCGCTTCGGGCGACGGGAGCCGGATATATCACCATCGTATGCCGCTGTGTGATTCCGTCCTGCGCCCCACAGCTCGTCAGTTGGATGCTGTTCATGATGGAGACCAATATTCGCAGCGCAACGCTGATCGGCATCTTGACGGGAACAGGCATCGGCTTTGCCTTCGATGTGTACTACAAGGGCATGAACTATCATGCGGCTAGCCTGGTCGTTATCGTCATCGCAGCCGCGATCCTGCTGATCGAAGCCGGCTCGAACGTCATTCGCAGCATGATTCTACGAGGATAGGAGCTGATGATATGCATGTACCCTCCGATGGTCTGCCAGCCGGCGTGAAGACGGCGCGCATCCCCAAGAAGCCGATCAGCATGCCGACGCTCGTGATCCAGTTGACCTTGCTTGGGCTAGGGGCGATTACGCTGTACAGCCTGTATGTGCTGGATACCGGCGATGTGGGGTTAGACGAAGGACTACGCACGATGCTGGCTAACTTCCGGCTGATGTTTACGGAGGCGCACTTTAAGCATTTCACCTGGAGTGAGGCCTTGTATGCGGTGGGAGTTACAATCGGCCTCGCGCTGCTCACCACAGTAATCGGGGCCGCTCTGGCGCTGCTGCTCGGCTTGTTGGCCGCACGCAATCTGACGAATGGTACGGTGTCCTATCTGATCAAGTCGGGCGTGGCCTTCATCCGTGCCGTACCTACGGTGCTGTGGGTGCTGATCTTCGCCGTCTCCGCTGGACTGGGCAGCGTCGCTGCGGTGCTCGGGATGGCGTTCCATTCTGTGGGCTATCTGATCAAAGCCTATTCCGAATCCTTCGAGGAGATGGATGAAGGGGTGATCGAAGCGCTGCGCGGCAGTGGAGCGAGCTGGTGGCAGATCGTCTTCCAGGCGGTGCTCCCATCGTCGATGTCTTACTTGGTATCGTGGACATTTGTTCGCTTCGAGATTAACTTTGCCGCGGCGATTGCGATGGGAGCGGCGGCTGGAGCAGGCGGCATCGGCTTCGATATGTTTATGGCCGGGAATTATTATCTGGATCTGCGAGAAGTGGGCACCATCACCTATTTCATTTTGGCTTTTGCGATTGGCCTGGAGATGTTTGCTACCCGCTGGAAAGCGCGAATTAACTAAGTCTATATAGGGAGAGGGTTGCGAAGTGAAATTTGCCCGAAAATTAATGCCGCTCATGCTTGCTGGTTCGATGCTGGTCGGTGCGCTGTCTCCGATCGCCGGTACTGTAGATGCCGCGGAAGCACGCGCAGAGCTGAGCGTGCGCAAGACGACAGTGGCCCCGATCATCGACGGCAGCCTGGATGAATCGATCTGGAGCATCAACGAAGAGCTGTCCGTCCCGCTGAGCGCGGAGGGAAGCGATGCGTTGCAATCTCGTATGGGGCTCATGTGGGATAACGACTATCTGTATATCGGTGTGCAAAATTCAGATCCGCTTCTGGCAGCGAGCCCGAACGTAGCTCAGGACCCGACAGGACAAGCCGGCGATTATTGGTGGGATCATCCCAATGTATCGATCTATCTTGATCCGACCTTGCATCAATCCGCTCCGTTCCAGGGCAAGGATGTGCAGCTTGGCTTTGTCTACAAGCCGGACACGACGACCCCATATTTCAGCTTCGGCGCTGCGCAGACCCATACCGGGCGGGATGAGAAGAGCATCCTGCGTGCCATCTCGACGACAGCCGAGGGCTGGAATCTGGAGGTCGCCATCCCGTGGAGCTTCCTGGAGGTCGATCCTCTTCAGGTCAGGCAGCTTGGTCTGGAGGTTGCGGCTGGCGCTCATCACATGAAGGAGGACAGCACGCTCCTAAGTCCGCTCAAGGCGTGGAGTGCCTACAACAGCCAATCGTTCTGGAACGATACAAGCGGCTATGGCGTGATTAGGCTGGATGATGCCAATCCACTCAGCGGGAACGTCAGCGATGTGCTGCTTGAAGAGGATTTTAGCTCGTATGCGGATGGTGCGACACCATATGGCTGGATAAGCAATGTGAACGGCAGCAGCCCTCCCTTCCAGGTTCAGGGCGGTCGGCTCGTGGCTGACGCAGGCGCTGCGGGGCAGCAATCGCGAATCTTCGCCCCGGTGCAATGGGATGACTACGTGGTGGAGGCGGATATGCAATTCCAGCAGGTGCTCAACTCGGGCCGCTGGGCTTCGCTGATCTTCCGCGCGCCTTCGGCTGGAGTGCATCCGTACAATCAGATGGCTGTCCGGCAATCGGGTGCTTATGAGTTCGCTTTGCGGGATGCCAGCAACCAATGGCAGGTGCCGCACAAGGGCACGTCAGAGGCGCTGGAGCTGAACAAGGACTATACCTTCAAGGTGAGAGTCGTTGGCAATAATGTCAAGGAGTATATCAAGGCGGCGGAGGCGGACACGTATCAATTGCTGATCGATCAGTCGATGGACAGCCTCCTGCTGGAGCGCGGCAAGGTCGGATTCCAGGTGGACCAGGCGAGGCTGTCCGTTGCTAATCTCAAGGTGACCCGGGTGGTGCCGACGAATCTGGAGTTCACGCTGCCGACCGAGGTTGAAGCACTGACAGGTGCGCTCCAGGCTCCTGTTCAGGTCGCCTACTCCGATGGCATCGTCGAAGCCGTAGACAGCAAGCGGCTCAAGTGGCGCTCGTCGGATGAGACGGTCGTCCGTGTCGTCAATAATGGGCTGCTTCCGCTGGCAGAGGGAACGGCTCAGGTTACGGCTGTCTATCGCAATATCGAGGTGACACGCGAGCTGACGGTCAAGCCATCGCGAACAGGCAAGAAGGTCGTGAAGCTGAGTCATGATACAGGCTATATGCTAGCCAATACGAATGAAGCGATCGATCTTAGCCAGTGGCAATTCGCTGCCGATTTCAGCGACTATTCGAGCGGGATGGTGGCGGGCAATACACTCGTCTGGCATGCCGAGGCTGCTGATGCCGTTATTACGGATGGCATGCTGACGCTGAAGCGTCCAGGATTGCTGAAATTACAAGCCCAAGCGGATGAAGCTGTCATCGACTTCTATATGGTAGCCAAAGCTGCGTCCGATACGAAATATGTGCTGTATGAGGAGGATTTCGATGGAGTGGCAGAGGGCGCGCTGCCAGAGGGCTGGCGTGTGCTGGAGCAGGCGGGCAGCTCGGCGATAGGGGTCAAGGACGGTCAATTGGAGCTCAATGCCAGCGGACAGACAGCTCGGGTGCTACTGCCCAAGGAGCTGGATCAGTTCGGCGACTACCGCATTGATGCGGTGGTCACGCATGCCAAGGTCAATGAGCCTACCCGTTGGCATTCCATCATGTATCGTGTGCAAAACAGCAATTATCCATATTATCAGATGGCTGTCCGGCAAAATGCCACAGCAGCCAACGGTGTCGAATTCGCGGAGCGGACACCGGCCAACGGCTGGAGTGTCATGGCATCCCGTGCATACAGCGAGCGAATTCAAGCCGACAAGCTGTACACCTATACGATC
Organism: Paenibacillus sp. J5; assembly: GCF_054955055.1. Lineage (NCBI taxonomy): Bacteria > Bacillati > Bacillota > Bacilli > Caryophanales > Paenibacillaceae > Paenibacillus > Paenibacillus sp. J5. Next base: position 129,125 of record NZ_JBUEDD010000001.1, on the reverse strand, counting down.
AAGGCGCATGGCAACCGGGTACAGCAATGGATTAATGATGAATTGCTCATCCATACCTCCGGCGCGCGCAGCTATCAGCAAGGCGCTATCGGGCTGCAGGCCAACGGCAGCGTCATGAGGGTGGACAGCATCAAGGTTTCGCTGCAATTGGAGGAGCTGCCGCCTACTCTGGAGGAAAATATTGTGAACGTGGTCGAGCCGGACACCAGCATCTCGCTCGCGCCAACCGTCGTGGCCACTATGGAGGGGCAGGCGAAGCTGGAGCTGCAAGAGGGCAAGCTTCCGGCAACTGTGATGCTGCATCTCAATGATAAGCTGCAGGTGACGGGGACGAAGGACGGCGAGCCTGTGCTGAGCGTGGAGGATGCATTGAAGGTGCTGGGCAGCAAGGTGATGCCTGCCTTCTATGTTCATGATGCCCAGACGGTCACAGCACTGATCGCCTACCTGAAGCGTCAAGAGATCGGTGATACATTTGTTGTATCCGACCAGCCGGAGCTGGTCAAGCAAGCGCGCACGGCCTATCCGCTTATCCGCGGTATCATCGATTTCCCGGATGCGTCTGCCGAGCTGACAAGCGAGCAACTGATGGATATACGCAGAACGACCAATGCCAGCATGGCGAAGATTGCCTTGCTGCCGGAGCGCGCCGCCTCGCGGGAGCAGGTTGAATATTTGCAAGGTCGGCTCATTACGGTATGGGCCAAAGTCGATGGAGGCTCGTCGATGCCGGAGGCTGTTACCCATCATAAGCTGATTACAGCCGGTGTGAATGGGATCGTCACCGCATCGCCCGGGACACTGATCGATGCTCTGGCGACGTATAATCAGCACACGACGCTCATCCGCAAGCCGTGGATCATCGGACACCGGGGCATTCCGGCGCTGGCGCCGGAGAACACGCTGGAGAGCGCGAAGCTGGCCTATGACAAGGGTGCGGACATTGTGGAGAATGACATCTACCTGACGAAGGATAATCAGATCGTCATTATGCACGACAGCACACTTGACCGCACAACCAATGCCACCGGCGCGGTAGAGGGCAATTATACGCTGGCGGAGCTGCAAGCGATATTAGCCAACAAGCAGTTCCCGAGCGAGTATCCGAATGCGCGGATTCCGTCGCTGGAGCAGTTTTTCAAGGAGTTCAAGCAGACCGATCTGATCCATTTCATCGAGATCAAGACGAATAATCCGAACATCATCGACCCGTTGGTGGCGCTGATCCAGCAATACGATGTCGAGGATCAGGTGGTAATCATCACCTTTGATGCCAATCAGCTCAAGCGCATGAATGAGAAAATGCCAGGCATGTCGAACGGTTACCTGCTTGGCGGCGGTCTGGCTGCCGACTCGGATATTCCGGGCTCGATCTACCGGGTACTCAGTACGATTCAACCGCTGGGCGCAACGTATAATACTGGCTACGGCACCTTTGGCAGCCAGTTCCTGGAAGCGTCCAAGCATCGCGGCATTACGACATGGCCATGGACGTACCGCAATCGGAATGATTTCACGAACGCCTTCGTGATGGGCACCTATGGATTAACGACGGATTATGCCCATTGGGCTTCGAACTGGCCCAATCAGGTTAGCTCTGAACAGCCGAGCTATACCTTGCAGGTGGGAGAACAGGCGGAGCTTAACGTGAAGGTGCGCACGTATACAGGAGAAGAGGCCGGTCAGAGCGGCGAAGTCGTCATACTCAGTGGACAGGAGTTCATTGAGGCCGCAGGCAGCAAGGTGCGGGCCAAGGCGAACGGCACCGCGTATGTCTCCGTTCGTTATACGAGTGCGAAGGAGGGGGCGCCGATCTATGATCTGTATACCCAGCCGATCGCTGTGCAAGTGAAAGCGCCTGTAGCCTTGCCGACCTCGGTGACGATCGATCAGCAGAATGTCAATCTGACAGTCGGCAGCAGCGTGCAACTGACAGCGACGGTCATGCCGGAGGCAGCCGACAAGTCGATCACCTGGACCTTTCAAGCGTCTTCGGCGCCGAATGTCATCGAGCTGACGGAAGCTGGCGCAGTCAAGGCAATGAAGCCGGGGACAGCCACAGTTAGGGCAACCAGCATCGCCCGTGATGTATATGCCGAGCGTGTCATTACGGTGAAGCAAGGACAGGTCTACTACCCTGGACAGCCAACAACGCCAACAATTCCGTCAACTCCGGGAACCGAGTCAGGGCAGCAGCCTGGACAGGAGCAAGAGCCGACCCCAGGCACGGAATCTGGCAAGGCGATTGCGGTGGAGGCTACAGTGGATGGGTCGACATCATTGGCGAGGGCCGAGGTGAAGGCTGATCAGCTAGCATCTGCGCTGCAAGCCGCTGGCGGGGGAGGAGTGAAGACCGTGCGCATCAAGGTAGCCGTACAATCTGGCGCAGGGGTGCAGCAGATCGAGGTGGCTGTGCCGTCCAATGCGCTGAACCAGCCGACATTGCAGCACCAGCTTGAGATTATAACGGCGTATGGCACGGTGATCCTGCCATCCAACTACGTGGACAGCTCTGTGAGCACAACTGGCGACAAGTTGAAGCTGACGATCAGCAGAGCAGATGCGGTGCGCATATCCGAGCCGTTGCGGGCCAAGATCGGCAGCCGTCCGGTCATTCAGGTACAGCTCACTGGCAACAATCAGGCCCTCATCCCAGGACGGGCAGGCGCAGCGGTTGAGATCGAGCTGCCGTACCAGCTTGCTGATCGCGAGCAGGATCATGCACATACCCTCGTTGTATGGGCGATCGATGAGAACGGCCATGCGACAGCAGTGCCGGGGGCTCGTTATGATGCGACGGCTGCAGCCGTGCGCGGGGGATTGAACGAGATGGGCACCTACGCGATTGCGCAGATGGGCGCGGCTCCATTTAACGATCTGGACAAGTATGGATGGGCGAAGCAGCAGATCGAAGCCTTGGCGGCCAGAGCTGTCATTCAGGGCACCCGCACGGACACCTACAGTCCGGCTGCCTTGATGACGAGAGCGGATTACGTGACACTGCTCGTTCGGATGCTTGGACTGAAGGGCTCATCCGCCACGCCTTTCACGGATGTTCGGGCTACAGATTATTATTACGAGCCGCTTAACATCGCGAAGTCCTTGGGATTAATCGAAGGACAAGGCGAGGGACGCTATCATCCGAAGGGAACGATTACGCGCCAGGAGATGTTTACGATTGCGGCGAGAGCGCTGGACAAGCTGGAGCTGAAGCAACTGGATTCAGATGCGAGCCTGAAGGGGTATAGCGATGCCGATCAGGTTGCCGCCTATGCGAAGGAAAGTGTTGCTGGTCTGATCGCCTCCGGCCTGGTTCAAGGGAGCAACGGCAAGCTTCATCCGACAGCGAGCGCAACCCGGGCAGAGACGGCCGTATTCCTGTACCGGCTGCTGAACCACATCTACGAATAGTCTAGTAAGGCGTACAAGCTGCCCCATATGACACCGCAATCTGGTGTTGCGGGGCAGCTTTTTTGGGGAAGGCACGCTTATTTCTACTCGAGACGAAGCTTTACCCGTCAAGGACAGGAACAGCCGTTTACGCTTAGGAGCATGTCCCAGCATCCGATAGATGCCACAGGAATTCAAGGCAAATGTCAGCATGAAAACGTGTATGCTATAATGACAGTAAGCATCGTCTACTAGCAGGTGAGGAGGCATACATGAAATTCATTCAGATGTGGTTCGAGGAGCTGGGTGTATCGGCTGGCATGGCGGTCTATCTGGCTAATACGGTCATGGTTGCCGGCATTATCTTATTGAGCATAGCGGCTAATTATGTCACGAAGAAGGTTGTACTGAAGATTATTGCATATTACGTTCTCAACAATCGCTATACGTGGGATAACATCATGCTGGAGCGCAAGGTGTTCCACAAGCTGTCCCATATCGTTCCGGCTGTCATCATCTATTATTCGGCTGCCCTGTTTCCCCTCTATCAACTACTGATAGAGAAGGGCGTCTATATTTATCTCATCATCGTGGTGCTCATGGTATTGAACGCGTTGCTGGATGCCGTCAATGACATCTATGTCACCTATGAAATCTCGAAGGCCAGGCCGATCCGGGGCTATATACAGGTGGTCAAGATTTTCATCTATATGATTGGCGGTATTCTGCTTATCTCCAATCTGATCGGGGAGAGTCCGGTGATCTTGCTCAGCGGGATCGGGGCGCTGTCTGCGGTCATTATGCTGATCTTCAAGGACTCCATTCTCGGCCTCGTTGCCGGAGTGCAGTTGACCTCCAACGATATGGTGCGGGTAGGCGACTGGATCGAGATGTCGAAGTACGGGGCGGATGGCGAGGTACTGGATATTTCCTTAAATACGGTCAAGGTGCAGAACTGGGACAAGACGATTACGACGATCCCGACCTATGCGCTCATCTCCGATTCGTTCAAGAACTGGCGGGGGATGCAGAGCTCCGGTGGAAGACGGATTAAGCGTGCCGTGTATGTGGACATGAGCAGTATCACAATCTGCACACCGGAGATGATTGAACGGTTCCGCCGGATTCATATTCTTCAGGATTATATTGCTCGCAAGGAGGAGGAGATTGAGCAATATAATGAAGAGCATGAGATTGACCGCTCCGTGAAGGTCAATGGCCGGGCGCTGACGAACATCGGTATATTCAGAGTATATATTCAGTCTTATCTTGATCGCCATCCACGGATTCACCGCGGCATGACCTGTATGGTGCGCCAATTGCAGCCTGCGGAATCAGGCTTGCCGATTGAGGTCTATGCCTTCACGAATGATATTGCCTGGGCAGTCTATGAGGGGATTCAGTCCGATATTTTCGACCATATATTGGCGGTTGCGCCGGAGTTCGGACTGCGGGTGTTCCAGAACCCTTCGGGTCATGACATGAAGCATATGATTTTGCACGAGGCCGAGCGGGAATACGCCTGAACAGATAACTGGCTCTGAAGCGGACTTTAGCTCCGTTGGCTTTGACGCTTTGTTTGACGCTTTGTCGCTTTGTCGCACCGTGCGCAGCTTTTACGCGCGCGGTGCTTTGCTTCGTGATCGTGTCGGTCGCACCGCTGAACGCTGCCAAGCCCATGTTGGAGAACGCGGTTGACGAACCATTTCATTTCGTGATATAGGTTGAGTAGTTCATGGCCCAGCATGTCGGGGGCTGATCTATTTCGTTCAGAGGAGATGTTGGTGTGAATTATAGATTTTCCGATAAAATCGCAGCGCTGCAGCCATCGATTATCCGTGAGATTCTGAAAGCGACCTCAGGCAAGAACGTCATTCCATTCTCTGCGGGCAATCCGGCGATGGAGACCTTTCCCGTCGAAGCGATCCGCGAGTATACCCAGTCTATTCTGGAGGACAATCCGGTCGCTGCGCTGCAATACGGCGTCACGGAGGGCTATGCGCCGCTGCGCGAGGCGCTGGCGGAGCATCTCAAGACTCGCTTTCAGTCCGGTGCGGAGTCGGACGAGCTGTTCGTCGTATCCGGCGCACAGCAGGGCATCGAGCTGGCAGCCAAGGTGTTCTGCAATGAGGGCGACACGATCCTGTGCGAGAGCCCGAGCTTTATCGGGTCGCTGAACAGCTTCCGTTCGCTCGGAGCGAAGCTCAAGGGCATCCCGATGGAGAGTGACGGCATCGATCTGGATCAGTTGGAGCAGGCGCTGCGAACCGAGCGCAATGTCAAGCTGATCTATCTTATCCCTAGCTTCCAGAATCCGACAGGCATAACAACCAGTCTGGCGAAGCGCAAGGCGGTCTACGAGCTGGCCAAGCAGTATGATGTGGTCGTACTGGAGGATAATCCTTATGGAGAGCTGCGGTTCAGCGGGGAGGAAGTGCCGACGATCAAGTCCATGGATACAGAGGGACGTGTCATCTATGTCGGCTCCTTCTCCAAAATTTTGTCCGCAGGGATGCGTGTCGGGTATGTGCTGGCGTCGAAGGAGATCGCCTCCAAGATGATCGTCGCCAAGCAGGGCGAGGATGTGCATACGGCGATGCTGCCGCAGATTCTGGCTAGCAAATTCATGACGGAATACGACTATGCCGGCCACATCAAGAGCATACGGGACATTTATCGCCGCAAATGCACCTTGATGATCGAGCTGCTGAACCAGCATATGAGCGGAAAGCTGACCTATCATAAGCCGGAGGGCGGGCTGTTCCTGTGGTGCGAGCTGCCGCCAGAGGTGACGATGCTGGACTATTGCAAGCAGGCAGCCGACAAGGGCGTGGCGGTTGTGCCAGGTACAGCATTCCTGGTTGATGAGTCTGCCCCATGCAACTCCATTCGATTGAATTTCTCGACGCCATCGGATGAACAGATCATCAGAGGAATCGAGATTCTATCGACCGTGTAGCTTTGGACCGTTTAGAATATGCACACAAAGGGCGATCCGCGTCATGATCATGACGATGGATCGCCCTTGTCACTGCTGGACTCGGCGTCAGGCTAGGAGGTTCCCATCACCCTGTCCCCAGTAGGCTGAATATACTCCCTGGAATCGGCTTCGAGAGTCACCTCAACCGAGTCGAAGGGGAGATTCAGCAGCTTAACCTTATATGCGAGCACCCCGGAGCCGCTGCCATCTATAAGCAGCGTGCCGCAATTGAAGTACTTGTCTCCATCCACGAGCCACACCTGATAGCTCATACCTTCAGGGGGCGGGGTCAAGCCCTCCAGGCTGATGACAAAATCGCTCATATCGCTATATTCGAACATCCATGCCTGACCGGAGGCATCGGGCATCGCGTCCGAACGAACCGTGAAGGTCTTGACGAGTTGGGCCGTCTCCGCTGTTATCTCTGTCGCGCCAGGGGGAGCGGGGGCGGTGGTTGTCGTGCTCCAGTAGGAACCGAACAGGACGAGAGCCAGCACGGCTGCGGCCAGTCCATACGTCCAGCGCGAGCGGAGCAGGGCGCTCTTTTGCTTGGGAGGCTGTATAATGGATTGCATCACCTCTTGCTTGAGATCGGGCGGCAAAGGAACTTCTTGCATCTGAAAAGGAATCACCTCCCAGACGCTGCGCAACTCCTCCCATTCCTTCCTGCATGCCTCGCAATGCGGCAGATGGCGCTGGAAGGCCTCGCCCTCCGCTTTCGAGCACTCACCGATCAGGAAGGGAAGAAGATGCTGGCATTCTTCATATTCTGCTTTGGTCATCGTAGCCCCTCCAGTGAAGTCAGATGTTTGCGCAGCAGCTTCAGACATTGGTGCAGCCTGCTTTTGACAGTGTCTAACGGCTCGTTGGTTCTGGCGGCAATCTCGCTAAGAGAGTAGCCCTGCCAATACATAAGCTCCACTAGTTGCACCTGGCTTGGAGATAAATGCACGTAGGCCTGCTGAATCTGCTGTCCAACCCATTTGCGGGACACGATATCCTCCGTGCTGTCTGTGCTGCTAGCCAAGGCTTCTCCCCACTGGCTCTCCTCCAGCCTCGCTGTGTCGCTCTGCTTGCGATGCTTGCGTAGATAATCAATCGTAATATTGCGGGTGATCGTAATCACCCAGTTGACGAACGCTCCTTTGAGCGGATCATATCCCTTGCGCGTTGTCCAGAGCCGTAGAAACACCATCTGAACAATCTCGCGGGCAGCTTGCTCTTCTTTGACCGCCTTGATGGCAAATGAGAAGATAAGCTTGGCGTACCGATCATAGATTTCCTCCAATGCTTCCCCGGATCGGCTATGGATCACTAGCTTCAGCAATTGTTCATCCGTGTGATTATGCATCATAATTCGTTGCTCCCAAAGCTGGTATGTAGATCAGATACAATGGCGCCAGGCGCCGTAGCAATGCTTCTTAGGAGGGCATGCTCTGTCTGTCCGGCAGCAGCTTGCCCTGCAACTGCCGCAGGAGCGGACGACCGATTCCGAGCTTCTCGGAGTTGGACCCTCCAAGCAGCAGGACGATGCTCAGAAGAATCATGACGGGATTCAGGCTGATGGCGCCTGCCAGCAGATAGGCAAAGTTCATGACCAGCCCAGAAAATAAGGAAATGGAGGTAAAGCAGCCGAGAATCAGCCCTACGCCAACCATGACCTCCCCGCATACCACCAGAGCATTAAACAAGCCGACATGCGGCAGTACCCAATGCTGGAGGAAGTCAACATAGATCGGGTATTGCGGAGAGCCTGATTCGCCAGCCAGGACAGGATTGGCAACGGCTCCTTGTACGAATCCGCTCGCATCAAAGGGGGCAGAGCCAGCAAGCTTTCCCCATCCAGCGGCGAGCCACTGCCACCCGAGATAGAGCCGACATAAGAGTAGGCCGATCGCAGCATATCTGCTTTCTTGTATCCATTTGATTACCAATACGAACGCCTCCATTACATCGTTTATCTCAGTTAACGTCTCGAATGGACAAGCGGTTTGATTCTCGATTCAAAAAAATTGGCCATGCGGCAGCAAACCGTTCTGCGTTCCCCGCCGTTACCTGTCATAGTGTCAAATATATCATGTGTCTGGGAGGCAAAACAGATGAAACATCTTGGTAAAAAAGCGGCAGCGCTGCTGATCAGCGCCATGCTTCTGCTGTCGGCGAGCGGCCTGGCGATGGCTGCGGAGAAGGGGATTGTGAGCGACGCGAAGACAGTGGAGAGGCTTGGCTTGCTGGTTGGCGACGGCAAGAGCGTGTCGCAGGAGTATCTGGCCAAGGGAACGACACGGATGCAGGCGGCGATCATCTCCTTGCGTCTGCAAGGCAAGCTGGATGAGGCGCTCAAGTACGCAGGAAAGATTGGTTTCGCCGATTCGGACAAGGCCGGGAAGCATGACCGGCCCGTGCTCGCCTATCTGAAGGATCATCCAGAGCTGGGCTGGAAGGGGATGGCGGATGGCAAGTTTGCCCCGCTAGCTCCGGTAAGCGCGCAGCAGTTCTACAAGGTGCTGCTTGAGGCTGCCGGCTACAAGACCGACAAGGATTTCAAGTATGCCAAGATCGATACGTTCGCTGCCAGCAAAGGCTTGAACCAGATTGCCGGTGTGGACAAGCTGACCAATGCGCACATTGCAACTGCGCTCATCGAAGCGCTTGGCATTCCGGCGAAGCAGGGAGGCACGCTGCTGGCGAAGCTGCAGCAGCACGGGCAGCTTCCTAAGGGCGAGCAGCTATTGAAGGAGCAGCGGATCAAGCTTCAGCAAGACGCCAAGCTTGGCACCTATTTCACAGATGTGTCTGGTCGGTCGCTGTATTACTTCACGAAGGATGCGAAGGATCTGGAGGCATGCCAGGGAGAATGCATCCAGCACTGGCCATTGTTCGCCTCCGAGCAGCTTCATATTCCGGCGACAATGAATGCAGATGATTTCTCCGTGCTGACCCGCCCAGACGGTGTGAAGCAATGGACATACAAGGGATGGCCGCTGTATTATTTTGCAGGCGATCAGGCTGCAGGCGACACCAATGGGCAAGGACTTGGCGGCGTATGGTATGTCGTCCAGCCACAGACAGCGGATCGAACGGGAGCAAGCGCGCAGAAGTAGAGGGCTGTGAGTCACACGGACAGTGGGCGTTGCCGCATGTGAGCGGGAATGCCTATTTTTTTTGATAAATTAGTTGCAATAGCATTCTAATTTGGGTAAGATGGTTGAGTGATCAAATTAGTTGCAATAGCATCATAATTATAAGGAAGACAGAGGAGAAAGAGGGGGGATTCGGGTGCGCGAGGAGCGCAAAGAGCGAAGAGAAGAGATGAGGCTGGGACGGGCAGAGCTGCCGCTTGTGGACGGGCAGAGCTGTGATGATAGGCCGACTGACCATACGGCAGCAGGCGGTACGCCATCTGTCAAGACGCCATCTATCCAGCAGGAGATGGATGCGAGCTTAGCGGGAGCGGATAAGCGGTCGTTTGAGCTGTCGACTTGCATCAGCAGCGGGGGGACTTATGAATCCGCGAACAAGTATGTGTCGGCGATCTACCGTCATCTCCAGATTGCGATAGCGGACGAGCTGGCAGAATACAAGATAGGAAGCGGGCAATACATCTTCCTGCTGACGATCGCCGAGCGGGAGGGCATCACACAGAAGGTGCTGAGCGAGGAACTGCTGATCGACAAGACGACAACGGCCAAAGCGATCAGCAAGCTGGAGGCAGAGGGCTATGTGAAACGGATTGCTTCGCCTGAGGATCAACGCTGCAACCAGCTCTACCTGACGGAGGATGGTTATAAAGTCGTCCCCAAGGTGAAGGAACGGTTGCGGAAGCTGATGAGCATCGGGCGGCAGGGGATCAGCGATGAGGAATACAATTTGCTGATTGATCTGCTGAAGCGTGTGCTGACTAATGTACACGCCATGGTTATGAACAGAGGGGGAGCTTGATAGGATGAGCAGTACACAAGGGGTCCAGGGCAACCGGGCGGCAAGGCTTGAGGGCAGCGGTAATGAAGGGCCGCAGCCTGGCAAAGGAATTGTCTACCTTCTCGGTTGTCTATTATTGTTCTCGGTAATGAATGTATCGGTATTTAATGTCGCATTGCCGGAGATTTCCAAGGATATGAATATCTCGGCCTCGCTGGCAGGCTGGGTCATTACAGGCTACGCCATGGTATATGCGATCGGTTCTTTGATGTTCGGAAAGCTGGCGGATCTGTTTCCATTAAGGAAGCTGATGACCATCGGCATCGTCGTATTCGCTATCGGCTCTGTGCTCGGCTTCGTGTCGCAGGGCTATGCGTGGCTGTTGGTTGGGCGGCTGGTGCAGTCGGCGGGCGCCTCATCGATTCCGGCACTGGCGATGATGATTCCGGCGCGGTATTTTCCGCCTGAGCGGCGCGGTACCGTCATGGGACTGATCGCATCGTTCATTGCGCTGTCATCGGGGATTGGCCCGATTATCGGCGGTATTGTGGCCGGAGCGCTGCATTGGAAGTTTCTATTTCTATTATCGCTTGGCACACTGATTGTGCTGCCGTTCCTGCGCCGGGCATTGCCTGACGAAGCGCGTCGTCCTGGCAAGATCGACACGGTCGGCGCTGCGCTGCTGGCTGGAGCGGTAGCGCTGCTGATGCTGACCATCACCAGCTTTGGCAGCTCGCTGGCAGCCGCATATGGGGGCGCCTGTGTGCTGCTGCTCATCCTGTTCATTATGCGCAGCCGGCGCTCTCAGGAGCCGTTCATCTCGCTGTCGCTATTCACGGAGGGCTCGTTCCGCTTCGCGATCCTCGCGGTATTCCTGTCCTCGATGACGGGCTTCAGCCTGATGCTGGTTATTCCATTAATGCTGGGCTCAACATTCGGGCTCGGGGCGGACAAGATCGGCCTCGTACTGTTCCCGGCGGCGCTGGCGGCTGCTTTCATGGGGCGGCTCGGCGGCCGCTGGACTGACCGCTTCGGCAGTATTCCGATGCTGCTGATGGCCGCGACGCTGATGATTACAGGCTTTGTCCTGCTGGCAGGGCTGTCTTGGGCAGGAGCATGGGTTGTGGCGCTATGTCTGATCCTGCCCAATGTCGGCTTTGTATTTATCCAGTCGGCGATGTCCAAGCTCGTGTCGCTGCTGCTGCCCGCTAACCGGCTGGGGGCAGGGATGGGCGTGTTCAGTATGACGAACTTCATGTCTGGCGCCATCGGCGGAGCATTGGCAACGACTGCCCTCGACTGGGGCGCGTCCTTTGCGGCGGTATTGCTGGCTATGGCCTGCTCGCTGCTGCTGCAGATGGTGGTTGTGCAGTTTATTCTGCGCGGTCGGGCGGCTGGCACTTCCGGCAGCATGAGCACCTCCTCCGTCTCCAAGCGGTAGACCGCTAGGGGTCATCCAGCGCCTTGGTCGCTATCAGCGCGCGGTGTATGGGGGATTGCTGGCGGGTGGGCAATGCAGGCTCTCAGTTGGAGAGCAGGCGGCTCATGAAATGAACGTATTAATGAGAAATGGGGCGTCCTGTACCAGGATAGCGGCTCGCTGCAGTAGACAGACAGAATTCATGCCTGTCTACTTGCAGCTTAGCCTATCGCGGTCTGGATCGCCCCATGTTGTATTTATCTTCGTCGATGCTTGCGCTTCTCGAAGGGTGAAGAGATTGCCTAGAAATTAATGTACTTCTCGAACACGTAACCGAAATCCTTCCTCCGGTACTCCGCATGCTTGCTTCTCATCCAGTCGAAAGCCCCTGCCATAATCGCTTGAAATTGCTCAGCAGCTTGCCCCTGGGAGGCATGCAGATGACCGAGGCTGTTCTGAGCAATCTGAACGCTAGTCATCGCGTATTCATGCATCGTCTGATTGGAGGTCATCAGCTCGGAGATTTTGAATAAAGCCTTATACAGATCCTTGACCTGCTCCAACTGTTTCTTGTCCACATCAATGGAGAATTCAATGTTGCCGATATGAAATTTGATCTCTACGTCGAGGTCAACCGTTCCGGCGGTTTCCAGCAAGACTCTGGATACGGGATTGGAGGAATAACTATAGCGTTTCAGTACGCGCTTGCTGCTAATCGCACTCTCGCCATCCAGATGAATCAGAGCGAGATTGGTGAAGCAATATTCATCTTTTTTAGATTTAATGATAAAATAAATTTTTTCATTGTCCTCATGCATGACATAATCATCGGTGTCAACCTTGTCGAAGTCCTTTGGATCAATGACTTTGCCAATATCACTTAAACCTAGCGCCTCAGAAGCAAATTTCTTGAACATTGTCGTTCCTCCTCAGATGTGTGCGTGACAAGCCCGTGTCCGGCATAGACTCTTGCAGACGGGACAGAGGCAGCTTCGATGACGTATATCGGAGCCTATTCTATCATACAAAAAAGCTGGGAGATTCTCTAGAGTGTAGAGGCCTATGAGTGAGCTTGAAGACATGCCCCGGCAGGGGAGAGTTCAAATACGGAGAGGATGGAGAATACCAATGAAATATTACCATGTGGATGTATTCAGTTCCCAGGCACTATCAGGCAATGGCCTGACCGTTATGTTTCATGAGGATGAGCTGAGCGTGCAGACCATGCAGCGGCTCGCTCAGGAATTCAAGCAGTTTGAGACGATCTTTCTGAGGCAGACGGGTGAACGATCATTTCGGGCACGAATATTCACGGTGGAGGAGGAGCTGGATTTTGCCGGGCATCCGATACTCGGTGCCGTATCCACGATCCATCAGGACATCTATCCGCGTGAAGGCAGCATCTCTGTGCAATTGGAGCTGAACCATAAGATCGTGCAGGCAGACTCGGCAAGAAAGATGGATTATTACGAGGCGATCATGAATCAGGGGACGCCGTACTATCTCGGCACAGTGGACGAGTCAGCGGCACCGGAGCTGCTGGCAGCGTTGAATCTGTCGCCATCCCATCGATACCCCGGCTTGCCGCTCGAGGTCATCTCCACCGGCTTGCCCTATCTTATCATTCCGCTCACCTCTGGTCTGGAGCAGGCAGCGATCGTGGTCGACGACCTGGAGGAGCGACTGGGCAAGGTACAGGCCAAATTTGTCTATGTACTGGATGTAGCCAACAAGGAAGGACGCACCTGGGACAATCTTGGGCAGGTGGAGGATGTTGCCACCGGCAGCGCAGCAGGGCCGGCAGGAGCGTATCTTCAGAAGTGGAAGCGATGCGATCCGTCTGAGCGGATCATCCTGGAGCAAGGCCGATTCGTTGGCAGGCCGAGCTTACTGTATGTGCATACGGATGCTTCGACGGGAGATGTCTATGTGTCTGGTGAGGTGAAGATGCTGGTGAGGGGCGAATTTCTCTGAACCTTGCGGCAGTGCCGCGCCCAGGTAAGCACGAGTGTAACGTCTGTTATATAACGGCTACTACGTGGATAGCCCATTCAGGCTGCTGCCAGTCTTGCCTATCGGCTAGCAGAGGCACAGTGGCGTCTAGGGCTAGCGAGGCGACTCGCACGCATCATCTGCCCGGCATCGGTCACAGCTTGCTCGAATGCTGGGCCGGCCGGGGGATGAGGTGCCGGATAGTCCGATTGCTTACTTTAGAAATTTTCGGAAGAATTGCCCTTTGTCATTCACTCCTGTTTTCGCATAGACCTTCTTGAGTACATTCCGTATAGTTCCCTCGGTAATCCCCATCGTATGGGCCATCTGCAGCACGCTTTTATTTTGCAGCCAGCCCAGAGCGACCTCCTGTTCACGATTGGACAAGTGATAAGCATCAAACCGTCCATGTTCCGATTTCTTGCGTATGCGCGCTCGATTCTCCCTCAGGCTGCTCTCCATCTTCTCAATCATCTTATTCAGCAAGGGCACGGCAAAGGTAACATCAACATCGGTGTGGAAGGATAGATCAACGTAGCCACAGATCTCATCGCACAAACGAACCGGTGAGCACACACAGGCCCAATTCTTATAGAAAGCAAGCGTATGTTCATTATCCTGTACGACGACGGTGCCTTGTAGATGCATTGCCAAGGATACTCCGTTGATTCCGGCATATTCATAAGCGAAGGAGGAGCCTATGTCGATCTCGAAGCTTTGGAGCCGTTCAACAATTTCCTTCTCTCCGATAATACGGATGGCGATACCATAGGGGTCTGTAACGATAAAAAGATGCGGGATTCCAATCCCGGAATTGACGAGGAGCATGTCTTCATTCGCGACTGTGAGCAGCTCTTGATTTCGCATGAGTACGGCTTCCATAGCTTGGGGAGATCGCTTGAATGACCTGTAATTCGGGCCTGCCTGCGTTACATTTTGCTCCAGCATGGCAACGGTAGCCGGGTTCAGATCGGATAGACTGAACCAGCTTTTGAGTTGCTTGGAAGCCAGTCCAAAGACACTCATAATTGAATTCCTCCTTCATTAGTTCAGCGTAGATGACATTGCGCAGCTTCAGGTGCCGTTCCGGCAGCGGGGGTTGAGTGCTCATCAGCACTCAGTAGGAAAGGGGAGAATGTATACATGATACATTTATTTCCAATCTACCTCAATGTATCACGGTCGCCTCATTTTTTCAATCCCTCGCTTGTCCACTTTTTTACTCGTTTCAGCTATTTTCAATCAAAACTTTTATATCCTATATAGGATATTTATGGATTTAATCTGGGGTGCTATGCTTGGTGCAGATGCTCACGAAAGGGTTGTATAACGGAGCTCGCAGGTGTAGGTGTGCAAACTAAAAAGCTGCTATTAAGGATGTGGTGGGATGAGAAAACGAATCACTTTTCTTGATACTACGCTCAGGGATGGCGAACAGGCACCAGGTAATGCAATGACCCCTGAACAGAAATTGAACCTGGCGCTTATGCTCGAAGAAGCTGGAGTCGACACGATTGAAACGGGCTTTCCGGCCTCCTCGCACACTGATTTTGTAGCGACCCAGCTCATTAGCTCCAAGCTGCAGAGAGCGTCATTTGCTACCTTCTCACGCACCCAGGTCAATGATGTACGGATTGCATTGGAGGCTGGAGGGGTGAGCGACCGTCATCTGGTCATGCTGGTGGCCACCGGCAGTGATCTTCATCTGGAGAATAAGCGGCATATCACCCGCGAGCAAGGGCTGAAGGAGATACGGGAGACGGTCATGTATGCCAAAGAGAGAGGACTTGCGAATATTGCTGTGGGCATTGAGGACGCTAGCCGTGCCAAGTATGACTACATTGAAGCGATAACCCGGACAGCACTCGAGGCGGGTGCCAATCAGATGATTCTCGCGGATACGACAGGCTATGCGGTTCCGCCTACCTTCGGTCATCTGATCAGCTTTATTCGCAGAATTGCCGGGCCACAGATCAAAATTTCGACACATTGCCATAATGATCTGGGACTGGGTGTAGCCAATGTGCTGGAGGCCATCAAGGAGGGAGCGGATGAGGTTCAGGCTACGCTTGGCGGTATTGGCGAGCGGGCAGGGAATACCTCATTGGAGCAGGTAGCGGCTTTTCTGCATTACAAGGGCAGTGAATACGGGCTGGAGACCGGGATCAAATTGGACAAATTGTATACGGCTTATCTGACATTGAAGGGATATATCGATCTGGAGGATTCGCGCATGCAGCCTCTGTTCGGCAAATATGTGTTCAGTACAGCCGCAGGAATTCATCAGCAGGGCATATTGAACGATCCCGATACCTATGAATATGTGAAGCCTATGGACCTGGGCAGAGAACGACAGCTCTTGGTCACCCGTCATTCGGGCAGAACGATTATCCGCCACCTTCTCAAGGAATTAGGCATCTCCTCTACTGATGAACAGATTAATGCTCTGTATGAGAAATTCATTCATCATTCCAGTTCATGCGATGATCTGCCGACATTTACCCGCAAAATTAAGCATGAGCTTGGATTCAGAGCTACAGGGGTGAGTGTATGAGCAAGGCATTGCTAGTGCTGGACCTGATCAATGATCTTGTTCATGAAGATGGAAGTGTAGGCAAGGATGGCTTCTATGAACAGGCACAGGAGCGGCAGACTGTAGCCCGCACCGCGCAAGCGATCGAGCATTGCCGGAGGGCAGGCATAGCTGTCATCTACGTCATAGTCGGCTTTAGCGAGGGATACTCGGAATGGAGCGTCCGCTCGAAGCTGTTCCGGCATGTCAAGGAAAGACAGCAGGTTGTGCTCGGCACATGGGCGACACAGGTGCATGATGAGCTGCGTCCCCTGCCTCATGAGGCGGTTATTACCAAGAACCGCATTGATCCCTTCTATAACACGAATCTGGAGACAGTCCTGAGAGCGCAAGGGATCGACACGCTCTACCTGAGCGGCGTCTCGACAGAGTTCGTGGTGCTTAGCACCGTCATGAGCGGCCACGACCGGGGCTATACCGTCCGACCGCTGTCAGATTGCATCTCCTCCAGCGATTCTCACAGCCATCAATGTGCGATGACCGTCATAGAGAAGCTGTCGGAGCTCTATACGCTTGAACAATTTCTAAGCGAGGAAGGAGTTTTACTTTGAACGCCTATTACATGTTTACAGATGATGAACGCCAAGCTCTTGGCACAGCGCTGTCCGCCGTCGCAGCCATCTCTCCCTATGTGGATTTCCCCAGCTTTGAGAAGGCCATGATTCGTACTGTACAGGAGGGGCAGCTCCCGGTATTCTTTACAGCCCTGTGCGAGCGAATCCGCTCTGACCGCCAGCAAGGCGCTCATGTCCATGTGCTCCGTAATTGCCCGATGGACACCGAGATTCCAGATCTAAACCATGACGACCCGATCAATGATAAATATCGGTTGAAGAAAACCTTTCTGGGTGAAGCCTTTCTGGGGGTGTTTGCCTACCTTCTTCAGACCCCTCTGCTGTCCTATGCCTCTCGCAATAATGGGGATTTCTTCACTGATGTGGTCAGCATTAATCGGTTCCGCGGGAAGCGTACCGGCTTCACCGATGGCGATCTGATCTATCATAACGACCGCACCAGCCATCCGGTCAGAGCCGATTATATTACACTGCTGGGAGTGCGCTGTCCCTCTAATGATCTGGTCTACACGACCTACATAGACGGGCAGGACATCATCAGCCACCTTACCTCGGAGCAGGTGCAGATTTTGAGCGAGCCATGGTTTGTTACAGAGGTTGATGACCTGACGCGCGAGAAGGTGAAGGACTGGGAGCGGTCCAGCGCGCATGCGATTCTCAAGGACGGGATGCTATGCTTCCAGGATACACTCACCAAGCCTGTAGCGGACGCTCCGCTCGAGGTGTATGAGGCGCTGCTGGCCTTCAAGGATGGCATGACCAAATCTCCGAAATCGCGCCATCGGCTGGAGTACGGCGATCTGCTCGTCTTCGCCAATCAATTCGGGCTTCATAATCGGGAGCGTATCGAGGTCAACAATCCTGACGATACCTCCAAGCGCTGGCTGCTCAAAACCTATACGTTCAGAGACCGGGCAACCGCCGATACCTTTGCGGATTACTGGGCAAATGATGTGTATGGCTGTGCCAGCGATCAACCTCTGACTGCCAGCAGAAATTAGATTGGAATAAAAAGGGTGAAAGGAGAGTATGATTTCTCGACTCGGGATCATACGACATTGCGATGATGAACAATACATTGCACAACCTGGTACAAAGCTTGCCGGTGCTTCTCCAAGAGGATGAATCCGGCGTTCTGGCGGCAACGGAGCTGGAATTCAGCCCTTTCCGGGCCATTGAGCGATCCAAATCCGCCGTGCATTGGCTATTTCGCCCTGAGGATACAGGAGGCACTGGCGCTGCGCTGATCCGCTACGAGCCGGGCGGGGAATCGCCGCCGCACCTGCATACCGGCTACGAGCTCGCTTATATTTTCGAGGGGGAGATGATTACTAGCCAAGGCACGGTGAGAAAGAATGAAATGATGCTGCTGCCGCCGGGCAGCCGCCATCATTCGCGCAGTGACATCGGGTGTCTGGCTCTGATTGTGTGGGAGAAGCCGCCTCAGCCTATTGAAGAGTGAAAGGAAGCGAACATGACAACAACCACTACGAACCCATCAGCAACACGATACCGTTGGTTTATTTTATTTATTGGCGTGCTGGCACAGATTACGTTTGCGATTGGCTTTGCAGGCATTCCCGTATCCGGGGTCCTCATGCGTACCGATTATCAATTTTCGATGGCAGAGCTGGGCTTTGTGCTCGGTTGTATGGGTCTGGGGGTCGGACTGTCCGAGATTATCTGGGGAGTGCTGACTGACAAGCTTGGCGACAAGATTGTGCTCATCATCGGTCTGGCGTTAATGGGCGCTGCTTACCTGGTGATTTCATACGGATTTGTGCCCACAGCGGATCGGCTTCCTGATTATCGGGCACTGGGCGCACTGTTGATTGTTGCAGGAGCGGTGGGGGGGAGTATCAACTCCTCCTCCGGCCGCGCGGTCATGACCTGGTTTCAGGATCATGAGCGCGGCTTTGCCATGAGTGTCCGCCAGACGGCTATTCCTGTAGGGGCAGCGATCGGCTCGGTTACCGTGCCGCACATTGCCTCTTCATTCGGTTTTGATGCGGCGTTTCTGACGCTTGGCGCGTTGTGTCTGGTTATGGCGGTCGTCGTATCGATCTGGATGATCGAGCTGGCGATCACCCCGGGCGCTGCGGGCGAGGCAGCCCAAGCGGCTGTGTCGCCCCTCAAGCGGTTATCGGTGTGGAAGATCGCTCTGGCAGGCGCCGCCCTGACCTTCCCGCAGATGGCCGTCCTTACCTTTGCCTCGGTATATCTCACCGACCAATATCAGCTTAATCTGGCTCTGATTACGATCATTGCCTTCGTCATTCAGATCGGTGGCGGGGTGCTGAGACTGGTTACCGGGCATCTGACCGACAAGCGCAAAAATCGGCGTCAGGTCATCTGCATGATCGCGATCATTGCGGGCATCGCTGGCATCGTGCTGGGACTGTTCTCGGAGCAGAATGTCTATCTTGCTGTCGGCTTGCTGGTGATTACCGGTCTGGCGGGCAATGCCTGGCATGGCATCGGCTATACCGAGATCGCCGTTGTAGCCGGGGTGCGTTATGCGGGCAGAGCGCTGGGCATGATGGGGATGACGGTGTTCGCCGTGTCGTTTGTGATTCCCTACATGATTCCCTTTATCCTGCATCTGTCGTCCTGGCTGGGCGTCTGGATTGTAGTCGGGATCGCATCACTGCTGGCGCTGCCGCTTATGGCAGATGCGGGCCAACTGTCCATGAGAAAAGCAACCCGCTTACTCCGCAATAAAGAAGGTGACCATGTTGGCTAAAACGTTAGTAGAGAAAATATGGGCCGCTCATTGCATCAAGGATCTGGGCGAGATCGAAGACTTAATCTATATTGATATGCATCTGTTGCATGAGATTAATACGCCTCAGGCATTCGACCGCTTGCGCTCAGCGAAGCGGACAGTGCGACGGCCAGACCTGACGGTAGCGACCGAGGATCATAACACGCCCACACGCTCTGCCTTTGCGCTGGAGGAGGATAAGGTGCGCAGGAAGCAGGTGGATCTGCTGCGGAGCAATTGTGCAGAGTTCGGCATCCCCCTGTTCAGGCTGGGCGACCCCGGCCAGGGAATCACCCATGTCATTGCCCCGGAGCAGGGGCTGGTGCTTCCCGGTACGACGCTGGTGTGCTGCGATTCCCACACGACCACCCATGGCGCCTTCGCTGCACTGGCTTTCGGGATTGGCACAAGCCAGGTCGAGCATGTGCTGGCAACGCAAACGTTAAGATTTCAAAAGTTTAAATCGATGCGGGTTACAGTGAACAATCAATTGCCGGAGTATAGCTCGGCAAAGGATTTGGCACTGTCTATTATTCGTTCCTTGGGCACTGGCGGCGGAATAGGCTATGTCATCGAGTATGCCGGCTCAGCCATTAGAGGGCTCAGCATGGAAGCGCGCATGACCTTATGCAATATGTCCGTAGAAGCGGGGGCGAGCGCGGGCCTGATCGGGGTGGATGAGGTGACGGTCGATTATCTGACCCGGACGATCTCGGCGAGCGGGAATCCACCTGCTGCGGAGGAAGTGGAGCGATGGCGTACATGCGTAAGTGATCCGGGCGCTGTATTCGACAAGGAGATTGTGCTGGACGGCGCAGCGATCGGGGAGAGTGTCACATGGGGGACGGCTCCTTATCAAAATATTCATTTTGACGAGAGTGTGCCGGACATCGATGACTACGAGGAGCCGAGTCAGCGGCAGGCGGTACAGCGTGCGCTGGAATATATGAACCTGAAGGCGGGGCAATCTCTTCGGGACATTCCGATTGACAAAGTGTTCGTGGGGTCTTGTACGAACGGACGCATCGAGGATTTACGCACGGTGGCACATATATTGAAGGGGCGCTCTGTTCATCCCAATGTGCATATGATCATCGTCCCCGGATCTACCCGGGTGCGCGATCAGGCCATCAGCGAGGGGATGGATGCCATATTCAGGCAGGCGGGCGCGGACTTTCGCCAGTTGCCTGGCTGCTCGATGTGCTGCGGCTTGAATGAAGACAGTATGAGGAGCGGGCAGCGTTCGGTCTCAACGAGCAATCGCAATTATGAAGGACGGCAGGGTGTGAATGCGATGACCCATATTGCTTCGCCTGCCGTGGCAGCCGCCAGTGCGATAGCTGGACGGATTAGCAGAGTAGCAGATTTGTAGGATGAGAGGGGAGACGAGGATGAGCAGGGAACGGATTAGCGGATACGGCATGCCCTTAACGAGAAACGATGTGGATACGGATCAGATCATTCCTGCGCGATTTTGTTATCAGCCCAAGCGGGTGGGACACAGCGGCTCCTTGTTTGGCAATTGGCGGCAGGACCCGAGCTTTGTGCTGAATGACCCTCGTTATGCCCAGGCCGATATATTGGTTGCGGGGCGGGAGTTCGCGACAGGCTCATCGCGTGAATATGCGGTATGGGCGATCAAGGATTACGGCTTCAAGGCCGTCATTGCTCACAGCTTCGGCGATATTTTCTATAAAAACGCCATTATCAATGATGTGCTGCCTGTACGAACCACTGAGGAAGGGATTCGCTCGTTATGTGAGGTGCTGAGCCGCCGCCCGCAGGCACAGATTAGCATAGATCTGGAGAAGGATGCTATTACCTGGGATGAAGGGTGTGTACCGCTTCTGATGGAAGCCCACTACAAGCAGAAGTACATTCTCAATCTGGATGATATTGCACTGACGATCCAGGATCAATACAGCATAGCGGCATACGAGGCGGCCAGAAATGTGCATCTGGCGACGACATTGCCATCGCCTGGCTGCCGCACGCTCCTAAGCGAGCCGCAGCTATGAAGCAGGCGCTGAGAATTGCCATTATAGGTAGCGGCCCGCGAGGCATGTCGGTTCTGGAACGGCTGGCTGCCCGGCTGCTGGAGCGGGACAACGGGGAGCCAATTAACCTGTATCTGATCGATGACGGGTATGTAGGCACCGGGCGGGTATGGGCGACCGGGCAGTCCCCTCACCTGCTGATGAATACCGTCGCACAAGAAATCTCCGCCTTCTCCGGCCCGTGGGACGGCAAGGAGATTCGCCCGGGCAATGGGCCGTCCTTCTCCCAGTGGTGGCAGTTGCACCTGGACGACTATGAGCAATATGGCGGCTACGGCCCGCGAGCCTACTACGGACAATACCTGCTCTATGTGTTGGCCGCCATCGAGCGTGCGCTGCCGCCCTCTGTTGCCCTTCACAAAATAACGGGGCGAGTGGATCGCCTGGAGGAGATGGGCGAGATGCAGCTTCTACATTTCTCGGACGGCCAATCCTTGCAGGCTGATCGGACGGTACTGGCAACAGGACATTCGACGAATCAGTTGTCAGGTCTGGAGAAGTCTCTCCATGATTATGCCAGCCAAACTCACGGAGTAGCTTATATCGCCGGGGATTCCGCGGCGGATATGGACTTCTCCACGATCGAACCGGGGCAGAGGGTCGGGATAATCGGCATGGGACTGGCCTTCTATGATATTGTCGCTGAGCTTACACTGGGGCGCGGTGGTAGATTTGTAGCGGATATAGACGGCTCCTTGCAGTATTGCCCGTCCGGGCGGGAGCCGCTCATCTACGCTGGAAGCCGCAGCGGGATGCCTGTCCCGGCGCGCGGCCGCAATCAGAAGCCGTATGACTACGAGTATGAGCCGGTAATCTTCACATTGGAGCGCGCCCATGCCATGCGAGAGCGGGGCGAGATAGGCTTTGACCGGGATGTGCTGCCTGTGCTGGAGGCGGAAATTACGCTCATGTATGCCAAGACCAGACTCCTTCATGAGCAGGGCGAGGAGCAAGCGGCAAGATTATGCGAGCTGGTGCTGGAATGCCAGGTGGATTCTGTAGAGGGAGTCAGCACGATGGCGCATCGGTTAGGGCTGTCGCATCCGATCAAGATCGATCTGTATTCGTTAGCTAATCCGTTCAATGGATGTATATTCCCATCGCCGCTTGCCTTCCATGAAGCCTTGCAAGACGTGCTGGCTGCCGATTACGCCGAGGCGATGCAGGGCAATGTGGATTCTCCGCTCAAGGCGGCGCTGGATGTCATTCGCAACTCGCGTTCGGTTATTCGCGCCTATGTAGACTTCGGAGGGCTGCAGCCTGCCTCGCATGAGAAGGAGTTTCTGGCGAGGTTTGCGCCTGTGAGCAGCTTTTTGTCTGCCGGGCCGCCTGCCTTCCGCAATCTTCAACTGCAAGCCTTGATTCGCGCAGGCATCGTCACCGTAGTCGGACCTTCTGTCCAATTCGAGCCTGCGGAGACGGAAGCTTGTGTCTACATGTCATCGCCTGTTGTACAGCATTCGAGGGTGGCGGTGCAGGTGATCATTGATGGCCGTGTTCCGGTCACCGATATTACCCGTGATCGCTCCTGCTTGACCCAGTCGCTTCTGGATCAAGGCATCTATGTCCCGTTTGTCAATGCGGGCGCGGAGGCGGAGTTCGAGACAGGCGGTGTCGCTGTGACGGACTCTCCGTTCCACCCGATCCGGGCCAATCAATCGATCGCAGGCCAGCTATATGTGCTGGGCATTCCGACCGAGTACACCCGGTGGTTTATGCAGTCAGGCAGCAGCCGTCCGCACAAATGGATTGACTTTATGATGGATGCTGATGCGATAGCCGCTGATATTATTCAAGGAGGACAGTATGCTCAACAACCCGACCAAGCCCGGCATCCTGCAATTACTAGCTCAGTATCATCAGGACCCGCGGGCAGATAAGCTCAATCTGACGGCAGGCATCTACACGGACCCATCGGGAAATTCCCCTGTACTGGAAACGGTGCGCGAGGCTGAATATGCCCGCATACAGCATCAGCGCAGCAAGGCCACGTTCGATATGGATGGCGCTCCCGAATTTCAGCAGGCTGTGCGCCGTCTGCTGTTCCCGTCCGGCGAGGAGGGCAGCGCGCACCATGTTCAGGTGATCCAGACGGTCGGCTCCAGCGGAGCCTTGCATCTTGCTGGACGCATGATTCAGCACGATGCCCCGGCAGCGCGGGTGTGGATCAGCTCCCCAACCTGGGAGAACCATGCTGCGCTGCTGAGCAGCCGCCCGGAGCAGATCGGCTATTACCGGTATCAGCCAGCCAATCCTGATCAGTTATGCATGACTACGATTCTGGAAGACCTGCAGGCGGCTCGTCCCGGTGATTATGTGTTGCTGCACGCCTGCTGCCATAATCCGACAGGGATGGACCCCACGCTCTCCCAATGGAGGGAGTGGGCGGAGTTCTGTGCGGAGCGCGGCCTGATTCCGCTGTTTGACTTTGCCTACCAAGGCTTCGCGCAATCGGCCGAGCAGGATGCCGAGCTCTTCGCCTTGTTTCGAGAGCACTCGGACAGGTTGATCATTTGCAATTCCTTCTCGAAAAATATGGGATTGTATAACGAGCGTACCGGAGCCCTGACCCTTGTATTCAAGGATGCGGATCGCTTGGCAGTCTGGCACAGCACGCTCAAGAGGATGATTCGCAGTACGTATTCCACACCACCGGCGCATGGAGCCTACATCGCCAGTCATATTATTAATGATCCACATCGCTATTCCTGCTGGCAGCAGGAGCTGAAGGAGATGCGATGCGATCTGCAGCGTCGCCGCGCTGCACTGTTCGCCGAGCTGGAGAGCAGTGGTCTGATGGATACGTTACTGTCATATCATCGACAACAGGGGATGTTTCTGTGTCTGCAGCTCTCTCCGCCCTCCATTGAAGTGCTGCGGGAGCAGCATGGGATCTATCTGTTGGATACAGGACGAATATGCATCGCCAGTCTGCCTTTGGAAGCTATTCCTGCCTTCTGCCTTGCACTGGGGCAAGTGGTTGAAGGCACTAACACATTATCGCGTAAAGCGTAGAAAAGAGGACAAAAATGAAAAGAATTGCGATTCATGGATTTGGCCGTATCGGAAGACAGTTATTGAGGGTTGCGCTGGAAAATTCGTTGTTCGTCCCGGTGTCCATCTCCGATATTAGGGACGAGGAGACGCTGGCGGCATTGTTCGAGGTGGATACCAATTATAATCGCTGGCCGGAGCAGGTTCGCGGCGAGTCCGGGCATCTCCATATTGGCGAACATAACATCCCGTATATCAATTCATCGCAGGAGCTGCCCGACTGGAAGAGCCTGGAGGTTGATCTGGTCATTGAATGTACAGGGCGGGCTGTGACCCGCTCAGTAGCCCAGGCCCATCTCGATCGCGGCGCCAAAAGAGTGCTGGTCAGCGGCCCAAGCAAAAGTCTGGATGACTGTGATGCGGTATTGCTCAAGGGCATCAACCTGGATCGCTTTGATTCGGCGCAGCACAAGATCATTAGTATGGCGAGCTGCACGACCAATGCACTGGCTCCTGTCGTTAAGCTGGTGCGCGAAAACTTCGGTATAAAAAGCGGGGTATTCTCCACCGTGCATTCCTATACGAACACGCAATCCTTGACGGATCAGCCGATGAAGGCACGGCGTGATTCGTGGGCGGCAACGGAAAATATTATCCCGTCCTCCTCAGGAGCAGCCAAGGCGTTGAAATTTATATGGAATGACCTGCAAATTACAGGGAAAGCGTATCGGGTGCCGACGCGCACCGGCAGCGTCGCCGAGCTCAATCTGGTGACAGAGAAGCCATGCACAATTCAGCAAGTGAATGATATCTTCCGCTCTGCTGCCGCAGAGGGCCCATTGCAGGGCGTGCTCGATGTACTGGAGGAGGAGTGGGCTTCCTCGCGCATCGTCGGCGATCCTCATTCCTCGATCATTGACCTGCCCTTGACCCATGTGCAGGGAGAGATCTTATCTGTCGCCGCCTGGTATGACAATGAATGGGGCTATGCTACCCGTCTTGCCGAGGTGGCGGCAGAGCTGAGTCAGCGGGGATAGTCGTAGCTGGCTGCTTCCGGTCAAAGTTGGCGGGCAAGGAGCAGCCGCTATGAGGCAAGCGCTTGTGACAGCGATGTGGTTCGACCGAGTGGCGTCATGCCGCTATGCACCGCGCGCCGGGAGCTGCGCGCGGTACTTATGTGAGGCTGCCCTTAAAACGGGGGCTTGCTGGCGCTCCCCTATAAATGAAAAGCTCAAGAATGCAGCAAGGGTTATCCGCATTTTTGGGCTTTTCGTCTTTCACTATAAAGCTCGTGCGCCAGACGCAGCAGGAGGACGCTCCGCAAGGCCGCGATGATTTTTTTTGGCATACATATTGACGCCGAGACAAATTATGGGTAAGATCAATCTTGTTCGGTAATAGTAATAATTACTATTATAATTCTGGTGTCATTTATGGAACCGCAGGCTCGTCAAATTAGGTGGATGAGGGGAACCGCAATGAGACAGGAAATTGAGTTTGTGAAATGTGATCCAACACAGAACATGACGGTGCTGGTCAGCTCAGAGCATCCGTCTGAGTCTCGTTCATTTATCGCTGCCCGGCTAATGTCCTATGACCATGTGCATGCAGAGCAAGTAGGCTTCATCGGCGCTGCACACAGTCCCCAGGCCGCAGCCTCTCTACATATGGCAGGGGGAGAGTTCTGTGGCAATGCGTGTATGGCGCTGGCTGCTTGGATCGCATCCAGGCAGGAACTGTCGCCGGGAGGCGCGCTGGAGCTGTCCTTCGATTCCTCGGGGGCGGCACAGGCGGTTGCTTGCAGAGTCAGGAGGAGCGACAACCGGTATATATGCCGGGTTGCGATGCCGCCTCCTCGCACCATCGAACGCAGGACGTTCACCTATGAGGAGGAGCAACTGGAGGCGGTGCTGGTCAGTTATGAGCAGAGCTTTCATCTGATTCTGGAGGTGGAGCTGCTGGATGAAGCGGTCAGGCGCAAGGCGATGGCGCTGGCGAGGCTGCTCGGCATGGCGCCGGGCTCGAAGCTGGTCGGTATGATGCTCTACCGTCGCCAGACGAATGAATTGGAGCCATTGATCTACGTACCGGCGCTTGACAGTCTGGTATGGGAACGAGGCTGCGGGTCCGGTACAGCATCGCTTGGCGCATACTTGTCATGGAGCCGGGGGGAAGAGATCATAGCCCCAATCAAGCAGCCGGGAGGTGTCATTCATGTCTATGCGGATTGCTCCAAGGGTGAGGCCATGAGCATCGCCATAGAGGGAAGCGTGGGCATCGTGGCGCAAGGACGGGCTTTTGTCGAGATTAAGGCGCCAGAGCAGGGGCAGGCTCAGCTCTGCATGGCGGCTGGAGGGGAGAGACAAGGATGATAAGGGTTCATCGGCTGCAAGATGAAATCAAGCATTATGCCGATCGCTTCGCGGAGCTGGCGGCACGCTATGACGGAACGATCCAGCACAGCGCTGAGCTGGAGGGGACGATTAATGCTTACTCGGCATGGATTACAGATGAGCGAAATGTGCAGGCTTGGGGGCAACTGGAGCAGGAACTGGAGCTGGAGCAGGAACTGGGAACGGGGATGGAAATTAGCACTCCCCTGCATCAACTGACAGATGAGGTGCGGCGAAGCTCGGCAGCCTGCGTGGCGACGATGGAGAAGTATCGCGCGCTGAAGCTGCTGCAAGGCGAGGACGATATTGCAGGTTACTTTCACAATATCGAATCGTGCATCGAGCAGGAATTCGGCAGCTTTCGGGTAAGCTCTGACTCCACCGTGCTGCTGGTTGGCTCCGGCTCCTTCCCGATGACTCCGCTGCTGATCGCCAGAAGAACAGGCGCGCGGGTCATCGGAGTCGATATTGACGAGGAAGCGGTCACGCTGGGGCGCAAGGTGGTGGAGCGGCTGGGCGAAGGCCTGCCGATCCGGCTGGAGAACATACCAGCCGATCAACTGCCAGCAGCGCGCGAAGCGACGCATATTATCTTCAGTTCTACGGTGCCGATCAAGTATGAGCTGCTGGAGCGGATGTATGCTACGACCGACAGTGGAGTTGTCGTGGCGATGCGGTTCGGGAACAAGCTGAAGTCCTTGTTCAATTATCCAATGGAGCAGGTGGACGAAGATAAATGGCAGCTGGCGGATACACTGCTGCGCCCTGGACATATCTTCGATGTTGCATTGTACCGTAAGGCTAACGCAGCCCAGAGGGCAGAAGGAGCGGGCAAATGAGCGGCTTTGGTAATGTGTTAATTGCAGGTACTGGACCGGCGGCGGTTCAACTGGCGATTCTGTTCGGTAAAGAGCCGGGAAGTGCGGTTGCTATCGCGGGGAGAGACTCGGTACGGGCTGCCCCTTTCTTCTGTGCGATGCTGCAGAGCGGTAATCGGGTGCGAGCCGATGTGCAGAATGCACAGCATCAGGCGCTCGCGGGCGAATGTGTACTGGAGCGTGTCTTTCTTGGCTATGAGACGGTGGAGGGCGAGTGGGAGACTCTCATACTGGCAGTTGCCGCCAATGCGTATATCGAGGTATTAAGGTGTATGCCTGATGAGGTGCTGAGTCAGGTGCGCCGAGTCGTGCTGCTGTCGCCAACATTTGGCTCGAACCATCTGGTTTGCCATTACATCGCAGGCATTCAGCCAGAGGCCGAGGTGATCAGCTTCTCCACCTATTTGGGCGATACCCGCTGGGCTCAGGGCGAGCCATGTGAGCGTGTGCTGACCACCGGGATGAAGCGGAAGCTGTACGTTGGCTCCTCGTCGCCTGTCCGCTCGTCAGCGGTGGATCAGCTATGCAGGCTATATGGCAGCGCAGGCATGGTCATGCAGGTCTTGCCTGCTGCACTGGAGGCGGAGACCAGAAATATATCGCTGTATGTTCATCCGCCATTATTTATGAATGAATTTTCGCTGGACATTATTTTGGGAGAGGGTGTAGCGAGGAAGTTCGTCTACAAGATGTTCCCGGAGGGTCCGATTACACAGAAGTTGATCCGCGAGATGCTGTCGGGGTGGCGGGAGATAACAGCGATTATGGAGAAGCTGGGCATACCGGGCGTGAATCTGCTCCAGTTTATGACCGACGACAATTATCCAGTGAGACCGGAGAGCCTGTCGCGTGAGGATATTGAGCAGTTTATGGAGCTGGAGCCGATCCATCAGCAGTATCTTCTGTATGTTCGCTACACCTCGCTGCTGATCGATCCCTTCTCGGAGCCGGATGAGGACGGTCGTTATTTCGATTTTAGCGCGGTGCCCTTCCGCCAGATCTATAAAGATCGCGAGGGCTGCTGGGATGTGCCGCGAATGCCCAAGGAGGACTATTACCGGGTCAAGATCATTCAGGGCATCGCACAGTATGTGGAGGTGGAATGTCAAGTGATCGACCGGTTTATTGCCAGATATGAGCAAGCGTTGATGCAAGCGGCGAACAGGCTGCAAGGACAGCCCTTGTCGGATGCCTTTGCCGTACAGGATGTTGCCGAGGATGTGCGCCGTATATGTAACGGGCTCGGGGATCGACTGCAGGGCTCGCTGTCAGGGAGTTCATAGAAGCAGAACGAGAATTTATAAAAGCCCGATGAGGGCTCAGGGAAGCAGAGCAAGAATCACAGAGTAAGAAGCGTAGCGCAATTGACAGGCAAGTGAGAGTCAGGCTCGCAGGAGCCCATAGCAAAGGATAGGAACGAACTTGTGGTAATTACAGGAGGATGGAACCCGATGAGAAAATTAACGACACGATTAACCGTCCTGGTCATGACCATCGTCATGCTGGCTGGCTGCAGCGGCAACGTAGAGCAGGTGGGCAGCAACCATGGCAAAGGAGCGGACAGCAAGGGCGAGGCAGCCAACAGTGCACAGACGAGCAGCAGTGCTGCCGAGACTCCGGCTCAGGAGCTGGTATTTGCGATCTCCAAAGATATTAACGATATGAACCCGCACCTCTATCCGGGTCTGATGGCGGCACAGGGAATGGTCTATGAATCGCTGGTGGAGAACACCTCCGAGGGCATCAAGCCGCTGCTTGCCGAGAGCTGGGATGTATCCGAGGATGGGCTGGTCTATACGTTCCACCTGCGCAAGGGGGTCGTGTTCCACGACGGCGAGCCGTTCAATGCCGAGGCGGTGAAGCAAAATATCGAGGCGGTGCAGCGGAACGCTGCCAAGCACTCGTGGATCAAGCTGTCCACCAAGATCGTGAGCACGACCGTTCTCAATGAGCATACCGTTGAGCTGAAGCTGTCTGAGCCGTATTACCCGGCGTTGGAGGAGCTGTCGATGACCCGGCCGTTCGTCTTCATCTCACCCAAGGATTTCGTGAACGGCGAGACGAAGGATGGCGTGAGCGGGCATCATGGCACAGGCCCGTACAAGCTGATCGAGCAGAAGACTGACCAGTATGCCATCTTCGAGGCCAATGAGAGCTACTGGAATGGTGCGCCTAAGATCAAGAAGATTACGGCCAAGGTGCTGCCGTCCGGGGAGACCACCTATCTTGCCCTGAAGAAGGGAGAAGTGAATCTGATCTTCACGGATGACCGGGGGGCAGACAGCATCGATGTGGAGGCGATGAAGCAACTGGTCGATTCGGGAGATTACCAGTTGGTTCGCAGCGAGCCGATGAATACGAAGATGATTGTGGCGAACAGCAGCCGCAAGGAATCCCCTGTACATGACAAGGCGGTACGCGAAGCCATCTGGTACGCGATTGACCGCGAGATGCTGAGCAAGCAGATTTTCAGCGGGACAGAATCCCCTGCTAAGTCGCTCTTCTCCTCCAATGTGAACTATGCCCAGGTAGACTTGAAGCCAAGAGACTATAACCCGGAGCAGGCGAAGCAACTGCTGGAGCAGGCGGGCTGGCTGGCAGAGGGGGAGGGCGCTCGGACGAAGAACGGCGCACCGCTGGCGATGAAGCTGTATTTTGACATTAATTCCTCTACTCAAAAAACAGAGGCCGAATACTTGCAGAATGCGCTGAAGCAAATTGGCATGCAGATCGAGCTGGTTGGCGAGGAATCGAGCTCGATTGCGGGAAGAAGATCGTCCGGCGACTATGACTTGCTGTTTAACCAGACCTGGGGGCTGGCCTATGACCCGCAGAGCACGGTGTCGGCCTTTACCTCTGAGTCCTCCTACTATTACACCACCAGTGGAATCGAGCATGCCGATGAGCTATATCGCAAGATTGGCGAGGTGATGGTGACGAAGGATGAGGCGAGCCGCAAGGCGCTGTATGCGGATATATTGCGGACGGTGCATGATGAGGCGGTGTTCATCCCGCTGACTAACGGCAGCGTAACGGTGATTGCCTCCTCCAAGCTGCAGGGCATCGGCTTCAAGCAGACACAGTACGAGCTGCCATTTGAACGGATGTATGTGGAATAATCTGGCGAACTGGAATTCGCAGGACGGAGGAGAGGGCTATGATCAGATATATCATGAAGCGGCTGGCAACTGCGCTTCCACTGCTGCTGCTGGTATCCTTTGTGACATTTATGTTGAACGAGCTGTCCCCTGCGGACCCGGCCAGATCGGTGCTGCATGAGCAAGGCGTGCCGGTCATTACGGAAGAGCTGCTGGCCAGCACAAGGGCAGAGCTGGGACTCGATCGTCCGTTTCTTGTACGTTATCTGGATTGGCTGCTGTCCTGTCTGCGTCTGGACTTCGGCGCTTCGTATGTGTCGGGCAAGCCGGTCTGGTCACTGCTTGCTCCGGCCTTCGCGAATACATTCAAGCTGACGATAAGCTCTGCCGCTGCCATTATTGTGCTGTCGATCCTGCTCGGCGTGCTCTGCGCACGTAGAGAAGGGAGCTGGACAGACCGGCTGGTACGCGGCATCACCTTCCTGCTCGCCTCGATGCCGTCCTACTGGCTGGCTGCACTGCTGGTCTGGTATTTTGCTGCTCATCTGGACTGGCTGCCGACGAGCGGTCTGGACGGATACAGCAGCTACGTTCTGCCCGTGCTCGTCATTACTGTGGCCTATGCAGGCATTTATTTTCGGATGGTGCGCAGCTCGATGCTGAGCAATATGAATGAGGACTATGTTCTGTACGGGCGGGCGAGCGGTCTGCCCGAGCGGAAGATAGCGGCCCATATCATGCGGAATTCCTTGCAGGTGGCGATCTCTGTATTCGGAATGGCGATTCCGATCCTGCTGGGCAGCACGGTGGTCGTCGAGAATCTATTTGCCTGGCCGGGGCTGGGGTCGCTGAGCATCAAGGCGATTCTGAGCCGGGATTTCCCGGTCATTCAGGCTTATGTGCTGGTGCTGGCAGCAGCCTTCGTGCTGTTCAATGCGCTAGCCGATATTGTCAATGCAGCCCTGAATCCGAAGCTGCGGAAGGAGCTGTAGATGAGAGGATGGGAGCGTATCTTCAAGGATAAGCTGGCCGTGCTGTCGCTGGCGATTGTGGCCTCTGTCCTGGTGGCTGGCGTGTTCGCGCCATGGCTTGCGCCACATGATCCGGAGGAGGTGCACATGGAGCTGCGGTATGCGGGAGCCTCCTGGGCGTATTGGCTGGGCAATGACCATCTGGGCCGCTGCATCATGTCCAGACTGATCTATGGCATCCGTCCGAGCATACTTTGGGTACTGGCAGCACTGGGCGCTTCGGTGGCATTGGGTGCAGTGATTGGGCTCTTGGCTGGATATTTCCGCGGGCGCATCGATGCGCTGCTCATGCGAGTATGTGATGTCGTGCTGTCCTTCCCTGGCTATGTCATGACACTGGCGCTTGTCGGCATCCTCGGGGTCGGGTTGGAAAATATATTGCTGGCCTTCATCTTGACGAAGTGGGCCTGGTTCGCGCGGGCGATCCGCACGGCGGTCATGTCGTATGCGGAGGCGGACTATGTGAAGTATGCCCGTACATTGGGCATAGGTCATGTGCAGATTATATGGCGTCATCTCATCCCGGTGACGATGCCTGCTATTGCAGTGATTGCCAGCAGCGCCTTCGGCTCGATGGTATTGCAAATGAGCGGCTTTTCCTTCCTTGGATTAGGCGTACAGGCGCCGCAACCGGAATGGGGAATGATGCTGAGTGAAGCCAGAGAGGTCATGTTCTCGCGGCCGGAGATGATGCTGGCGCCAGGTATCGCGATCATGGTTGTCGTATCAGCGATCAATTTTCTATCCGATGCGCTGCAGACGGCGCTGGACCCGAAGCTGGCCGCTTCCAGGCAGCAGGCGCCGGGTCAGTCTACAGCTAGAGACGCCGAGGTGCGCGGGAAGGAGGTCGCATAGCATGGAGCAGACGGTGCTCGCAGTAAGCGGGCTGAGCGTGTGGGATAGTCTGACAGGCAAGCTGCTGGTGCAGGACAGCTCCTTCGAAGTGAAGCGCGGCTCCTGTCTGGCGATCATAGGCGAGAGCGGCAGCGGCAAGTCGGTCACCTGCCGTGCGGTCATGCGGCTCAACAGACAGGCGCTGCGTCAGGAGGGTGAGATTGTGCTGAGCGGGGTCAATCTGTCGTCTCTGCCGGAGCACGAGCTGCGCAAGAAGCGGGGCAAGCAGATGTGCATGATCCTGCAGCATGGGATGCGTGCCTTCGATCCGTCCTGTGTTGTCGGTGTCCATCTGCGCGAGACGATGGCGGAGCATCTGGGGCTGGGGCGTGAGGAGACGACCGCCCGCCTCAAGCGGGCGATGGAGGCGGTACTGCTCAAGGACCCGCTTACCGTGATGAATCAGTATCCCCACCAACTGTCGGGCGGGATGCTGCAGCGTATAATGATCGCGCTGGCGCTGGTGCTGGAGCCGGAGCTGATCATTGCCGATGAGCCGACGACGGCGCTGGACGCCATCGCGCAGTATGAGGTGCTGGAGCAATTCGTTCGCCTGCGGGAGAGGCTCGATTGCTCGATGCTGTTCGTCTCGCATGATCTGGGCGCGGTGCGCAAGGTAGCTGATGAACTGCTGGTGATGCGTCATGGCGAGATCGTGGAGCGAGGTGATCTGCAGGAGCTGATGTCAGGCCGCCGTCCTGTCCATCCCTATACACGTGAGCTTATCGATGCCAGACAGACGCTGCAGCGCCATTTCACACAGATGATGGGGGGTGGCTCATGATGCTGAAGGTCGAGCAGGTGGAGAAGTCATACCCGGTGGGTGGACTGTTCTCGCGGAGACAGCAGCAGGTGCTGCATGGCATCAGCCTGGAGTGCGGCTATGGAGAGTGTGTCGGCATCATCGGGGCAAGTGGCAGCGGCAAGTCGACACTGGCCCGGCTCATGCTGGGCATCGAGAAGCCCGATCGTGGGACAGTGCGGTTCGCGGGACGGGAGGTGTCGCGCCGTGAAGCGCGCGGCGGGCGGATCAGCGCTGTCTTCCAGGATTACACCTCCTCGATGAACCCGTTCTATACGGTCGAGCAGGTGCTGCTGGAGCCGCTTCGCTACCAGAGATCGTCTGCTGAGGCTAGGGGCGTGCAGGGGGGAGTGACAGCGGCAGTGGCGGAGCGGTCGGATGGCGCAGAGCTGCCTCGGATGGGAGCAGCGAAGCCAGGAGGCGATGTCCCCTGGGCAGAGCAACAGCTTCGTGGTGAGCGAGCGGTCATCCGACAGGTTGCGAGTACACGGGGCTGGAGCATGACGGGCAGCAAGGTGCGCCCGCGGGGCGGTAAGAGCTGGGCGGGTGCTGACAGGCAAGCGATGCTGGAGCAGATCGACGGCCTGCTTCACGAGGTGGGGCTGGATGCTTCCTATCGCAGCAAATATCCGCATGAGCTGTCCGGCGGACAGGCACAGCGAGTATGCATCGCCCGTGCGTTAGCGACCGATCCGTCCTGCATCGTGCTGGATGAGGCGGTCAGCTCGCTCGATGGCTCCGTGCAGCTACAGGTGCTGGAGCTGCTGAAGCGGCTGCGACAACAGTACGGCATGAGCTATATATTCATCACGCATGATCTGCAGGCGGCAGCTTATCTGTGCGACCGGGTCGTTATTATGCATCAGGGGCGGGTGGAGGAGACGGTCGCAATCAGCCAGCTTCGCGACGTCAAGTCCGAGTATGCGCAGCGGCTGCTGCAGGCTGTCCTGATATAGCAGGGTGGGTGTCATGGAATGAAGAGAGGCGGTGGGCATCGTGAGAGGGGCGCTGTCATGGCCTTTTGTCCGATTGTATCTATTAACCTTGTTTTATTTTAGCGCCAACGCGATCTTGAATGTCATCATCCCGCTCAAGGGAGAGGCGCTTGGCGCAAGCAACGCCGAGATTGGCATGGTGATGGGGGCGTACCTGTTCACGACGATGCTGCTGCGCCCGTGGGCGGGGCAGGTGATCGGGCGGCATGGCGCCGTGCGGGTGCTGAGGCTGATCCTGGCAGTAAATGGGGTGGCGCTGGTGCTGTATCCCTTCACCGGGCTGGGCGGCTATCTGGCGGCACGGATGCTGCAGGGCGTGTGCACCGCATTCTTCTCGATGGCGCTGCAGCTTGGCATCATCGACGCCTTGCCGGAGCAGGAGCGGTCGCAGGGCATCTCCATGTATTCGCTATGCGCCTCGATGCCGGGCATTATCGGCCCGTTGCTGGCGCTGGGCATGTGGGAGGCGAGCGACGGGAGCGCCTTCACCTGGTCGATGCTGGGGCTGGCGCTGCTCACTGGTGCGATCGGCTACAGCGCCACGCTTGGCGGCAGCCGTGCGGCGAACGGCTCCGCCAGTGTGATGCAGCAGAGGGAGGCGATGCAGCAGGGAGAGGCAGCGCAGCGGGAGGCACAGCAAGTGCCTGTTGCGGGGGGGGCCGCTGTGCGATCGGCTGCTGCGAGCGTGGCAACCGGGAAGTCACCGGCTGCGAGCGTGCACATCAGGCAGTCGTGCGGTGATGGAGCGACTGACGAGCGCAGCGAGCGGACATCCGCTGCGTCGGTGCCCGCGCCACCCGCGACCCCCGCTGCTGGCGCGTCTGCACCGCCAGCAGCCTCGCTGCGCGGCTCCTTCGGCGAGCTGGTGCGCAATCCGCACCTGTTCAAGTGCAGCGTGCTGATGCTGACCGCATCGGTGGTGTTCGGGGCGGCGACGATCTTCATTCCGCTGTATGCATCGCAGGTTGCAGACGGCAGCGCCGCGCTGTTCCTGATGCTGCAGGCCGCGGTGGTGGTGGTCGCACGCTTCACGCTGCGCAAGCGCATCCCGTCGGACGGCAGATGGCATCACGGGTTCATCATGAAGGTGATGCTGCTGTTGAGCGCTGCGGCACTCTGCGTCAGTCTGGCGGCCTGGGGCGGGGCTGTCCTGTTCTATGCAGGCGCACTGCTGATGGGGCTTGCTCAGGCGCTTCTCTATCCGGCTCTGACGACCTATCTGTCCTTCGTGCTGCCCAAGGCAAGCCGCAATGTGCTGATGGGACTGTTCATCGCGACCGCCGACCTGGGCGTATCGCTAGGCGGCATGATGATGGGGCCGCTGGCCGATCTGCTCTCGTATTCGTGGATGTACGGGCTATGTGCCCTCGCTGGAGCCGTGATGGTGGGCTTTGCATATGACCACAAGGGCCGGCTGGCCGGAGCGGCGGGATAGCGGCGGGGAATAAACGGCTACAGGCGTGGTCGGCAATATAGCATTGAAGGCAAGGTCAAGGCATGTCAGGTTGCAACATAAGGTGCTTTCCCATGACGGGAGGGCGCCTTTTTTGATCGTTAAGTACGTCTAGGAGGACGGCAGCCGTTGTCGCTTGGATGATCATCTGTATGTATTTTACTTTAAAATCAATTATTTTGTATAAATGTAAAGGTATTTGTTGGATCATGTCGAAGTGGAATAAAGCTCCAGGGACATGTTCACTAAGTCTTAAGTAGCAGTTGAAAGGGGAGAGGATGATGACGGGTCAGGTGAAGGAAGAACAGGAGATCGAGGTGTTTATCGGAGCAAGAGACCTGAAGGATGAGGTCAAAAACATCATGCCGACCTATGATTTGATGCTCAAGCAGATTGAGCAGATTCGCGATACGAGCCGCGCCAGCGCGGGCGGCAGACACAATAGATATAACAAGAGCATTAATAACACGATCGGCATCTTCGGGGCAAGGGGCATGGGGAAAAGCTCGGTCATGTTTACGCTCATCAATCATCTGAATCCTCCGCAGCCAGTGCAGCGCGACAGGCCCCTGATTTCTCCCAATCTCGTGCTGGATATTATCGAGCCGGATCATTTTGGCGATAATACGAAAATTATGGGCTCGATCGTCGGTCTATTGAACAAGACAATGGAGGAGCAGTTGAGGGCCATCAAGCATCATGTCTTGAATAACCCCAAATCTACGGAGTTTGAGGACTACTTCACGAAGGGAGTGCTCCGCCCGAACAACGCATTGAAGAGCGCCATGAATGCATTAATCGAGTATCATCTGTACACGGAAAATGAATATCGCAAAATCCTGGTGCATAACTATGACGACCTGGCCACTCATATACGCAAGTCCGAAAAGCTGCTGACCCCTGACATTGAGTTCAAGGCAAGGCTCGACAAGCTGATCTCCTTGCTGGTGTACAATCAGAGGAAATTGCTGGAGAAGCCTTACATCGACCAGGAGCCGCTTATTTTCCTGTTTATTGATGATATTGATCTGAAAATGACGCGCAGCAGAGAGCTGATGGAATCGATATTGCAGTATGCGAACCATCCTAATATCATTACGGTGCTCTCTGGTGATTATACGATATTGCAGGAAGCGATCACGCTAGCGCTGATTCAGGATGAGAATCTCAGACATAGCAATATCAGCGTGGATTTTCAGGTCGAAGAGATGCCCCTACACAAAAGAAAGTTAAAGCTGGCTCACGAATATTTGAAGAAGATTATTCCGCCAGCCAGACGGCATAATCTGCTGGAATGGAACAATAACACGATTCCTCAGTTTGCGTTCGATCAATGGACGCTAATTAGCCAGTTGGCGCGCCTGTTTGGAGATAACAGTGTGTTCAGCTATGCCAACGATCAAGACGAAGAGCCTCGCCTTGTACCATTATCACAGAGCTATAGTATATTTGACCGCACTCCACGGGGAATCGTCAATGTGTACTATCACATCCATGAGATACTTGGGCGATACAGGAACCTATTTAGTCATGAAGAACGGAGTGCGAAGGAACGGAAAGAGAAGTTTAATCTTGTCAAATCGTTAGTCGACACCATCATACTGTCCTCTACGAAGCTGACAGAGCAGCAGCGGCATATTATCGGAAAATATGTTCAATGGGGGCAGGACGCACAAAATACTTATCTTGACTACTCTATATTAGACGCTATAACGACTCATATCACCAGCTCTAATGAACAAAAAGAAGAAAGTGTGCTATTGTCCTTAATCATCGTGGGTGAAATTATCCTTGCCTTATTGAATGATGTTCGATGCAATGATGCTCAGATCCAAAACCAGATGAGAGTGAAGGCGATCAAAGAAATCTTGCAGTTGGATCAGGATGTGAGACCTAATAAATATGGTCACATCGTTATGAGCCTGCTTGATTACATCAAGTTTGATAATTCCTTGTACTTTGCACATCTGCTCCTGGGCCAAAAAGGCTGGTTGACAGACAGTCTCACGAATAGCTATGTTGCCGAGCAGCATAATCGATGGATGCTGAAGCATATTAATCAGCTTACCAGAGCAGGCCGGGAAGAAAATCTGCTGTCCTGGCTGTACCAGGAGCAATATTATTGTGCGAAGAATAAGCTCAAATTTGAGTATGACCATGTATTGAATTTCATATCGGATACCAGTGTGACGAATGAGGATCATATCTACTATCAAACCTTATACGGATACCCTTCGGAGGAGGCGTCCTGGGGAAATATTACTATTTGGAATATTAATACCAGCTATGCGTTGGATGTGTTTATTAATACAATTGTTGAAATTCAGAGATGGGATGAGGATCAATTTTTGGAGGTAATGAAACAACTAGCAATACATCATCCGCAGGATAACCAGCCGGTCTCATTGAAGCTAGCCAAGGTCATACGAAGTCTGATGAAATCGCAACAAGCGGACCCAAGCAAAGAACTGACGACTGCACAAATTACGACGATAAATAAATGGGTTACGGCTTATTATAAGGAACTATTTGACACGATCAGACTGAGAATCCGTGAAGGGAGGTACCAGATTGAATGGTTAGATAAGAGGACGGTTGAAACAGCTCTTGAGGCATTCAAAACAGGGTTTTCAGGTTTAACAGAGACGACCATATATGCAAAGACTCAAGCTGCTGTCCGAAATGTAAATATAAATGATATTGATTTTACTAGCTATCAAGAATTACTCAGTAAAGTAGGCGGTCTATCCAGCAACAGCTATGTCTGGTATGGAAGGCTGGAAGCCAGAAGGCTGCTGCAGGTGTTGAAGGAGCAATCGTATGTTGCGGTGTCGAGCTTTGACCAGCATGAATTTTGGGTGCTTCGCCATCTTCGGTATTACTTGGAGCAAGTTAACCATAGCAAGCTGCCGAAGAAGGATCATCAATCTGAACAAATAAAAAAGGAGATGCAACAGAAGCTGGAGGATGGATTCCGGCAAGCGATGAATACGGTCTCCGCTGATCTGAATGATCTCGG
This sequence comes from Paenibacillus sp. J5, assembly GCF_054955055.1. Classification (NCBI taxonomy): domain Bacteria; kingdom Bacillati; phylum Bacillota; class Bacilli; order Caryophanales; family Paenibacillaceae; genus Paenibacillus; species Paenibacillus sp. J5. Next base: position 89,876 of record NZ_JBUEDD010000001.1, on the reverse strand, counting down.
TCTTGACCTTGATGAAGACGAGGAGCCGACCGGTGACGCTTGACCACATGCAGCTCATGCTGCACACTGCCTTTTTCCCTTTTAAGGATCTGTCATTTGAGGGACAGCAGGAGCTGATCAAGGTGGCAGAGCTGTCCCACTTCAGCAGGAAGGGAGCAATGGATGCGCGCAAGGCGCTGCTGAACAAGCTGCACCCCATCGTGCTTGCAGAATGCTCGCCCTCCAGCCTGGATGAGATCAACCTGATGGTGGAGAAGTTTCACCCGTATCTGTTCAAGCCGTATTTTGAAGGAATCGAGGAACCATCAGAGATAGAAGGAAGACTGTATCAGCATTATCTGGAGCTGATCCGAGAATTTACGCGTGCATTGTTGTCGCATCGGGATGGAGAGATGGTGTTCAAGTATTGGAACCATGAACAGCAGAGCGGGGACGCCATGTTTCGCGATGTATGGCGGGCCTATGAGGAGCTGGACAAGGTGCATATGTTCAGTACGTTGAGCCGATTGCTTCCCATTGATCTGTTCGTTGCGACGTACTATGCGGTGAACGGCCTCCATGAGCCGCATCAGTTGGACGGATGGTACCAGCACATTAATTTGGCCGATGCGCCGTTGCACGATGTACTGCAGCAGGGCATTGCAGAGAATCACATCCATGCGAGTGCTGCCTTTACGTTTACGATGCTGTGGGAGCGGTGCATGAACTTCAACGGTGACTTCAGCCGTTCGGCGGTAGGGACATATCTGGCGAACTTCCGTCCTTCCCATAGCTGCAAGTCGGAGCAAGTGAGGGAATACATGCTGACTGCCCAGATCATTCGTTTCGTGTTGGCGCTCTATATGCGTCTTGACGAGGATATTGCGATCAGCCGCTGGCTCAGGCAGAGTATGAGGCGCGATTATCCTCTAGTGCGTACAGCCCTGTTCGGCGAGGAAGGCTTCCTGTCGATCGAAGAGCTGAAGCTAGTGCTGGAAAATCTGCAGAAGGAGTTCATCGGTCATATCGGCGAGAACGGAGCCGACTGGATGAGCTATATCTTACAGGAGTATAAGCCGTTTCATACCTATGGAGAAAATATGTTGATGCATAAGCTGATGATTTTCGTGATGAAGCGGCAAGGCAAGGGTGGAGTGCGGCAGCAGGATCATGAGCTATGGCATCTGATGTTTCGTTACTTGTGCATCAAAAATGAGTTCTACCAGCAGGTGAATCAATCAAATGCCGTGCAGGGCTTGGATCATTTTCGCCAATATTTCGACCGGGCGACAGATGGATTCGACTCCCAGGATCACTACTATTATCGAGATATGCTGCGCAATCTGTTCCAGAACCCTTATCTGAGGAAGGTGGAGCTGCGTCTGTCCATTGCGAGCAGCGTGGCTGCCAACCGAACGAGAATTCGCAGCATCCTTCAGGCATACCGCGATATTTTGACAGAGGATTACAATGTCGAGCTGGATCGGGAAGTGGATTTTCCGCGGGTAAGTCTGGTCTATCACTTGATCAAGCAGGAGGATCACATTGCGAAGGATTGGCAGGAATATGAGAAGACCGGGAAGCCCGAGCATCTGTATTACGGTCGGATTCAGCAGAACTATATTGAGAAGGTGCGGCACATGCTGAAGCTGCGGAACAACATCCCATACCTGTCCAACTTCATCGTTGGGCTCGATGCTGCCAGCCTGGAGAATAATACGCCGATTCATGTGTTCGCTCCTGTGTTTGAAGCGGCGCGCAACAGTGACCATGATCGCAAGGTGATGGTGGATCGGGACGGCAAGCGTTCGAGACAGCAGAGCTTGTTTTTTACATTTCACGCGGGCGAGGATTTTCGCCATCTGAATTCCGGCTTGCGGCGGATTGATGAGGTCATTCATTACTGCAAATTTCATTCCGGGGACCGGATCGGTCATGGCATTGCCCTTGGCGTATCGGTTGAGCGCTGGGTACAGGAGCATTCGCAGGTTGTGCTGCCCCGCGGCGAATATTTGGACAATCTGTTATGGGCATGGGGCGTGTATACCCGCTCGACAGAAGTGAACTTCAAGACCTACTCCTACTTGCAGCATAAGATTCACGAAGTGGCCAAGGATATCTTCGGCGAAGCTGTCTACGACTACTCTATCGAAATGCTCTACGAGTCGTACCAGAGGAGGTTTCTACCTGTCGCGGCCAGTGTTCAGCAGGAAATTACCCGTTTCAGGGACTGGGAGCGCAAGGAGCAGCGTTCCAGACAATCTGTTCTCTCTGACGTCCTGCTGTCCTATCATGATCAGGCGTATCTCCAGAAGCAGCGGGAGCCTGTCTTTGTAAGGGCGACGGATCTGGAGAAGGAGATTGTTATGGATATGCAGCGTTATGTCAGGCGTATCGTTGCAGACAAGGGGATTGTTGTAGAGGTTAATCCCTCCTCGAACTTTGTCATTATGGACATGCAGGCATGGACAGAGAATCAGTTTTTTCAGATACAGCAGCAGGATCAGGACATTCCTGACATCATCATCAACGTCAACACGGATGATCCGATCGTGTTTAACACGAATATCAGCAATGAATTGGCTTATCTGTATTATGGCATGCTTCATCGCGGAATCGGGAGGAGCGAAGCACTGAAATGGATTGAGCAGGTGCGAAGATCAGGGATGGACACCTCATTTATTCGGGATAACATCAGCAATTATGAATACGTGGAGCAGCTCGATTGCCTTCTGGCATCGCTGCATGATCCTGATTATTGTGAAGATGTCTAAGGGGGAAGAGTGGTGGAATTTGCGCCGTCATCCCATAAGAGTGAATGAAATATATGAAATAGTTATTTATGGAAATTATTCACACAAACAAGCTGCGTGGGCATATATCATGATCATCACATATTTGAAGGAGATGTTCCTGTATGGCAATGCCACCGGTTTTGGCACCACTCATTTTACCAACGGATATTCAAAATGAAATCAATCTAGGTCGAACAAATCATTTTTACAGATCAAACATTCCCGGATTTGGTACAGTTATTTGGCAATTATTGAGTTTTACCCCACCTGCTCCAACTGATCCCATCGGGGCAGGGAGTGTAAGAATGAACATCATGGCTCCTAATGGAGCAGTTCAATATCCAAATATGGTCGTTACGAATCAGGACATTACTGGATTACAGTACCTTGGTCCAACTTTTCCTGTAACACAACCACCTACAGGAGGGGGCACTGGTGGGGCAGGTGGAGGTTGGCCAGGAGGCGGAGGTTGGCCAGGAGGTGGAGGTTGGCCAGGAGGTGGCATTTTAATTCCTTTGGGAAGAGCATATACAACCCCTCAAGGATATATTGTCATTACACCTTGACGGGTTCTCTGTCTAAAGGCTGGGGTATCTCAGATCATCGAAACTCGCAACCTCGTTTCTCCCTGAAGGCTACGCTCAAGTTTTAAGCAGGAGCTGTGGTCATCGTTCCGCAGCAATCCCCCCGAAACCATGCGATTATCAATGGAAATCTGCCACAATAGAGCAGCCGTGTTTGTTAGCGGCTGCTCTATTGGCGTGCAGGCTGTAGACGAGCGGCTTACACCCAGGAGAGCAAAAGGTGCTGTATTTGTCAAAATACACTTATTTCCACGCCTATACAAATATGATAGCATAGTGGATGAGTACGCTTTCACTTAAGGTAGGAAAGGAGCAGGATGAGCATGATGAATGTTCTGCTGGTAGATGATGAGCCTTGGGTGCTGGAGGGCTTGCGAACCATGATTAATTGGAACGGCTATGGCTTTCAAATATGTGGAGAGGCGTCCAATGGAACGGCTGCGTTGTCGCTTATCGATCAACTGCGGCCAGAGCTGGTGCTGACGGATATTAATATGCCGTCCGTCAACGGGCTGGAGCTGATTCAACAATCCAATCAGAGATTTCAAAGCCCGCCGCAATTTATTATACTGAGCGGTTATGACAGCTTCGAGTACGCGAAGACGGCGCTCCAGCAGCGGGTAGCCGAATATGTGCTCAAGCCGATCGATGAGGAAGAGATTGAGGCGGCTCTCGCCCGCATGAGCCGTAAAATTCACGAGGAGCGCGCCGCTGAGCTGCATCAGAGCAGAGAGCGAAGCGTATATACGCAGCAACTGCTTCATCGCTTCCTACAGGGAGAGGCTGGCGGGGAATTGGAGCGGCAGGCAGCTAGTATGCTTCAATTGACGAATGAGCAGCCGTTGACATGCTTGCTGGTGGCCGGAGCAGCCGATCCGGTTAAGGCACAGCATACATTGCAGGCGCTGCTGCCGGAATTGCCCGACCGGACGTTCGTGGATCATGAGGGGCGGGTGGGTGCGATCCTTCCGATCGCCGAGCTGTCTTCCCACCTTCTGGAGGAGTGTGCCGCCAGGCTGTATGAGCAATTATTCGCTGACCAGAGCGAGCCCATCGTTGTAGGTGTCAGCGGCAGCAGTGCCGGCCTGCGCAGGATACATAACTTGTATGTTCAAGCTTCGAATCTAATTGAATGGAAACGCCATCAAGGACGAGAGGGCATCGTCTTCGCTGCTGAGGTCGAGCTGTTAGCGGGAGAGCGGCAGCAAGCTGCGGCTAAGGAGGCGTATCGGGAGCTGCTGGAGCAGATGAATGAGCTGCGGCCTGAGCAACTGGATGCTGCCCTCAACCAACTGCTCACCCTGATGGCGGCATTGCGGCTGAACCAGGAAGAGCTGCGGGCGCATATCGCACATCTGGAGCTGAACATCTGCCGCCGGATTGCGAAGCTGCACGGCAAGGTGGATAATTTCATGCAGAAGCTGCATCAGCAATGTGGCTCGATGCAAGCGATGGACAGCATGGCAGGGCTGCGCTCTTATGTGCGTGTGCTATGCACGGAGGCCGCAGCCGAGCTGGCGAGGCTGGCCTGCTCCAACGAGGGCAGTACCATTATTCAATTAGTTCAATATGTAGACCGCGAATTCCGCAGCAAGCTGCAGCTTCAGGAGCTGGCTCAGATGTTCCATATGAACACCACATATCTCGGGCAACTGTTCAAGCGTCAGACGGGCAAGTCGTTCCGTGAATATCTGAACGACCTGCGTCTGGAGGAGGCGAAGCGACTGCTGAAGCTGACGCGCATGAATGTATCAGAGGTTGCCCAGCAGGTGGGCTACCACAATACGGATTATTTTATATCGCTGTTCAAGAGCAAGACGGGCACAGTCCCCTCCGTGTTTAAGAAGCAGTTGTAGAGCAGGGCAGAAACAACCTATGAGCAGGACGGTGCTGAAGTGAGAAGAAGAACAGTTCGGTTCAGCGGGATCATCAATGATATTCCATTGAATTATAAGTTTTTGTTAATTTTTGTAATCGGAATACTGCTTCCGATTATTGTCATTAATCTGATGTTCATGGATCGCATGTCCAATCTGATCACAGAGCGTGAGGAGCAGAATCTGCAAATTTCACTGGAGCGTGCAAGAAAGGATATTCATAACTTTATTGACGGCGGGGTGGCTGTCAGCCATGCGCTGAACACAGACAAGACGTTATATGAGATGTTAGAGCGTAGGTATGAGAGCCCGATCACGTTCTATGATACCTTTGATGAGCAACTGCGGCACCGGGTGAACAGCTATATTCCGGTCAATAGCCAGATTCTGAGAATCAGAGTCTATACGGATAATACAACGATCGTGCCGGGCAGCAGCTACTATAATCTGAGTAATAAGGTCAAGTCTAGCGAGTGGTATAAGCTATGGAAGCAATCCTCTGATAAGGTAGTGGTAGGCGCTTATACTGAAACAAGAATTAGCGATATGGCGGTAACCAGTCCCTATCTCAGTGTTATGGAGCAATTGGATTCATTTGATGGACTGAATACCTATGAGAAACTCGCCCGCATTGATCTGGATCTGGACAAAATCTATGATGTGATCGTCCGTGAGCGAGATTACTTGACGTTGTATCTGGTCGATAAGCATAATCGTATTATCGTCTCGGCGGACAAGACGCTGAGTGGAGGAGAACAGCAGGCGTATCCGGTCTTTGAGCTGCCGCAGGAGGCGGATTCTGACGTTCATGTCGTCTCCATTGGAACAGCCAGCTATGTGAAGGGCTGGAAGCTGATCGGGGTGCCACAGGGAACCCGGCTCAGCAAGGCGACACGGGATATGCAGATGTTTGTGTTCATGCTTGCAGCAGGCATGGCTTTATTTGCCTCGGGCTTTATCTATATGATGCTCCGTTCTTATAATTACCGGGTAAAACGGCTGTCCCGTCATATGCATAAGGTCACCAATGAGAAGTTCGATCTGATCCGCATGGATGAGGGACGCGACGAGATCGGTGGACTGATCCAGTCCTTCAATATGATGACCGCACGTATGAATTCATTGATTAACAATGTATACAAGCTGGAGATTCAGAAGAAGAGTCTGGAGATGGAGCAGGTGCGGGCAGAGCTGAATGTACTGCAGAGCCAGATGAATCCGCATTTTCTCTTCAATACGCTCAATGCGATTCTGGTTGTCTGTACGAAGAACAACTATACGGATGTCACCGATATTATTAAGAGTCTATCCAAGCTGCTGCGGCGGTTGCTCAGTTGGAAGGAGGACCTCGTTACGGTGCAGGAGGAGCTTCGTTTTCTTGAGATGTATCTCAAGATCGAAAAGTTCCGTTTCCGGGATAAATTTGAATATGAGCTGGACATTGACCCGCAGGCGCTGCAGTACAAGATTCCTAAGATGAGTATTCAGCCGTTAGTGGAAAATGCATGCAAGCATGGGCTTCAGGCCGTGGAAGGGCTGGGCACCGTACAGATTAGTGTGAAGTTTATCGAAGGTCGATTAGGGGTAACCGTGGAGGATAACGGCATCGGGATGACAGAGGAGAAGCTGGCTGAGATTACGCAGGCGATGAGCAGCGAGAATATGACCGGAAGCAGTATCGGTATTCGCAACGTCTTCCGGCGACTAGAGCTATATTATGATGATCAGGTGAAGTTCAGCATTATGAGTGAATGGAACGAGGGGACTCGTGTGTCCTTCGAGATTCCGATGAAGCTGATGGAGCAGAGCAAGGAGGGACTGTCATGAGATTGAGGGTATTGCTAATTGATGATGAGCCGGGTGCTCTGGAAGGCATGCAGCTGTGGATTGATTGGGAAGGGCTGGGCTACGAGGTGTGCGGCATGTGCGGCAACGGAGCGGAAGGCTTGCAGATGATCGAGCAGCTTCAACCGGACGTGGTGCTAACCGATATTAACATGCCGGTCATGAATGGCCTGGAGATGATTAAGCGGTGGCAGGAGCAAGGAGAGCGTCCGGTTCGCTTCGTCATCCTGAGCGGGTACAGCGAGTTTGAATATGCCCGCAAGGCGCTGCGATATAATGTAACCCATTACCTGCTCAAGCCGATGGATGAGGAGGAGGCGGAGCGGGAGCTGCGCAGCATCTACATGGAGCTGCGGCAGGAGGCGGAGCAGCGCCGCATCCGTGATGCAGCGCTTTGGGAGCAGACGCTGCGTGTGCTGCAGGAGGCGGTTGTTCGTCCGCCTGTGGGCATGGCGGAGCAGCAGCTTCTGGAACGGCTGTCTAGCAGCAGGCAGGAATGGCAGGTGTGTCTCGTTCAGACAGAGCGGAGCGATTACGATTGGGCGAGAGAACGTGCAACGGAGCGGCTGAGCAGCCAGGATGGAATCTATGTGCTGCATATGAATGCCGGCCAGTTCGTGATTGTACGGGGAGGCTCGCATGCAAGCGAGCAGCCGGGCACCGCCTGGCATATCATCAACGAATTGGCGCATGAGTATGCAGACCGGCCCATTCAGATCGCGCGAGGAGGCGCTGTGCCGTCCCTGAGTCAACTGCATCATAGCTATGCGGAAGCGAGAGAAGCGCTCCGCGATACCTTCTACTGCCCCGGCGCTGCCGGGGCTATTGCTTATCGAAGGGATGGCGGCGCTCCGATTCTTAACCAATATGATCAGACGGAGCTGATCAATAAGCTGCTGTCCGCACTCATGCTGCTGGATACCGCTGCCTTCCATGCAGCCGTCGAGGAGGCGGCTAGCTTGTTCCGCAGTCAACGAGTCGCGCCGGAGATTGTGAAGAAGGTCGTCATCCATCTATGGTACGAGATGGATGATTATGTGCGTGAGCATGGTCCCAAGGAGGCGGAGCTGCTGCTGCAGGAGCCGGATATGCCAGGAGCAGTGGAATCGTTGCTCAGGCTGGAGACATGTATGGAGCGCCTCCTTGCTTGGGGAGAAGCATGTATCGGACTCCTGCTGAAGGAGCAGAAGGGCAAGCTGCAGGGGACGGCTCAGGACATTAACGATTACATCAAGGAGCATTACAGAGAGGCGCTGACGATCAAGCGGCTGTCTGAGGTTTTTTACCTGCATCCAGCGTACCTGGGCCAATTGCTGATTAAGAAAAATGGCATCAGCTTTAACGAATTGCTCCATAATCTGCGGATTGAAGAGGCTGAGGAGCTGCTGCGCATAGGGAAGTACACCAATAGCGAGGTGTCCGAGCTGGTAGGATATACGAGCTACAGTCAGTTTTTGAAGCAGTTCGAAAAGCGGTTTCATATGTCTCCTAATGAATACAAAAACAGGAACTAATATTTTTTGGGAAAAAGCTTTAATTGCGGAGTAGTTCCAACACGCGGTCATTATTACAATGAAGACAGATGCTTGAAAGGGGTTACAACCACCTGTAGCAGAACATAATGGAGGTGCTTTTCATGGGGGAAAAGAAAATATCACTCTTTCGCATGAGCTTGCTGATGCTGCTGGCATTTAGCGTTGTGCTGGCAGGCTGCTCAAGCAATAAGGGGAGTACAGGAAGCAGCGGAGAAGGGAATTCCGTAGACGGAACAGAGCCATTTGAGATTTCAGTGTACATCGGGGAAGCCGGCCAACAGCCGACACCGGATAACAAGGTGTATAAGAAGATTAAGGATGAGCTGGGCGCGAGCTTCAAGTTCGAGTTTCTCGCAGGAGAGAGCAACCAGAAGCTGGGCGTTATGATCGCAGGCTCTGATTACCCGGATATGATGACAGGGAATACGAAGCTGGTTTCTGCCGGTGCCTATATCCCGCTGGAGGATCTGATTGAGCAGCATGCGCCTAATCTGAAGAAGCATTACGCTAAATACTGGAATATGATGAAGGACCCGAGTGATGGCCATATCTATATCCTTCCGAACTATGGCGCATACAACGGTGAAGTAACGAGCAGTTGGTACTCAGGTCCGGCATTCTGGATTCAAAAAGCAGTGTTGGCGGAGTTTGGATACCCTAAAGTAAAGACGTTGGATGAGTACTTCGATCTGATTGAGAAGTATAAGGAAAAATATCCGACCATTGATGGTAGCCCGACGATCGGCTTTGAGATTTTGAACAACGACTGGAGAACCTGGGGGCTGCTTAACCCGCCTCAGCATCTGATTGGACATCCAAATGATGGCGGCGTCGTTGTAAAAGATGGCAAAGCCGAAATTTTCGCAGATAAGGATTATGCGAAGCGATACTATCAGAAGCTGAATGAAATCAACGCCAAGGGCTTGCTCGATAAGGAAGCCTTCACGCAAAACTATGACCAATACATGGCCAAGATTTCCAGCGGAACAGTGCTTGGCATGTTCGACCAGCACTGGAGCTTCCAGGCCGCAGAGGATTCCCTGACGACGCAGAAGAAGCTGGAGAGAACCTATGTCGGATTGCCGGTCGTATTCGATGAAAGCACGAGGGATCACTATCGGGATCGTCCGGCGCTGAACGTGAACAACGGCTTTGGCATTAGTGTAAACGCTAAAAATCCAGAGCGTATCATCAAGCTGCTGGATCGTCTGATGGAAGAAGATTGGCAGAGAACATTGAGCTGGGGATTTGAAGGCGAGGATTATATTGTCAACGAGGAAGGCCGCTTTATGAAAACCCAGGAGCAGAGAGACAAGTTCACCGATGCAACCTGGAAGCTGGCGAACAAAGCAGATAGTCTGTATAGGTTTGCTCCTAAGATGGAGGGCTACTTCAGCGATGGCAACGCCACGGATGGAAGCGCTCAACCGGAGGAGTACAGAGCGTCCCTGAAGCCATATGATGTGGAGTTCCTGGACAAATACGGGTATGACAGCTATGTGGACTTCTTCAGCGCTCCGCCTGAGAACCCCGTCTACTATCCGGCATGGTCCGTTGACTTGGTAGAGGGCTCGGAAGCGAAGGTGGCTAACACGAAGATGACCGATCTGTCGACGAAATTCCTGCCTAGGGTCATTCTTGGAAGTGCGGCAGACTTCGATAAAACATGGAACGAATATGTCTCAGAGATGGGCAAGATTAACGTGAAAGCTTACGAGGATCGGATTAACGAGGTACTGCAATGGCGTATTGAAACATGGACAGTCAAATAAGGATGTAATCAGAGAGTGGGAGGCGTGATCCGCCTTCCACTTTCAGAAATTTGGGTGCGTGGGGAGAACGAGCTTATGGTGGAGACTAAAAAGATAAATCGTGCTGCCGCAAAACGCAAGCAGGAGATCAAATATCCGATCACCTGGGCGGCCATCAAGCGGCAAAGACAACTGATCTATATGTCTGTGCCTCTGCTGGCCTATATTATTCTGTTTGCCTATGTTCCAGTCTGGGGCTGGACGATGGCGTTCCAGGATTTCAAGCCAAATTTGGCATTTGCTCAGCAGACATGGGTAGGATTTAAGCATTTTGTGTTTTTGTTTACCGATGATAATTTTTTGAGAGTGCTGCGCAATACGCTCGGCATGAGTATTATTAACCTGGTGCTTGGCTTTGTCACTGCAATAGGGCTTGCATTGCTATTGAATGAAATCAAAAATATGTATTGGAAACGTACCGTGCAGACGGTCTCTTATCTGCCTCACTTCCTGTCCTGGATTATTGTGACGGGCATCGTCGCTACCTCTCTGGCCTCAGACGGTATTGTCAACGATGTGCTGATGTGGCTGGGATTGATCAATGAGCCGATTGTGTGGCTTAGTGAAGGCAAATATTTCTGGGGCGTGGTCGGAGCCTCGCATGTGTGGAAGGAAGTGGGCTGGAATACGATTATCTATCTGGCAGCGATGTCCTCCATTGATCCGTCCTTGTATGAAGCAGCCGATATTGATGGTGCCAACCGTTATCAAAAGATGAGGTTTGTTACCATTCCGGGAATTAAAGCGACGATTATTATATTGCTGATCATGTCCGTCGGACATCTGCTCGAAGCAGGCTTTGAGGTTCAGTACCTTCTAGGCAATGGTCTGGTTGTGGATTGGTCGGAGACGATTGACATCTTCGTACTCAAGTATGGGATCGCGCAAGGAAACTATTCCTTGGCTACTGCGGGCGGGATCTTCAAGACCGTCGTCAGCATCACACTGCTGCTGGGCGCCAACTGGATTGCCAAGCGAATGGGAGAGGAGAGGCTGCTATGAGCGCAAAAAAAACGAGCCTGAGCGCTGTGTCGGCTTCTGCTACTGTGCAAAACAAATCCGGAATAAACAGGATTGAACCGATCCTTTTTAATACATTCAACACCTTGTTTATGGTTATTCTGGTTGTCGTTACACTGTATCCATTTCTGAACACGATCGTTGTTTCCTTCAATGCCGGCAATGATACCATTCGTGGGGGCTTATATCTGTGGCCGAGGGAATGGACGCTGCAAAACTATCGAGCGGTATTCGTATCCGGTACCATCTATGATGCGTTCTGGGTTTCGGTAGCGAGAACCGTACTGGCCACCTTGCTGAATCTGTTCTTGACGACGATGCTGGCCTATACGCTAAGCCGCCGGGAATATATATTCCGCAAGCAGATCACGCTGGTGTTTGTCTTGACGATGTACTTCAATGCCGGACTCATTCCAGGATACTTCCTGATGAAGGATCTGCATTTGCTTAACTCGTTCTGGGTATATGTTATTCCTTCGATGATTAGTGCCTTCAATATGATCGTTATTCGCACCTATATCGGGACGATTCCCGAAAGCTTGGTGGAATCTGCACGAATTGATGGTGCAGGAGAGTTTAAAATTTTCTGGAGCATTATATTTCCGCTCTGTAAGCCCGTGCTGGCTACGATAGCGCTGTTCGTTGCGGTAGGTTCATGGAATTCCTGGTTTGATGCGTTCTTGTACACCTCATCCAGGCAAGAGCTGAGTACGCTGCAGTATGAGCTGATGAAGCTGCTCTCATCCAGTATGAATGCGAACAGCAACCCGGCCGTTGCCAATGGTGGCGGCGTGACACAGGATACCGTTAGCTCGATGGTAACGCCGATCTCGATTCGTGCAGCGGTCACCATTGTTGCCTCTGTGCCGATTCTGGTCGTTTATCCATTCATGCAGAAATATTTTGTTGTTGGACTGAATGTGGGGAGTGTAAAAGAATAATGGCGAAGCAAACGATTACGTATACGAACCCGATTCTACCGGGCTTCTATCCAGACCCAAGCATTGTTCGTGCAGAGGATGCCTATTACTTGATCAACAGCTCGTTTGAATATTTCCCTGGCGTGCCGATCTTCCGCAGCTATGATCTGCTCCATTGGGAGCAGATCGGGCATGTGCTCGATCGCATCAGCCAGCTCGATGTGCGCGACCGTCTTAGCTCAGATGGCATCTTCGCGCCGACAATACGCTATCATGCAGGAACCTTCTACATGATTACGACTGATGTGCGTGGAATTGGCAACTTCTACGTCACGGCGACCGACCCGGCTGGCCCATGGTCAGACCCGATCCTGGTGCCTCATGGCGGGATTGATCCGTCCTTGTTCTTTGATGACGATGGCAAGGTTTACGTGACAGCGCAGCAGGGCGAGGGCTATAACTCGCATGCGATCCAGTATGAGATTGATATTCAGACGGGCAAGGCGCTGAGTGAGCCCGTTGTCGTATGGCATGGCGATGGCGGGCCATGGACGGAGGGGCCGCATCTGTACAAGGTGAACGGCATGTATTACATGATGTCTGCATCGGGCGGTACTGCCAAGGAGCATCGAGAGATTATCGGGCGCAGTCCACACCCGTATGGGCCGTTCGAGATGTTCCCTGAGCCGATCCTGACGCATCGGGATATGGATCATCCGATCCAGTATCTTGGGCATGCCGATCTGGTGGAGGATACCGATGGGCAATGGTGGGCGGTCTTCCTGGGCGTGCGTCTGGTCGAGACAGGCTACAGCGTGCTCGGACGCGAGACGTTCCTGGCTCCGGTGCAATGGCGGGACGGCTGGCCGCATATTGATAACAACGAAGGCGTGGTCAGTCTCAAGATGCAGGTGGAGCTGCCAGCAGGCAATCGGCCGACCCGATCCAAGCCAGCCGCCTGCGAGGGGCGGGAGACGTTTGCCGGTACGGAGCTGAAGCCGGAGTGGATGTTCCTGCGCAATCCGGCAGAAGGCAGTTGGTCGCTTACCGACCATCCAGGCAGCCTCACGCTGTATGGACAGCCCGGCGGGCTGCATGATGTCGCCCAGGTCTCGTTCATCGGGCGTCGACAGCAGCATGTGCATGCGGTGTACACGACCTGTATGTCGTTTGCGCCAGCTAGCGAGCAGGCAGAGGCGGGACTGGTCGCAAGACGGGATGAGGATGCCTACTACGCGATTGGCGTCAAGCGGGTCGACGGGGGGCTTGCTGTATATGCCAGACTACGATACAGGGGCAAGTCACAGGCCGAGCATCTGGTGCCGATAGAGGGAGAAGACTTCACTGGCAACGTGTGGCTGCGGATCGAGGCTGATGTGGCGGAGTATTCGCTGTACTACTCGCTGGATGGCGAGCAGTGGAAACGGCTGGCTGGAGCTTCAGCCCGTTCGTTATCGCCGGAGGACTTTGTAGACAAGATGTGCTTCACCGGCACAGTAATGGGACTCTATGCATCAGGCAACGGCAAGCATTGTGCGGAGCCAGCGCGCTTCGCATGGTTTGAAACCCGGCTGCCTGACGGACTGGAGGGATAAGCATGCACGAACGCACGGAGGCGGCTCTGAAGGAGCTGTTCCAGGAAGACTTCCATATCGGGGCGGCAGTGAATCCTTCCTCGATGAAGAAGCAGGAGCAGTTGCTGAGCTACCATTTCAATAGTATTACGGCAGAGAATGAGATGAAATTCGTCAGCCTGCAGCCTGAGGAGGGGAAGTATACCTTCGAAGCAGCGGACACGCTCATCTCGTTCGCCCGCAAGCATGGTATGGCAGTGCGCGGACATACGCTGGTGTGGCACAATCAGACTACCGGATGGGTATTCGAGGACAGCCAGGGGCAGCCAGTTAGCCGTGAAGTGCTGCTGGAGCGGATGCGCTCGCACATTCACACGGTTGTGGGACGCTATAAGGACAGCATCTATGCCTGGGATGTGGTGAATGAAGCGGTGGCGGATGAAGGGGATCAACAGCTCCGTCCATCCAGATGGCTGGACATTGCCGGGCCGGAATTTATCGCCAAAGCCTTCGAGTATGCGCATGAAGCAGACCCGAATGCCTTGCTCTTCTATAACGATTACAATGAATCCGATCCACTGAAGCGGGAGCGAATCTTCCAACTGGTTGAATCGCTGCTCAAGCAGGGAACGCCTATTCATGGCATTGGTCTGCAGGCACACTGGAATCTGTTCGCCCCGTCTTTGGAGGATATTCGGGCAGCGATTGAACGCTACGCCTCCCTTGGGCTAAAGCTGCATCTGACGGAGCTGGATATGTCCGTATTCGAATTCCATGACCGCCGTACCGACCTGCTCCGCCCGGACCCTTCCTTGCTGGAACGGCAGGCAGAGCGGTATGAGGCCATCTTCCGGTTGCTGAAGGAGTACCGTGATTATATCGGCTCGGTGACGTTCTGGGGAGCAGCCGACGATGACACCTGGCTGGATTATTTCCCGGTACAAGGACGCAAGAACTGGCCGTTGCTGTTCGATGAACAGCATCGCCCCAAGCCGGCCTATGAGCGTGTAGCTGGCGTTGCCTCGGCAGGCAGCCTCTAGCCGTCCATAGCGGGTTCACACTGGCAACGAAGAGATCGTCCTGCATGAGCAGTCTATGCGGGGCGGTCTCTTTTAAATTAGTAGAAAGTACATGTTCACGTATACGGGTCTTCAATTACATGAAACATAGCTTGCCCGCCAAGATCATCGGCATCGTGTACACTTGCTATGCGTTCGAATTAAATTCATTTTATTGGTTAATATGGTAAATATTTATTGACAATTTCGCTGCCATTCGATACGATTAAGGAAAAATGTAAGCGCTTTATAGAAAGGGGGGGCCGAATACATTTGGGAAGGAGACAAGCTCTATGATCGGTCGATCCCAAGCGGATCTATTCGTGTGATAGCAGGGTGGATGGTCTGCCGCGGAGGAAAGGCCGCCCTGAGGCCCCAAGCATAGGGAGCAAGCTTATATGGTGAAGAAATGGAGGAGAGGGTAATGAGAATAAGAAATTGGCGGAGAGTAATCGCGTTACTGGGTCTGGTCGGCCTGCTAGGCAGCTTCGTCTATAGTACACCGACGGTTCAGGCACAGAATACAGTGCTGCTGGAGCACGGATTTGAGGATGGCACGGCGCAGGGCTGGACCGGGCGCAGCGATAACGAGACGCTGACCGCTGCGGCAGAGGCTGCGCGCACAGGAGCCTACGGACTGAAGGTGGCTAATCGCAGTGCGGTGTGGCATGGCGCGACGCTTGATGTGACGGATTACATGGAGTTCGGCAAGACGTATGTGTTCTCCAGTTGGGTTAAGCTGCCTGCCGGATCTGCGGCGAGCCCCGTATACATGACGATGCAGCGGACCGCAGGGGAGGAGATGCATTATGAGCAGCTAGTGAATGAGAATGCAGCCGCCCATGGATGGGTGCAGCTAAGAGCCGAGTACAAGTATCGCGAACCAGCGGATAGCTTATCCGTTTATTTTGAGATTCCGAGTCAGCCTACGCAGTCGTTCTATGTGGATGACTTCGTACTGGAGAAGCTGCCAGATGGCGAGCCCATCGTGATTGAGGAGAATATTCCTTCGCTGAAGGATGTCTATGCCGATTACTTCCTATTCGGCTCGGCCTTCGAAAATTTCGAGCTGTACCAGCAGCCGGACGCCCAATTGCTTGCCAAGCACTTCAACAGCCTGACGCCAGGCAATGTGCTCAAGTGGGACAGCCTGCAGCCGCAGGAGGGCAATTACCGCTTCACGGAGGCAGATGCGGCTGTACAGTTCTCGGCACAGAATGCTGGGCATGTGCGGGGGCATACGCTTATCTGGCATAATCAGACGCCGGATTGGGTATTCCGTGACGCCAATGGCGGCCTCGTTACGAAGCAAGTGCTGTTCGAACGAATGGAGGATCATATCAAAACGGTCGTCGGACGGTACAAGGATGAGATCTATGCCTGGGATGTGGTGAACGAGGTTATCGATGAAGGAGAGGCCAACGGCCTGCGGCGCAGTCTCTGGTATGAGATCGCGGGTGAGGAATATATCGAGAAGGCATTCATCTATGCGCATGAGGCTGATCCTGATGCCATGCTGTACATCAATGATTACAATACGCATGATCCTGCCAAGAGTCAGGCGCTGTATAATCTGATCGTTCGGCTGCAGCAAAAAGGGGTGCCGATTCACGGTGTCGGGCATCAAACGCATGTGAATATCGATTATCCGCAGATGAGCCAGATTGAGGCTTCGATCCTCAAGTTTGCTGCGCTGGGCCTCAGGACGGAGATCACCGAGCTGGATGTTGACATCTACACGAATTCGGGACAGCGCTATGATACGCTGCCGGCACAGATTGAGCAGCGGCAGGTGGAGCGCTATAAGCAACTGTTCGAGATATTCAGGCGTCATCGTGATCTGATCGATAATGTTACGGTATGGGGCAAGGATGATGGGAACACCTGGCTGCGTAAATTCCCTGTGACTCGCAACAATTGGCCGTTGCTGTTCGATGAGCGGCTACAGTCCAAGAGCGCGTATTGGGAGATTGTAGGCGATGTGCAGACGCAGCTTCCGAATGCGCCATCTAATGTACAGGCTGCTGCGGGTGATGGGCGCGTCACCCTGAGCTGGAGCCCGGTTGCGGGGGCTGCGAGCTACAGCGTGCAGCGCGCATTGCAGAGGGGCGGGCCGTACACGCAGGTAGCGGAGGGGCTGACGGCTTCATCTTATTTGGACATGGGGCTAGTTAATGGTACGGCCTACTATTATAAGGTGACGGCGCATGATGCAGCGGGAGCCAGTGCGACATCAGCCGTGGTGTCGGCTACGCCGCAGGGAACGCCGCATACCGGAACAGGCCAACTCGCAGTCCAGTACCGTACCAGCTCGAGCAATGCCGGGGACAATTCACTGACTCCGCACTTTCTTATCGTTAACCGTGGCAGCGCGGCGGTTCCGCTGAGCGAGCTGACCATCCGCTACTGGTATACGGTGGATGGGGAGCGGCCGCAGCAATTTCATTGCGACTGGGCGCAGGCAGGCTGCTCCAATCTGAGTGGAAGTCTTGTGAAGCTGGCACAGCCGCTTGCCGGGGCTGATTATTACCTGGAGCTGTCATTTGCTGCGGGAGCCGGCAGTGTGGCGGCAGGCGCGGACAGCGGCCCGATCCAGACGCGTGTGAACAAGACGGACTGGTCCAATTATAATGAGCTTGGGGATTACTCATATGATCCGCTCAAGACGGCCTTCGCCGACTGGGAGCGAGTCACGCTATATCGTAATGGCACGCTTGTCTGGGGCACGGAGCCAGGGCAGCAGCCATAATGCAGCACATTCATTGATACGGGAACTGGAGCCTCCATGGGAGCTGGAGCTTCCACCGAAGGAGCGGCCAAACGGCCGCTTTTTTGGCGTGAATCGGGCTTAGCCTGCCAGGGCTAGTGCTTGACAAGCGATACAGTTACGGATTATTCTGCCAATATGCATGCTCCTTGCTACTATAGTCCCTTGGTATGACATGAAGCCTAAGCTGTAGATATAACTTAGGAAGTAGGTCCAATGACCAGAGTGAACCGTTTCAAGGGACATGATCATGAGCCGGCAGTACAAGCATATATATGAAGTAAAGCTCATGGAGCCATTGAGCTGGAAGTTCATTTGTATGAATATAGACGACTATTATTCACTAAGGGGAGTTACTATGTGGGATCGTAAAGTGTTAAAGGAACGGGCGAAGGATGTGCTGCGCGCCTCCTACTGGAAGGCGTTCGTGGTTGGATTGCTCCTGGTGCTTGCTGGTGGTGGAGGCGGCGTGTCAAGCTATAGCTCATGGAATAGCGGGACAGAAGGTAGTGAGTATGGCGGATATATCAATGGCATGTTAATTATCGTGGCGCTGGTTGTAACTGCTATATTTGTAGGGCTCGCGCTGATCTTCCGCATCTTCGTGGGCGGGCCGCTTGAGGCAGGAGCGCTCCGGTATTACAAGCGTGCTGCCGAACAGGATGTGGAGATTGGTTATGTAGCCTCTGCATTTCAAAAAGGGCGGTACGGGGATATTGTCAAAACGATGATTTGGAGAGATGTGCTGAACTTTCTCTGGTTCTTGCTGCTGGTTGTTCCGGGCATCGTGAAGTATTACGCGTATAGCCAGACTGCGTTTATCCTGGCGGATAATCCGAATATCGGATATAACCGTGCGGTGGAGCTAAGCACGGAGATGACGCAAGGACATAAGCTTCGTCTATTTGTACTCGACCTGAGCTTTCTCGGCTGGTGGCTGCTCGGGGGGCTGCTGTTTGGCATTGGAACCCTGTTCGTCGTGCCTTATGTATACTCGACCAAGGCGGAGCTGTATCTGGTTCTGCGCCGTGAAGCGCTGGACAATCGGTTGACGAGCGAGCAGGAGCTGCAATTGACGTCCATCTACAATTAAACGATGTATGAGGTTGTCCCACACACATCAAAAGAAGCCAGAAGCCTCTTGACCATCGAGAGGCTTCTTCCTGTTCATTAACGAATGATACATAAACGACTCCCCCCTCGTCCCGGAGCCAGTGTAGTATTCTATTACTAGATGGATGAAGGCCAAGTCAAGGAGGCTACTGTAATGATGAAAAAAATCGCGCAAGGCAGAACAGCCGAAATCTACGAGCACGGCACAGATGCAATTCTCAAGCTATATATTTCCGGCTTCCCTAGCCAGGCCATACAGGAGGAGTGGGAGGTGAGCTGTATCGCCCATGAGCGAGGCCTCCCGGTTCCGAAGGCGCTGGAGCAGCTCAGCCTGAATGGGCGCAGCGGCATCGTATTCGAGCGTGCGGACGGCATCACACTGCTGGAGCAGATCATTCGCGATCCGGCGCAGGCTGATGATTGTGCTCGCAAGCTCGCCGCTCTTCATTGGGAGATGCATCAATGGAGGGCAGAGGATATGCTCCGCCCGCAGCGGGACCTGTGGCGCGGCCATATTATGCAAGCGGCTGAACTAGAGGAGGAGGAGAAGAGAAAGATCATTCGGTATATGGATCGATTGCCAGGTGGCGACCGAATCTGTCATGGGGATTTCCACCCGGCTAATGTACTGATCGGCCAGAAGGATTGGATATTGGACTGGATGACGGGAACAAGCGGGCATCCTGCAGGAGATGTGGCGCGGACAGCGATTCTACTGCAGCATGCGATATTGCCCGAGCATTCCCCTGTGGAAGTACGGCAGGTGTTCTCCACTGCGCGCGAACAGCTCGCGGCTGTGTATCTGGAGCATTACTGCGAGCTGTCTGGACTTGACGAGCTGGATATTCAACGCTGGTACCTGCCTGTCATCGCGGCTAGGCTAGTGGAATGGGTTCCTGATGAGGAACGGATAAAGCTGCTGCGACTGATCCGGGAGCATCTGGATATATGGCAGGAGGAAGAGTAGCGGGCCGGGATGCTGTGTCCTGTGTCCGCAGCGATTCGTGCAGAAAAATGCGGTTTCGCCACTGTAGCTCTACATACACTCGCGTATTTATCCGATAGTATAAACATAGAGAATGCATGGTGCCCAATCGGCTGGTACGAACATGGCATGATCGTGCGCTTATTGCCTGCTTGGAAGTCAGCGCTAAGCGGCAGCGCCGCGGGCAGGCAGCACTGCCTGCAGCGGGGAAGGCGGGCGATGGCCAGAGGGCGGATTGTGGATGCTTGCAGCTTGGCATAGGGACAGTACGAGAGATAGGAGAGACAACAGCCATGATCGAAACCACATTGCAGCAGGTTCAGTTGGAGCAGCTAAGCAGTATACGTCATGAGGTGCATATCGGGAATTCCAGCGCGGCCAGCGATCTTGGCATTATGGTGCTGAAATTTGAGGGAAGTTATGGCTACGGATCAGAGGGGAACTGTGATGCCATCTATATGAGAGCTATCGGCAATGCCTGTGTGGATGCTTGGGAGCCGGGAGGGCTCATCATTGACCTGAGCGGTCTGGCGTATGAATGGGGAGACCGACTGGAGATGGTCTTCGGCATCGGCAATCGACAATATGAAGAAATGCCGTTCCCGGTGGCGCTCGTAGTTGGCGAGCAATGCTGTGAAGGGATTCGTACCTTGCTGCTCGGTCTGAACAGTCCATTGCCTGTTACGGAGGCCGGCTGGGTGTTTACTGAGCTGGAGCAGGCCTGGGTCTACATTGAAGCAGAGATTCATAAATTCAGGAGCCAACAACTGCTATAGCATAAACGGCAGGCTGGTCAGTCGCACAGGTGTGGCGCTCTGCCGTCCTTGGCGCGACTCCCACGATGCCGCTGCTCGCAAGCTGGCGCAGCAGGGGGAAGAGTGTGTGGTCACCCTGTGACCATTTTTGGAACCGCTTTCATTATTAGTAGCTTCGCTGTCGCTCGACCGAACGCCGTCATGCAGGCATTGCACGGCGTGCTGGGAGTTGCGCAACATTCCATTGATCGGTGTTCCACAGAGCATACGCCCTATAATTGAGGCAAGATGGTGTTGTAATACTTCTACCCTGTTCATTGACTGGTAAATAAGTGAAAATGAACAGCAACGGCTCATCCTGTACTGCGTGTAAAGCGCGGACAGGTTGGCTTCAGTCAGCAAGGAGGGGTAGCACATGGCTATCATGCAAGTTCGCTCGACAAACCCGCAATTTTCATTTTTGATCAAGAAGAATCCGGCCTCCGGTATGCAACTGCGCTCTATCCGCAAAGGGATGGCGTATGGCTGGTATAGCGATGAACAGAGCTACAATGTTTATTTCAAGGATGCGGAGAATGAGGTTTCGTATAAACAGCATCCCGACGAGAGCTTCGAATACTTGAATGTCTCGCGTTATCATACACCGCTGTTCCCGCTTGGAGCCATCGGGGAATTCTTCTCGGCGCCGCTCAAGATACAGCATGAACGGGATACGGAGGGCTTCGAGCAGGTACTGTTCATCAACATGATTCATGTGGAGCTGCCGCGCTACGTCGATTCGTTCCGCAAGCATATGCAAGACTATGCCTTCGAGCTGATTCACCTGGAGCACAAGAGCTATTCCTTGACCATTCGGACACAGCGCAGCCTATATCAACTGCTACATACAACCAGTGTGCTCTGTCTGTTTCTGTCGATGCTGGGCAACGAGAGTCTCGATATTTCAGACAGCATACTGGACAAATATATTAAAAGCATGGGCAACATCGATGCTCCGTTCTATATCCGCAGCTTGTTCGTGCGAAACTTTCTGTCCTCGCGCAGCCGCTTCAATAGGTACAGGGCGGAGTTGGAGAGGACGGAGCGCTATCCGATCCGCTTCGCCTTCGGTGGAACAGCGCTGCAGCGGCGCAATTATATTGCCGATGTACTGGATTTTGACAAGTCGATCGTGGATGTCGGCTGTGGAGAGGGCTTCTACGCGCTCCCATTTGCAAGCAAGCTGGAAGGCAGCTACTATGCGATTGACGTTAACAAGGAGGCGCTGGAGGTTGTGGAGCGCAAGGCGGCAGCTCGGGAGCTGGATAATATTGTGCAGCTTGGCTCCTTCGCTCAATTTCTGGAGCATTATAACGGGGAGCGGGTGGATGTGCTGCTGACTGAGGTTATTGAGCATATGAGCCGCGAGGAAGCAGGGCAACTGATCCGGGACATTTGCCAGCATGCGAACTTTGAGCGCTTGATCATTACAACGCCCAATGCGGACTTTAACCGCTACTACGAGCTGAGCGGCTTTCGGCATGAGGATCACAAGTGGGAGCTGGGCGAGCTGGAATTCCGGCAATGGATGGCAGAGCTGCTGCATGGCTTGCAGTATGAATTCGTGGCGGTGGGCGACAGCGTAAATCAGGTGCAGACGACTCAGGGCGTCATTGTGCGGAAGGAGGGGGCTTGAGCGATGATCATTCAGACTAGGCTGCATACCATCTTCATGCTTATCGGGCCTACAGAATGCGGGAAGACGACCTTCGCGAGGGAGGTGCTAGTGCCAGGTCTTCAGTTGA
Source organism: Paenibacillus sp. J5 (assembly GCF_054955055.1). NCBI lineage: Bacteria > Bacillati > Bacillota > Bacilli > Caryophanales > Paenibacillaceae > Paenibacillus > Paenibacillus sp. J5. The sequence continues at coordinate 67,474 of NZ_JBUEDD010000001.1, read as the reverse complement.
CGGATGAGAGCCGCAATCTGCGCACCAATGTACAGTATCTATCCTCGGATGAGCTGCGCCAGACATTGCTCGGCTATCCTTATGACAAATACGATCAGCAAATGATGGAGGCGAGCGGGCAGGCATTCCAGTTGTTGTTCGAGCGGCTGAGGCTGGCAACCTCGTATCCGGTTCAAGCCGAGTTCGTCATCATCGATACGACAGGGCTGGCAGAGGATTTCCGGGCAAAGGTGAGGGAGATTGCCCATGAGAACAACTATCGTCTCGAAGCCATCGTCTTCGATTACCGCAGCCGGGAGGATTACTACGCCTCCGAACGCTCCAAGAAGCTGATCAGCAACCATATTAATCGGCTGCGCAAGGAGGTGCTCGGCCAACTGGCGAGAGAGAGCTATGATAAGGTGCATAAGGTGCGAGCCAAAGATTTCTATATGCCGCAGCAGGCGATAGCGAATCCTGCCTATACGGTCGAGATTGAGAATGCGGCCGCGTATGCCGCCACTGTGCTTCCACAGGGTCAGCAGTATATTATGATTGGCGATGTGCATGAGTGTGTACAGGAGCTCCAGGGACTGCTGCGCGACTATGGCTTCCAGATCGAGGACGGGCGACTGAGTGCCAGCGACAAGGCACGTCATATGCGACCGTTGCTGGTTGGAGACTGGATCGACAAGGGAAAGCAGACGCGGGAGATAGTGCAATTTTTGCATCGCAACCGGGAGCAGTTGTATCTGGTGCTTGGCAATCATGAGAACTTCGTCTACAAGTATCTCAAGGGAGAGATTGCCGGGGCTGATCCGGCGCTGCTGGAGACGTATTTTGACTCTGTGCGCATCCTGGAGGGAGATGAGGAGCTGCGGGCGCAGTTCAATGAGCTGGTGGAGCAATCCCAGCCTTTCTATCGGTATATCGGGAGCGGCGGCCCATCGTTCATCGTCACGCATGCGCCGTGCCGCACGAAATATCTGGGCAAGCTGGACCCGAACTCGCTGCGTCATCAGCGCAGCTATCGCATTGATCGCGAGGCGCCGCTTGAGGAGCAGCTCGCCTTCCTGCGGGAGGAGGCGGTGGGCAATCATCCCTACCACGTGTTCGGCCACGTGGCGGCCGCCCAGCCGTTCCGCATCCGCAACAAGCTTCATCTCGACAGTGGCTGTGTGCATGGGTATGCCTTGAGCTCGGCGGTCATCTCGTTCAAGCCGTTGATGAAGTCGCATGCCTCTCAGCAGACGGCTCTGCCAGAGGAGCTGAGCATCCTGTTCAAGCACGAACGCAAGGTGGCGGTAGAGGAGCTGGGCGAGGATGAGCTGCGGCGCCTTCATTACTGCTCGCGCAACCAGATCAACTATATATCGGGTACGATGTCCCCTGCGGATAAGGATGAGCAGGCGCAGGAGCTGGAGTCGCTGCGGCGTGGGCTGGAGGCATTCAGCGAGCGGGGAGTGAAGCATGTGGTGCTGCAGCCGAAATATATGGGCTCACGTTGCAATATCTATCTGCATCGTGAGCTTGAGAGCTGCTATGCAGTGAGTCGCAACGGCTATCGCATTCGCAAGGTGGATCTGACCGCGATCTATGAGCGACTGCTGGAACGGTTCGACGGTTATATGAAGGAACACAAGCTGGCGATGATGGTGCTCGACGGGGAGCTGCTGCCGTGGAAGGCGCTTGGCGAAGGGCTGATCGAACGGCAGTTCAAGCCGATCGAGCGGGCGCTGGAGACAGAGCTGGCCTTTCTGGAGCAGACCGGGTTCGAGCAGGCGGTGAACCAGTTGATCACGAATTATGAGGCCAGTGGCTTCGAGCAGGAGCAGCATCGCATGGCCAAGGGCGCACTGAGCGACAAGTACGGCTCCAGCACATACCAGACCTACAAGCATGTTAGCGGGGTGAGAGAGGCGTATGTACCCTTAGCAGACCATATCGCTGCCTTGGCGACGTACAGGCGACAGTTGGAGCTATATGGATCGGATCAGGAATTGGACTACAAGCCATTTGCGATACTGAAATGGATGGATGAGGACGGACGCGAGGAATTGCCGGATATGAAGGTATCCACGATGTACGCCTTGCTGTCGGAGGACGAGGCGCTCGTACTCGATCTGTCCGAGCCGGATTGTCTGGAGCGGGCGGAGCGATATTTTGAACAATTGACCGTGGAGAAGCAGATGGAGGGCGTCGTTATCAAGCCGGATGTATGGGATGGGCGCACGGTGCCGTACTTGAAGGTTCGCAACCGCGAGTACCTGTCCATCGTCTACGGCTATGATTACATGTTCCCGCACAAGCACCGCAAGCTGATCAAGCAGAAGAATATCGCGCGGAAGCTGCGTACCTCGCTCAATGAATATCGTCTTGGCCTGCGCATGCTGCAGGTTCCATTCCACGATATTTCCCCTGAGCATCAAGGCTACAGGGAGATTGCCGCCGGTCTGTTATTCGAGACCGCACAGGAGAAGGAGATGGACCCGCGGTTGTAGGCAACTATGGGACGAAGCGTGGTACAATAGATGAAAGTCAAGAGAGGATAGGAAAGGAGCGGCGGCATGATTGAGGTGGCGGCGGCTATTGTGGTGGGTGAGCAAGGACGGGTGCTGCTTGCTCGCAGGAAGCAGGGCAAACAGCAGGGTGGATTATGGGAATTCCCTGGCGGGAAGCTGGAGCCAGGGGAGAGCGCGGCAGACTGCTTGCGCCGCGAGCTGCTGGAGGAGATGGGAATCAAGATCGACCCGCACACGTATTTCGCCGTTCATGAGCATGATTATGGAACCGTGCAGATTCGCCTGTATGCCTACAAGGCCGATTATATAGACGGTATCATTGAATTAATCGACCACGATGCCCATGCCTGGGTTGCTCCATCAGAGCTTATGAATTATGCGCTCGCTCCGGCTGATGTGCCATTTGCCGAGCTTCTGGTTTGCGGGGGATGAAGGTGCGCTGCGAGCGCATGTGATTCCTAAAAAGAGACATAAGTTTGACGTTTAGTTGGATATTCTTCTATACGCTCCCCTTCAAGTAGATCGGATTAGTACATATCCCTCTACTTGAAGAGGAGCATTTCTTTGTTATCCAAATTCCCCGGTAAACAGCCTGTTCTATGTTATAATACAATATACAAAATACACTAGAATAGTGAGCAGTGCGATCCATCGTAAAAAATGGAGGGACGAAGGAATGAAAGTAAGGGATAAATTTCCTGAAATGTATACATTGATATTTCTCCATTTTTATATTAGACTAAGTCAATAGGAAATATATGATATGTTTTTCTGTTGCTTGTAGGGGAGTGTTACTTCTGATTAAATTGGTAGACGTGCATAAAGACTACGTATCTGGCAGTGCCGTGGTTCATGCGCTGAGCGAGGTGCATCTGACGATAAAACGAGGCGAGATATTTGGCGTTATCGGACATTCGGGAGCAGGCAAGAGCACGCTGTTGCGCTGTGTGAATCTACTGGAGCGGCCTAGCTCCGGGAGAGTTATTGTTGGCGATGTGGATCTGATGATGCTGGGCGAGAAGGAGCTGCAGCAGCGCAGGCAGAAGATCGGCATGATCTTTCAACATTTCAACCTGTTGACCACAGCTACGGTACGCGACAACATCGCCTTGCCGCTCAAGACATCCACGCTAACCAAAGTCCAGATCAGAGAGCGGGTAACGGAGCTGCTCGAGCTGGTCGGGCTGAGTGCACATGAACATAAGTATCCGTCACAGTTGTCCGGTGGGCAGAAGCAGCGTGTAGGCATCGCCAGAGCGCTCGCCAATCACCCGGATGTGCTGCTATGCGACGAGGCGACCTCGGCGCTCGATCCGCAGACGACGGAGGCGATCCTGACGCTGCTGAAGGATATTAACGCTAAGCTCGGCATTACGATACTGCTTATTACCCATGAGATGCATGTCATCCGTGCGATCTGTGACAGGGTTGCGGTGATGGACTCCGGCCGCATCATCGAGCAGGGGGATGTGCTGAATGTATTCCTGAATCCGCAGCATGACACGACGAAGGACTTTGTGAGTCAGGTTGCTGATGTGCTGGATACAGATCGGCTGGCGCTTCATCCGCAGGGGCGCATCATTCGGCTCACCTATCGGGGGAACCTGGCCTATGAGCCTGTCTTGTTCGATACTGTCCGGTCAACGACAGCCTCCTTTGTCATTCTGCAAGGAACTGTGTCGCGCATGAAGGACACGCCTTACGGCCAACTGATCGTGGAGCTGCGGGGAGAACGGGCAGAGACGGATCGGATTATCGCCGAGCTTAGACAGCATGGATTGGATGTGAGCATTGTACAATGAGTAGCTTCTTTCAGGATATTCGCTGGGATCAGATTATTAAGGCGACCAAGGAGACGCTGATGATGATGGGCATGTCGTTGCTGCTTACCATCGTGATAGGACTGATCCTCGGTATTATTCTATTTCTGACCTCTAGCGGGCAGATGCTGCACAATAAATGGATCTACCGCTTACTGTCCTTGGTGGTCAATATATTACGCTCGGTGCCCTTTGTTATTCTCATTCTTGTCCTGTTGCCGGTATCCAAGTTCATCATGGGCACCTCGATCGGCGTGCCGGGAGCCATCCCGCCGCTCGTCATTGCGGCAGCGCCGTTCTTCGCCAGATTAGTGGAAGCATCGCTTCGCGAGGTGGACAGGGGCGTCATCGAGGCTGCGGCTGCGATGGGGCTGTCGAAGTGGATGATAGTCTGGCATGTTATATTGCGGGAGGCACGTACAGGACTGCTGGCGGGGGTGACGATTACAACGATTACACTCGTCTCCTACACGGCGATGTCCGGTGTTATCGGAGGCGGCGGTCTGGGCGATCTGGCGATTCGCTACGGCTTCCAGCGCTTTCAACTGGATGTACTGATTGTGACGGTAGCGCTGCTGGTCATTATGGTTCAACTTCTGCAGATGGCAGGCGACGCACTCGTGCGGCGACTGAGCCGGAAGTAGATTGAATAGTATAGTTTTAAGAATATAGAGACAAGGGTAGGAGGAGAAGGAAATGAAGAAATCATTGTTTATTGTATTCGCACTCGTGCTGGTGCTGGCGGGATGCGGACAGAAGGGGACAGGGAGCACGAACACTCCGGCGGCCAATGATACAACAGGCGGTGCAGGCAATACCCAGACAGAGAAAAAGGAAGAGCCTGCTGCGGAGCCGATTACGCTGAAGGTGGGCGCATCGCCCGTCCCTCATGCCGAGATTCTGGAATCTGTGATTCCCGTATTGAAGGAGCAAGGCATCAATCTGGAGATTTCAGAGTTCACAGATTATGTACTGCCGAATGTGCAGTTGTATGAGAAACAACTGGATGCGAACTTCTTCCAGCATGTGCCTTATCTCGATCAGTTCAACAAGGATAAAAACTATGATCTCGTGCAGGTTGCCGGCGTCCATGTGGAGCCGTTTGGCGTCTATTCCAGCAAGCTGAAGTCGATCGACGAGCTGCAGGACGGAGCGAAGATTGCAATACCGAATGATCCTTCCAATGGCGGTCGGGCTTTGCTGCTGCTTGCCCAGCATGGCTTGATCACACTGGATGAATCCAAGGGTGTTGAAGTGACCGTAGCGGATATTAAGGACAACCCGCGCAGCTTCGAGATTGTCGAGCTGGAGGCCGCCACATTGCCGCGGGTGCTTGATGAAGTAGCCATCGCAACCATTAACACGAACTATGCGCTTGAGGCTGGACTGAATCCGACGGAGGATGCGCTGTTTATTGAAGATAAGGATTCCCCGTATGTGAACATTGTTGCTGCCCGCCCGGATAACAAGGACTCGGAGGCGATCCAGAAGCTGGTGGCAGCGTTGCAGACACCTGAGGTGGAGAAGTTCATCAATGAGAAGTATAAGGGTGCTGTTGTGCCAGCGTTCAAATAGGTAATAGGCAATAGGTAATAAAGCGGAAAGCACAAAGCTCGAATGTTGATGCGAGCCAGGTGTATAGCAAGAAGCGACAGCCCTTCCGTTCCACGTTGCAGTGGGATGGAAGGGCTTATACGTCTTATTCGGATGAAACGGGCAGAGGCATAAGGTGGATTGCCGTCGGCTCCAGTAGAGCAGTTGGCGGTGTGTGGTCTATATCTCGCTCGGAACATGATACAATAAGGGAGAAACAGGATGTAAGGGGAAAGGAACGAGGATAGCAGCATGAGCATGGAACGATGGGGATATGATAATCAGCTAGGGGCTCATCCCGTGGAGGCTCCTTCGTTAGGCAATATAGCAACAGAATGGCTGCCGCACCTAGTGGGTATCGCCTTGGTGGAGGCTTTTCCGGCTGCGGGTCAGGAGCCGTTGGAGTTAAGGCACTATCGGCTGCTATTTGTTCAGCAGGGCAAGGCGGTATTTATCGTCAGCGGTCGGCAAGTGGTGCTGCGCTCGCCTGGAATTTATGTGATGGCGCCTGGCATGAAGATCGAGTCGGCGCGGCAGCCGCAAGAGCCGCTGGAAGCCTATCAGTTGGATTTTCAAATCTATCAACGAAGCAGCACGAAGGCAAGTGAGGGAACAGAGCGCTTAATCTATGAGCAGGCAGACAATCTTCCTGTGCATGGACTCATTAATTGGAGAATCGATGCGCTGAAGCGGCTGCTGCTGCAACTGTACGCGCATCGCAGCGAGCAGCACACGGCTTCGGAGCAATTAAAGACAGGCCAGCGGCTATTGAAGCTGCTGGAGCTGCTGCTACCGCTACCGCTGGAGCGACCGCATGAGGATACAGCCGAGGACCGAATGAACGCAGCCATCCGCTATGCTGCAGAGCATTGCCATGAAGAGGTGAAGGTAGAGCAATTGAGCGAGTTGGCGGGGCTGCAGCTCTCGTCGTTCTCTCGTCGCTTCAGACAGATGATGGACAAGTCTCCAACCGAATTTATTGTGCAGAGGCGGATGAACAGAGCGAAGGAGCAGCTCATTACCGGTGGCTGGCGCAATATGCGCGAGGTGGCGCAGAGTAGCGGCTTCCATGATGAATTTTATTTCAGCAGACGGTTCAAGCGACTGCACGGCATCTCGCCCTCCCGTTATCGGCTGGAGGTGACCCGTGATACCTCGATTATCTCGCTCTCCTATCCATATACGGAGCAATTGCTTGCGCTCGGCATTATTCCGCGGGCTGCGCAGGTGCCTGTCGCGCTGCAGGGCACGCTGCCCGTGCTGCCGCTCCCATATCATGAGAAGGACCCCTGGGAGATTAGCCGCAATATGTTCGTCGATTGCGCGCCGGAGCTGATTGTCTGCAAGGACAATGTGCTCAGGCAGGCCCGCCTTCACATCGGGGATGTAGCGCCGATTATCTCTTATCCATGGCGAGCCTTTGATCTGTTCGGGCTGCAGCAGCAACTGGCGTGTGTGCTCGGGCGCGAGCTGCAGGCCGAGCAGTGGCAGGAGCAATACCGCCTGCAGGAGCTACAGGCCAGAGAGGCACTGCCTGTGGAGCAGCGCGGCGCTACCTTGGCGATCTGTGTGCTGCATTCCAGAGGCTGGAGATTGTACGGTGCGCGCAACATCGGCCATGTCTTCTACCGCGCGCTCGGCTTTCAGCCGCCGGAGCAGGTGCGAAGGGCGCTGGAGCAGCATCCGCCTGGCGTCGAATTTACATGGATGGAGCTGGATGTGGAGCGGCTGGATAACGTAAAGGCCGATTATCTTGCCTTCGTCGTCCAGTCCGAGCAGGGAGAGATGGAGGTTCAACGCCGTCTGCAGCATTCACTATCCTGGAGGAGGCATCCCGCAATTGTTCAACGTCGGTATGCGGTACTCGACTGGCATCGTTGGATGGTGTATGCGCCGCTCTCGGTACAATGGCAGTTGCAGCAGGCGGTTACATTGTTTGACGAAAGTCTGTAACCTGTCATAGACCCGCTATTTCCTTGATCAATGCAATAAAGTCCATGGCAAAATGGAATAAAGAAGTCATGGACGACGAGCCGCTTGCCCGCTATACTTCATTAATGATAAAGATTATCAATTTCAAGTAAAGAGGGGCTTGCAGGCATATGCGAAAATGGAGTGTAGTTTTAATTATGATAACATTGGTATTATGTGGGCTTGCGGGCTGTAGTGCTTCTTCGACTCCAGCCCCTAACGGAATGGGCGTTGGGGATGCTGCGGCGAATGGGACGTCGACGAATTCTTCTGCAGCAGCGGCTAGCGGAACATCGGATATGCAGGAAGCGGCAGGCGGGGAGCGGCTCATTCGCCATGAGGCGGGCGAGACGAAGATCAGTGGCACGCCGTCGCGTATCGTCGTGATGGAGTATGGATTGCTCGCCTCGGTGCTTGCGCTCGGGGAACAGCCTGTCGGCTACACGGATGATGGCAAGCAAGGAACATTGGAGGAGCTCGGATTTTTGAAGCAAATGGGAGATTACACTCCAGCAGGCACAAGGCAGCAGCCAAACCTGGAAGTCATCCGCACGCTCAAGCCGGATCTGATCATTGGCGACTACGCTCGCCACAATGAAATCTATAAAGAGCTGTCGGACATTGCTCCAACGCTCCTGCTGCCGGATACAAAGGCGAACTATGAGGATGCGCTGAACAATCATCTGATCATTGGCGAGGCGCTGGGCAAGGAAGCGGAGGCGGCAGCCTATGTCGATGCGCATCAAGCACTGCTGAAGCAGACGGCGGCGATGCTGCCGCAGGACAAGAGCTATCTGATCGTCAGTCTGGGGGATAAGGTGCTCAATCCGCGCACGAACCTGTTCTTCCAGCCGAGTATGCTGGAGAAGGCGGGGTTGAAGTATGCGCTCCAGGCAAGCGCGCCGGATGAAACGGCTATCAAGGCCAGCATCGAGCAATTGCTGGAGATTGACCCTGATGTTCTGTTCGTCACGAACAGCGAGCTGCTGGAGGAATGGCGCAAAGACCCGTTGTTCATGCAACTGAAGGCGGTTCAGGAGAATCAGGTTTTCCCGGTGCTGCATAGCAAATGGTCATTCAACCGCAGCGTGCCGGGCGCTAATGTCGTGCTGGAGGAACTGAAGGCTCTTGCACCGAGCATCAAGTCGCAATCCTAGTCCTTCGCGAAGGGCGCGGCGGCACATGAACATGTATAAGGAGCGCACAACATGATGATGAAAGCCTCACAGGGCCGCGGTCTCCCGGGGCGCGGCAGCCGCAGGAGGCTATGGACGGTGGCGACGGCTTGCGGGCTGTTGCTTGCCGTAGCGATCCTGATCTCACTGCGCTATGGCTCAACGACCTTATCCGTCAGGGTGCTATATGATGCGATCTTCCATTACACGGCGAGCAGGGAGCAGTTGATTCTGACGACCCTACGTCTGCCGCGCGTGGTGGTTACCGTATTGGTCGGAGCCAATCTGGGCGTTGCCGGGGCGCTGATGCAGGCGATCACTCGCAATCCGCTGGCCTCGCCAAGTGTATTCGGGCTAAATGCGGGCGCTGCCTTCGCGGTAGTATGCATGACGATGCTGCTGCCGGGTCTGTCTGCAGCCTGGCGAGTAAATGGCGCTTTTGCCGGTGCGCTCGGAACCGCAGTTCTCGTGTATGCCTTGAGCCATATGATCCGGTGGGGAAAGATCGAATTGAACATGACACTGGTCGGTGTCACAGTGCAAACCTTCCTGGCTGTAGGTACTCAGGCGATGCTGATCTTCAATGAGAGCAAGACCGAGCAGCTCTTGTTCTGGCTTGCCGGCTCAGTCGTCGGCAACCGGACTTATGAGGCATCCGTCTTGGCAATATGGAGTCTGCCCGGACTTGCTGCGGCTGCTTGGCTCAGTCGTTCGGTATCGGTGCTGGGACTGGGGGATGAGCTGGCTCGGGGACTGGGCCAGCGGGTGCGGCTGCTGCGCGGGGCGGCGCTGGCGGTCGTCGTTGTGCTTGCCGGGGTCTCGGTATCGATCGCCGGCCCGATCGGCTTTGTCGGGCTCATCGTTCCGCATATGGCTCGCTACATACTCGGCCTCGATTATCGGCGGATTATTCCGGCCAGTGCGCTGCTCGGGGCGCTGCTGTTGACGCTCGCCGACATCGGATCGCGCTGGATCAGCTTTCCTGGAGAGACGCCGGTCGGCATCGTTACCGCATTATTGGGCACGCCATTCTTTATTTATCTGGCGCGCAGAAGGAGAACGGGACAATGACGGAAGCAATGCGGAAGGAGCAGGGCCGCGACTTGAGCAACGTGCAGTTGACAGCAGAACGAGGGCGGGGCTCGCGTCAGCAGTGGCTGGTGCTGCTGGGGCTCGCATCCACTCTGCTGCTCGTCGCGCTGCTGAGTCTGGTGCTGGGCGCGATCCCGATTCCGCCTGCGGAGATGGCTGCTGTATTGCTCGGTCACGGGAATCCCGATTATCGCGCGATTCTGCTTGATTATCGGCTGGCACGCGTGCTGATCGGCGCACTGATCGGCGCAGGGCTGTCTGTTGCGGGGACGGTCATTCAGACGCTGCTGCGCAACCCGCTTGCCTCCCCGGGCACGCTGGGCATTACCGCAGGTGCTGGACTGGGCGCGGTCATGGTGGCGCTGCTGCTCCCTGCTTCGATGGCAGGGATGATGTCCCCAGCGGCAATGCTTGGCGGGGCAGCCGTAGCGCTGGCCATCTACTTCATCGCGTATCGCGGCGGCATCGATCCGATACGACTGGCGCTCGTCGGTGTCGCGATGGGCGCATTTTGCAGCGCAGGAATCGACCTGATCCTGCTGCGCGGCAGCGCCAATCTCGCAACCGCACTCGTCTGGCTGACCGGCAGCCTGTGGGGGCGCGGCTGGAGCGAGCTGTTCGGGCTGCTGCCCTGGATTGGGGTGCTCCTGCCCGTCGTCTGGCGTCTGGCGCTCCAGCTAGATCTGCTGCAACTGGGCGAGGCGGCGGCACAGGGGCTTGGCATGCGGGTAGCAGCGATCCGGCTGCTGCTGTTTTGCGCGGTCGTCGGCCTGGCCGGCGCCTCGGTATCCGCTGCGGGCACGATCGGCTTCGTCGGCCTCATCTCCCCGCATATGGCCCGCCTGCTTGTCGGCGGGCGTCATCGCATTCTGCTGCCGACGGCGGCCTTGTGCGGCTCATCGCTTGTGCTGGCCGCCGATCTATGCGGTCGGCTGCTGCGCCCGCCGCTGGAGATTCCGGCGGGGCTGATTATTAGCGCGGTCGGCGCTCCCTTCTTCATCTATCTGCTATGGCGTGTTTCCCGCAAGCGTCGCTAGAGCCTGGCGCTAATCCCGCAAGCAGGCTACCATACCGGGGGTCGTCCAGTACGTCCCCCAATTCAAAGGCTGGGCGAGAAAACCGTGGGGTTTTCCGTCCGGCCTTCATTTGATGAGGCTCGTCAGGTACGCACACTTCAGGTGCCCTGTGCACCAGCGGAGCAGCTTGTGGGCACATTTGTCGCCTTCCTGAGATTGAAGTACAATAAATAGCAGACAAAAGATGAGCAGCGTGCTGTGTTCGCTTGAGCTGTACATCATCCTATTGCGGGAGGAATGCCGATGAATGCGGAAATGAGCAGTCGGGCCAGCACAGGCATGGCTGGCTTCGATGATGTCATTGACGGGCTGCGCCTGGGAGACAATGTCGTGTGGCAGGTCGATTCGGTCGATCATTATCGGGAGATGGTCGCACCCTATGTGGCTAGGGCGAAGCAGGACAGGCGCAAGCTGGTCTATGTCCGCTTCGGCCGCCATGAGCCGGTGGTGGAGGATGATCCGGCTATCCGGGTCTATCAACTGGATGCGAATAAAGGGTTCGAGAGCTTCGCCATGGCGGTGCATAGCTTGATGGAGCATGAAGGGCGTAAAACCTTTTATGTATTCGATTGCCTGACCGAGCTGCTGGAGCATTGGTATTCGGATGCAATGATTGCTAATTTCTTCAACGTCTCCTGTCCGTTCCTGTATGAGCTGGATACGATCGCGTACTTCGCGATCATCCGCAATGCCCATACCTACAGCACGATTGCCGGCATTCGCGAGACAACGCAGTTGCTGCTCGATCTGTACCAGGTGAACGGTCACTTCTATATTCACCCGCTCAAGGTATGGTCGCGTTATTCGCCGACGATGTTTTTTCCGCATCTGATAGATGGCGGGGAGGCGCTATGTATAACGGCGAGCGCGCAGGCGGCGGAGCTATTCTCGGCCATTCACCGCGGCGAGGAGCGGCTCGACTACTGGGATGTCATCGTCAATCGGTCGCGCGAAGCGTTGCAACAGGATGCAGCACAGCAGGAGCCGCACAAACGGCTGCTGATGTCGCTGCTGATTGGCAGTGAATCGCGTATGTTCAGGCTGTGCGACCGGTTTTTTACGCTGGAGGATCTGGTCATGATGGCCTCGCGCGAGATCGGTACCGGCTTCATCGGGGGCAAGAGCGTCGGTATGCTGCTGGCGCGGCGCATCGCGGAGCGGGCGGGAGGAGAGCGGTTCGCTCCGTATCTGGAGCCGCATGATTCCTACTATATCGGAGTGGATGTGTTCTATACCTATGTTGTGCAGAACGGATGGTGGGCGCTGCGAGCGAGGCAGCGGACGGAGGAGGGCTACTTCAAGCATGCTCCTGAGCTGCAGGAGAAGCTGCTGCGCGGCAGATTTTCCGAGGGCATCCGCAGACGGTTCATGGAGCTGCTCGAATATTATGGCCAGTCCCCGATTATCGTCCGCTCCAGCTCGCTGCTGGAGGACAACTTCGGCAACGCCTTCGCGGGCAAATACGAGAGCGTGTTCTGCGCCAATCAGGGGACGCCGGAGGAGCGGTACGAGGCATTCGAGCAGGCGATCCGCACCGTCTATGCGAGCATGATGAATGAGGATGCGCTCGCGTACCGGATGGATCGCGGGCTAGTCGAGCAGGATGAGCAGATGGCGCTGCTCGTGCAGCGCGTGTCTGGCGACCATTACCAGGATATGTACTTTCCGCATGTTGCCGGGGTAGGCAATTCCTCCAATCTGTATGTGTGGGAACCGGATGTCGATATGGATGCGGGCATGCTGCGGCTCGTATTTGGACTCGGTACACGCGCCGTCGACCGCACAGTCGGAGATTATGTGAAGATCGTCAGCCTGGATGACCCGCTCCGCCGCACGCCGATGAATGCGGAGGATGTGCGCAAGTTCTCTCAACATAACGTCGACCTGATCTCCCTCCAGGACAACCGGCTGGCGACAGTGGATGCAGATGGACTGCTGGCGCTCCCGCTCAAGGCTGATCGCTCCTTGTTTGCCACGGTAGATTACCAGACGGCTGACCGGATGCGAGAGCTGGGCTACACAGGTCGGCCAACTCCGCATATACTTGATTTCCAGAAGCTGCTGCGAGAGACGGAATTCCCTGTTCTGATGAGGGAGCTGCTGGCGCTGCTGTCCTCTGTATACGAATATCCGGTTGATATTGAGTTTACGGCTAATTTTACGCCACAGGGTCGATTCAAGATCAATCTGCTCCAATGCCGTCCGCTCCAGACGAGAGGTCTGGGTCAGCCGGTCAGCATCCCGCGGCTGGATGACGGCAAAGACTGCTTCTTCGCGACGAAGGGAAGCTTCATGGGCGGCAATGTGCGCCTGCCGATTGATTATGTCGTCTATGTGCGGCCAGAGCCTTATCTGCTGCTAAGCGAGCAGGACAAGTATGCAGTGGCGCGTCAGATCGGCAGGATAGGCCGCGAGCTGAAGGGCAAGCGTGTTATGCTGGTCGGGCCAGGGCGATGGGGAACGACGACGCCCTCGCTTGGCGTTCCTGTACGATTCTCCGAAATCTGCTATATGTCGGTCATCTGCGAGGTGGCCTCTGCAGGTGGCGGCTTCATGCCGGAGTTGTCTTACGGCAGCCATTTCTTTCAGGATCTTGTGGAGACCGGTATCTTCTACGCAGCGATCTTCGACGGGCGGGAAGGGGTCGTGTTCCATCCGTCGCTGGTGCTGGGACAGGACAATATGCTGGCGGCTCTGCTGCCGCAGAGCGAGTCGTATGCCGATGTCATTCATATTGCAGCTACGAGAGGCTTGGAGATCTATTCGGACATCGTCAGCCAGACGCTGATCTGTAGGTAGGCGGCAGACCATCGCTAACACTCGCGACGGCGCACGCGAGCAAGCCGGAGGGCACACCTGCATAGGTGTGCCCTCCGGCCGTCGGTCATGCTTCAACCGCAATAGCAACCTCCATGTTGCCGCGTGTCGCTTTGGAATAGGGGCATTCCTGGTGAGCGGCCTCCGCCAGCTTGGTGGCGGCTTCGCGCTCCATGCCGGGGATGCTGACTGTCAAGGCTGCGGACAGCTTGAACCCCTCGCCATCCTTATGGATGGAGATCGCCGCAGTTACCTTCGTCCCGTCGACCTTGGCCTTGTGCTTGCGGGCAACCATCCGCAGGGCGCTCTCGAAGCAGGCGGCATACCCTGCTGCAAACAACTGCTCTGGATTCGTTCCCGCGGCGCCGTCGCCGCCAAGCTCTCTAGGCATCGTCAGCACCTCATTGAGGATACCGTCTGACGAGGTGACTTGACCGCTTCTTCCGCCTTGTGCGGTAGCTGTAGCTGTATACAATGCGCTCATTGTTGAGCTCCCTTCTGTAAAATCGGGTGGCATGACCCGCCAGAGGAAGGCCAGCCCCATCTGTAACGTACCCTTTATTTATGCCATTATTAGTCTGAAAATAAACATATTCAGCCTGCAGCAGCAGAGCACGCGGTTCGAAGGAGGACGTTAATGATCAGGAGCGAGCCAAGCTGTCAGTTCCTCGATCTGAGACTGTACGGCTAGCGGATCATAGTACCAGGAGCGTTCCTCGGGCCAGACGTAGAGCCGTCCGTTCTTGACCGCAGGTAAGCTGCCCCAGAGCGGGTCGCTCTCGAAGTCCTCGACCGTTCGACTGTTTGAGGTCATAATTATATAATCCCCAGCGTAGTGGTCGAGCATTTCAGCCGACAGCTCCATCCATTGTTTCTCCATAATTTCCGCCCTGACCCGCTCAGGCGGCTTTCTCCCCAGCGCTTGGTAGATAGGCTGGCCGCCACGGCCGAAATTATCCCCGTATACCCAGGTGGACTTGTCTCCAACCTCCATAATAGAGAAGGTAGCATCGTCAGGAATCGCCGCATCCACCTTCGCTCTGGCTGCCGCGACACGCTCATCATATTGCTTGAGCCAGGCTTTCGCTTGTTCTTCGCGATCCAGCAGTTTACCGAAGTAGGTCAGCTCCTCATGGACATTTTTCAACTCACCATACGGAATAACCAAGGTTGGTGAAATTTTACTGAGCTGATCATAGTTGTTGGCGCTGCCGATAAGGATCAGATCGGGCTGTAAGCCGACAATGTTTTCAACAGATGGCTGTCCGTATTGGCCCGTATCAGCGACACCATTGAGCGCCTGTTCAAAATAATAATTTTGTAGAGTTAATCCGGGAGCGCCTACCGGAATGACATCAAGCGCAATCAGCGTGCCGAGGTACTCTTCCGCAACGATCCGCTCGGGATGTAAGGGAATCTCGACATCCCCTTTGACGGTCGATACGCTCTTCGTTCCTTCTGCTCCGGCAGTAGCAGGACTCGAGTCTACAGCAGACGAATTGCCCATAGCGGCGGTATTGGAGGGAGGTTGAGCATTCGCATTCACTTCCCTCCCGCCGCTTGCGTCATTGCTGTCATTGCCGCAAGCGGCAACGAGCAGGGTGAGCAGCAAGCAAGTGATAGCAGCCAACAGGCGCGTTGCATGATGACAGTGACGCAGGTTCAAGCCGGCTGTAGGTTCGGCTAAGGCTCTGTCTGAATCAGAGAATTGTAAGGTGTGAAACACGGACAAAGTAAATCCCCCTTGTAATAACGATAATCATTCTCGACATTACTTTATCGTGTTCCACAGCAAATGGCGATGCTTTTCTATGATCTTGCTGCTTGGATTATTGTGATGCTGCTCACCAAGGCAACTTCAGGGCAGCAGCACTCGCTGCAGCTCCTGAAGCTGTGCTTCAGAGGACAGCGGATCGTAGCCGAAAAATACGTCTGTGCTGCTCAGAATATATACCCGCTTGCTGCGCACGGCCTCCAGTGCGAGCCACTGGGGGGATTGCAGCAGCAGCATGATCCGGCTGGAAGCGGATGGATGCGTCGGCCATCCGGTAATGAAGATATAGTCCGCATCCACGGAGGGCATCTCTTCGATCTCCATCTCGATATAGCCTTTGGCTTCGATCGCCTGCTCAAGCATGACAGATGGTAGCTGAAAACCAAGATCGTCATAGACAATCTGACATCCTCTGCCGAAGCTGCTACTGAAGCAACAGGCTGAGCTGTTGCCGACCTCCCAGATGACTGCCGTTCCCCTCGTGCCAAGTCTCAGATCAAGCTGCCTGTTTAAACGTACCATGTGTTCATTATAGCGCTGGAGTCGTGCTTCAGCCGCTGGACGCTTGTTCATCATATCGGCAATATAACGGAACTGCTCCCGCCAATCCATGTGCATAAACGGCAGCCCGACGACCGGGGCAATCGGGAGCAGCGCTTTATTTACATCTGATGTGTTGTAATTAAAGATGAGATCAGGGTTCACGGCGCGCAGCGCAGCATAGGTGTCGTCAAAAGGCTCCTTGCCAGGATTCAATCTGCGACAGGGCTGAACGCCAGGAAGCTGCTCTAACCACGGCGTATAGACTCCTGCCTCTGGTGTAATGCCAAGCGCGTGCAGGCAGGCGGTATGATTGAGATTAAGCGCGGCGGCACGCTTAGGCTTACTACGATAAGCACCGGGGGGTATCCCCGTCAGTTGTTTAAATTTGCGGCTGAAATAAGCACTTTCTTTGAAGCCGACATCCAGGGCTATCGTGCCCACCTTTGCAGCGCCATGTAAAATCTCCAACTGGGCACGGCGAATTCTCAGCATAGTCAGGTAGGCATTGTACGTCTGGCCAGTTGCTTTATGAAAAACGCGGGAGAAATGCTCAGGGCTGACTCCAGCCAGTACTGCCAATTGCTCTCGGCTTAATTCTTGGGCGAAATGGGTGTGCATATACCGTAGAACCTGTTCCAGCCAAGAGATGGGCCTGTCATGGCTAGAGAGCAACTCGCCGAGCAAGATCTCCAGCAGTCTGGTGAAGAGGCTCTGTGCTTGGAGCGGGTCAGCATTGGGCTGCCGCCAGGCTTGCTCCAGATCTAGTGCAAGGCGCAGCAGCGGATCTGAGCAACGAATCAATGGCTTGGCTGGCTGAATCGACAGCGCACGGGAACCATCAGCGGTGAACGCGCGATATTCAATTAGTGTCCCCTTTAGCGGCATTCGCTCGTTAATGCGTATAGATGAATTGGATGTAGGCTCACTCATCCACACGCTGCCTCGGTACAGTGGATAGACGACGCCGAATTGCTCCAGCATCCCTTCGCCGCCGCTAATGATGAGTATTCTGGCCCGCGCATCAGCCTCTTCATTGACCGCCTGGATGATGAGACTGTTGAGAGCGGCCACGCGTACCGGCATATAAAAGGTGGGCGTACATGAGGATAAGGAATCATTGAAAGACATCTTTAAAATCTCCTAAGTTGAAATCGTCGTTCAATCGAACGATCTTGACGTATGCTCGACCGAACGCCGCCAAGCAGCATATAACACAATAATTGTACAATGAACAGTCGCATGACGATGGGTGGAGGGGCATGGTAAAATAATAGCATATTAGGACGCAGATACCACGGCATTGCTGCAGGAGAGGAATAGAATGATAAAAAATATATTGGTTACAGGCTATCGCGCCCATGAGCTAGGCATCTATAATCAGAAGCATCCGGGCATCCCCTATATTCGCCAGGCGATCGCCAATCGGCTCATTCCGCTCGCAGAGGAGGGGCTGGAGTGGATAATCTCGCCAGGACAATATGGTGTCGATCTGTGGGCTTGCGAAGCGGTTATTGACTTGAAGCCGCAGTATCCTGATTTGCAGTTGGCAGTCATTACGGCGTACAGCAATCAGGAGGAGACATGGAAGGAGGAGCGTCAGGCGTACTATGAGCGTGTGTTGAAGCACGTGGACTATTACGGTGCAGTCAGTCACCAGCCCTATGCTGGAACATGGCAATTCCGCGCGCGTGACGAGCTGCTGCTGCGCAAGACGGACGGCATCTTGCTCGTCTACGATGAGGAGGCGGGGGCGGGAAGCCCGCGATTCATCAAGGAGCAGGCGAGGCGCAAAAGTGAGCGAGATGGGTATGTCTGCCTGAGTATTAGTTCTGAGGATATTCAAAGTCTGGTCAGCGAGGCTGCTTATGATAGCATGGAGCCGGTGAGCGAATAACGGTGTCTGTGACACACGGTATTATCACACACGGTATTATGACACACGATATTGCTCATCAGCTTCATGACGTGCTACAGCGGGCGAAAGCCCTCTTCTCTCAGGTATGCTGCTGCTTCCCCTCTTGTCTCGAAGGCCATATCGACAGCATCCCCTGCATAGACGAACCATAGCTCCTCTTCCTCTGCCCATACGAGTACGAGTGTATGCCCTGCTTCATCGATCCATTGTCCGCCATCAGGATAGTCGGAGGGCTCTGGATCTGCCGTACCCTCCAGGGCAATGCCTGCTTCGGCGGCGTGTGGCTTTTCCGCACCATGTGGGGCAATGACTGCTTCAGACGCCGCATCAGCTCGGCTGGCCTCATCGACTCTATCATCGCTTGAACTTGCTACACGATCTGCAATGCTATCCGCACCTGAGGCGTTGAGTGGACGAGGCTGCTGTGAACCGACGAGCTTGTCTGTCGCCGCGGAGAGGGAACGAATGGCCTTCTCGACGATGATGCGCAGCTCGGCTTCGGTGAAATCACGGATATTGACGAAGCCCTTGTCATCCATCGGATAACCAAGCAGACGCTCCCCATAGACATAGCCGTTGCCGTTCGGATGCAGATGGTAGACGACATTCTTCTTGTCATATACGCTCTGTTCGTATTGAAAGTTGACCCTCCCCAGTGACACATTTTTGCGTGTCAGCTCAGGGAAGGATTCGAGAATCTCCAGCTTCTGTTCAAAGGTCAGCACAGCTTCCCCTCCTGCATATGAATTGTGGTTGAGATTATACCATATAAGACAGAATCACACCAATCGCCGTTGTGCTGGCAGGCGAATATCCTCGGGGGAAGCACACACGTAAGGGGTGCTGCTCGGTATGTACAGCATCATCGCTTGCGTTTCTGGCAATTTGACATTTTCCACATAGCGGGAGTACCATACGGGTAGCAGGTTGAATGCTATGCGCTAGGGAATGATCATGAACGGTCATCGCTGGCTCGCTTCCTGACGTGGGCGACGGGCAATGTGTGTGGATGGTGGCTCGTATGAGCCCGGAAGCCTGCGCATAGAGGCAAACATCATGGAGAGGAGGGGATCGCTTGGCGAAGAAGAGACGGCAGGCTCCGGCACCTTCAGCATCGGCCGGGAGCAGTGCGCCGACATTGAAGGATATGCTTAGCCCTGATGTGCTCCGTAAGCTCAAGGCTCAGGCTGAAGAGCTTAAAGCGACCGAGGCAGCTCAGCAGGAGCAGCGGCGCAAGGAGGCTGAGGAGCAGCGCAAGGCAGAGCAGAAGCGGCTGGAGGGGGATTTTGAATATTTACTGAACAACACCAATATGGATTGGAAGAAATACAAGTAGGACAGCGAGCCGCATAGGGCTGGCTGTCTTTTTCTAGGTCGTGTCTGGATACTCTGAACGGATCAGATCTGGCCGAATTTTCGTTAGCCTCGCCGTTTATTCTTCTGCGGCGGTCATCAGCTCATAGATGCGCCGTGTTGTATTGACATTGCGAACGGTCATAAGCTGATACACCTTTGACCCGATGAGCTTGTTCATTCCGCTGCGAGCGGCCTCCTCCCGGCTGAACGAGGCCAGCACGGCGCCAGGCACATACATGACGGTGCCGATGCCTGGCTTGAGAGGCAACTGCTTGAGCACATCGGGGTTATCCGCCTCCTCCCATAGAAACAGGCAATCACTCTTCATCGCCTCGTCATTGCTCCAATGCTCCGGCAGCGCGGATACGATGGCCTGCATCTCGGGCAGGCTGCGGAGGAGCACACGAATGCGCAGTCCGAAGTCATCCTCGATCGCCTGCTCCAGCAGAGCTGCAAGTTCAGCGCTGGAATGTGCCGAATCGGCAAATATAATATTGCCGGACTGAATATAAGTAACGACCGACCCCATTCCCGCTTGCTCGAAGGTAATCTTGAGCTCCTTCATATTGATTTTATTATTACCACCCACGTTGATTCCGCGTAGCAATGCGACATAGATCATGCGGCTTCCCCATTTCCCTCCAAGGTATTATCCTGTACCACTGCTCGTCAACTCGAACTGTCTTATATCGTTATGCTGTTGCCGCATTCGCAGTTCGTAGACCATCGCAGCATGAACGGTTAGCACTGATTATACACGAATAGGTTCTGGGCGCCAAAGGGGAATAACAGTAGGAGCAAGGGAAGTACTGAGCTGCCCACATCATTCCAGCAGAAAGCTGTTAGGACTAGTCAAATAGGGGAGAGTACGCTAAGATAATGATAATTATTATCAATTAAAAGTGGACGGTGACACCGTTGAATTCGGATGCCTTTGGTACCTTTGATGTGCCTCCACTATTCTTGTTGAGGTGATCCTATGACGAGCCCATCGCTGGCTCTGCAAGACATTTATCAGTATTATCTAAGTCGAAGTCCATTCTGCGAGCTGGAGCCTTATCTGTACACGCTGCAGCCCCAGGCAGGCACAGGGCAGATCAGGAGGCTAACCACATTTAGTGGGATCGAGATTGTTTATTCCGATATTCAATATAATCAGCCGTTGTCTACCTCCTTCTCCTCTCCAGGTGCGCTTGTCGAGCTGCAGTTCGCCTTCCAGGGACAGCGTCATGTGATGATAGAACGGGAGGAGTATACGCTGCCTGCCGGGCAGGGGGCATTAATCCTCCTGCAAAATTTCCGTGCCTGCTTTTACCCGCCGTCGCAGGAGCCGTATATTTCGCTGACGATCGGTATTCCCATCCCGCTCTTTCATTATGCTGTGTCTCGTATGGAAACGAGACATGCAGTTGATTTCCTATCGCTCCTAAGCGGGCGCAGCTTCAAGGCTCTAACCTTCGAGCTGGATGAGCGCAGCCTGATGATGGCTAGGGCATTGTTGCTGGCGATGCAGGAGCGGCACCGATCGCCGCTGCTCATGGAGGCGTCTGCTCTGGAGCTGGTGGATCGTTCCTTTCATCATCTATTTGAAGGGCGTCGTCTCCCTGAAGGCTTCTCGCGAGAGGATATGCGCAAGCTGGGGCTGGCACGAAGCATCATCGAGGATAGCTTGCTTGATCCACCTTCGCTGCTTGAGTTGTCCCGGCGTGTCGGGTTGAATGATTTTAAGCTGAAGAAGGGCTTCAAGGCCTGCTATGGCACAACCGTCTATGAGCATCTCCGGCAAGTAAGGCTGGAATCGGCCATGTCTTTGCTGCGAGAGGGGGATTGTAGCGTGACAGAGGCGGCTGTGTCGGTAGGCTACAGCAATGTCAGTGCGTTCTCCCAGCAATTTTGTCGCAGATATGGGCTGAAGCCGTCGGCTGTCAAGCGGCTTTATTAATAATCCTTCACGCGTCATTAATCCTCCGCCTGCGAGCAGCACAGGGCATAGAGCCGCGCTATACTGTGACTTGTCTAGTACTGCTGATCGTGGAGAGGAGAAAAACAACGCGATGAACAAGGTGAAAGGAAGTCTATTCTTTATTGTATTTGTGGCTATGCTCGGTCTGATGCTGATCGCTCCGATTATGCCGCCACTCATTCGTGAATTGGGTCTTCAAGAAAGTCATTCCGGGTGGATCGTCTCGATCGGCTCGGTCATGATGGCGCTAACGGCGCCGCTGTGGGGAAAGCTCAGTGATAAATTCGGCCGCAAGCCGATTATCTTAGTTGGCTTCGGTGGCATGGCGATCAGTTGCCTGTTGTTTGCGGTGGTATTGTTCAGCGGCTTGCAGCATTGGATCCGTGGCGGGCTGCTGCTAGGGTGGATGATCGCAACCAGGAGCCTGATTGGCATCTTCATACCGGCAATACTGTCTTCCAGCCAGGCTTATATGAGCGACGTGACAGAAGGGGAGGAGCGTACCCACGGCATGGCGCTGATCAGCGCCGCCAACGGGCTTGGCCTCGTGCTGGGGCCAGCGATAGCAGGCGCATTTACTCTGATTGGACTTCTGTGGCCGCTCTATTTCGGCATCTTCACTGCTGTATGTGCGCTTGTAATCGCGAAGGTGATGATACCGCCTGCTCCGCCTATGCTTATGCGTCAGGAGAAGCAGGTCAAGGATGGGGTGCTTCAGCCGGGTCTCGGACTGTATCTCATGGCGGGATTTTCTACGATGATCGGCATCGTTACTTTGCAGGTCATCGGCGGATTTTATCTGCAAGATCGTCTCCTGCTGACATCCGGCGAGACAGCGCGTGCCGTCTCCTTCGGCCTGATGTGCTCGGGAGTTGCGATGCTGCTGGTACAGGTGCTGCAGATGAGGCTGCTGCACTGGCAGCCAATGCGGATGATAATCTGGGGTTCGTTATGCAGCGCAGTTGGGATGGTGCTGTTCCTGGTTCCGGGAACGATGCCCCTATATTATGCGGCATTCTTTTTGTTTGGTATCGGCGCTGGACTGATGATGCCGGGCTTCATGGCTGGCGCATCGCTTGCAGTCGGCAAGGAAAGGCAGGGGGGAGTGGCCGGGATGGTGGCTGCTGTACAGGGCGTGGCCTCTATCATTGCTCCACTGCTGTCCACAACGCTGTATCAATTAGATTCGTCGATACCGTTTCTGCTTGCAGGCTGTCTGATCGCGCTGTCAGCTCTGGTGCTCTTGCTCAGCAAGGGCTTACGACGCAGTGGGCGCAGGGTGTCTTAATCGCAGGATCAGGTTAGGGGTATGGATAAATTTCAGCAACATTAAATGAAGGCTATATGAAATTCTAATGTTGATTCGTTGTGAGGATGGATTCGTTAATTCGACTTCACATCGATTAGAAGGCTGTACACTGATAAGCGATTCGTTTATCAAAAGGTATACCCTACACTAGAAAACTTTGGTATAATAGTCACCGTACAACATGACTTGGGTGGGAAAGTATCGCCTCCAGAGCGGAGGTGATGCTCATGCAATTTTCGTTGACAGAAGTGATGATGCTCGGCATGTTCTTGCTCGCGCTACTTACTTACCTGAATAAACGAAAATAACCTGCCCAAGTTTCGCCACTGGGAGCAGGTTATTTTCTCTAGTTTTGACTGGAGGTTTCCCATCCAAAATGTTGTGCAGGGGGCGACCGCGAATCGCCCCTTAATTCTATTGTAAGCATACCATATTCAGGATATACCTTCAAGAAGCTGAAACGAACAGTCGAGCCTCTACTTTAGCTGAACGCAAAATTGCGTTCTCCTCCCGTCACTGACCGTCTACTCAGCCTTACCCTGATTGAAGCAGATGTAACAACTGGGCTGAAAATTCAGCCGGGTAAGTGTCCCCGCGGGCCGCGGGCTTGTATCTGTGGCTTACCCATTTTTGAAGATATGATGTAGTGAATTTTAGACATCATGTATTCATATCCTTCTTGAGGGTCTTCGTTGAACGGGTTGGCCTCTTTGAGAGTTTCCATAACTTCACTCCCGCGAATAACCTCTTTTACGAGTAGCGATCTTCCTATTTATATAGGATGTCATGACTCTCCACTTTGCCGCTTTCATCCAATTGAAGTTGTAATAACGTAACCTTTACCCCTAATCCTGCACTCCCGATGTAGTACAATAATTGTCGTGATGGTTCAGATAGCTTTTCCTCTGGTTCTCCAAGCAATTCAATAATTTCACTCTCAGTCATACCCTTTAGTTTGAACTTGTTTGTTAAACTGCTTACCATATCTTGTCTTTTCTCTGGTTCCTTTAACCATGTTTCTTGGTCAAACTGACTACTACACGAACAAAGAATGAGTAACATCAAGAATGAAATTATTATTGCCTTCATCTAAAAGCCCTTTCGATAAAACATTAGTTAAGTAGAAAGCCGAAGTTTGGCGTTCGTGGCGGTCACCGTAAACAAGCACGATTTGACCAACCTATTTTTCTTCTTGTTCGATGAGGTATTCTCATATTCCTTGCTGTCTATATAACGGAATCAATCCCCATAATGTTGCGAATAGTTGGTTGCTACTCCATTAAAGCGGTCGATCCAATTCTTCAATCGGCTAGGAAAGCTGCCTGTTCCTCTAATGTACTAGCCCTCTAAGTCGCTCCGTGTTGTCCCCATGTTCTCCTGTAATAGCTTGTCCACCTGTACTGCGGGGGTTCGGAACAGAGTCGATTGTAGCAGCCCCAGCGCTTGCGAGATGTTCTCAAGCTCCTCTACCGTCCAACTGTCCAGGCGCTTGTTCAGCTCCTGCTTCATCTGGTCGAAGGCGCCTTCCATATAGGCCCATCCCGATTGGGACAGCCGGATGTATTGCTTACGACGATCCATAGCATCGCTGTATTTCTCACATAGTCCCCGCTCTGTGAGCTTGCGCAGCTCGCGGCTGGTGTTGGGCATCGACATGTTCATGCAGTCGCTGATCTGGCTTGGGGTCAGTGGCTGTTGGATGGATAGGAAAATCAGAATATCAAATTGCAGGGGGGTAACATCCTCCTTGGGTACAACCTTGGTAAATTCCGATTGCAAGTTATGTGCCGAAGTAAGGAACGCGACGGTTTGTTGGAAAATTCGTTCTTTTAACTCCAAGTGGCTCACCTCAGTGTTATTTTATTATCAAATGATACTTATCTATTGACAACTAAATTATATTTGTGTTAGTTTATTATCGACAACAGCTCGCTACGCGAGTGACCTTTAGCTTCTATTTCTACGCGAAACGATGCAAGGTAGTCTAAACTCTTCCTTGCCGTTTACGCTTGAAATAGAAGGAGGGACACGCTGTGCGATTACCCTTTGACTTCTATTTCTACGCGAAACGATGCAAGGTAGTCCAAACTCTTCCTTGCCGTTTACGCTTGAATCATAACAAAGAAGGTGCGAAATGAAAACCCTAATCGTATTCACTCACCCTAATCATGAAAGCTTGAACTATGCCTTTTTGCAGCGCACGCTGGCTGGACTCAAGGACAATCCGCAGACAAGTGAGGTGCAGGTGCTCGACTTGTATGCCGAGCAGTTTGACCCGCGGCTCGTCTTCAACGAGAACAAGCGCAGGCGGGATATGCACCGTGATCCCGAATTGGAACGCTATCGCCAGCAACTGATGTGGGCCGATCGGATCGTCATGATCTATCCCATCTGGTGGGGACGACCGCCGGCGATGCTGCTAGGCTATATCGACCGGATGTTTTCCGCCAATTTTGCTTATCGTAGGACAGGTGGTCTCATGGTGGAGGGCTTGCTGAAGGGAAAGTCGGCCATATGCATCTCGACGATGGAGGGGCCGCCGCGCTACACACTGTTCTGGCTGAACAATGCTCATAAGGTGTTGATGAAGCGGGCGCTGTTTGGTTATGTCGGGATCAAGCGGGTCAAATTTTTTGAATTTGGCAGCATGGAGAAAAAGAATGGCAAGCAGTCGCAAAAGCTGGAGCAAATCTATCAGTATTTTAAAACAATTACCGGTTAACCACCAGCTTCCAATTTTCTTCCATGGGAAATTTATGCCTAGAATATCGTGGAGGCTCTTGACAGCCAAAAATGGGATAGGTAATATAAAAATAGTCATTAGCACTCGGTTGGTTGGAGTGCTAACATTAAGAAGGCGATCAGGCCTTTGCAGAAGATTTCATATTTGAAGGGAGATCCATTCATGGCGAAGAAGCAGTTCCAGGCTGAATCCAAACGGCTGTTAGAGATGATGATCAACTCCATTTATACTCAGCGTGAAATTTTCCTCAGAGAGCTTATATCCAACTCCAGCGATGCCATCGACAAAATTTATTATCGAGCGTTGAGCGATGACCAGCTCGTATTTAATAAGGAAGATTACTATATTAAGGTTACCGCAGACAAGGAGAGCCGCACGCTCACCATCTCCGATACCGGGATCGGAATGACACAGGAGGAGCTGGAGAATAATCTGGGCGTCATCGCCAAGAGCGGCTCGCTTGCGTTCAAGAAGGAGAATGAGCTGAAGGACGGTCACAATATTATCGGGCAATTCGGTGTTGGCTTCTATTCAGCGTTCATGGTGGCCGATGTGGTAACCGTCATCAGCAAGCCGCTGGGCAGCGATGAGGCGTTCAAGTGGGAATCCGAAGGCGCAGACGGCTACACGATCGAGAAGGCGGAGAAGGCAACTGTCGGCACGGACATCATAATGAAGATCAAGGATAATACAGAGGATGACAATTATGATGAATTTCTTGAAGAATATCGCTTGAGAGCGATCATCAAGAAGTATTCCGATTTCATCCGTTATCCGATCAAGATGGATGTGAAGGGGCAGCGTCCGAAGGAGGATGCGGAGGGTGAGTTCGAGGAGTACCAGGAGGAGCAGACCATCAACAGCATGGTGCCGATCTGGCGCAAGAACAAGAGCGAGCTGACGGATGAGGACTACCATAACTTCTATATGGAGAAGCGCTACGGCTTTGACAAGCCGCTCAAGCATGTCCATATTAGCGCGGACGGCGCGGTGGTGTACAATGCGATTCTGTTCATTCCTGAGCATACACCGTTCGATTATTATTCCAAGGAGTATGAGAAGGGACTGGAGCTGTACTCCAACGGCGTGCTGATCATGGACAAATGCGCGGACCTGCTGCCGGACTATTTCAGCTTCGTCAAAGGGATGGTCGACTCCGAGGATCTGTCGCTTAACATCTCGCGCGAGATGCTGCAGCATGACCGCCAGTTGAAGCTGATCGCCAAGAACATCAAGAGCAAGATCAAGAGCCAACTGCAGAGCATGCTCAAGGATGAGCGCGAGCAATATGAGAAGTTCTATGGCTCGTTCGGACGCCAGTTGAAATACGGTGTATACAGCGACTACGGCGCGAACAAGGATGTGCTGCAGGATCTGCTGCTGTTCCACTCCTCCAAGGAGAAGAAGCTGGTCAGCCTGGATGAGTACGTCTCTCGCATGCCAGAGGATCAGAAGTATATCTATTACGCAGCCGGCGATTCGATCGAGCGGATCGAGAAGCTGCCGCAGACGGAGGGTGTGCTGGACAAGGGGTACGAGATTCTGTACTTCACCGATGACATCGACGAGTTCGCGATCAAGATGATCATGTCCTACAAGGAGAAGGAATTCCGCTCCGTATCCAGCGGCGATCTGGGCATTGAGGCTGACGAGAAGGACAAGGATAACGAGGTTCAGGATGCGGACAAGGAGCTGTTCGCAGCGATGAAGGAGCTGCTGTCCGGCAAGGTGAAGGACGTCAAAGCCTCCAAGCGTCTCAAGTCGCATCCGGTCTGCCTGTCCACCGAGGGCGAGCTCTCCATCGAGATGGAGAAGGTGCTGAGCGCCATGCCGAACAGCCAGGAGGTTAAAGCGGACAAGGTGCTGGAGATCAACGTGAACCATGAGGTATTCCAGGCACTCAAGAACGCTCAGGCCTCCGACAAGGAGAAGCTGGCACTCTACACGAGCCTGCTGTTCAATCAGGCGCTGCTGATTGAGGGACTGCCGTTGCAGGACCCTGTTGAATTCACGAACGATATTTGCAAAATTATGGCGTAAGATCATATGTTATACTAGCAAGCCCGGCCGATAATGGCCGGGCTTGCTAGCTGTTCAGCGCCTTGCTTGTCAGACACGGCTTGCTCACGGCATCGCCTGGGCATAAGACATGCTCTGGCAGCCAGTCGATGTGCAATCGTGCAGTGGTACGATTCAGAATGGCCATGTCATACAAGGCCGATAGTTATAGCTGACATTCTCCTAGATACCCTCCAATCTCCGCCACGATTTCCTGTCGACCCTGGGGCGTCCAGCTCATCAGCAGCCAATTGGTGACCAGTTGAACCTTGCCGTGCTGAGCAGCGGGCATGTCCTGCCAGAACGGGCGCTCCTGCAAGCGGCCGAATACACGCTGAACATCTGCTTGCTCATTGTATTGGCGAACCCAGACATGATCTGCATGCAGCGCGGGAATATCCTGCGGCGCGGCTTGCAATCGCAGATGATCGCGCGGAACAGCCGGATCGGCCTGCAGGCTTAGCTCGTGATATAGCAACTCGTTCAGCGGGTGCCTGACCGTGCCTTGCAGCATAATATGATCAGGCATCACCTGCAGCATGGCGATCTGTTGTCCGGCTGCGATGCGGCGGAAGCGGGTGGCGGCTTCGGCAACACCATGCTCGGATTGCTCCAGGCTGTCCTGCGCTTCGCGCTCTCTGCCGACTAGCTCCGACAATTGCCGGTGCACCCATCGCCAATCCAGGCTGTGCTTAATTGTAACCGTAGGGGCGATCTTCTTGAACGTATCATAGAACGGCTCATGAGAGAAGTCGGCGATGATCAGGTCGGGCTTGACCGCCCGCAATTCCTCCAGATGCAGCATGACGCGGCGCTCATATTCATGTTCATCCATGCCCGGATGGCGGTAACAGTCTACTGTCAGGATGGGGGTGACGCCCATGGCCTGCAAGTTGTCGCGCCAATGGAAGCGAGTGGCGAGGGCGATCCGAAGGAATTCCCTCTTAATATAGAGGCTTGGCGGAATCCCGGTCACCTTCTTGAATACACGGCTAAAATGGAATTCATTCCGGTAGCTGACTGCCGCCGCCGCCTCCTTGAGGCTTGCTCCTTGCGCCAGATGCTGCTTGGCATGTTGAATACGAATGTGCTGCAAATAATCTGTTGGCGTTACGCCGAGGCTTTTTTTGAAGCTGCGGCAATAGGCGCCAGGCGTCAGCATGGCGATGCGGGCGAGCGCTTCCCGCATAATTCTCGTGGCATAATGTTTCTCCATATAGTCGATGGTTTGTTGAATACCGTCCATTGGCGCAGCAGGTTCTCTTTCCGTGCTGGCTTGAAGCTCCTTAATAGCTTGCAACAGCAGGATGTCACGATCGCACTGGCGGCTGCTCGCCGATGTGTAGGCGGCCTGCATGTCCCTCAAAAGCTGGCGCCACTGCTTTCCCCCGTGTACGACAATGGCGTTATGCTCGGGCAGCCCTTCTAAGGTTCGACAGACGAGAGCATGGCATCCCGAGGAGTCATAGGAAAGCTCGGCTGCGCGTATAAGCAATTGGTAATATTCGACCGAGCTGCTGCCTATCTTCGCACGAAATGTTACACCTGCAGGAATATATACAAGACCATCCATATCAATGCTCCACGTATGCTGGCCGACTTGTATCCATCCCTCGCCCCTGGTAACGTAGAGCAGTAGAGGAACGGGCGATTGACGTTCAGAGAGCTGTGAATGGGCGGGCAAGCTTCGCAGGCGGATAGAGGACAAGGTGTAGACGGGATGCCGGGTTCGCAATCTGCGCATAGTCATGCTCCTTTAGCTAAGATGTGATTAACGGATATGGAATCGGAGATTTTAGGCTATGGAAATCCGTAACGTCCGTTGTTAAGATCAATAATAACAATTCTCATTATCGATGAGAAGAGAGGCGGAGAACAGAACCGCTGATTCATTTTTGAATTCACAGGGGGAAGTAGAATGAAGACGATATTCATCTCGAGGCTGCAGCTTGCGGCAAAACAGCTAGGGGTAGCGCTGCTCGTGCTCGTTGTAGCTGTTGTAGCTGGCTGTGGCGGGCAGAACAGCCAATTGAACACACCGATAACAGAAGACGGTGCAAACGAATCGTGGAGCATTAAGCATGAGCTTGGCACAGTCAAGCTGGAGCAGGTGCCTCAGAAAATAGTGGTTCTCGACACCTATTTGCTGGATATTGCGCTAGCGCTGGGGCTGAGGCCGATCGGTGCTCCTACGGAAAGTCCAGGCAAGGAGGAGCTGCCTTCCTATTTGAAATCTTATGTCGACTATGACTTGACATGGGTTGGAGCCCGTAATGACCCCAATCTGGAGGTGCTGGCCGGACTTGAACCAGACTTGATCGTGGCTGACCTGCAACGGCATCAGAAAAGCTACGAGGCACTGGAAAAGATCGCACCAACAATGGTTGTAAGCGGATCGGGTGCTGAGGATTGGAAAACGATCATTACACAGCTTGGAGAGGCAACCCGGCAGCAAGAGAAGGCGAAGACGGTCATTGCCGACTTCGAGCAGAAGCTGGAGGCAGGAAAGGCGGAGCTTGCAGGCTCAGGCTTCCGGGCCGTCGCGCCGATTACCTTATATCCCAAGTCCGTAATACGGATCTATACGGCACAATCCTACACGGGAGCGATCTTGCAGGGACTAGGATTTGAGCTGCCATATGAGGCGGGCGGCAAGCCCTTCGAAGAGCTAAGTGTAGAAGCGATCGGCGATGTGAAGGCGGATGCTTTCATCTTGATGCAAAGTCCCGAGCACACAGCGGATGTTATACCTGAAGAGTATCCTATATTCGGCAACCTGGACGTCGTCAAATCGGGACATGCCTACACCGTGAGTATGGAGCAGTGGCTCTTCTACCGAGGACCTTTGGCGGGAGAGGTTATTATACGCGAGGCTATCGATCTGTTCGCCAAATCATAGGATTGCTTCTCCGCAGGGCGATCGGTGCAAGGATAGTGCTACACGACTGGGTGTCAAGGCAAAATGATCCTTAGGCCACGCTTGAAATGTCGATTCATCTGGTATGATGATGCTGAGACTACAAAGAGCGAGGAGAGAGTTAAGGATGGGAATTTGGGATCGTCTGCGCGGGAATAAGGGGAAAGGCAGACAACAAGCTGAGGAGCCGCAGCCGCAGCCCAATGAACAGCAGGGGCAAGCTGAGGAGCAAGGCTATGGCGCATTAGTGGGATTCGTATTGCTCCAGGGGGATGCCTTTGACTACACACCGTTCATTCACGAGATGCGCCAGAGGTGGGGGATCGACCTGTCCGATCAGGGCGACCCGGAGGGCGGAGCCTTCGTCTTCGAGGTCGATGGCATGCGCGCGGCGTGTATGTATGTTCCTGCGCCAATTCCTAACCGCGAGGTCGAGGAGAACTGCCGCTATAATCTGATCTGGCCGGAGGCGGAGCAGGTCGTCTCACAGCATCAGGCGCAGTTGATCCTGTCCGTGCTGAATTATAATGATCCGATCGAAGGGCATGCCCTGTTCACCAAAGCTGCGAGCAGCCTGTTGCAATCCGGGCAGGCGCTCGGCTTATACATGGCTCCAGCAGTACTGGAGGCTGCTCATTACACTGAGCTGGCACAGATGCTGCAGGAGGAGGAGCTTCCTATCCCGCTCTGGGTATTCGTCGGCTTATATGGCGGAGAGAAAGGAAATAGCGCCTATACGGTGGGACTGAACAAATTCGGCCGCGATGAGCTTGAGGTTGTGGAGTCGGATAAAACGCCGGGTGAGCTGTATGAATTTCTGTATATGATTACGCAATACCTGATTGAATATGATGTGTTGCTGCAAGACGGGGAGACGATCGGATTTTCGGAGGAGCAGAAGCTGACGCTGACCCGCTCCAAGGGGATTGCTGTCGAGGGAGACAGCATTAAAATCGGCTATTAAGGTCAGGGGAACCCCTCCTTGGGGCTGTCCGAATCGTCCTTTTTGAGCCACTTACAAATGAAAAGCAAACACTGAGAATGCTGTATTGTAAGCATTTCTCGGTGTTTGCTTTTTTTAAGCTGATGGGCTGCGCCCTAGCTGTTGCCTGCTCTCTAGGGTGATGATTACCGTGAATTGCTATTGCCGCTGACAACATTGCCCGTGCCGCCCTCGATGCTGATCGAGGTGCCGGAGGTGGAGGTTACATTGTTCAGGATGCGGTTATTATTCGAGCTGCCGGTAACGCGAATGCCAAAGTTGCGGAAGGCGCTGTAGGTCTGCATCCGGTTGTTGGACAGCTCGTTGCCGCTGGCATTAGCTAGCCGAATCGTCTCCGGGTTCAGCGAAGTGTTGAACTGCTGAATAATATTGTTCTTGAACGTGTTGTTATTGGACTCTACCAAAATACCGTGTATGCGCGAATCGACGATGGTATTGCCCTCAATCCGGTTGTTATGAGCACCCGTAAGCACGAAGATGCCGCGCGGGTAATTCACAATCCGGTTGTTCGTAACGACGTTATATTCGCCGCCATTCGGAATCCGAATGCCGCCATACGTATCGGATTGCTGGACTGAATTAATGATCTGGTTGCCGGTTACGGTCGTATAGGCTGCGCGGGACAGATTGATGCCGCTGCCGCCGCTAGAGTTCGTAATCCGGTTGTTGGCAATGCGCACATTGCGGAACTCGCCGACAGGGTAGCTCTCATGTCCGGTCGCGATGGCGTGTCCCGTTGTACGGTCGAAGCTGCTGTCGATGATCGCTGAATCCTTCGTTCTGCGCAGCAGCGCGCCGATCGTCGTGTCGCGCACCTCGATGTTGGACAAGGTCAGGTTACGCACATCCGTATCCATTAGAATGCCGCCAACCTGGGACAGCCCTTGGGCTGCGCGCGCAGTGCGATCTGCATCGATCGTCAGCTTGGACACGGTTGCGCCCAGTTCATTGGAGCCGGAGCGCAGTACCGGATTGGCGAGCACATAGCTGGTCACATTGCCCATCTTTTTAATGATCGTCCGGCCGGCACCATCGCCAACGAGATTGACCCCGGCATGCAGACGAACGCCCTGATCGACATAATAAGTGCCCGCGGGGAGGTAGACCGTCCCCTTTTGCCCCTTATCGTAGAAATGCTTCATCGCGGCATGGAGCGCCGCGCTCTGATCGCTCCTGACGCCAGGCGTTGCGCCGAAGTCCCTCGCATTTACCTCATTGGCAGCATACACACGCGAGCCCGCAGCCGGCAGGAGCGCGGCTGTCGCCAACACAGTACACATCACAGCGAGCCAGCCGATTTTGAACCAGGATCTGTTCATTACCTTCATCCTTTCTAGTTTGAATAATGATCTATGACGGTCTTGCTGCCTGCTCGATCCTCCTTTCTATCATGAATACACAGAAAAGATAGCGCTTACACGAAAGATTATATCAATATATTGATTATTATACAATTATTTACTCATCTCTCATTCCCGGAGAGGCATGCTTCGGAGACCATAGTGAAGTCTGATGATGGAAAATTTTATGTCGTAATACATTTGTAATACTTCGCTTAGAGAATCGTAAGCTATCTTACTTATTCTACTCCATGCAAGATAAAATGAATGGAGGACGATGAGAATGATTGGAAGAAAACAAGGCAAGGTATTGATCGTAATGGCGGTATTAATGCTATCGTTGGTGCTCTCCGGGGTAGTGAATGCCGCAGGCATCAAGACAATAACTAAAGGCGGGATGGAGCTATTCCATTTGAGGCAGGCGGCGGAAATGTACGGATATAGCGTGCAATGGAACGCCAAGGAAAGATCAGTAACGTTATCCTATATGGGCAAAATGGACGACATGAAGATGAAGGATGATATGAAGATGAAGGATGACATGAAGATGAAGGACGACATGATGATGGATAGTGAGATGAAACCGGCGGGACAAATGATTAAATTATGGATTGGCAACAAAACAATCAACGTGGATGGGAAGGAAGTTAAGCTGGATACTGCCCCTACCATCTCCAAGGGCAGCACTTATGTCGCGGAAGCCTTCATTCAATATATGATGCCTGCCGAGGCCATGAAATAAATATTTGAATAAGCAGGCCCATCACCATATGATATGATGGAGTCAAATGAATTCTGCGAATATGGGGTGGGGTGGGTCAGTGTGAATGAGCGAGTGCTGGTAGCGGATGACGATAGTAACATTACCGATGTGTGCCGCAGGTATCTGGAGAGGGAAGGCTATCTCGTCACGACCGCCAAGGATGGCCTGGAGGCATTGGAGCTATGGCGCAGTGAAACACCAAACCTGATCGTGCTCGACCTCATGATGCCCCATAAGAATGGCTGGGAAGTGTGCAGCGAGATACGGCAGACCGAAGATACTCCGATTGTAATGTTAACTGCCCGCGGCGAGGAACAGGATCGCTTGATGGGTCTGACCATGGGGGCTGATGATTACTTAACCAAACCCTTTAGTCCGCGAGAGCTCGTGCTGCGTGTGCGGGCGATCTTGCGCAGGATGCGTTATGTGCAGGCAAAGCCTGCTAGCGCATCGGAACACATCATCAAGTACGAAGGACTTACAATTGACATCGCGAAGCGTATTGTGGAGATCGGCGGGCAGATCATCGACTTGACGGTTACAGAATTTGAGATGCTGTACTTGCTGGCGAGCCATCCTGATCAAGTATTTTCCCGCAACCAGATACTGAGTAAGGTTTGGGACTTCAGTTATGAAGGAGACACGACAACCGTTACCGTGCATATTCGGAGATTAAGGGAGAAGATTGAACCGACTCCTTCTCATCCCAAGTTTATTAAGACGGTATGGGGGATCGGTTACAAGTTTGCGGGTGATGGCAACTCATGAAGCTGCGTACCTACTTACTATTGTCCAGCTTGACGGGCATCGGCGTATTATTAATTTGTTTATTTGTCAGCTATTCCAAGATGCTGCTCTCTATTGAACAACTGTATTGGTTGTCCGGCATAACAGCAGGGGTAGGCTTGCTTTCGTTCATCCTTCAGTATGTTCTGACTAAGCCACTGGAGAAATCCATTGCGCGCATCTCACAGCAGACCGTCCGAATTGCCAGAGGGGATTTCCATACCGAGGTCCCCTTGGTCGGCCCGCAGGAGTTTAAGCTGCTGGCCGAGCAATTCAATGTGATGAGCTGCAAGCTGAAGGAAAGCTTCGACAACCTGCACCATTCCGAATCTGCGCGGCGGGAACTCATTGCGAACGTCTCTCATGATTTGCGCACACCTCTGGCATCCATTCAATCCTTTGTTGAGGCGCTGGAGGACGATGTGATTAAGGATGAGGAAACCTTCCAACGCTACCTGAACACGATTCGGCTGGAAACGAAACGATTGGGTGGACTGATCCAGGATCTATTTGAACTTTCCAGCCTGGAAGCCCAAGGCGTGGTGTTCGAGCCCCAGCCCTATCATGCCGATGAGCTGCTGATCCATACCCTGGAGAGCTTTTCATTACATCTCGCGGAGAAAAAACTGACCATCGAGATTGAGCTGCCTGATAAATTGCCCGCTGCAATGATGGTGCCTGCACAAATGAAGCGCGTCCTGTCCAATCTGCTGCAAAATGCCATTCAATACTCTCCGGTTGAAGGCAAGATCGTATTATCCGCCGCCGAGATGGGCCGATACGTGCGCATTTCGGTTCTAGATGAAGGGGAAGGGATCGAGGCGGAGGAGACTTCCCGTATATTTGAACGGTTCTACCGGATTGACAAATCACGCGGCAAGAACAATGGAGGTGCCGGGCTAGGTCTTGCAATCGCGCAATCGATTGTTCAGCTCCATGGCGGTGAGATCGGGGTGAACAGCACCAAGGGAGCAGGCAGTTGCTTTTGGTTCACGCTTCCGATATACCTCAGTCGCTAAGCTCGGCTTTAACGAGTCTTGTTTGCTCAGGTGGTGTTGGAGTTGGCTGGTGATTTCATATTTCTTATGGGCGTATTCGGCGCAGGAGTATTATCTTTTTTGTCCCCATGTATTTTGCCGCTGCTTCCGGTATACATGTCTTACTTGTCAGGAGGCATAGTCAATGCCGTGAATCAGGAGGAGGGTGTCGCCGACTCCGCTTGGTTTCGTTCTGTACTTCTATTGCGCACGTTAATGTTTGTGCTTGGGCTGTCGATGGTGTTTATTCTACTGGGCTTTGGCTCGGGTATTCTAGGTCATATCATCTCAAGCCCCTGGTTTATTGCGATCTGCGGGGCAATCGTTGTCCTGTTTGGAATCTACCAGACGGGATGGATTCGATTATCATGGCTGGAACGAGAAGTAAGGCTATCTCGCAATGGGATGAAGCAGGGCGGGTATATCGGAGCCTTCTTGCTTGGCCTGACCTTCAGTTTTGGATGGACACCGTGCATCGGTCCTGTATTAGCGGCTGTACTCGGGATCGCGGCAGGTGAAGGCTCTCCTGTCTACGGGGGATTTCTTATGCTCCTTTATAGCGTCGGCTTATCCATTCCATTCTTGATCCTGTCTGTATGTTCAGGCTATCTAATGAAGCGCGTCCGACATCTGTACAGGTATATGGGAGCAATCAAAGTGGTGTCAGGCTGTATTCTTATTGTGATGGGACTACTGTTAATGACAGATCGACTAAATATGCTGGTCGGCTGGGTTCAATAATTACTGGGGGCGTGAGGGATGAGGAACATGTTGAAGCGGGTGGGCTATATACTGGCTATGGGCAGCTTATTGACTATATTGACTGCATGTGCTGCGAAGCCGATGGCACCAACATCCGATACAGTCTCGTCAACCAATATGAACAAGGGGGAGGCCGCACCTGCATTTTCATTAAGCAATCTGGCAGGCGAATCCTTCAAGCTGGCGGATTTCCAAGGCAAGAAGGTCTATGTGAAATATTGGGCCTCATGGTGCTCCATCTGTCTAGCCGGACTGGAAGAGCTCAATACCTTAGCCGGCGAGGACACTGATTTCACCGTCATAACGATTGTTGCACCGGGCTATAAAGGAGAGAAATCATCCAGTGAGTTCACTGAATGGTTCAACAGGCAGCCTTATGAGCATCTCAACGTTCTGTTGGATGAAGACGGAGTGTGGGCGAAGGAGTTCCAGGTAAGGGCATATCCCAGCTCCTATTATATTGGCTCAGACGGGGTGCTGGTGAAATCCCTTCCGGGTCATGCATCCAATGACCAGATCAAGCAGACGATGAAGGAAATGATGTGAGGAGGGATAACGCGATGAGAGGTGTACTAGTAGGCATATGCCTCCTGGTTATTGCAATCACAGGGACTGCTTGTGGCGGCAGGGAGGCGAGTCATCGGGAGTCTGCTTCTCCCCCAGCCGTCAAGACCGTGACCATGTCAGACGCTGAGCTCAGCGAGATCTACCTGGCGGGAGGGTGCTTCTGGGGCGTGGAGGCGTATATGTCTCGCATTCACGGGGTACAGGATGTCACCTCGGGCTATGCCAACGGAGAAGGAGAGAATCCCACCTATGAAGATGTCATTCGCGGGGACCGCGGCTTTGCTGAGACGGTACATGTGAAATATGATTCGAAGCAGGTATCGCTTGCGAAGCTGCTTGATTATTTTTTTAGAGTCGTCGACCCGACCAGTGTGAATAAGCAGGGGAATGATCGAGGCCTTCAGTATCGGTCAGGAGTCTACTACACGTCGCCTGAAGATGCACAGATCATTGAGCAGGCTGTAGCTCAAGAGCAAGAGAAATACGATCAACCTATCGTAACGGAAGTGCTGCCGCTGCAGAACTATTATCTTGCCGAGGAGTACCATCAGGACTATCTGGAGAAGAATCCTAACGGCTATTGCCACATCGACTTGAGCATTCTGGATGAGCAGGAGATGGATATCGATATCGATCCCGCACAGTATCCACGCCCGACAGATGCACAATTAAAGGAACGATTAACGAAGGAGCAGTATGCGGTAGCGGTTAACAATGATACGGAGCACGCATTCAGCAACGAGTATTGGGATCTATACGAACCAGGTCTGTATGTGGATATTGCAACAGGAGAGCCGTTATTTAGCAGCCAGGACAAATATGACTCCGGTTGCGGCTGGCCGAGCTTTACGAAGCCGATTGTGCCTGAGGTCGTAACCTATGCCGAGGATAAGAGCTTCGGGCTGGAACGAACCGAGGTGAGAAGCCGATCAGGCGACATTCATCTAGGGCATGTGTTCGATGATGGCCCTGCAGATCGTGGCGGGAAAAGGTACTGCATCAACAGCGCCTCCATCCGCTTCGTCCCGCTCGACAAGATGGCTGAAGAAAATTACGGATATTTATTATCTCTAGTGGAATAGAAAATGGTCAGCACCTCGGATACGTCTGATACGGGGGTGCTTTTGAGATAACTTGTTGCAGAACCACCCCCGGATGAAAAATCCAGCGCGGTGGTTCTTTTTTTATCCTGTGACCTGTGACATGATAGCAGTGGGGGCGATGCTCGATGTTCAACGATTTTCTACCGATGCCGGATCGTCCGGTCTACATTCAAGTCAAAGATTATATGAAGCGATTAATGATAAAGGGAGCGCTGCAGCCTCATCAGAAGCTGCCATCGACCCGCGAGCTGGGCGAGCTGCTCCAGGTGAGCCGCAATACCGTCATCGCCGCCTATACGGCACTGGAGGAGGATGGCTTCACCTACACGCAGCAGGGCAAGGGCAGCTTCGTAGCTGCCACATCGGTCATGTCGGCGGAGCCTTCGTGGCGCATCGGCTGGCAGGAGAGGCTCAGCGACCAGGCGTTGCAGGCGGAGGAGCTCGATCTGATGAAGCATGGCATTCGCTCGCAGAAGGGGACGATCTCCTTCACCAGCATCGCGCCGGATGAGAAGCTGTTCGATCTGGGCAATGTGAAGCGGGCATTTCTCGATCGGATGGCGATGGAGGGACATGTCCTGCTTAATTACGGCTATGCCAAAGGCTACAAGCCATTGATGGATTATTTGCTACATTATATGGAGCATAAGGGCGTCGATCTGACGGGCAAGGACATCCTGATTACGAACGGATTCACAGAGGGCTTCGACATCGTGCTGTCGGCGCTGGGCAAGCGCAGTGGACGGGTGCTATGCGAGAATCCGACTCATAATACGGCGATCAAAAATTTGCGGCTGCATGGCTTCGACATTACAGGCATTCCGATGGAGCAGGACGGCGTAAACCTGCAAGAGCTGGAGCGGGCGCTGGCTGAGCAGCGCTTCGACTGTGCCTACCTGGTTCCGTCCTATCATAATCCGACAGGCATCGTCATGTCGGTGCAGAAGCGGCTGGAGCTGGTGCGGCTGATGGGAGAGTACCGCGTTCCCATTATCGAGGACGGCTTTAACGAGGAGCTGCGCTATACCGCATCTCATGTATCGCCGCTGATTGCGGCGGCGGGCGGCGGCAATGGTGTCATCTACATTGGCAGCTTCTCCAAGGTGCTGTTTCCAGGTCTTAGGGTCGGCTGGGTGCTCGCGGATGCCGAGCTGGTCGGCTATCTGGAGAGCATCAAGCGGGCGCGCACGATTCACACCTCCACACTGGATCAATCGACGCTGTACCAATATATACACAATGGCAATCTGGAGAAATACCTCAGACGGGCACGCGCCGAATACAAACGGAAATACGAGCTGACGCTGCGTTGCTGCCGGGAGCATATCCCGTATGCGGAGCTGACAGGGCATGGCGGGCTGCATCTGTTCGTCGTCTTTGCCCAAGGCTTTGATACCCGAAGACTGCTGGAGCGCTGTCAGTTGCAAGGCGTCATCTTCACGCCGGGAGACATCTTCTACACGGATGGCGGGGGACGCCATACGATGCGGATCGGCTTCTCGCGGGTAGCAGACGAGGAGATCGAGCTGGGGATACGGGTGATAGGCGAGCAAGCAAGGGTATTATTACAGGAGCAGGGCTAGCAGGAGAGTTAACCAGGATAATCATAGGGAAGCAAGGGGTGCTGCAGCATGAGTAAGGAATGGATTGCGCCGTTGGTGCGGGAGATTCCCCCGTCGGGGATTCGGGCTTTTTTTGAACGGGATAACAGCGGGGAGATGATCTCGCTCGGAGTGGGCGAGCCGGATTTTGTGACACCGGAGACGGTGCGCGAGGCCTGCATTCGCGCGCTGAATGAAGGCTATACCAAGTACACGTCCAATGCGGGGATGCCGGAGCTTAGGCAAGAGATTGCCCGCTATCTGGCGACCAGCTTCGGGCTGAACTATGAGCCGGAGGGTGAAATGGTGGTAACCGTCGGCACGAGCGAGGCGGTGGATCTGGCCTTGCGTGCTCTCGTGACGCCTGGCGATGAGGTGCTCATTCCTTCTCCAGGTTATATCGCCTATGCTCCGATTGCTGCCATCAATGGCGGCACGGTCGTTCCGCTTGCTACCTCTGCCACCCACGGCTTCAAGCTGACAGCGGATGCGCTGCGACAGAAGCTGACAGCCCGCTCCAAGGTACTGCTGGTCAATTACCCGAACAATCCCACAGGCGCAGTAATGACCGCGGCGGATTGGCTGCCGCTGATTGAAGTCATACAGGAGCATGACTTGATCGTCATCTCAGATGAGGTCTACTGCGAGCTGACCTATAGCGGGCGCCATGTCAGCATTGCGTCCTTGCCGGGGATGCGCGAGCGGACGATTGTCATTAACGGCTTCTCCAAGGCCTTCGCCATGACCGGCTGGCGCATCGGATATGCTTGCGGTCCAGACGAGCTGATCAGCCAGATGCTCAAGATTCACCAGTATACCGCGATGTGCGCGCCCGCGATCGGGCAGATTGCGGCTCTGGAGTCGCTGCGCAGCGGCATGGAGCCGATGAGAGTCATGATTGCCGCTTATAGGCAGCGCCGTGACCGCTTCGTACAGGGATTGCAAGCGATCGGACTGCCCTGTCATACACCGGAGGGCGCCTTCTACGCCTTCCCTTCGATCGCTCATAGCGGGCTGACCTCACAGCAGTTCGCCATGGCGCTGCGGGAGGAAGCGGGCGTAGGCGTCGTTCCCGGCTCTGTATTCGGCGAGAGCGGTGAAGGGCATATCCGCTGCTCCTACTCGGTTGCCCCGGAGCAACTGGAGCGCGCATTAGAGCGAATACAGCCGTTGGTTGCCAGGCTGCAGCCTGCAAGAGCAAGCCACTGAATGAGTGAAATCGTATAACAGCCTGTGCGGGTAGGGGTGTCCGACCTGCGCAGGCTGTTTTTGTATGAGCCCCTTTTAGGGGTTTTTTCTATTGTTTTCATACCTTCTTTTATCGACAAAATAAGCTTAATTTCAACAATCTATCGCTGTAATAGGCCTTTAGTTGCGCAATAAGCTGTCATGAATTAGGGAGTATTGTCCAGTTTGCTCAGAATTCGCTCAGAGCGGGCTGATATACTGGTTCGTAGTGTAGAGTAGCTAGTTCTATAGATAGAATGAGGTCATTATTTACAAGCATTCCTGAACAAAATCGATTGCTGGGGGTGGATAGAACATAGCGGATCGAGCACTGATCGACGGATGCAAGCATAAGTCTAGTACTTTAGAAGGAGGTTGTGGTATTGCTTAGGAATAGCAAGGCATATAGGCTGTTGGCGACTCTACTGATTATTTGCTTGCTGGCGCTGCCGGCTCCAGGATGGTACACACCCATTGCCAAAGCAGCGACATTTGCAGCAGACCGGGAGGTCGAATTTCAGAGAGGGGGGCGCGTCGGGAATGCCACGTATTCGGCGACGAATGCGGCGATCAATTTTAGCGGCAACTCGGACGGGTTTCGCTATACCAAGAACAGAGATTTCATCATCGACTTCGCTGCGGGGGATACGATCCTCTATCGTGGAGATTTGGTTGAATTTGATCTGAGTGTTGCGAACAACACACTGCTAAGCGAGCTGGCTGCCAGCGGCCATGCTCAAGTTGAGGTAGGATGGAGTTTCCTGGAATGGCAGGAGGAATGTGCCAAGAGAGTGCTGGGAATCTGTGTCGACAAGGATTACCAAGGCACGGAAGCCTGGATTGATATTAACGGGTCCAATGTAATTCACGAGGAAGCTTATCATGGCGGGGTTGGCTCGCGAAGCGCGACAAGAACCCTAACTCCCAACATGACTATTAAAGTAAAGGTAAGAGGGATTCGTGACAAGACGGATGCGCCATCCGGCGTGCGCGGGCTGTACTTCAAGTTCTCCGACACGACTCGTCCTGTTATGAACAGCTACACCTTCACAGGAAGCGGAGCACGGTGGACGAACCCGAATACGGGGGATCAGGAACTGTACGTCAAGGCTAACGAGGATATTAAGCTGTCCTATAACTTTAGCGAGCCTGTTCGGCCGAACACGCTGAACAATGCGTACTACGAGCATTTCACCAGACATCCGCTGTTTGTCAGTGAGCCGGGCACAGGCTTGCCGGCATCGGGTGAGCAGCAATATATGAAGAATCTGACGTACACAACTGCAGCATCCTTGAAGAAGCTGAACAAGGATATTGTCTTCCAATACATAGGGTCCAGATACCATAGCAGCGCTAACCGCGGTCTGGAGCCTAAGATCACCGGCACCGGTAGCGGGGCGCCAATCGATCAGCCGCTAGAGCAGAAGTTCAAGGAAGCGGAGCTGACCGATGCGGCAGGGAATGCCGTTGATATGTCGTTCCCTAACCGGGCAAGCGGGAGCAGTGACGATTATCTGAGAGCGAAGACGGTCAATCCATTCGATTATGACAACGGCGGATTGAAGGTCATTGTCGATGCGGTGCCGCCGAAGTATTCCAAGACGGCCAACGGCGTTCAACCGGAGATTTTGACCGGAGTGACGCTCAATGATAATGATACGATCGACTTTACGTTGCAGATGACGGAGGAGGCCGTCGTGAAGCGCGGTTGGGAGGTAACGAATACATTCCTGCTGTTCAACAACGGTATGAAGGCCTATTACGTCTCCGGCGAAAATTCACGCAACTGGCTGTTCCGGGCGTATGTCACCGACACATTGGTGATGGAGACACCGCTGCTCAAGGTGATCTCGCTTGGCAACGATCAGAAGGGCAATGATTCCGATACTGGCGTCATTCAGGACTACGCAGGCAACCTGCTGATGCAGCCAGCCAACTTCAAGGGCATTCATACCGATGAGCTGGGCAATGACCCGGCCTTGATGGATTCCACGATCGATTGGGCGACGCTCGCGATCGATAATACGAAGCCGGTCATCGGCTTCCATTATGAAGCGGACGGAGCAACGAACCAATTGTATCTCAAGAACGGCAAGGTACGGATCGATGCTAATGATCCGGCGGTGAAGATTCCGCATCTGGAGCCTGATCTGCCGCAGCGCGGCACCGAGCGTCCGAGCCGGGGCATCTACCGCCCGTCCAACATGACCGGAGCAAGCTCTCCATCTGTCGGATTGGTCTACTACTGGTGGAGCCAGAACCCGAATGATCCGCTTGCGGGCAAGGAAAATGATCAATTCGCGGCGATCAAGCGCTACTCTCTGTCAGCCAAGCAGCCGTCCGAGGAGCTGTATCCGGGCGAATATCCCGATCTGCAATTGCAGGTGAACAACAACAAGACGAACATGATTGCACCTCCGGCAGAAGCGTTGACGGCGGAGAACAGCGGCGAGTGGTACTTGCATACGTGGACGGCTGATATGACATGGGACACTGCGCGCGAGCTGATGCAGTATGCCAAGATGAAGGATTTTGTTGCCGCCAATCCATCGCAATATGAAGCGTGGAAGGCAGAGCAGCCGAATGCGTCCGAGGCGGAGCAGATCTTCTACGCCAACAACAAGGCGCTTGCGGCAGTCGGCCAATATGGCGATACATCGGTCTGGGATCTCTCGGATTTTAAACAGGAGGATTCCAACTGGGCTTATAACGTGGCTACGCTGCGGCTGGACAACAAGCCGCCGACGGTCACGG
Organism: Paenibacillus sp. J5; assembly: GCF_054955055.1. Classification (NCBI taxonomy): domain Bacteria; kingdom Bacillati; phylum Bacillota; class Bacilli; order Caryophanales; family Paenibacillaceae; genus Paenibacillus; species Paenibacillus sp. J5. The sequence goes on along the minus strand of NZ_JBUEDD010000001.1, from coordinate 23,908 downwards.
TTCATGAGGTGAACGGCGATCAGACCGTGAATGTTCAGGTGCGGGCAACCGTAACGGACGAGCATAGCGGTGTGAAGCAGGTATTCTATCAATGGGTGAAGGAAGGCAGCCAGCCATCTGAGATTGAATGGCGCCAAGCGGTGCTGGCAGGCGGCGAGGCAACCTTCGTTACCTTGAACAATGTGTTTGAGGATGGCACGTACCAACTGTACTTCAAGTCCACTGACAAGGCGGGCAATGAGGAGATCACGTCGCTGGAAGCGCCGGTAACCGTTGATTCGAAGCAACAGGTGCAGGGAACCTTCCTCACGGACTCGAACCCGGACTATGCTCAGAGCCATGCGGTACGTTTCTCGCTTAGCGGCTTAACGCCAGATCTGGTCGCCTATGCGATCAGCGGCAACGCCAGTCGCCCCTCAGAGGGGAGCTATAGGGCGTTGGACGCGTTGGCGGATGATCCTGGAGCCTATCTGATCGAGGCCGACCCGACGCTGAACGGCATACAGTATGTGCATATGATGGCGCGCGAAGGAGAACGCAAGTATTTCTACTCCAAGGCGTACTATTTCGACAATGAAGCGCCAAGCGTGACCTTCAGCAAGCAAGGAGTGGCCTATCCGCTGGATAGCCAGGAGGTGACGGTTACCGTCACTGAGCCATACAGTACACAAGGCGTGACCGCCCAGTATCTATGGGTCAGAGCGGGCGAGCCAGAGCCGACCGATCAATCGGCTGGCTGGACAGCGCTACCGGAGGATAAGGTAGCCGTCATTAACGGCACTGTCCTGTTGCCTGGCGAGGTCGCAGACTTCAAATTGTATGTACTCGCTAAGGATGGCGCTGGCAACAGTGCGATCTCGAGCACGACAGAGACCTTCAAGGTATCCCGTGCGGGCGGAAGTGACACGCCTCCGGCAGATGCGGAGTCCGATCTGATCTATCTATACGGAGATGATCAGGATGGCTACACCGCCGTCATGAAGCTGAGCCTGGCTACCGAGGATAAGCGCGGCTATGAGTTCTCCCTGTCGCCGGACTTCGGCGAGAGCTGGGGGAAATGGCGGCCATACACGAACTTCGCAGCGCTCAAGGTTCCTTCTGCCAAGGTGGCGGATCAGCAGATTATGATCAAGTACAGAACACCGGGCGGACAGACCAGCGAGCCGGCAGGACTTACGATCAGCACCTTGTCCGAGCAGGAGCCGATCTATGCGATTGCGACACTGCATACGACAAGACCGGTTAATCCGAACCGCGGGGTCGACATCGAGCTGGCGCTGCCGCTTGGCATCAAGGCGGTCGCAGCAGAAGTCAATCCTGCTCCGCTCAAGCGCAAGGGCAACACCTTTACGGTGAAGGAGAACGGGTATTACGCATTTGACTTGACAGATACAGCCGATGCGAACCGTCCGCAAGAGACGTTGTATGTCGTGGTGAACAACATCGACGGCATCGCGCCACTGGGCAGCATCGAATATTCGGTGACGGAGCCGACGAGCAGCAATGTCAACGTCAAGCTCGGTACCTCCGAGCCGGTCACGATTACGAACAATCAGGGGCGGAATGTGTACACCTTCACAGGGAACGGCACGTTTACCTTTGAATTCAAGGACGAGGCGGGCAATACGAATACGGCGACGGCAACGGTGTCGAATATCGACAAGGAAGGGCCGCAAGTCAAAATCGTGCGCAGCTATACGTATGGCAGCACAGGCAGCCAAACCTTCGGCACGGTAACGGATGACAGAGGCAACATCCTCCTCTCCTCCGGCTTGACGCTAGAGGTACAGAAGGCCGACGGAGCAACGAAGGACTTCATCATGCTCAAGGGCGAACCATTAGTGACGGTGCGCGAGAACGGCTTGGTGACCTTCATGGTCGCTGATCGCAAGGGCAATACGGCGACCATCACGGAGGAAGTCAACAATATCGCCGGACTGGCGCCTACACCGGAGCAAGTATCCTATACCTTTGTGGATGACACAGGGGTGGAGCTCGCACCTGACAGCATCGTTACGATTGATGGGCAGAAGTATGCGAAGGGCGCTGTCAAAGTGACGCTCAGCGGCAAGACAACTGCGCCGAACAAGGTATTTGCTGGTTCTGTCCCGGTTGTCAAGGATGATGAATATACCAATCTCATCAGCAATGCGGGTGGTACCTTCTCCTATTCGAAAGTATTCAGCGTTGAGGGCAGCACCATGATTGCACTCTCTGATCTGGTGGGCAATGTCAACAAGGTGGCGGTGACGGTCAAGGGGCTGGATAACATGGGCCCTGAGCTGACACTCAACCTGCCGACCACAGCCATCGTGCAGAACAAGGCGAACTTCGATTTCCGTACCGATCTTGGCGGATACACAGTGACGGATAATGTATCTGCACCGGAGAACATCAAGGTCGAGGTAGATGATCTGAAGCTGGAGCAAACGGGACGGCAACTGGTGACCTATACGGCAACTGACCAAGTCGGCAATGTCACCAAGGTTGTTCAGGAAGTGTTCGTCGTGAGTGACCAAGGCATGCTCATCTTCGGCAACGATCGTCTGATCTCTGCGGGACTGGGTGAGTCGGTGCTGTTCGACACCAGCTCGATTACCTTCCGAATCAGCCGATTCAACGTGATGGACGTTGGAGGCAAGCAGTTGACGAACGAGCAGGCTACCTTCGATCTGCTGTATCAGCCGGGACTGTATCGCGAAGGGCAGATGAAATACATCGCCCAGAAGCTGACGTATGAAGAGCTGGTCAGCGGCAAGTTCACGGTGACCTTCCCGCAGGCGGGCTGGTATACGGTGATCGTAAGAAACCAGGAACGTGAACGGGAATACGCAACCTTCTTCATTACGAAGACCAAGTAGAGGAAGCGGCAACCCTGGATAGCGCGGCTCCGCCTGTCATTGGGACATGAGCGGGGCGGTGCTCGCCAGGGAGGATGAACAGACAGGAGGTAGTAATGTGTTGCTTATGAAAAGAACGCTTGTCCTTTTGCTGGCCTTCGTCTTGACGATGACCGCCAATATAAGCGGCCTGCAGGCCGTTGCGGCAGCGGCTTCAGCGCCCGAGGTGACGGTGCTGCAGAATGACTTTGTGAAAGTAACGGTCAATAACAGTACAGGACGCTTCAGCATTCGTACCGTGGAAGGACAGCCGATCCGCAAGAAGGATCAGAACGTTGATATGCTGTTCCAGGGTGACAATCCTGAGACTTCGTTTACGACCTTCCGCATTGACGGAACGGACTATATCTTTGGTAATCCATACAAATTCGGGGCGAACTTCTTCTCTGAGATTACCGCTCCGGTGATCGTTAACAATACAGACGGCACTCGCCAGATCGAGACGGTCTGGAAGATCAAGGGTGTGGAGATCAAACAGATTCTGCTGCTCTACTCCGACGCCTCGAATAAGAAAAATGCCGGTAACGTCAACATTCGCTACGAGGTGGTCAACCGCAGCGGAGCGAAGGTGGAACTGGGCAGCCGGATTCTGCTGGATACGATGGTGGCGGGCAATGACGGGCCACAGTTCCAGATTGGCACAGCCTACCGCGCGCCGCTGCTGGTAGAGCGCAAGCTGGTGCATGATCCGAAGGCGGAGCTGGGCGTGAAGGATGAGGATGTCAACTTCTACAAGCTGCCTCCTTATTGGGTCATGCGCGACCAACTGGATCTGTCCAATCCGCTGGCAACCAATGTAGTTGCTTATGGCTTCAATAATATTGCCGAGGCGAACATCAACCTTGTCGACGAGATGATCGTGGGACACTGGAATGGCCTGGCTAATACGAAGTGGGATTACAACATTAATTCCAATCTTGACTTCACCCGTGACACCAATGATTACGGCACGGCAGATTCGGCGGTAGCCTTCTATTGGAAGCCGAAGGCGCTGGATAATCAGAAGGTGCAGACCTTTGAGACCATCTATGGACTGGGCGAAATCATTGAACCCGACAAGATGTTCTCGATTCGCTACATCGATCCGGTGCAGCAGCTCGCTACACTGCAGGATAACAGCGATTATGTGAACGAAGGCATCTTCGACATTATTGCTGAGGTGGAGAATATCGCCTCCTACAATAAGGAGCATAGCAAAATCAGTGCCGAGCTGTCGCTGCAGAGCGGGCTGAACTTCGTCAAGGTGGACGAGGAAGGCAAAATTATTCGCGATGCAAATGGCAAGGCGCAGATCGAGGCCTTCCGCAGCAAGTCGCTGGAGTTCCTGAAGCCGGCCACGCCTGAGGAAGCGGCGCAGGGGATCGAGCCGAAGTATAAGCCGGGGGATACGATTACCGTATCGTTCAAGGTGCAGGCGAAGGGGCGTCCGTGGCCGACGACCAAAGAGTACATGCTCAAGGTAGCCAGCCCGGAGACGCAGAAGGAGATCGAGGGGATTGAGGATGAGAGCATCAAGGCTCAGTTCGAAGCCACGCGAGCGAATTTTGTATTGCTGCCGCCTGTGGGACAGGCCGTGCCAACGTATGTCTATGCGCTGTCGCCAGGCGAGCTGTACACGGATGACATCAAGTATGTCACCCTGAACCTGTCCAATATAGAAGCGTACAATACAGGCAATGACACGGCGGATCCGAACTTTGATCTGTACTTCAAGGAAATCGTGACAGGAGAGCGCTACAAAATTCCGGTCAAGGATTCCGTATTGCTCCAGCCGACTGATGACGGATATTCCGGGGATATGCGCATCTCTTACAAGGGCGGAGATCGGGTTGATCGCAACGGCGAGATTATCGAGGCCGGGCGCGGACCAGAGCTGCCACTGGGAGAATACCAGGTCGAGATAGACTACAAGGGCGATACGGGCGGCGACGAGGAAATTGCTGCGATGTATGACATCACGACCAAGCAGACCTTCCTGGTAACCACGAACCAGCAGGCGCGTATTCGGGAAGCGAACATTATGGCGGTCTACAAGCAGACCTTCGACCTGAGCGGTGTCGGAAGCGGCGGTACACCCAAGCAGGAGCTGGTGGATGAGCTGAACACGATGTTCCCTGGCGAGCCATTCAGTACGTCGACTGCGCTGAAGGACTCTGTGACGGCCTACAAGCAGACGAAGGCATTGTTTGGCATAGCGAGCAAGGCTGTCGATCCGAAGTTCAAGCTTGATGAATTCCTGGACGACGAAGCACTTGAGGAAGTTCCGGCCTACAATTACAAGCTGTTTGCTTCCGAGGAGGATCTGGAGGAGTTCTTTGACGACGAGAATAACGAGGAGGCGGAAAACCGCGAGAAGCTGGTTGTTATTCGCGGGATGATTCGCGAGGTCGGCGAAGGCTCTGATCTGCAGGCCGTTGTTGATACCCGCACCGAGCCGGCGATCATTAATGGCGCGGTAGCGTATAAGGGCAAAGACCTGGCCTTCGTGCGCGGCAAGCTGGATATTTTCGGCGCCAAGACCAAAGTCTCCGGCTATGACACGATGCCGTTCTTCGATACGATGTTCGTCAAGGGTGACGGCACGCTGAGCGTAGCCAGCAGCGGCTTCGTCTTCCATCAAGGCCAGTGGACACTCGACTTCTTCAACGGCTTCAACAAGAGCGTCGAGCGTCAAGAAGATGATGACGACGATGATGATGATGATGAAGATGAGGAAGAGGAAGAAGAGAAGAAGGAAGAGGAAGCGCAAAACGCCAAAACCAATGCAGAGGATGATTCCCTCAACGGCAGCCTGAAATGGGCAGTAGGCGGTGTAGGCGATCGCATTAACCCGTTGCGCCAGGTGATGATTGAGCAGGTGTACTTCAACAAGCACAGCCTGTTTGCAGCGCCAAGCTTCTCCATCTCTGGCTTTGGCTTCTCCTTCAACGACTATATTCTTCGTGAAGAGGGCATATCCTTCGGCGGCTCGATCAAGCTGAAAATTATTGAAGGTGAGATCAAAAATGTCGTCTTCAATGAGAAGGGCTTCGTTGGCGTCGATGCCGGGCTGAAGTTCGAGCTGGAGCAGGATCTTGGCTTGATCGGCAAGAAGGACGACAAAAAAGGCAAGAAGGATGACGATGATGGCGGCGGTGTGAGCGGCGAATTGAATGTCGTGCACTACGTCCAGAAAGTAGAGGATATTAGCAATCAGTACGGCATCAAGTTCAAGGCCGAGCTGAAAAATACGATTGAGATTGAGGCCGAGCTGGCCTTCAAGCAAGTGGCCGACGGCAGGGTGCTGCCGGATGTTATTGCCTTCAGCACGACGCTTGGCAATCCGGGTATTCTGATAGCCGGGCAGACCTATCTGACAGCGGTGCGCGGAGCAGTGCGCGAGCTGGCGGACACGATTGCAGGCGGTACCAGCAAGGACCCGTTCCCGCTGACAGTGCAGGCAGGCGTGGATATGCGCTTTGGCATGGCGCCGGCGTATTTCTTCGGAGCTGTCGACCTGACCGTGAAGAGAACGGGCATCAAGATTGAAGGGAAGCTTGATTTCTCCACCAAGGGCGATCCGAAGAAGAGTGACCTCATACCGATGCTCAGCCTGGCGCTGCTGGAAGCCCAGTGGGTGACGCCATGGTTCGTTCGTCTCGCCGCAGAGGTAGATATTGGCGGCTGGGATGTCGTCATCGGCAAGGCGGGCATCTTCGTCGGTCAGAATCTGGAGAAGAACCGGATTGATTTTGAAGGATATATGGGCGCGAAGATTCAGATTCCTTCCAGTGTTCCAATCGTTGGTGGATTGCCGCTCTCCAGCGTATTCTTCGGCATCAACAACGACAAGGTATGGGGCAGCGTTGGTGTGCTGCTGATCACGCTCGGCGTGACCTATTATTGGGGCGGTGGAATTGAATTCGGCACCTCCGGTGAGGAGCTGCCAGAAGGCTTCATTCATATGGTTATCGATGATCCGGAACGTGGCCCGCGTCTCATGGTAATCGGACAAGGCGTCGAGACGGTAGCCACCTCTTGGATTGATGCGGAACAGCCGACACAAGGCATTGTATACCGCAATGTAGCCGAAGGCGTGAACGTGATCGAGAACGGTCAGGCCAATGCAGGTATCGGCGGCATTACAACCAAGAACGGCGGCCGCGTTCATGAGATTCCGATGACGGGTGTGTCGGGCAATGCGTTGATTGAAGTGCAATATGATCAGAAGGAAGTACCGAGCCTGACACTGAAAGATCGTAATGGCAAGGAATATCCTCTCATCATGGATAACACGAATACGAATCCAAATGCCAATGCCTTCACTCAGATTATTCCGGCATCGGAATCGGTAGACGGCGTCGATCTGAGGAAGCTGTATATCATCGTTCCTGAGGCTCAGGCTGAAGCCGGAGGAACATGGAAGCTCACCTCGGTTACTCCAGTGGAGACACGGCTGCTTAACGTGCCGACCGCGCCAGGGCTTTCGGATGTGGAGATTATCGAGGACAGCACAGATGCGAATCAGTTCACGGCATCCTGGAAGGTGCAGAATGCCCAGCCTGGCGACACCGTCAGCTTGTATCTGACCGCTGAGCCGGTAACCCAGACGACAGGGAAGCTGGAGAATGGTGAGGAAGTGCTGGAGCCGGGCGAGCCAGGCATGCTGATCGCCAAGGACATTCCGGTTGTCACGAGCGGTTCAGTGAGCGGTTCTGTTACAAAAGGCAGTCTGCAGGTCGATGTGACCAAAGTGAGCATGATGGGCGAGGTCGAAGATATTCGCGGTCTGCTGGGTCAAGGCAAATATTATCTGCGCGCAGAGCTCAAGTCTCATGCAGCATATGGAACCAAGACCTCATCTAGCACATTCGAGATCATCGATCCGCTGGCGCCACAGCCAGTGAGCGATGTCGCGATCGAGCCGGCAGGCAATGGATTGTTCTCGCTGTCCTTCAAGCCGGCGGCGAAGAAGGAAGGCCATGAGAGCTTCGAGCACAGCTATCTCATTCAGGCGCTGCAGGAGAAGGATGGCAAGCTGCAGACCTATGAGAACTTTGGCGATATTCTGTTCACTGCCGATGAGCTGGCGCCATATTGGAACAGCAAGAGCGGCAAGTATGAGGGGATTCTGATTGGTGGCTGGACGCCAACGTCCACAACGGATGAGATCAACACAGACAACCTCAAGGGCACGACGCTCGATAAGCAGAACGTGAAGTATGTTGGACTGCTTACGGGTCAGGAATATATTGCCGCAGTCTCGGCAGTCATCAAGCCGACCAAGCAAGCCGACAAAAATGAGAACTATCATTATGCGGAGCTGACGCGGAGCACCAAAGAGCTGCTGCCGATTCCGAAGAAGCCTGTCCTGCAGGTGCAATCCGACTCAGGCAAGATCACTGTGCTGCCAGCATCGAGAGAGCTGCTGACAGGCAAGACCGAGCAGACGCTGCAGCTTAACTCTGATCAGCCTAACGTTGAGGTCGAAGCCTTCTATGATGAGAAGTCGATTGGCAAGACTGTACTGACCAACAGCGGCAGCGGCAGCAAGGGCACGCTGAAGCTGGACCAACTGAAAAGTGATGGCACGTATGCTATTGAACTGGTCTCCAGAAACACCAAGACCAAGGATATTTCGGTGACGATGCTGTATGTGACCGTAGACACGATCGCTCCGGTGCTGTATATCGATCAGCCGTTGACGGGCGAGCGGACAACGAATGGCAAGATCAAGGTCGTTGGCAAAACATCCAATGATGCGGAATTAAAAGTGAATGGCACTCGCATTGAAGTAGCGCAGGACGGCAGCTTTGAGGGCAGTGTTGCCGTGGGCAACAGTGCAGCGACAGCCATGCTGGAATTCGCAGCGGAGGACGGTGCAGGCAATAAGAATGCGGCGAGCGTCCAGATTACCAATGACGGCTTCGAAGCACCTGCAGGCTTGGTGCTGAAGGAGCTGGCGGCGATGAAGCCGGGCGAGAGCGCAAGCTTCCAGGCCTATCTCAAGTATGTTACGGGCAAGGATGCAAGCGGCAAGCCGAAGTTTAAGGAGGTTGCAGTAGCAGCCGGAGACAAGCGCCTGACCTACTCGGTATATCGTGGCGAAGCGGTCAATGTAACCGACACCGGACGTGTTACCAGTCTGCAGACGGGCTCGTCGATTATCCAGGCAGAGTATACGGTAACGGAGGATGTGAAGCTGCAGACGATGTCTGTCGCTACGGTGGACGGACTGGACAGCTTGACAGCAACATCTGCGTCCATTGTCAATGTAGGCAGCAAGACGAAGATGACGGTAGCCGATCCGGGCGATATGGCCGGTCAGCAGCTCGTGTACAAGGTGTTCCCGCAGGGGACATCGGTAGAGCTGCCCGTCTACAAGCAAAATCTGAGCCAATGGAGCGTCCTGCCAACCCATGGCGAGATCGCAGCCAATGTAGGGGATACCGTACTTGTCGCGAAGCGCCTGACGCAATCGAAGGAAGCGACAGCATTGTCCTCCAGAGTAACGGCACAGGTATGGGCAGTATCCGGCCCTGGCGTCATCGGCGGCGGTGGCGGTGGTGGTGGTGGTGGAAGCACCACAACAACTGGCCCGATCGAGATTACCGTCGGCGGAGTGAAGCAGAAGGCAACACGGGTCGGCAATGAAGCGCGCATCCATCTTGCTGCAGGAGCAGTAACGGTGAAGGATGCGACCGATCTGGTCATTGCTACCAGCGATGCGACGGCCTCCAGCTATGATGTTCAACTGGACAAGTCGATCGTGCAGCAGCTTGGCAGCAAGAAGAGCAAGCTGCGCATCGAATTGCCAGGAGCGACGGTGGAGCTGACTCCGGAGCAACTGGCTCATGTGAAGGATAACTTGAGCATGAACATCGGCGCTAACAGCACAGCAGAAACAACAGGGCTGCAAGGGCTAGCGGGTACACTGGGCGCAACGCTGCTTGGCAATGGTCAAGGCGTGCGTATCACAACGAACCTTCCGGCGCAAAGCCTGCTCCCTTATGTGAATGCTGTGGTAGCCTTGCCTGATCAGGTTCGCGCGGAGGATGTGACCGCGATTGTACAGCGTGCTAGCAATGGAAGCTGGACGACCCTTCCATGGAAGCTGGAGCAGATAAACGGCAAGACCTATGCGATTGTTCATGTGACAGGCAATGGCAGCCTGGCCTTCCTGAGCAGCACGAAGACATTTCAGGATGTACCGGCGAGCTTCTGGGGACAAGCCAGCATCGAGGCAGCAGCAGCCAAGCTGTTCGTGCTCGGCAAGAGCGCAGACCGCTTTGAACCGGACAGCAAAATTACGAGAGCCGAGTATCCAACGATTCTGCTGCGTGTAGGCGGCTGGATGAATCGGAATGCAGAGAACAGCTTTACGGATGTGGCGGCGAAGGACTGGTATAGCCGCAGCGTCTCGATCGCAGCAGAGCTGGGCATCGTCACTGGCAATGCAGATGGAAGCTATGCGCCGAACGCGACGATCTCCCGCATGGAGGCGATGGCGATGGTAGGCAGAACGCTAGGTGCGCTAGGCCTGGCAGAGCAGCTAAGCGCCGACGAGGCGGACAAGATTCTGAGCGAATTCAAGGATGGAGCATCCATCCCGGCATGGGCAAGACAATCGGTGGCCTTGACGATCAAGCAAGGCATTATCCGCGGTGAGAATGGCAGCATTATGCCGCAGGGCGATCTGACAAGGGCGCAAGCCGCAGCAATTGCCGTGCGCCTCGATAGCTTCATCAACGGATAATAGAGTAGCGGGCAATACCCACACAAGACGCTTGACGCTTGTGTGGGTATATCTGCTCTCACTGGGCGCTGCTCTGACTATCGTGCGAAGCTACAGTATGGAGCAGGATCGGGCAGTCACAAATTACTTGAGGCGGTGCAATGAATGATAGCGAAGCAATCCTCGATGTTTAAGGTTATCCTTGCGGCAATCTGCGTGTCATTGGCTGCTTTGACGGGCGTATATATGGCTCAGGCCGATCCCGACCGATGGGACAGCCATGCAGATACGAGCTGGTACAACGAGATGTATATTACATTTACGATTGATTCCAAGGAGAAGCTGGCTGGTGTCGCCAAGCTGGTCAATGACGGCCAGACGGCGGACGGCAAGGAGATTAACGGGTTCCAAGGAAGAATTCTGGAAATTGATCGCAATCTGGATCTGTCTGAATACCAGTGGGTTCCCATCGGCAACGCTGACCGCCCATTCAAGGGCACGCTGCTGGGTGAAAACGCGCAAGTTTTTACACTCTCTGGCATGAGGGTGATCAGCGACACCAGCTACTGGGGGCTGATTGGATATATGGACGGCGGAACGGTTGGCGGACTGGAGTTCGCCGCTGACGGACGTCTACAGGTGGATGCGCCTGGCAGAGATATTTATATTGGCGCAGTTGTCGGCAAGATGACTGGCAACAGCATCGTGCACCAGGTGACGAACCATCTGGCGATTAATGCCGATGCTGGAGCATACAACATGTATGCGGGCGGTCTGGTCGGCTCTGCTGAAGGAACGATCTCGCTGTCTGTGAATGATGCGGCAGTGGAGGCGACAGGGGTTAATAGCTCCTCGGGCGGCCTCGTCGGTTATTCCAGCGCGAATGGATTGAAGGTGAAGAAAAGCTCGAACAGCGGTCTGGTTACGGCCACGAGCTCAGGCGCAGGCGATAGCATAGCCGGGGGCATCGTCGGCCAATCGACGGCTGTGCTGACCATGATTGAGGAATCGACACCCATCGGCAACAGCGGCGCGGTTACTGCCGTTCAGGGCGTGAACAGCTATGCCGGGGGGATTATCGGTCTGGCGGGTGGCGAGACGGACTTCTCGGAGCAGACCTCCAATAGCGGAGCGGTCACTGTCACTGCTGCTGACGCTTCCTCCTCCTATGCAGGCGGTCTTGCAGGAGCCATCACTGCGCCGCAGCAGCAGGAGCTGTTCCAGGTGCAATTTGCAAGTAGTGGCGCGGTGAGCACGAATGGCGCAAGCCGTGCTCATACGGGCGGTCTCTTCGGCAAGGTCGAGGGCAATATGACCTGGAATCGGAATTTTACCAATACAGTCCCGATTACAGTTACCGGAGCATCCGAGCTGTACACCGGTGGCTTGATTGGCCGGATGACTGGCAATCTTACCTTTACCGGCAAGGCAGGCAACAGTGCGCTCGTGTCGGTAAGCGGCGGAGCGAATGAGGTCTATACCGGTGGTCTGATCGGCTTCGGCGCAAGCCGTGTGCTGCTCGACAACAGCGATCCGCAAGCGTATGTGAACAGCGGGGAGCTGCAAGTCACAGCAGGCAGCGGAGTGGCCACTGGGGGGATTATCTCCAACCTGGCTTATTCCAGCACAGCCGGCACGGCTCCGACGAATGTTCACAGCACCGGTAATATTACGGTGAACGGGCAGACCAAGCTGTATACAGGCGGCTACATTGGCCTGGTAGACAGCGCAGTTGCTGCGGATACCGCGATTAATGGAGCTGTCTACACGAACGAGATTAAGGTAGAGGCTGCGCAATCGGACAGTAACAGCCGCGTGAGCACCGGCGGCGTTGTCGGGGAATACATCGGCGGCGATGGCGTGAAGAATACGGCGTTCAAAGGGAAGCTGGATGTTGTCGGCCAGGCAGGGTCTTATACCGGCGGCATCATCGGTTACATGCAAGGAAGCACGATATCTCATACGGTCATTGGCAATACAACCGACCAATATGCTTCCATTACAGCAGATGCTGTATTGGGCGGCATTGCCGGTTATGCAGATGGCACGATTGAAGAGACGCAAGTCAGCTATATTGCGCTTGCGGGTCGTCCAAGCCAAGTGGTTGCCGGGGGCGTGGCAGGTCTGGCTCAAGGCACGATCACCAACGCTGTAGTCGGTGATGTGAACCATGATGCAAGCCATAGTGTGACGATTGCTGCCGATCTGGCTGCCGCGCCTGCGGGCAGCGACGAGTTCGCCGCTGGCGGCGTCATCGGACGCAACTCGGACAATCTGACGCTTAGCGGCATCGAGGTGGCGCGAATCCAACTGGTTACAGAGCCAGGAAGAAGCGGCTACACCTTCGGTGCGGTGGCTGGAGAGCTGACAGAGAAGGCAACGGCAGGCTCCAAGGAGCAGCCGTTGAATATTCACGATATAGCCTTTACGGTGCAAGCCGCTAACAGTTATATCGGTGGCGCGGCAGGCCGCAACAACTCGGCCAAGCTGTACGCAGTGGCAGAGAGGCTGGAACTGCAGACAGCCGGCGAGCAGGTACGTATAGGGGGCATCGCGGCCGTCAATACGGCGACCTTGCTGCCGGACAATACGCTGCTGAGCGTGCAGGATAGCGAGCTGGGAAGCACAGGCGCAAGCAGCATACTGGGCGGCCTGTTCGCCGAGCAGCATGGCGAGGTAGTTGGCACAACCATGCAGCAAGACGTAGAGGAGCAAGAGCAGATCGTGCTGGCTGACCGCGTTCGTCTCGTCTCGACAGCGGCAGATAATAAGCTGGGCGGCGTAGCGGGATGGAATACGGGCGTGCTGGCAGATACACGCACCAGCAATATCGTTATTCATGCGAGCGGAGCGCGCGTGGAGGCAGGCGGTATCGCAGGCCGCATGGAGACGGTAGACGGTGGCGTGCTGGCGTCGATTACAAGAGCGAATGCGCTGGCTGGCGAGGAGACCCTCCTGACGGCGGCAGGAGCGGATGGGCATGCAGGCGGACTGGTCGGCTACATCAAGAACGCCAGGCTGGCAGACTCGCGCGCGGCAGCCATCATCCCGGATTATGTAGCGCTCTCTGTACAGGGAACGGGTGTATCGGCAGGTGCGCTTGCTGGTACAGCAGAGGATTCCGTCATGATCGGCAACGCAGTGAAGATCAATGCGGAGAATGTACTGTTGACGACCTCGGCTGCCGCAACGAATGCCCGTGCAGGGGGACTCGTCGGAACGAGCCTTCGCACGCAGCTTGAGAAGCTGGTTGGCTATAAGGTGAATCTGGTGCTTAATGGCACTGATGCCGAAGCAGGTGGCATCGTCGGCTACAATCTGGGCTCTAATAATAAGGTTATTACAGGCACCTATGTGACGGAGCTTAATCTGCGTGCCAATGCTGCGGCGCAGCGCCTCGTAGCAGGCGGATTCATCGGCCGCAATGCGCAGCGCGCAGGCGACACGGTTCCTGATCCGGCTGCCGGGGTGAGCACGATTCAGAGCAGCCGCGTGGCGGGCAGCATTCAGAGCAGCGCGCCGCTGACGGTGGCGGGCGGCATGGCGGGCGAGAACAACAGCCTGATTGCCAACAACAGCATTACCGACAAAAATCCGCTCACGCTTAAAGGCAACCAATCGATAGCGGGCGGTCTGGTCGGCGTCAATAAAGGGACAGGCGTATTGTACTATACGTACACCAATGCCAACCTGGCTATTGAAGGCACAGGCACACTGACCGGCGGTCTCGTTGGTCATAACGAACAGAACGGTCGCATCATTGCTTCTTATATTGACAATGATGTAACCAGCAAAGCGAACGGCACCGCTAGCGAACCGGTATTTACCGGTGGTCTGGTCGGGCGCAATAGCGGAATCATCAATAAATCATACGCTGTAGCGAAGGTGACCTCCGAGGGAGCCTATACGATGACTGGTGGTCTCGTTGGCGAGCAGCTATCCGGCTCGATCGACAATTCATATTCGGGTAAATCGGTTCATGCATTGCAGCAGAACTCGTATGCGGGTGGTCTGATCGGACGCATCGTGGCTGGTCAAATATCCTACGCCTACTCAGCTTCCCAGGTTGTCGCTTCCAGTGAGGCGTATGCGGGCGGCTTTGCAGGACGTTATGACAATGCGAGCAGAGAGCTGCTGTTCAAGTCGTACTACATCAAAGATGAAGACAAGCTGATCAACAAGGACCTGTCCGATTTTGCAGACGGCAATCACCGCTTCCTGAACGCTCACGGTCGGTTGAGCACGATTTTGGCGGGGCAACTGGAGAATCGCGACGTGTTCCCTGGATTGTCGGGCTGGGATTTCACGAATACGTGGAAATACGGCTCGCTCAGCGCACAGTATAAATATCCTGAGCTGATCCGAACCGCGAACAGCGGCGGGGGCAGCAGTGAGGAAGTCAACACCAATCTGCGCTGGTATCTGCTCGACAAGGATGCGGTTACGTTCGAGATCGGCACAGAGGCGGAGCTCGCCGGATTGGCGGCGATCGTCAATGGCACGGTTCCAGGGGAGGACGCCTTCAGCTTCGAGGGCAGAACGATCCGCATTACGAAGCCGATCCATATTCAATCGCTGCAATGGGTGCCGATCGGCGACACGATCGCTCATGGCTTCCAGGGCACGCTGGATGGCGGCAAACATCTGATCGATGGTCTGACGGTACAGCCGGAGCATATCTACGGCGGCCTGTTCGGGGTCATCGGCGACAAGGCTGAAGTGAAGAATGTCACGCTGGAGCCGCTGCATGTGGCAGGCCAGCAAGCGACAGGCAGTCTCGTCGGCCTGAACAAGGGAACGATTAACAAGATAGACATTCGACTGCTCAATGGCGCAACCGTCAACGGCAAGCATGCGGGCGGCGCAGTGGGCGAGAATGAAGGAACACTAGAGGCAGTCATCAAGGTAACGATCGATGGCGGCAGCGAAGTGAAGAGCCAGGTTCCGGGCGCTATCGCCGGTGGCGTAGTTGGTGTTAACCGTCAGTCGCTGCAGGGCAGTGTGCTGGAGGTTCATGCTGTAGAGGGTAGTGTTAGCGCGCAAGCGTCAGGCGGCTACGCTGGCGGAGTGATCGGCGAGCAGACAGGCGACCTGACCGGATTCGAGCTGAAGCTGGAGCCGAGCTACAAGGTACAGGCAGATGGCGAGGGCAGCGCTGCTGGCGGCATCGTCGGTCATTATGCTTCCGGCAAGGCACAAGATATCAAGCTGGAGCTGCTGGGTCAAGTGCAGGCAGCAGGCGACGGATCGGCAGCAGGCGGCGCCTTCGGGTACTCCGAGCCGAACAACGTAATCGCTGATCTTACCGTTGTGACAACTGCTGGCAGCGAAACGCCGCAGGTGGTCGGCGACTACTATGTTGGCGGAGCTGTCGGATTCAAGGAAGGTAGTGGAACGGCTGCATTGGATGCCGAGCGTGTGAGGGTTCAGGAGCTGTTCATCCAGGGACAATCTACGACACGGACGCCGATCATCGGCGGTGTAGCTGGCGGCCTGAGCCAGGCAGCAGCGGAAGAACTGGTCTCGAATGCTGTCATTCAAGCCTCAGGGCCAAGCCCGTCAGTGGGAGGTACCGTGGGCTGGAGCGACAGCTCTATCGTGAGCAAGGCGACTGTTGTGCCTCATATCAAGGTGAGTGCTCTGTCCGGTGAAGCCGCGGCAGGCGGGGTGATCGGGCGAAGCGAATCTGCCGATCTGAACAAGCGCTTTGACTTTGGCCGACTCATTCCGTTCTACTATGGAATCTATCAGGCAGACGTTCAGCAGGGCTCGATCGAGCTGGCGATGGATGCTGCGACAGGCAATTCGCATACGGGCGGCCTGATCGGATATAACCAGCAGACCTCGGTCTACTATTCGCAGACAGCAGCAAGCCTGAAGGCTACAGGTGGTACAGAGCTTGCGGCAGGCGGCGCCGTGGGGACGAATCTTGGCGGCATTCTCGTACATGTGAAGTCGAGCGGCGGCGTCGATGCTGCAGGCGGAACTGTTCTGTCCGTCGGCGGTGTGGTCGGCAGAACAGATGGCGGAGAGATTCATTACTCGGAGGCCAAAGCGGCAGGCGAAGCGAAAGTGACTGCCGGACAGGCCGTTACCCGTCCAGGCCGGATGCCGGTCGCCCAGATCGGCGGCTTCGTCGGCAAGGGCGACAACACGAAGATGACTCATTCCTACGCCGATATTCCGGTGCAGGTGGAGGACAGCAATCAGGATAATACCATGTATACGGGCGGCTTCGCGGGCTTGCTCGGGGACGCATCGACACAGCAGGCGCTTATCAGCGATGCATATGCCAAGGGCAATGTGACTGTGAAGGGCATCACCGGAGCATACACTGGCGGATTTGCAGGCTCGGTAGATCAGTATATGATCAAGCAGGCGTATGCTTCCGGCAATGTGCATAACACCGGATTCGATACGCGCAGCGGCGGCTTTGCGGGAGCAGTCGAGCGATATGCTTCCATTGATAATGCCTATGCCTTGTCTGACAAGGTGGAGACGATCGGTATCAACCATGCAACCAATGCCTATGCTGGCGGATTTGCTGGATATAATGACGGCAAGCTGAAGCAGGTATATGCGGGTGTGCCAACAATAACGATCAATGTAAGTGGAGCCAACGTATATCGCGGCGCACTCATTGGCTATCAGTTCCGACAAGGAGCTATTACCGAATCTACTTACAGCGGCACGCTCAATCCGATTGGCTACAATCTCGGCCAGTCGAGTAGTGTAGCGGCAGTGCCAGCTTCCGATATGGGGGCTGTGCGCGGCTGGAGCTATGAGGTGGATACGCTCTTCCTCACAGGCAAGCAGGAGAACGGTCTGGTGATCGGCTCGGCTCCACAGCTTGCTGGCGCAGTGCTGCTGTACAATGCAGACACCGGATTAACCTATTACAAGCTGTTTGACCGCACAGCCGCGGACAAGCCGGAATTCGCTTTGCTGACGCTGTCGGCAGACATTGACTGGTCGGGCAGAGCATGGACGCCATTCGATCGCTTCACTGGCGTATGGGATGGTGCCGGACATACAATCTCCGGATTGTCTATCACTGGCGAGGTGGATGCCGAGCAAGCAGCGGGCTTCATCGCTATCCACGAAGGCACATTGAAAAATATCCGCTTTGACCAGCCTAAGGTTGTCGTTACAGGTCAAGGTCATACGGGCGTAGCGGCAGGTACAACTGGGCCAGAAGCGATGATCTCCGGTGTGGGGATCGAGCAAGCGGACATCAAGGGCAATGGACCGACCGGCGCTGTAGTCGGCAGCAATGGCGGCACCATCTCCCAGACGAAGGTCACTGGACTGAAGCTGGAGAGCACTGGTGTTGCGGGCGGACTTGCAGGCCGCAACCTGGGCAAGCTGGAGAGCAGCCAGGTAGAGGGCAAGCTCAGCTCAAGCGGGGAATACACGGGCGGAGCAGTCGGCGTGAACGAAGGAGAGATTGCCGGACTTGAGGCGACAGTGGCGATCGACGTGACTTCTGCTACTCAGCCGCAATATGTTGGCGGCATCGCCGGGCTGAACCAGGGCGAGCTTGGCAACAGCCAAGTGAACGGAACGATCAGCTCTGGAGCTGCCTATACAGGCGGAGCGGCTGGCGTGAATGAAGGAACCATCGATCAAGTGACGATCTCCGGCGTTATCCGCAGCGCAGCAGCAGCGCCACAGCAGTTGGTTCGCGCAGGCGGCGTGACGGCGGACAATCGTGCAGCCGGTTCGATCAGCCATAGCTTCTCGTATGCGGATGTGCTGGTTACGGCAGCAGAAGCACAAGCAGGCGGGCTGAGCGGCTCCAACGAGGGAGCGATCAGCTATAGCTATAACAGCGGCCGCGTCGAAGCACAGGGTACAGCGAAGGCCTGGGCAGGCGGCATCGCAGGCTATGCAGCAGCCGGTGAGATGAACAACACCGTGAGCACGGGCGAGATCATCGCCGCAGTGAACGGCAAGGTCATCTCCGGTCAGACCTTCTATGGCGGCCTTGCAGGACAGAAGGCGGACGCAGCCGTCATTGGCAACAGTGTATACAACAAGCAGCAGCTTAAAAACGACACCGCCTACTATAGCAGCGTCGCCAAGCAAGTCGCGGGAACGAATGCGGCTGCACAGGGGCTGACAGTCAAGGCGCTGACCGCAGGCCAGTTGCCGGTGCAGTTGGATGCCACGAAGTGGACAGCGACTGCAGGCTTCTATCCGCAGCTTACCGCCTATGCAGGCAGCACAAGATCGAAGCTGAGTGCTGCGGCTGTAGTGTTGGATGTGAAGGATAGCATTAACAAGATTAGATCGGCCTTCGGACTGACGGCTGACGATCAGCTCGTATGGAGCGCCGACCCGGCGAAGGCAGAGATCGAGCAAGCAGGCGAGGCTGTACAAGGCACTCTGAAAGGTACAAGCAGCATTACCTTCAAGGTAGCGGCAGGGAACCAGCAGCGCGAGCTTGTACTGAATACTCCTGTTGTTCCTTATTCGGAGACAGCCAAGACACCGTATGTTGTATCTGGTGATAATAACTTCCTGGAGAAGACAAGCATTGTATTGGCCGTTGATGAGCCGGGAGCCAAGCTGTACTACACGCTCGACGGCACGGAGCCAAGCGAGGAATCCAGCTTGTACAGCGGCCCGATCGAGCTGAGTAAGACAACCGAGCTCAAGGTGGTGGCGATGGTATCCGAGAAGGAGCCTAGCCAGATTCTCTCACAAACCTGGACGAGACATCAGGCCGTATACGGCCCAGGCGGATTCGGCCCGATCACGCCGGAGAAGCCGAAGGATGAGCCGATTGTAGTCGGTGCGCGCAGCGGACAGAAGACGGTCAGCTCGACCAGTGAGGAGCCGGTAACGATTGCTCGCAACAGCAAGCTGGTACTGACAGCACCGGCAGGGCAGATCATCTACTATACGACAGATGGCAGCACGCCGACGACATCCAGCAAGCAATACACAGGCGAGATTATCATTACAGGCAAGATGACGATCAAGGCGATTACAAGCAAGGATAACCGTGTAGTGACGATGAACTATGAGGTAGATAATGCGGACTATGCGCTCAAGAAAAATGCAGCCGAGATCAAATATATTTCCGGTTACAGCAACAACACGTTTAAGCCTAACGCATCGATGACGCGCTATGAATTAGTGACGGCTCTTGCACCGCTGATTGACAAAGAGGATGTTACTGTAGCAAACCTGTTCTCCGATGTGAAGGCAAATCAGGCGGATCAGATCGCATTCTTCACCTCGGCTGGAATCGTACAAGGCTACCCGGATGGTACATTTGGCGGCGATAAGCCGTTGACGAGAGCGGAATTCGTCGTGACTCTCTCTCGTGTGCTGCATCTGAATCCAGGCGCCGCGGCGAAGGAAGCTTCCGCGCCGCTGTTCTCCGACCTGGAAGGTCATTGGGCGGCAAGCTACGTGAAAGCATTTGTTGAAGCGGGCTATGTGAAGGGCTTCCCAGACGGCACCTTCCGCCCGGACAGTAAGCTGTCCAGAGCAGAGGCTGTTGTGCTGATTAACCGCATCACGGGCGCTGCCAAGCAGAGCCAGCCAGAGAAATTTACCGATGTGCTGCCGTCTCACTGGGCCTATGAGGATATTATGGCCGTGGTGAAGCCGTAGAGGAGAACGAGGAGGAGAAGCATGGCGATGTCTGTAAGGGTGAAACTTGCGGGGGTAGGCCTGCTTGCAGTTGCGCTGCTGTGCGGAGCGCTGTTATTCGCCGGCGCAACCCGGGCAACGGCCCCGGATAAGCATGATGCGAAGGAGAGCTACGAGCTGGCTCAGAACGCATTGCTCTATCTGCGGGTGATGAACAGTAGCGATACGGTGAAGACCGTCGGCTCTGGCGTCATTGTCAGCCCAGGCGGAACAGCCGTTACGGCGTACCATGTGGTCAAGGGAGGAGAGCGGATCGAAGGGGTGCTCATTGATGGCACCGTCATCGGGCCGATACAGGTTCAGCGCTACGATGAACTGACGGATGCTGCGATCCTGCAGCTTCCCTCTCCCAAGACGGTCAAGCTTAAAGGAGGCGCCTACCCGGCGCTTCCCCTTCGCGAGCCGGCACTGCGGCATGGGGATCGGCTGTACGCTCTAGGCTATCCGATGAAGGATACGCCGATAATTACGGAGGGGATTGTCAGCCATCCCGGTGCGCAGGTGAATGGAAGGGCGCGAATCCTGACAACAGCGGCCATCGTGAGCGGGATGTCGGGCGGCCCTGTGCTCGATGAGCAGGGAAGGCTCAGCGGCATTATTTCCGGTTCGATGCGGACGATGAACGGTATTCATCTGGTCATCTCGATGGAGGACGTCCGCAGCTTGCTAGACAAGAAATAGAGGCGATTCAGGATGAATGGCTGTTTCTGCGAGGCAACATTGCAGAGGCAGCTTCTTTTCGAATAATGAAGGAACAGGATTGAAGCCATGGATAGTTCTTTAGAATGGTAATATGCAGTTTGTTTAGTTTGCTTGCGCGAGCCGGCTTGGGAGGAGGAGGATGGGATGAGAGTATATTTACTAGATGTGAGCGAGTCTGAACTGGAATATCTATCAGCTATGCTGCAAAGAGCAGCGCAGGTTGAGATCATCGGAACATCCTCTAACCCAATCGAGGCAATGGAGGAGATTGGGTATCTGAAGCCGGATGTCCTGTTTATGGAGCTTCACCTTCCTGAGCTGCACGGCATTGCATTTGCGGAGCAAATCACAAGATCCCTCCCCCATTTGCATGTTGTCATTGTGACGGAGGATCGTCATTATGCGTTGTGGGCTTTTGATCATCAGATGACAGATTACGTACTCAAGCCGTTCAATGAAGAACGGTTGAGGCGGGTGGTCAGGCGGATCAGGGCGATGTAGTCAGTTCATATACAAGCGCGAGTGCAAGGCTTGGGTCAATCAAGCCTGCACTCGCGCTTGTTTATTTCAGGCTTGTCCGATGCTGCGGTAGGTGAGAGGACGATTAATACTTGACGAGAAGGGCGTTGCTCAGCTCCCGTCCTGGCTTGGTCAGATAGCTGCCATTGTAATACAGGCCGCTGGAGGCTCCGCCATCCAGATTCATCGCCTGATATGCGCCAGCCTGCTTCATAATTTCGGCCATCTGCGGGATGGTCGCTCCACCGGATGTAACGAGCAGAAGCTCATGATTGGACGTAATCCCCAGCGCGCTGCGCGCCCCGCCACCGGTCAATATCTTAGGATCGCGAAAGCCCTCGGCCTCCACATTGAGCTGCACCTTACCGTTGACGACCAGCCGAGGTCCGACCTGGAGCGCGCCTTCTATGCCGCCTTGCTGGTAGCGATCCGGAAAGTCAACGCCAGCGATTAATTCTGTCAGATTGTTTTTATCATAAGCAAAGACGGTTTTGCGGTCTCCCGAGCTGTCCTTCTTAATCTTCCCACCCTGTATGATCCAGCCATAAGGCGTCTTGTAGCTGTCCTTGGTGTATGCATCGAAGAAGGTGCCATTGATGGCGAGCTTCGCATTGCTGCGCTTGGCCATGCTGCTCAGCTCCTCCACCTTGCCGATCGTATCGTGGGCAAGCGCGACATCAAGCTGCACCTTCGGGTGCATCAGGTTGACCGTCATCACACGGACGGAGAACGACTTGCTTCCTACCTTGAACGACCTCACTTGGCTGGTTACTGGCGGCGACGTAGCGCCGCGCTTGATTACAGGCAGACGAGTCTGCTTGCTTCCCGCCGTGACGCTGACTGACGAAGTATCGGCTTGCCAGGCGAGCTGAACTGAGAGAGCCTGGCTGACAAATCGCAGCGGCACATAGGTGCTGCCGCCTTCCTCGAAGGGAGCGGCACTCAGCTTTTGTTGCTCTCCGTTAATCATAGCCTGTGTCCGACCGACATAGAGCACGATGCTATCCTTGCCTTTGGAAATATCGATTCGCTTGTCTGCCGCCGTCCATGTTATTTTAGCTCCGGCATACTCGCTCAGGAAGCGAATCGGCACGAAGGTGCTGTTCGTCTCTGTGTTGAGGTAACCGAACGTTTTGTCCTTGTTGGATGCGGCTTCTGCTGCTCCGGTTGGTATCGCCATCGCGGCGAACAGTAGCAGTGCTGCTGTCAGTATCAGCTTCTTCATGATGAGATGACTCCTTCTCCTATGATCTATGATCTATGGCTGCTGGTCAATCGCCCGGCATGCTAGAGCCTGCCTGGATGAAGCAACAGTAATGATTGTATAGGAGATACAGTCGTGGCGCAATACACAGCGGCTTATTCCAGATAGAATGCGCCGCTGTGCTGTCCGATTCGAACCCGGATGAAGCAAGTGCATCTCGCTGCTATACCGCTTGGCTCATTCGGCTTCGCGTAGGGATAATAATAGGAGAAATCCAGGCGGTGCACATTGTTAGTCAAGTAAGCGGTTCGAGTACTATCAGGAATGCGGTTCTCGTTCAGGGCAGCGATGATGTCGGCGCCGGAGGTCACACCGATCCCATGGCCAAAGTATAGGTCAGGTCCCAGCTTGATCGTATTCTCGCCCTGCCATTCGGGCGTATCGGGATTCACATCCGGGTTCATGAAGTACAGCACATCTCCAGGCATCGCCGCAGCGCTGCTCCCTGTCTGAATGAGCCTCAGATCCTCGTCATATTCCCAATCATAGAGCAGCAGATCAGCAAACAGCCGATTGAAGCTCTCTTCCTCGATGGAATCGAGAATTCCTTTGTACAGGACAATGACCGTAGCCGTAGCGCATTCAAAGGCATACAGGTCTCCATTGACAAAAATATCGCGTATTCCTGCCGCTGGAGAGACACCGGGCCTTAGCTGCAGGGCGCCCAGCTCGGTCACTCGCCATAGCTGTTCGTTGCCTCTCGTCTGTTCAAAATCTGCAAATGCGGCCCCGCTTCTCGCCATGCTCCGTGCGGCTTGCACAACATGCTGCCTCATGTCGGCTTCAAACAGATCCAGACGTCGCCATGCGGCGCTCTCTTGCTGATTCATAATGCCCAGCCTCCTGTGCCATTTATTACAGTATATGAGTTCATAGGCGGAGAGTGTGTGAACAGGAAATTCAAGTCGGTCGCCCGAGGTAGGAACATGGGTTGCACTTGCCGCATGGGCTGGCTGAAGTATAAACGAATGGAATATTAGAGGGAGTGGAGCTCGGTTTACGCAAACACAGATCATAATTCCTATTCATGCATCTATTATGTTTATAAATGTTTAAATTAAATTTATCAAGAATAAATACTAAAAATATCAATATTAAATCCGATATGTAATATAGAGCAAGGCTCAAAACAGGTGTCAGTCT